>NZ_NRSJ01000041.1 GCF_016584085.1 Halochromatium glycolicum | reverse complement strand
GTAGAAGGGGGTCGGCGGGGTCTTGGTCATTCGGGGCCTCCTGGGCAGCTAGCTCGAGGGGTGGACAGCGCCACCTGAGGGCTTGAAGTCTATCCTTGCCTGTGGTGGTTTGCTCGTCCTTGCTCGCGTCTGAGGAGCTGCCGTGCTTCTGCATCAGTCGTGGGACACATCAGTCATCGATGATGAACAGGCGCAGACTGCGCGGCGCCAGCTCGATCATCGGCCCAGTGCGGTCCGCAGCGGTCTCGTCGCCGGTTGTCGGGGTGATCTCGTTGAGCTGATACAGACCGCAGCCGAGGACCTCGGCAAGCTGGTCGCGCCCATACTCCTGGATGCTCTCCGGATCCGGATTGATCAGCACTGCGCTGCGCTGTGCCTGCCGTTGCGAACAGCGCAATAGACCGACCACCGGCTCCTCGACTTCGGTGAAGCGGTGCTGTGGACCTTCTTCACTCAGTACCGAAAACTCGGCCTTGAGCGCGTTGACGCGGCCGATGAAATCGCGGATATCGAAGCTCGCTTCCTCCCAGTGCTCGGGGCGGGTCTCGACCACGTGCAGCCGCCGCCGGAAGCCGAGCTCATAACCGATGGGCATCATCACGCCGGTCGAAAAGGCCGTCGAAAACAGGTACCAGAAGCGCGACTCCTGGCTATCGCCACCGGACTCTTCGGCCAGCCGGGCGGTATCGTGACTCTCCGGAAAGGCGATCGATGGGGCCAGGTCCCGGAAGCGGTGATACTGGTCGAGTAGCCAGTCGGCGCGAAAATCCCACCACTTGGCGCTGTTGAACAGATAGTCGAAGCCAGCAGGACGCAACTGCTCGATATCAGCCGGCGGCGCGCCAAGGGTCTCGGCGAAGAACCGGGTCTCGGGTGCCGACTCCCGGGCGCGGCCGATCAGCGTCTGCCAGACCTTACCGGGAAGCTGATAGGCGGCATCACAGCGAAAGCCGCGGAAGCCCAGCGCGGTGTAATGGCGGATGACCTCGGAGAAGTAGTCGATCATCGCCTCGCGCTCGGGGCGCCTGCTGTAGTCGAGCTGCGCGAGATCCTCCCAGACCGTCACGATCTCAGGGTCGTCCAGATCGGTCGCGGAAGGGGAGTGGACCGAGCCATCGTCGTCGTGGACGTACCACTCCGGGTGCGCTTGGACCAGGTCGGAATCGATCGCGGTATGGTTGACGACCAGGTCCATCATCACCGCGAGTCCGGCTTGGCTCGCCGCGTCGGTGAATGCCCGCAGCCGCTCGTCGTCGGTGCGGTCGCCGTCACCGTCGTCGCCACCGCTGCCGCGGAGGGCCGGATGCAGCCGGTAGTAGTCCTTGACGGCGTAGAGGCTGCCCGACTCGCCGGGCAGGTGAAACGGGTTCACGAACACCCAATCGAATCCCATCCGCGCGATCTCGGGCAGCTGCTCCGTCCAGCGCTCGACCGGGCCGAGTAGCGTCGGGAACAGGTTGTAGATCCGTGGCCCCGGGGTGAAAGAAGAGGTTTGCTTCGATGGCATCTCGGCGCGTCCTAGGCGTATTCAGATAAGCGTTTTCAGATAAGCGTCTTCAGATGGGCGTGTCCAGGATGGCTTGGCGCGCTCGCAACCTGTGCTGCGACGCTGTCCCAGGCGCTGCAAAGGCCCTCAGAGTGCGGTGGTCCGAAGCAGCCCGACCGGGAAGCGGCGCAGCACCGCGCTGGCGCGCAGCATCTGCCGCCCCGCCCGCTGCTCGGTCTCGAGCGGTTGCTGCGCGCTGCCGTCGGCGCCGCTCAGCGCGTCCTCGAGTCGCGCGGCCGGGATCGCGATCCAGGTCTCGTCCCAGCCCGGGTCTTGCAGCGGGTCGATCGCGGCCGGGGCTGCGCGGGTGCCGACCTCGTCGGCCGCCAACTCGGCGCCTGCCCCAGAATCCGACCCAGAATGCGACCCAGTGCGCGACCCGGTGCGCGACCCGGCGCGCGAATCAGCGCCCGCTTCGGCGGCCTCACCCTCCGGATTGCGATCGATTCCGTCGCCGCTGTCACCGGCCAGCTCGGTCAGGCCCGCCAGCAGGCGCGGGACCACGACGACGACGGACTGGCCCTGATGACTGCGGCTGAAGACGCAGAGGCGTTCCGCGAGCGGTCCCTCGACGGCGAGCGGCGAGTACTCGCCGTCAGTGAAGAGATCCGGCATCTGTTTGCGCAGCTGCAGGGTTCGGCGGATCAGATACAGCTTGGCGCGACCGTCGCTGAGATGCTCGTACAGCATCTCCGGGGCCTGCTTCTGCTCGGTCGGCGCATCCGCCGGCCGACCTTGCGCCTCGGCGGACTGCTCTGCACGCTCGAGCGCCTGCAGCCACTGACGGCGCCGCTCGAACTCCACCGGCCGGCGGTTGTCCGGATCGACCAGGCTGAAATCCCACAGCTCGCAGCCTTGGTAGATATCCGGCAGTCCTGGGCAGGTCAGCCGAAGGAGGGTCTGCGACAGGCTGTTGAGCAGCCCGAGCTGGGCGACGCGCTGTTGGAATGGGATAAAATCCTCGAAGAAGACGCTGCTGCGCTCGCGATCGAGCACGGCATCGATGAAGGCTGCAAGGGCCGCCTCGTAATCGGCGTCGGCGTTGGTCCAAGCCGTATGGACCTTGGCCTCCTTGACCGCCTTGCCCATGTAGCCCTGGACCCGCGTCTTGAGGCGCTGCCAGTCGTCGTCGTCCGGTGTCTCGAGCGGCCAGACGCCGAGCAGGCTCTGATAGAACAGGTATTCGGTATTGGCGTCGGGCCAGGTCCTGCCTTCGGCCGGGGCTTCGTCGCCATCGGCACCGCTGCGGCGAAGACGCCGGTTCAGCCGCGCCCAGCGCTCGACGTGCTCGCGCCAGGCCTGCGGTATCTCGGAGAGCAGATGCAAGCGCGCTCGAACGTCCTCGGAGCGCTTGCTGTCATGGGTCGACCCGGCCAGCATCGCATGCGGCCAGTGCGCCTGGCGCCTTATGTTGGCCCGATGGAAACTGTCGACCGAGAGGCCGAAGCGCTCGGGATTGCCGCCGACCTCGTTCAGCGAGCTGAGCCGATGCCAGCGGTAGAACGCGGTGTCCTCGACGCCCTTGGCAGTGACCGGGCTGGTGTACTGCTGGAACTTCATCGCCAGGCGCAGCACGCGTTCGCGGTATGGCTCCGGCTTGCCGGCGGCGATCTCGGTCAGCAGCAGGTCGCGGACGTACTCGAACACCGAGCGGTCCGGCATGCGGCTGCGCCGCCGGGCCTCTGCAACCGCCTTGAGCACCTGGTTGCGATCGGCCGTCGAGACCCCCTGCTCGGTGACGTAGGTGCGATAGACCGGGAAGCAGGCGACGACCTCCATCAGCGCACTGCGCAGCGAATCGAGCGTGTAGTCACGGGTGTGCGGGTCCAGTTCGGCGATCCGTGCTGCCTCGCTCGCGAGCACGTGCAGCTCGCTGGACAGCAGGTTCTTCATCACCAGCCGCTTGGCCGCATAGACCTCGTCCTCATAGCGCCCTCCCGAGACAGGATCATGGCCGACGAAGTCTTGGTAGCCACGATCGAGCGCCGCCTCACCATCGGCGTCGATGAACAGGGCGTCACTCAGGGTGGCGAAGTCGTACCCGGTGGTCCCGTGCACGGGCCAGTCATCGCGCAACCGCTCGTCGCCGACCAGGATCTTCTCGGCAGCCAGGTACAGCGGCCGATCGGCTTGCATCGGCCTGCGTTGCGGATGCAGGGCCATCGCGGCGCGCTGCTGAAGCCGGCGAAAATAGGCGGCCGGATCGAATAGACCGTCCGGATGGTCGATGCGCAGCCCCTGCAGCCGACCCTCGCTGATCCATTGCAGCACCAGCTCGTGGGTGGCGTCGAACGCCTGTGGGTTCTCCATGCGCAGCGCAGCCAGATCATTGATATCGAAGAAGCGTCGATAGTTGATCTCATCGGCCGCGACGCGCCAATGGGCGAGCCGATAGGCCTGCGCCTCCAACAGCGCATGCAGCCGCTCGGCGTCGGCGGGATAGCCTTCGCCGCCGTTGTATTCCTGTAAGCAGTCTTTGACGTAGCGCTGCAGGTCGGCGTTGGACTGGCAAAGCTCCGCCAGACGCTCCTGATGCAGCGTCTTGTCGCGATAGCGCTCGGTGAGGGAGGCGTTGTCGAGCGCATCGCGCGGCGGCAGGTTAGCGAAGGCGGTGACCAGGCTCTCGAAGCCTGCAAGCGCCGGATCATCGGGTTCGAGCCGCTCACGCAGCGATGCCAGACCGGGCTCGAGGATGCGCGGATACTCGCGGGGATCGATCGGGAAACGATGCTCGTAGTAGTCGACCCGGAAGGCGCCTTCGGCGAACACCAGCTTCAGCTCGCCACGATCGAGCAGGTCGCCATAATGATCGCCGAGCACCGGCACCAGGACCTTGCCGTGCAGTTCTTGCTTCAGGGGCTGCCAGTCGATATCGAAGAACTCGGCATGAGCCGAAGCGGGTCCGTTCTCGAGCACGTCGAGCCACCAGGGGTTCTCGCCGCCCATGATGCCGACGTGATTCGGCACCAGGTCCAGGATCTGACCCATGCCGTGTGCCTCCAGTGTCGCGCACAACCGATCGTAGTCGGCCTGGCTACCGAGTTCCGGATTGAGCTGACCATGGTCGACGACGTCATAGCCATGGGTACTGCCCGGACGGGCCTTCAGATAGGGCGAGAAATAGCAATGGCTGATGCCGAGCGCGGCAAGATAGGGCACCAGCTCGGCCGCTGCGATGAAGCCGAAGTCCGCATGCAGCTGGAGCCGATAGGTCGCTCGGGGGATCACCGCCTGCAGCGGCGCCCCATCACTCGGCTCGCTCCCGGTTTGCTCGGTACTGGCCTGAGGCCTCCCGGTTCCAGCCAAGCCGGATGCGGCGCTAAAAGGGGGTCTGCGCTCCGGTTGCTCAGCAGTAGCGAGCCCGCGCACGGAAACGCCGCGCTCGGCCCGCATTGCTGCAAGCATACCTTGGATCGCTGGGCGCTCCAGCCAATGCTCGAGCTGCAGCGGCTGACGACGGCGCCAGTTCGGATACCGGTCGCCGCTGCCCGGCAGGTTGACCTGCTCGGTCTCGGCGAGCAGGTCGGCGGTCTGGATGAGCAGTAGCCGCGAGCCAGTGCGCGCCAGGTAGGTATAGATCGCCCTGAGGTGCTCGCAGCCGAGGCTCGGCACGTCCACCGGGTCCGCACTCTCCTGCTCGCTCAGCAGCCCCTCGCGCTTGAGCGCCAGGAACAGCGCGGTGCGGTCATGGGTGCGCTGCAGCAGCCGCTCGTCGTAGTCCTGCTCGGTCGGGAACAGATCGAGCTCGCGCCGTTGCTCGATGTCGATGCCCTGCCAGAAGCCGGCCAGGGGTGGCAGATCATGGGTGCCGGCGGTGACCATCGCGTTCGGCTCGAAGCCCTCCGGCTCGAGGAAGCCTCCGTCCTCGGTATGCTCGAAGTAGAGCACCCGGGTCGAGAGGATGCCCCAGTCCGGGATCACCTTGCGGATCAGCTCCGGCACCGTGCCCAGGTCCTCACCGATGATCATGCAGCGGTTGCGGACGCTCTCGAGCGCAAGCACGCCGAGCAGTTCGTCGAGCGGGTAGGCGAGATAGGTGCCGGCCGTCGGCGGTGCCCCCTCCGGGATCAGGAACAACCGCATCAGCCCCATCACGTGATCGATGCGCAGACCGCCGGCGGCGCGCATATTGGCGCGCAGCTCGGCCGCGAACGGCTCGTAGCCGGCCTCGCGCAATGCGCCCGGATGCCAGGCCAGGACGTCCCAATTCTGCCCCTTGGGGCTGAAATCATCCGGCGGCGCACCGACGTGCACACCCTGGAGATAGAGCCCGGGCAGCACCCAGTGATCGGCGCCGTCCGGCGCAGCGCCGACGGCGAGGTCCAGCAGCAGCCCCTGGGCCATGCCGAGCTCATCGCAACGGGCACCGGCGGACTCGACCTGGGTCTGGGCGATCCACTGCAGCCAGGCGAAGAAGTCGACGCGCTCGGCGTGCGCGCGCGCAAAGGCCGCGACCTCGTCCGAGCGCGGGTCATGATAGGCGGTCGGCCACTGGTGCGCGTTCAGTTGGCCCTGCTCGGCGTCCGCGAAATACTCGCTCAGTGCCTGGTAGATCGCGAAGCGCTGCAACGGCTCGCCCTGCTCATCGCAGAAGGCCTGGAAGGCGACGGCATGCGGTCCCTCAGGGTCGGCATGATGCTGCTGAAAGTGTTGGAACAGCAGTGCGAGCGCCTTCAGTTTGGCATCGGTGACCGCGGCATGATCGATCAGCGGCGCGTTGCGCAGCGCACGCAGCTGTGCCTGGAACTCGTCGCTGTCGAGCCATGTCTGCGCGGCCTCGCAGTCGGCCAGCGCGACGACGGCCTCGACATCGATGTGCAGGGGATTGAGGAACCGCCGACTCGACGGGCCATAGGGATCACAACGCTCGGGCTGGGTCAGGAACAGCGCGTGCAGCGGGCTCAGCCCGACGGCGCCGGCGCCGGCGGCTGCGGCGATCTCGACCAATCGAGTCAGATCGGTGAAATCGCCGACACCCCAGTTGTGTGCAGATCGCAAGGCTGGAAGCTGGGTCACGAGGCCCCAGTCGCGCACCGCTTCAGTCTGGTCTTGTTCCTCGGGCCGCCAGCAGCGACGCGGTGCGACGATGAAGCGCATCTGAGCCAGGGTCGTCCTGTCCGGCGCCTCGATCCTGAGCTGGTGATATCCGAGAGCCGCTGGCGGTGGCACCGCGAGGGTGCGGCGCTGCCAGCGGCGCCCGGCGATCTCGCGCTCCTCGTCGACCGGCAGCGTGCCCAGATCAAGCTCGGCTTCGGCGGCCTCGCCCGATTCCTCGATGAGGACGAGGCGCACCGTCGTCAGCGGCGGCTGATCGGGCAGGCTCAGCCTGAGCCTCGGTGCCTCATCGCCCTGGCGGTGCACGATGGCCGGGGCCAGCATGCGCTGCCATTCCTGGTCGATCGCCTGCGCGAGGCTGCGCGCCTCGGTCTCAACATCACCTGCGGCGACCCCGAGCGCCTGCAGCAGCGCCCGCCGGGTTCCGTCCTCGGCCTGATGGACGCGTCCCTCGATATCCTCGTAGGAGGCGGCGATGCCGTAATGAGCGCAGAGGCGCTCGAGCTCCGGGTTTGCGCTCATCGCTCGCTCGCCTCGGATGCCGGGTCCGCTGCCTCAGCCGGCTCGGGCCGGTGCTGAGTCTGGTGTTGGGTCTGGCGGTGGGTCTGGCGGTGGGTCTGGCGCTGGGTCGCGCGGTCGAGATGCCATGCGACCGCCCAGGGCGGTAGACGCCGCTCAGCGAGCGCCTCGGTGAGGCCGGTCGGCTCCAGAAAGAGGGCCTCGTCGGGCCGCGGCAGTGCGAGCGTCTCGCAGCACCGCTCGGCGTCGCTGAGATTCGCCGTCAGGGTCAGCACGGCGCCGTCGCCGAGCCGCCACTGCACCTGGACGGCGCTGGTCGCGAAGGTCTCGAAACGGCTCTGACCCGGTTCGATCCCCGCCAGCCGGGGGATGATCTCGCGGTGGCGCAACCGCAGCAGCTCCTGGTGGAAGTGCCGCCACTCCCGGTGCCGGGCATCACGCTCGAGGGCCTCCCAAGGCAGCCGGCAGCGTTCGAAGGTCAACGGGTCGTTCGGGTCTGGGATGGACTCGCGTGCCTGCGGGTCGGCGAAGCGCTCGAAGCGCTGGAATTCCCGGCGCCGTCCATCGGTAACCGAGTCGGCGAGATCGTCACCGAAGTCGCAGAAGAACAGGAACGGGGTCTCGGTCATGTATTCCTGGCCCATGAACAGCAATGGCGGCGAGGGCGCCAGCAGCATCACCGCGCTCAGCGCACGCAACGCCTCTGGAAAGGCGAGCGTGGCGATGCGCTCGCCGAAGGCGCGATTGCCGACCTGATCATGGTTCTGTAGCAGGTTGATGAAGGCGCTGGGCGGAAGCCCCGCGCTGGGCTCGCCGCGCCGCGCGCCATCGCGGAAAGCTGAGGGCTCGCCCTGATAGGCGAAGCCTTCGGCAAGGCAGCGAGCAAGGAGCCGGGCTGGCTCGGAGGTGTAATCGCTGTAGTAGCCGTCCTGCTCGCCGGTCATCAGCACATGGGCGGCGTGATGGAAGTCATCGTTCCATTGCGCCTGATACCAGTAGGGCATGCCGCTCGGACGCCTGGCCAGGTAGCGCGAGCCATTGCGCTCGTTCTCGAGCACCAGATGCACCTGACGCCGCCTGCCGGGCCCCTCCTGAACCGCCTCGGCGAGCTCGGTGAGGATGTCCGGCTCGGAATCGTCCGCGATCGCGTGCACCGCATCGAGACGCAGGCCGTCGAAGCGGAATTCCTCGAGCCAATAGAGCGCATTCTGGATAAAGAAGTCGCGCACCGAGCGGCTATCGGGTCCGTCGAAGTTGATCGCGGCCCCCCAGGGCGTCTGGTGCCGCTCGTTGAAGAACGGCGGCGCGAAGAGGTGCAGGTAGTTGCCCTCAGGACCGAAGTGGTTGTAAACGACGTCGAGCAGGATCATCAGGCCACGGTCATGAGCAGCCTGCACCAGGGCCTTGAGGTCCTCGGGGCGGCCATAGCTGGCATCGGGCGCGAACGGCAGCACCCCGTCGTAACCCCAGTTGCGCTGACCCGGAAACGCGGCCACTGGCATCAGCTCCAGCGCCGTGATGCCCAGCTCGGCGAGCTGGTCCAGCCGCTTGAGGGCACCGGCGAAGGTGCCCTCGGCCGAGAAGGTGCCGATGTGCAGCTCGTAGCAGACTGCCTCCTCCCAGGGCCGGCCACGCCAGGGCTCGCCGTCGGGCCAGCGGAAGGTATTGGGCTCGATGATCTCGCTGGGACCGTGAACGCCGCTCGGCTGGAAGCGGGAGGCCGGGTCCGGCACGGTCTGTTGACCGTCGACACGCTCACTGGCGATGCGGCCGGCGATGCGGAAGGCGTAACGCATCCCGGGCCGAGCCTGATCGGTCCTCAGCTCGAGCCAGCCATCACCCGCGGGGTCCATCCTGAGGTCTTGTTCTTCATCGCCATCGAAGAGCCGAAGCACGACCTGATCGGCTGCAGGAGCCCAGAGACGGAAGCGCACGCTGCCATCGGTTTGGCATTCGGCGCCAAAGGGCATCCGGAATTTCGAGGTCGACATCGCGGGCTCCATCGGTCGGGTTTCGGGGCAGGGCTCGCAGGCCATGTGCCTCCAGTCGCTCAGCATGTGCTGTGCCAGTCGATCGGTCCATCCCGAGGCCGTTCGCAGCGGCGACCGCCTGGACCTGCGCTCATCTAAAACAGGCCGCGATGGAGCCGGAGGGTTGGGCGGACGGCGGGATCGACACGGGCTGAATCGCGCCGAGACTGGGTGCCGCTCGCGGCCCTGATAGCGGAGCTTGATCGGGTGGGGGAGACCTGTTCCCCGGTGCGCGGAAGACAGAGGCATCGGCCGCCCCGACCGGGAGGGCAGGGTGATTTCGCCCACTCCCTGGTTGCGATGCACCACCTGGGGTGCACGCGCTGAACCCGATGCGCTAAGCAATCTCAGGAGGAGGCCAAACCGCTGCGCGAGACCAGGCTCCAGCGCCGGGGCGGGCCTCGCCGCGTCTGGGCTGCACGCGCGGTAGCGGTGTACCGAGCCCGCAATGCCGGTTTGAGCCCCTGCCTCAGAGCCCCTGCTTCAGAACCCCTGACTCAGAACCCCGGTCGAAACGGCCGCTTGACTTGCGCAAGCTACCAATTGCGCATGCCTTTCGCATGTAGAAGGCGTCATGATGCGAGGGTCTCGGCGTATCGGTGCCGCGAGGCCCTGAGCCGCTGGCGCGGCCGTTGCAGGGTGGGCTTTGGGCGCTCGGACCGAAGCCCCTGCTCATCCTCCGCATGAGCATCCCCAAGAGGCCCGCGCGCTTCCTGCCAGATCGCGCGGCCCGTCGCCGATTGCCGAACCCGCTTAGTATCGTTGCTATGCCTGAGCCTGCCGATCACGATCCCAGCGCCTCCGACCCCCTGTGGTACAAGGACGCGATCATCTATCAGACCCACGTCAAGGCCTTCTTCGACACCGATGGCGACGGCACCGGCGATTTCCGCGGGCTGACCGAGAAGCTCGACTACATCGAGGCGCTTGGGGTCAACGCGATCTGGCTGCTGCCGTTCTATCCGTCGCCGATGCGCGATGACGGCTATGACATCTCCGACTATCGCAATGTCCATCCGGCCTATGGCACGCGTGCCGACTTCCGCCGTTTCATCGATGCGGCGCACCGTCGCGGCATCCGGGTGATCGTTGAGCTGATCATCAACCACACCTCCGATCAGCATCCCTGGTTCCAGGCCGCTCGCCGTGCACCCCGGGGCTCGAGCAAGCGCAATTTCTATGTCTGGAGCGATGACGACAGCCGCTTTTCCGAGACCCGGATCATCTTCACCGACAGCGAGGCCTCGAACTGGACCTGGGACCCGCTCGCCGAGCAGTACTACTGGCACCGGTTCTTCTCGCATCAGCCGGACCTGAACCACAACAACCCGCAGGTGGTGAAGGCGGTGATCCGGGTGATGCGGTTCTGGCTCGACCTTGGCGTCGATGGGCTGCGGCTCGATGCGATCCCGTATCTGTGCGTGCGCGATGGCACCAGCAACGAGAATCTCCCGGAGACCCATGCGGTCATCAAGCAGATGCGCGCAGTGGTCGATGCCCATTACGCGAACCGGATGTTCCTGGCCGAGGCCAACCAATGGCCCGAGGACGTGCGCGACTACTTCGGCGACAGCGATGAGTGCCACGTCTGCTATCACTTCCCGTTGATGCCGCGCATGTACATGGCCTTGGCCCAGGAGGACCGGCATCCGGTCGTCGAGATCATGGAGCAGACCCCCGAGATCCCGGCCGATTGTCAGTGGGCGTTGTTCCTGCGCAATCACGACGAGCTGACCCTGGAGATGGTCAGCGACCGTGAGCGCGACTACATGTACCAGACCTACGCCACCGATCCGCGCATGCGGGTCAACGTCGGCATCCGCCGACGGCTGGCACCCCTGCTCGACAACGACCCGAGTAAGATCCGGCTGATGTACAGCCTGCTGCTGTCGATGCCCGGCTCGCCGATCCTCTATTACGGCGACGAGCTCGGGATGGGCGACAACATCTACCTGGGCGACCGCAATGCGGTGCGCACGCCGATGCAATGGACGCCCGACCGCAACGCCGGCTTCTCGCGCGCCGATCCAGAGCGGCTCTATCTACCGCCAATCATGGACGCCGTCTACGGCTATCAGTCGGTCAATGCCGAGGCGCACTCGCGCTCGGCCTCGTCGCTGCTGAACTGGATGCGCCGGATCATCGAGGTGCGCAAGGCGCATCGGGTGTTCGGCCGCGGCAGCATCGAGTTCCTGCATCCGGGCAACCGCAAGGTGCTGGCCTATGTGCGCGAATCGACCGACGCCGACCCGATCCCGGAGGAGGCGCGGGACAAGCATGAGGTCGTGCTCTGCGTCGCCAATCTGGCGCACGGCGCGCAGCCGGTCGAACTCGATCTGGCCCGCTTTCAGGGGCGGGTCCCGATCGAGCTGCTCGGTCGAACCCCGTTTCCGCCGATCGGCGAGCTGCCGTATCTGCTGACGCTGTCCGGCCATGGCTTCTACTGGTTCCTGCTCTCCGAGGAGGAGCATGCCCCGGCTTGGCATGATGAGCGTGTGCCGGCGCCGCGGCTTGCGACGCTGGTGCTGCCTGAAGGCTGGCGAAGCCTGGAGCCAGAGCGCGCCAAGCGACCTGAGCCGGCCCGGCGCGCCTTGACGCTTCTCCAAGAGCGGGTCCTTCCTGGCTACCTCGGCCCTGGCTTGCAGCTCATCGCCGACGGCCAGCTCATGGCCGACGGCGCCAGGCTGCGCGCGACTCAGCTCAGCGCGATCGAGCCCTGGCGGGATTGGCTCATGACGCTGGTCACGATCGACCTCGCCGACGGCAGCCAGGCGCAGCTCTGGCTCCCCCTATGGCTGGTATGGCAGACCGGCGAGACCGAGCTGACCGCTGCGCCACCGGCGGCGACGACGCTCTCACGGGTGCGACGGCACGCGACGCCGGGTCTGCTCTGCGACGCACTCGCGGACCAGCGTTTCCTGCATGCGATGCTTGAGCTCATCGGCGATCAGACCGAGGTCCCGTTGGGAGAGGGGGCGCTCGTCGGTGAGGCCACGACGGCCTATCAGCGCTTGACCGCCGACTGTGCCGGGGAGCCCGTGCAGACCCCGCGCGAGGATTACGGCCACAGCGCCGCCCTCGGCGATCGACTCTTGCTGCAGCGGCGACCCTTTGACCCGGGGGAGCGCGGGGCCCCCGGTGGCGGGCCAGACGCGGCTATCGAGATCCGACGCTATCTGACCGAGGTCGCCGGCTTCGCCAACACGCCCGCGTTGGCCGGCTCCATCAGCTTCCGCAGTGGGTCGGGCACAGCGTACCCGGTCGCCGTCCTCGAAGAATATGTCCACAACCAAGGCCATCTGCGGCGCTTCACCCTCGAGCTGCTCGCGCGGCTCTGCGCGGCCTGTGGCGTCCACACCGAGGGCTGGTGGCACGACGCCGCGTATCGCGGCTACGAGACCCTGATCAGTACCCTCGGTCGCCGCTTGGCAGAGCTGCATCGCGCGCTCGCGGGCACAGCGCGAAACGGAGACCTGAATGCGGCCTTTGTACCGGAGCCGATCTCCGCGCAGGACCTCAGCGCCTGGGCGGATTGGCTTGCACGGGACATCGAGCGGACGCTGACGCGGCTGCAGCATGCGCGCGATCGGCTACCGGAGGCGCTGCAATCGCTGGCCGAGACCCTGTTGTCACGACCGGGGGCATTGCGGCATTCCACCTCCGCGATCGCCAAGATCGGTTGCGATGGCCTACGCACCCGCGTCCACGGCGATCCCGCGCTGAACCGGGTATTGGTCGCCGAGAACGATATCCTGTTCGTCGGATTCGGCGGAGACTCGCGGGCGACCCCCGAATCGAAGCGGGATAAGCATTGCCCGCTGACCGATGTCGCGCGGGTGGTGCGCTCGTTCCACGAGGTAGCCGATGAGGCGGCGCAAGCCGCCTGTGTGGACCAGGCCTATGTGGACCAAGCCGACGTGGACCCAGCAAGCAAGGCACAACGCCAGCCCGTCGTCGATGCGATCGGCATCTGGCGCTCGCGCATCACGCGCCGCTTCCTCAACGGCTATCGAGAGACCACAGGCTCGCTGCCAACGCACGCATCCGAGCAACAGACCGCTTCCCAGCAGCAGCGCGACCAGGACGCTGCGCTGACCCAGCTCTGGGCGCTCCATGGTGCCGCTGTCCGCCTACGGGAAACGCTCGAAGAGCATCAATCGACGAGTGAGCCGAGTCAGCCAATGGCGAGACAAAGGACGGCGCAGGCGACCGGGGAGGCGATGCGGGTGCTCCTTGGCCTAGCGCACCAGGAGCACTGGTAACCCTGGCCGGTGAATCCGGTCGCCGTTGCGCTGCTCGAAGCGGATTCCGGCAGCCGTCGCCGAGATTCGGGTGATCGCCAGCTCGCAGTGGATCTAGCAGTGGATCTGGCCGGATCAATGCATGGCCGATGCCAACCGAACACCGACCCAGACCAAGCGGAGGCTTATAGAGATGGATGTCGCTGCGATCGGGCCAGCGCTGCTGTTGACATTGCTCGCTGGGCTCGCCACCGCGATCGGCAGTGCGATCGCCTTCTTTGCGCCACGGGCCAATCTGCGCTTCCTCGCGGTCGCGCTCGGATTCTCTGCTGGTGTGATGATCTATGTCTCGTTCGTCGAACTGCTGCCCTCCGGCGCCGAGGCCCTCGATGAGGTTCTCGGTGCGGCGCAGACGGCGGCGGTCGCCGCCTTGTTTACTGGCATCCTGCTGGCCGCAGCGATCGACCGGCTGGTGCCACTGGGCTATAACCCACATGAGATGCGCGCCCCGGCTGCCGGGAATGGCGGCGCGCAGGAGGCCGATCACCTGCTGCGCGTGGGCACGCTGACCGCGCTGACGATCACGCTGCATAACCTGCCCGAAGGTCTTGCGACCCTATTGACTTCGCTACAGGACGTCCGGCTTGGGCTTCCTGTCGCCTTGGCGGTCGGGATTCACAATATCCCGGAGGGTATCGCGGTTTCGGTGCCCATCTACTATGCAACGGGAAGCCGCGGCCAGGCGTTCATCTGGTCCGCGCTCTCGGGGTTATCCGAGCCGCTCGGCGCTCTGATCGGGCTGCTGATCTTCTCCAGTTTCTGGTCCCAGGCGCTGCTCGGCCTCTCGTTGGCAGCGGTTGCCGGGATCATGATCTTCATCTCGTTCGACGTCCTGCTGCCATCGGCCGAGACCTATGGTGAGCACCACCTGACGGTCTATGCGCTGGTAGCCGGGATGGCGGTGATGGCCCTCAGTCTGCTGATGCTATGATCCATAGCGCCGGTGATCAGAAGCGCCGCTGATCCGACATCGCAGCATCGGCTGGTGCATTAGGCCCATGCCGCGGACCAAAACAGCCACTTGAGTGCATCACGTCCTCGTTGGCCCACGATCCTCTCGAGAGGCGGCCGCTGACCGCTGCGCAGAGTGGCTGCTGGCCTGCAGCCCGATCGCACGCTAAGAGCGCTGACTATAGCCATTCCGCCTGATCGCCGGACAGAATGCGCCGAACCAGTCAGCACCGATGGCTCAGCCTGTCCGGAAACCAGGGCGGGTGACTATAAAGCCCGCCTCGGCGCTTCAGACAGTCTATAAACCCAAAGCACGCCAATGTTCGGCACGGCAGAGCGGAGGGTCGGGTGACGGCGAGCGGGGGTGTCGACGGCATGGATGCCGTCGTCAAGCCTCCAGGGAGGGATTCACGGCGTCCCCCCATCACTGCCCCCAGCACCGTGACGCAACCCGGAGCGGTCGAGGAAAACCGAAAACCGATTTGAGATGGGTATAACCTTGCGAGGTCTGCACTGCACATGGGTATCGACCGACGCCGCAGATCGGCCATTTTCGCCTTCCTCCTTTCAACAGTTCTCTTTCCAGCGAGCAGCATTATGGCCATCGAGGAACCCGATTACGAAGTGGTTGAGCGCTATCCGGATTTCGAGCTTCGCCGCTATCAGCCCTATCTCGTTGCCGAGACGGTCGTCGAAGGCGATTTCGAGCAGGTCGGCAACCGTGCGTTCAAGATCCTGGCCGGCTACATCTTCGGCGACAACAAGCCAAAGCAGAAGATCGAGATGACCGCGCCTGTGACCCAACGACCGGCTGCGTCCAGCGATGGGACTGACCCCGAGCCCAGGTCTGGCGCCGGCAAGGGCGAGCGCATCGAGATGACCGCGCCGGTGACCCAGCGCCCGGCAACGACATCCGACGACAGGGTAACCAGTGCGACGCAGGGCAGCCGGCATCTGCTGCGCTTCGTGATGCCGAAGCGCTTCACGCTCGAGACACTGCCGGAGCCGACCAACCCAGCGGTCGAGCTGCGCAAGGTGCCGTCGCGGCTGATGGCGGCAAGGCGCTACAGCGGACGTTGGACCGAGGCGAACTACCAACGTCACGAGAAGACACTGCTCTCAGCGCTGCGCGACGCCGGCATCGAGCCGGTCGGCACGCCGATCTATGCACGCTACAACTCGCCGTTTTCGCTGTGGCCGCTGCGCCGGAACGAGGTTCTGGTGGAGGTGGAGCGATCCGAATGAGCTCGATCAGTCAAAGATTGGCTGGCGAGCTGGAAGGCTGAAAGGCGGGTCAGGCCGAGGCGCGACTCCGCTGCACGCCGTTCGCCCGGTCAGGACCTGTCCAGCACTTTGTGCCGTCGAAGCGACCGCAACCGGTGGCCTCGAAAGCGATGAGGAGTTTGTGGACAGATACCCGGCGGCCGAACGGCGTCGGCGATCGAGCTAGCCATGGAGGGCCAGCTCTGAGTGGCCAGCTCTGAGTGGCCAGGTCTGAGTGGCTAACTCTGGGCGGCTAACTCTGGCCGGGGCGGTAGAACAGGTGCCGGCCGATCTGGGCGGTCCGCTGGAATGAGCGCGACCAGCTCGGTTTGACGTAGTTGGCGTGGTAGTAGAGCGCGCCCGCCGTCGGGTCCGGCGCCTGATTGGCGAGCACTCGCTTACTGATCTCTAGCGATTTGCGCCAGGCCTTCGGCTCGGTGGGCTGATCCGATTTGCCATCACACCACCAGGAGAACTGGCAGCGATTGCGCTTCTGGCCGCCCTGCTTGACGACGCCGCAGACCGAGCTGGGAAACCGCGTCGACTCGACCCGGTTGAGCGTGACACGGGCGACAGCGATCTGGCCGGACAGCGGCTCCGAGCGCGCCTCATGGTAGATGTTCAGCGCCAAACAGCGCAGTTCCTCATCAACCGATTCGGTCGCCTTCAGCGCCGGGGCGTCCGCTGTGTTGGCGGCCAGGGGTGGCGCCTGCTGCGGCGCGAGCGCGGTCGTCGCGCTGGGCATCGGCTCGAGCGGGGGCGTTGGTGCCAGCGGCGTGACCTTTGCTGGCCGCGTCTCGATACCGAACAGGGCCCGTGGGTCCTGCATCGGTGCGACGAGCAAAGACGGCAAGAATGCGGCGGTAAGCGCGGTGATGGACAGTGTTTTCATTATGTCCTGTCTCTCGTGTTCAAACTGACTGGGGATATTAGCGTCTTAGAATATTACAAAAACGCGAATTAGGGAAATCCCCTAAGGGATGATCCCAGTCTAGCCGAAATTGCGAGACAGGTCACATTTTTTGGTTGCCCTTCAGTCGCCAAGCTCGTCGGTGTAGCCCTTCGGCGGCGGGGTCCAGCCGCGCTCACTGCGATCGTGCAACTGCAGGCGATCGGTCTCCATCATCTCCTTGAGGGCCTCACCATGCTCGCGGGCACGGGCGAGGTAGGCGCGGTTGCGCGCGATGTCCGGATGCTCATCCCAGACCTCATAGAGCTTCGCCAGGCCGGCGGCGTCATGGCGACGAAACGTCTGCTCCATCTTCTCGACCTTGAATGGATGCAGCCCGAGGCGGCGCAAGGCCTCACTGCCGACCCGGGTCGACGCATCGAAGAGCTCACGGACGGCAACATCTGCGCCGGCCTGCTTGAGCAGGTAGAGATGATTGACGTCGAAGGCGCGAGCGATGATCTGAACATGCGGATAATTGCGGCGGACGTACTCGACCATCTGCACCGCCCGCTCACGGTCATCGATCGCGACGACGAACACGGAGGCCTCAGCGATGCCCGCCGCCTGCAGCAGATCGGGCCTTGAGGCATCGCCGTAATAGGCCTTGATACCGAGCTGGCGGAGCATATCCAGGATCGCGGCCTCATGATCGAGCACGACGGTCCGCACACTACTGGCAAGGAGCATCCGGTTGACGATCTGCCCGAAGCGGCCGACGCCGGCGATGATCACCGTACCGGGCTGCTCAATCCGATCTGGCTCGCGCGCGTCACCGCCACGCAGCCGCGGGAGCACGAGCCGCTCGTAAAGCAGGAACAGCGCCGGCGTGAGCAGCATCGACAGCGCGACCACGAGTGACAGGGTCTTGGCCAGCTCGGGCGCGATCACCGCGTTCTGCTGGCCGAAGCTCAGGAGCACGAACCCGAACTCCCCGGCCGGAGCGAGCGCGAGCGTGAACAGCCACCGATCGCCAGGCTTGAGCCGAAACCAGCCGGCGAGGGCGAACAGCACCAGCCCCTTGACCAGGATCACCCCGGCGGTCAGCGCGAGGATGAGCACGAGATCAGCGGATAGGACGCCGAAATCGATCCCGGCACCGACGGTGATGAAGAACAGGCCCAGGAGCAGCCCCTTGAACGGCTCGATATCGGATTCGAGCTCGGTCCGGAACTCGCTGTTGGCGAGGACGACGCCGGCGAGGAAGGTTCCGAGGGCCGGCGACAGGTCCACCAGCGTCATCAGCAGTGCGATGCCGACCACCAGCAGCAGGGCACTGGCGGTGAAGATCTCGCGCAGCCGGGAATCGGCAATGAAACGGAACAGCGGCCGCGACAAGAAGTAACCGCCCAGCAGCACGGCACTCACGGCGCCCAACACCACCAGCGCGTGCGCCCAGCCGGGCAGCCCGGCGACCAGGCTCATCGATGCCGGATGCGCTGCCTCGCCATGCTCAGCCGCCGCTGGCAGATGACCGTTGACGGCCTCTGCGCCAAGCTCGGGCAGCGCGAGCAGCGGGATCAGCGCCAGCATCGGGATCACGGCGATGTCCTGGAACAGCAGCACCGAGAAGCTCGATCGACCGCCGTCGGTCTTCGTGAGCCCTTTCTCGCTCAAGGTCTGCAGCACGATTGCGGTCGAGGACAGCGAGAAGATCAGTCCGATCGCGAGCGCGAGACGCCAATCCAGGCCGAGAGCCAATCCGGCTGCCGCGATCAGCGCGGCGGAGACTAGGACCTGCAGTCCGCCGAGTCCGAGCAGCCGGCCGCGCATCGCCCACAACGACTGCGGCTGCAGCTCGAGGCCGACCAGGAAGAGCATCAAGACCACGCCAAACTCGGCCACGTGGCGGATGGTCTCGGTCTCGGCGCCGACCAGCCCGAACAACGGGCCGATGACGATCCCGGCGATCAGATAACCAAGCACCGAGCCCAGGCCGAGCCGCTGCGCGATCGGCACCGCGATCACGGCGGCGCAGAGATAGGTGAAGGTCTCGAACAGGATGCTGTCCATGCCTCAGCCCGGCTTGATGATCAGATCGAGGTGATGGCTGAGCGTCGGCAAGCGACGGGCCGCATCGAGGTCGCAGCGGCCGTCCCGCAGCGCCTCGAGCAGCCGTATCCAGTCGCGGACATGTCCGTCGACGCGTCCTTCCTCGACTGCGGTGCGTGCGGCAAAGAGGGCGAATGGCGGCAAATAGATCATGCCGCAGAGCATCGCGGTCTGCTCGATCGGATGCAGCAATTCGCGAATGGTGTAGTGGTTGTAACCCTCGGCGCGGTAGGCGGCCTCGGAGCCACCGGCGGTCAGCGCGTTGAAGAGCAGCTTGCCGCGCAGCGCGGTCCCGGTGCGTCCATAGGCGAAGCCGTGCTCGAGCACCAGATCCTGCCATTCCTTCAGGATGGCGGGTGTGGAGTACCAGTAGAGCGGGTGCATGAAGACGATCACGTCATGGTCGGCCAACCGGCCCTGCTCGCGATCGATATCGATCTGAAAGGTCGGGTACTCGGCATAGAGATCGACCAATGTCACACCAGGTACCTGACCGGTGGCGAGCGCGAGGGGCCGATTGACCTCGGACCGGTCGATGGACGGATGGGCGAGCAGGACCAGGATTCGCTGCTTGAGCAGCGAAGGCTGCCGGGTCTCAGCTCGAGCGGGTGGTGAAGGATCGATCTGCATGCGGGCATCAATGGCGGTGCGCGGAAATAGGAAGAGCCGCATCAGGGCGTTGCCAAGCCATCAGCATCCACCGGTCTCTTGCGGTCGCCATCAGGTGAAAAGTTAGTGTATTCTAATAAAGCGTTACCGACCTGTTGGTCGTCTTCCGGACGCGTTGCGCCGGTCGTCTCCGTGCCTTGAGCAGGATGCGATAGGGTATGCCGCGGCGCCGCCGAGGAGGCCGAAGAAGACTGGTAACCCATCAGCCCAATTCGGCGAGGTGGCAGTGCTACGAAGCGTCGTTCGTTTCCACGCCGTCTGCTGCCGTAGTTTTCCTCGCTGTGTTCGTCGAACCGGCGCTGGCCACCGGCCTGACGTCAAAGCAAGGGGAGTTTCATTGTGAGCTCAGATAACGCAAAGCAGCGGGGCGGCCAACCTGTCTCGCTCGCAACCCTATTAACGCTGGCGGCGATCCTCGCCGCCGGCGTGTTCCTGCGCGGCCAAGCATTTCTTGCCACCGAGGTCGTCGAGCCGCTTCAGGCCGATGCGGCCGACGCCTATGCCTTGGCTCAGGCGCTGAGCAACCAGGGCGCCTACAACATCCTGGCAGCACCGTTCAACGGTGGCGGTGAAGCGGCCAGCGGAGAGACCTTCAGCAGCCTCGGCTATCCGCTGTTCCTCTCCCTGTTCGCCGAGCCGGAGGCCACGACCGGCGGCCTGAACGCCATCGTGATCACGCAGATGGTGCTCAGCGCGCTGGCGATTCTATTGGTTTTCATGCTCACCACAAGGCTGCTGGACCCTTACTGGGGACTGACCGCCGCACTGCTGACCGCTGTGAGCCCGTTCTTGGTCAATATCAGTCTCTATCTGGTCGGTGCAACGGTGCTGATGATCGCACTGCTGCTGTATCTGGTGACGGCCGCCAAGCTCAGCGAACGAGGAGGGCTGATTCGGACCTTCATCGCGAGTGCACTGCTTGGCCTGGCGGCGCTGACCGATCCGACCTTCGAGTTCCTGATCCTGCCTTGGGTGGTCATGCTGGTTCTGTCCACCAAAGGGATCGCCAAGGTGTTGACGCCACTGGCTGCAGTGATCGGCTTTGGGTTGGTATTCAGCCCACTTGTCATCCAGAACCAGAACGCGGGGGATGCACCCGTCGCGACGGCGCCCATTGCTGAGAGCATCCAGCGGGGCTTGCCGCCTGCCACCGAGGACGCGTCCGGCGCGTCCGGGGTCACGACCGAAGAGGCCCAGCTCGGTTCGGCATTCGGTCAGCTCGGTCAGCGCTTCATCGAAGACCCGCGCGGCTTCCTGCGCTGGTACTTCGTCGACAAGACGCAAACGCTCTGGTCATTGGGCGAGCCGACCGCGGCTGAACAGAGCTTCGTCTATCCGGTCTCGGACACGCCTTACGCCGAGAACCCAGGCTTCCTGGCAAGCGAAGAGTTCATGCGCATCCTGCACGGGCCGGTGGTGCTGATCGGCGCCTTGGGTGCGGTGCTGGTCTGGCTGCCGTTCGCGGGTCGACGCCTGACCCCGGCACAGCGTATCGGACTGCGAAGCGTCAGCCTGGTCCTGCTCTACGCGACCATTGCCCATGGATTCGGTGTCGCGGCGCCGCAATACGCAACGCCGTTGCTGCCGATGCTATTCGTGATGGCACTGACGCCGCTCTATCTCGTCACGCTGCCGCGGCGTGAAGCGACCGCGGACAAGGGCCACAAGGAGAAGGCCCAAGAGAACGCCAAGCAGGAAGAATCGGCCGAGGAAGAGTCGGAAGAATCCAGCGAAGGACAGCCGGCAGCGGCCTGATCGGCCTCCGCGCGGCCATCCGCAGCCCCCTCAGCGGGCGCCTCACCCGAGGCGTCCGCTCATCGATTGATGCACTTGGCTCAGCGGCTTGCCGGTGCCCAGATTGAACGGCCGCCAGGATGCCTCTCGCGTCCCTGATCACTGGCCTGATCACGAACAGGCCAGGGCGGCCTAATCTGGCGCGCGAGCGGCTCAATGCGCGAACTGCGGCGCCGGGGATTTTGGCGCCCGGTCGGTGAGCGGCTCGAAGTGATCGACGACCTTCTTGATATCGGCCAGCAGCATCTGCGCCATGTCCTCGCTGAAGCCTTCGCGCACCACGATGCGCAGTACCGCAACGGCTTGGGCGTTCTCGGGCATCGTGTACGCCGGCACCTGCCAGCCGAACTCGCGCAGCTTGTCCGAGATGTCGAACACGCTATAGTGGTCGATGCCGTCGCGCAGCTTGAACGCGAAGACCGGGATGGCGCTGCCGTCGCTGATCAGCTCGAATGGCCCGAGCTCGCCGATACCCTTGGCCAGCGTGGTCGCGGTGTCGCGCAGCGCCTCCATGATCTGCCGATAACCGGCATGGCCGAGGCGTAGGAAGTTGTAATACTGCGCCACCACCTGATTCCCAGGACGCGAGAAGTTCAGCGTGCAGGTCGGCATGTCACCGCCGAGATAGTTGACGTGGAAGACCAGGTCCTCGGGCAGGTCCTCCTGGCTGCGCCAGACCACCCAGCCGACGCCGGGGTAGACCAGCCCGTACTTGTGCCCGGAGACGTTGATCGACTTGACCAGCGGCAGGCGGAAGTCCCACTTCAGCTCCGGGTGCAGGAAGGGCGCGACGAAGCCGCCGCTGGCCGCATCGATGTGCATCGGGATGGCCCAGCCGCTGCTCGCGTTCTGCTGCTCGAGCGCATCATGGATGGCCCCGATCGGCTCGAACTCGCCGGTGAAGGTGGTGCCGAGGATCGCGACCACGCCGATGGTATTCTCGTCGGTGCGCGCCAGCACCTCGTCCGGCTCGATCACATAACGGCCCTGCTGCATCGGGATGTAGCGCGGCTCGATCTCCCAATAGCGGCAGAACTTCTCCCACACCACCTGCACATTGGCGCCGAGGATCAGATTCGGTCTGTCGTGTGGCTTGCCCTCGGCCTGGCGGCGCGCCCGCCAGCGCCATTTGAGCGCCATCCCGGCCAGCATCACCGCCTCGCTGGAGCCGATGGCCGAGGCCCCGACCCCGGGCTCGGGCGCGTTGAACAGGCTCGAGACGATATTGATGCAGCGCCGTTCGATCTCTGCCGTCTGCGGGTATTCGTCCTTGTCGATCAGGTTCTTGTCGAAGGCCTCGGCCATCAGCCGCTCGGCCTGGGGCTCCATCCAGGTGGTGACGAAGGTCGCCATATTGAGCCGCGAGTTGCCATCCAGCATCAGCTCGTCGTGGATCATTTGATACGCGGTATCCGGCGCCATCTCGTGCTCCGGGAGCCGGTTCTTCGGTATCGGTTGCTGCATGCCGCGGCGGGCATAGGCAGGGGCCAGGGTCGCATCGAGCGCGTCGGCGTCGAGGCGGGCGGGCGAGGTCTTCTCCGGCATCAGGGTCTCCACGGCGATCGGCGATGGGCAAGGGGGCGGGCGATGCGGCTGGCGACTGCGCCGGGCAGTGCGGCGCGAGCACGCATGGGCACCGCCGGCAGGTTAGCCGCGCAGCCAATACCGAGCAAGGTAAGGTTTGATGACCGTCAACGAACAGCAGGAGCCCTCCGTGTCCATGCGCATCGCACTGCTCGGTCTCGCGTTGCTGCTCGCCGCTTGCGGCGAATCCCCGACCGGGCGCACTCAGGTCACCCTGGTCCCGGACCAACAGATGGCCGCGATCGGTGAGCGCACCTTCAACGAGATGCTGCGCGCGCAGCCGGTGCTGCGCGACTCCCGGGTCCGCGAGCAGGTTCACTGCATCACCAAGGCGCTGGTCGATGCGCTGCCGGCCCCGCATGGCGACTGGTCGGTCGCGGTGTTCAAGGACGAGACACCGAATGCGTTCGCGCTGCCCGGCGGCAAGATCGGTATTAACACCGGCATGTTGCGCATCGCCTCGACGCCCGATCAACTCGCCGCGGTGATCGCGCACGAGATCGGCCATGTGATCGCCGACCATTCGAACGAGCGCCTGACCCAGCAGCTGGCGGTGCAGGGCGGCCTGATGCTGGTCGACCTGTTCGCTGACGAGCCCGACAGCCTGGCCCACGAGGCGTTGCGCAAGGCGCTCGGCATCGGCGCCCAGTACGGCGTGCTGCTGCCCTACAGCCGGACCCACGAGACCGAGGCCGACCTGCTCGGGCTCGAGCTGATGGCCGACGCCGGCTTCGATCCGCGCGCCAGCCTGACGCTATGGCGCAAGATGGCGGCCGCGGCCGAGGGCCAGCCGCTCGAATTCCTGTCGACCCATCCGTCCAACGAAAGCCGGCTCGAGGACCTCGCCGCCGAGATGGACGCCGCGCTCGCGCGCTACCAGCAGGCGCAGCAGGGCGGCCGTCGCCCGCGCTGCGGCTAGGGCTCCACGCGTTCGGCTGAAGCGGCTTGGTGGCTGCCGCCGCTAGCGGTCTCGACCTGCTGCAGCCGTGCGTCGAGCCGCCGCTGATGATGATCAGTCTCGAGCCGCGCGTCCTCCTGCCGTGCCCAGTCGCGCTGTTGCTCATACTGGGTGCGGGCCGCCGCCAGATCATCCGGCGCCTTCGCCGGCCGCGCTGGGTGGTGGGCTGCGAGATCGGCCGCAGGCGGCGAGCCGGGCCAATCCAGGTCCCGCATCGGCAGGCCGAGCTCCTTGCGCGCGCGGGCCAGATGCAGATCGCCGCGCATCAGCGGGACGTCGCCGATGCCCGGATAATCAAGCCAGGTCTCGACCGAGAGCCAGTCGCCTTGCAGCAGCAGTGCATGCAGCGCATCGCGCGCATAGTCCGCGCGGTGGCCTTCGATCTCCTCCAGCCAGCACAGCAGGCGCCGTGCCGTCGCCGCTGCGCCGCCGCGCGCTCCGGGCGGCACCGCGATCCCGGCGCGGTAGCACAGCAGGCGCGCCTGCTCGGCCCGCAGCCGGTCGCCCTCGACCTCTTTCGGGATCTCATTCAGCGCCTTGGACCAGTCCAATAGCGACTCGCGGTCTCCGAGCATGAAACTGGCCTCGGCCAGCTTGATCAGATAAGAGCCCAACGTGAAGCGCGGCCCTTCGTCGTCGCCGCGCTGATGTGCGTAGGCGTCTTGGAAGTGTGCGCGCGCCGCGGGCCAATCGCCGCGCCGGGCCGCGAGCTCGCCGCGGCTGAGGTCCAGCATATGCCGAGCGTGCTGTCGGCCACTGGCCTCGAGCTGGGCATCGCCTTGGGCCAGCAGCGCTCGGATCTCGGCGAGCGGTTGCTCGATCAGGGCGATGTTGAGCAAGGTCGAGATCGCACTGAAGACGTCTGTCGGGTCGGCCGGCGGTTGGGCCGCGGCCGCAGGCCGCAGCGCCGCAATCGCCTCGGCGCTCTCCTTGCGCTGCCAATGGCTCTCGCCCAGCCAGACCCGCATCCGGGTCTGGGTCGCGAGGTCACCGCGCGCCTCGGCCAACGCCAGCCCTTCGGCTGCCAGCCGAGCGCTTTCGGCATAGTCTCGGGCACGATAGGCGTTGCTGAAGCGCCGCCGAATCCGGTCCAGTTCTCTCTCGCTCATCGCTGTTCGCTGCAGTTGGCCAACTCGTAATCCTAGCAACCGCTCGGCGCAGTTGCCCACTGCAAGCGCGCTCGTCGCCGAATGGACCCAGGCCTTGCCGGAGCCATTGCTCAGGGGCAGTCGCAGAGCTTGGACGGGAGCGACGATGAGATCGGCGTTCGGGCGATGCAGGCCGGCGCCAACGACGACTTCGCAGAGGAGAACCTGGCGCGGCTGGGGCCAGCGCTGGCCCGGGAGCTCGAGAACAGCGCCCGCCGCCAGCAGATGCACGCCGCCAAGGTCTGCTACCGAGCGCTGCTGGAGAGCGCCCAGGACGCGATCCTGGTCGTTGATGCCGAGGGCTGGATTAAGGCGATTTCTGTCAAAGCTCATACCGCCTTGCTGGTCTTTTCGCTCGCCTTCTTCGTCGCGCCGCCGGTCACATAGCCCGGCTATGCTCCCGGCGACGCTCCTCGAAGGCAAACGAACATCCTGCGCAATTCGGTACGAGCTTTTCCGGCAAGCGCCTAAGGTCTTCAACCAAGGAGCCGTGGCACTGACGCGTGCCGGCGATACCTCGTGAGGCCTTGGTTGGCCCAAGTCAGCGTTTGATCTCGACAACTTGTCGTAGTATCCCTGCCACAGTCGGTTGCTGAATGCGCACGCCCAGCGAGCGCTCGGCGTGCTGATGGGCGACTGGCTGGTATCTGGAATGCGTGCCGGTGATCCGGCCGATGCATTGGGCACGAGGGGGAAGACAATGAGACGCGCGCACTTATCCGTGATCGGTGGCCTGGCGCTCGGCATGCTGTCGAGCCAAACCAGCTTGGCCTACGATCTACCGTCCCTGAACCTGGGGTTCACGAGCTTTCTCGATGGGGCGCCGCCATCGGGTCCAGGCTGGTATGCACAGCAGTATGTGCAGCTCTACCGCTCCGCGAGACTCAAGGATGGCGATGGCGACAACAGCGCCATTCCAGACCGCTATGGTCGCTTGCGCACAGCCGAGGTCGACGCCAACATCGGTCTCACCCAGCTCGTCTATCAGTCCGACCAGCCGCTGCTGCTCGACGGCAAGTGGGGGCTCAATCTGATGCTCCCCTATGCCAGCCTGGAGCTCGATCCGGACAACGGCCCGATCCAAGCGAGCGGCGCCAACCTGGGCGACCTGCTGGTCGGTCCGTTCCTGCAATGGGACCCGATCATGGGGCCGAACGGGCCACGCTTCGTGCAGCGGGTCGAATTACAGATGATCTTCCCGACCGGCGACTATGACGCCGACAAGGCGATCAACCCCGGCAGCAATGTCTTCTCGTTCGACCCCTACTGGGCGGCGACCTTCTTCGCAACCCCGAAGTGGACGATCTCCTGGCGGCTGCATTATCTGTGGAACGCCAAGAACGACGATCCCTTCCGATTGCTCGGCGCCGACGATACGCAGGCCGGTCAGGCGGTGCATCTGAACTTCGCCAGCGCCTATGAGGTGATCCCGCAGCGGCTGCGCCTCGGCCTCAATGGCTACTACCTGAAGGAGTTCACGGACAAGCGGATCGACGGCGACCGGATCAGCGATAGCCAGGAACAGGTGCTCGGACTCGGCCCGGGCCTGGTGTATCACCTCTCCAAGCACGATCACCTGTTCTTCAACGCCTATTGGGAAACGGCAGCTGAGAACCGGCCCGAGGGCGGGCGCTTCAACCTGCGTTACGTCCATCACTTCCATTGAGGCGATTCTGTTGAGCGGTTAGACCGTTGACCGGGATACTCAGTCAGCTCGACGGGGCCCAGGCCAGGGCCTCGCGCTTGCCTAAGGCGATTTCTGTCAAAGCTCATACCGCCTTGCTGGTCTTTTCGCTCGCCTTCTTCGTCGCGCCGCCGGTCACATAGCCCGGCTATGCTCCCGGCGACGCTCCTCGAAGGCAAACGAAAATCCTGCGCAATTCGGTACGAGCTTTTCCGGCAATCGCCTAACTGCAAAAGAGAGCGTTGCCTGTCCCCTCCTAGCACCCGTATCCGTCTCGTGACCATGCGCGGAGGGATCCAGGACCGCTCGTCGAATCACTAGCCGATGGGGCAATCCAGGAATCACGAGGCGGCAATGGCGGCCGCTATCGTTTCAGTTCAGTTCGCGGCCGTGGCGCCATTGCCGGGGTGTTCGAGTGCCATTTCGCGCTTGTCGGAAGGCGTGAAGACGAACGCGAACACCACTGAGAAGAAGGCCGCTGCGGTGCCAAGAATCGGGATGGGCAGCATGTAGGGCCCCATCATCCCGCTCACGAACCCCACCGGCAGCAATGCAGCGAAGGTTGCAGCATGCCGGCCGGGATCTTGTCCAGATTCTGCTGCAGCTGATCGTGCACCTTGACGATAGAGGGTCCAAGCGGCTCGCCGACATAAAGAGGACCGTCACCAATCCTTCCTCACGTCTGGCGGTCGAATAGACATGCTCGACGCCGAGAATCTCGCTCAGCAGCGGCTTGCAGCAGACCCGGAGACCTGACCCGAAAGCATGAAGACAGTGTGTCAATCGTGCGTCCACACCGGCATCGGCGCCTTGTTTCCAGAAAACGACAGCGTTCTGTATCGATCACGCGTACACTGCTGAGCGGCGTTATGCCGTACCCGATCCGGTTGGGCCGGATGAACCACCACGTTTAGGAAAACAGAGAGATCACGATGAGATTGTCGATCAGTACGCTCACGACGGGCATCGTTCTAACTGCACTCTCGCTTCCCGCATTCGCAATCAATATGGGTGACATGATGAACCCATCGAAATGGATGGGCGGCGATAACGACGATGACCGCCGGAGCGATTATCCACCGCCTCCAGGCTATTACCCTGAGGCCTATGGACCAGGGTACGGCGTCAATCCCGGCTATGGCGCACCGATGAATCAAGGGCCAGCAGGAGGAGGCGGCTATCCAGCGGCAGCGCCCGGCTATGGCGCGGCACCCGCGACCGTACCCGCGCCTGGTTACAGCCCGGCTGCCGGGCAAGGCGTTGCGCCGAGCGGACCGGCCCCCGGTTACCAAGGTGGCAACTACCCGCCAGCCTATGCCCCAGGGTCCATACCAGGCTATGGCTATGGCCCCTATGGTCCGAACCCGGGCTACTATGGCCCCGGTTATGGATACGGGCCGGATTCCGGTTATGGACCAGGATACAACAGAGAGGGTGACAACGGCGGCGGCTTCAATCCGATGAAGATGATGCCAAATCCGACGAAGATGTTCGGCGGCAGCCGGGATTGATCGTTCGCCAATAGGCGGGCGGTCTGACACAACAGGCGCTGCAGGGTGCAGCGCCGTTGGTTGAACTATTTCTCGATCGTCTCCGGGGACATTGGCGTAGCCGGTTTCTCAGGCGCGCTCAGCGGAGAGAAGGGCGGCTGCCAGCCGTAGCCGAGATAAGACCAGGAATACGGCCGATAGCCACGGCGCCAGTAAGACTGGCGCCAGTACGGCCGGTGCCAACGGTAGCCTGGCCAGCCGAGATAACGTGACCGGTACCACCCAGGGCTCCACCAGCCCGAGCCCGGGCCCCACCAACCGGGACCGCCCCAGCCTCCCCAGCCGGTACCAAAGCTGAATCCGCCGCCGAAGAAACCGAAGAACGCCTGTGAATGCAACGGAACCGATAAGAGAACGGTTCCGAGCAATGCTGCCGCAAACACCGAACGCTTGCTCATGCTCTCCCTCCTGCCAAGGCCGACTTCCAAACCGCCGCAACAGCCGTTTGCATGCGCGATGCTGCGCCGACGCCGAGGTCCGTTCCTGTCTCCCGCGCTAGTCGCTTCATGAACTCGCTCGACGCAGGCCATTCAGGCGCGGACCCGTGTTATCAGTTTAGTAGATAATCAAACACTGATCTTTTGAGCCGCTATCGAGCCTGCCGCTTGGTTCGCGCAAGTTTCTGATCACTTGCCCGATACCTGCACGTCCGAGCTGTACGCTCCCGAAACCACCACTGATCAGCAGGTCTGACAGCCTTCTACCGGCAAGCCTCGCTGTAACCAGCCCGGACCAGCAGTGCTGCCGATCATTCCTTCCTTGATGTTGTAGACATTAGTAAAGCCCATCTTCGCTAATGTCTTCTGTGTGTAGGTGGTCCGGTTGCCGGTTCGACAGATGATGGCAATAGGCGCATCCTTGTTGCCATCTACGGCGGCCAGGATTTCATCCACGAAGGTCCTTCGCGTCATATCGATGGGTAATGCCCCCTCGGCGATGCCAGTCTGACGCCATTCCCCGGGCGTCCTGATATCGATCAGCGTGATCTCGCCCACTCGCGACTTCTCAAAGGCTTCTGGGGCGGACAGGGTAGGGCCAGCGTCAGCGGTGCAGGCGGCGACGAACAGGGCGGTGAGAACCGCGAAGATGGCCAGACGAACGAAACGCAGTTTAGACATCGCTCTCTCGGAAGGTCAGCACAACTGACCTCGGAGATCGGGCCAAGTGCATCGAACCCAAGGAGACAGCGTTTGGGGTGGCTGGAATTGTCGAGGCTTGTCGCCACCAGCGCCGCGACATCGGCTTCCATCGGTCACTCAAAGTGACTCTCGACGATGCGCTCGACCTCGGGCAGCTCGGCGAGCTCCCGCAGTACGTCGGCAAAACCCGGCTGATGCGTGTGGCCGATGACCAGCACCTGATCGAGCGAGCAGCCGATGCGCCCGGGTGAAGCAGGGAAGAACCGGGTGCTGGGATCGATACGGCGGACCACGGAGACCGGGCGGTCGTCACTTGGGACGCAGAACTCATAGCTGAGCGCGCGCTTGCCATCGGGCGGCCCCACGAGGCCATTGGCATCCAACGCCGACAGCTCGACATCGAGCACATTCCCACGGCGGCCAGCTTGACCTGGGCCAAGTGCATCGCCGGCCACGGATGAGCCAGGCAGCCCGAGCAGCAGCGCCAGAACCGGGGCGAAGAACATGAACTAAGGCACTGAAAAGTTTGGTGGGCGCGGCTGGGTTCGAACCAGCGACCCCTGCCGTGTGAAGGCAGTGCTCTCCCACTGAGCTACGCGCCCCGAGAGGGGATAGAAGCGGAAGAGTAACTTGCGGCCGTTGCGCGGTCAACCGGCCGATTCCGCGTCGGCTCGGTCGAGTGGACGAGGGATCACGCTCTTGAGCTCTCGACGAGCTCGGCGAGCATCTGGCGGCAATAGCAGACCTGAATCGAGTAATGTCCTTCTCCGGGTCGCTCGGTGAGGCTCGCCGCAGGGATCTGTTTGGCGTACCAGCGTGCATGCTCGATCGGAACGGTGCCGTCGGCTTGGCCGTGCCAGATCCGCACAGGAAACTCGATCTCTTCGAGGCGCATTCCCCAGTCGTGGGTGTAAAGGCGAAGGTCGCGGCGGGCACCAGAGGCGCCGTTGCGCATCGCATCGGCGATGGTGCGGTTCAGGATTGCACGAACCTTTGGGTCTGACAGCACCTGCCGGTCCGCTAGTGGGGCAGCCAGGCTGCGGCTGTTCTCAACCAATGCTGGCCAGCGTGCGAATAGGGCGGTCGTCGGGGCGCCGAAGAGGAGGTCTGCAAGCCACTGCGGCTGCTTGCCAACTCCGAGGTTCAGCCGGATGGCCCAGTGCATCTGGTTCAGCTGCTCGGTGCGATAGATCGCGCCGAGCGGGCAGACCAACAGGCAGGCGCTGACGCGTCCGTGCAGCGGATGGGCTTCGCATTGCGAGAGACGCCAGGCACAGGCGAGCATGTAGGGGCCGCCGCCGGAGACGCCGATTAGCGCGAAGCGCTTGAGCTCTAGAGCATCGGCGAGCGCTGCAACATCATCTGGCCAATCGATGATGCACCGATCAGGGGCGGGATCACTGTCGCCATAACCCGGGCGGTCAATACTGATGAGCCGCACGCCAAGCTCACGAGCAGCCTCGTGCATCAACCTGGCCTCTTGACGCGAGCTCGGGAATCCATGGGCATAAAGCGCAGGGTAGCCGTCCTCTGCGCCGAAGCGAGAGAACGCGATGCGCCGACCGGAACCGGTCGTGACCAGCTCCGGCTCAGTGCCTGGTGCTCGCCTTTGGTTAGCTGCGAGTGCCATATCGAACCGATCAGGGCTCCCTGGTTTCTGAGGCCTGCCGGTGCGCGCGCTCTTGGACTGTCACTGACAGGCCGGGCTGCGCTCGGCGCTAAGCTCGAGGATCTCGAGACGGTGATTGCCGCAGGGATGCTCTTCGGACGGTCCCTGGGTCAGCAGCGCGAGGCCCTCGGTGATGCCGTGGTCGGCAAGCCACTCGCGGGCATATTCGCTCCAGTCCGGCCGGTCGCCGTCGACGTCCACGGCCATCACGCCGTACGAAAACTTCAGCGCTTGGCTGGTTGCGGGGACCGGACTGAACGCAAGGACCAGGCAGGGCAGCCGGAAGCGCGCGATGCTGCGCGCGGTGTTGCCGCTTCGGGTCGGCACGATGACGGCCTTCGGCGCGCTACGCTCAACGGTGTGGTAGACGCTGCGGGCGATCAGGTCTACCGCACGCAGCTGGCGGCCGTCGCCGTAGGCACCGAGCGCCTGTGCGAGCAGGCGATTGTCACGCTCGGGCTCGATCGCGGCAGCGATGTTGTGCAGCATCGCGACCGAGTCGACCGGGAAGCGTCCCATCGCCGATTCGGCCGAGAGCATCACGCAGTCGGTGCCGCCGAGGATGGCGTTGGCGACGTCGGTGGCCTCAGCACGGGTCGGACGGCGCAGCTTGACCATCGATTCGAGCATCTGCGTCGCGGTGATCACCGGCTTGCCGAGCAGATTGGCCTGCTCGGTGATCCGGCGCTGCGCCACGGCGATGGTCTCGATCGGGATCTCGACCCCGAGATCGCCCCGCGCAACCATGATGCCGTCGGCGGCCTCGAGAATACCGTCGAGATTGTCCAGCGCCGAGGCGCGCTCGATCTTGGCGATGATGAACGGGGCATAGCCCAGCGCCTGGGCCGCGTCGCGCACCGCTGCGATATCGGCTGCCGAGGCCACGAACGACTGGCTGACCGCATCGATCCGATGCTCCGCGGCGAAGCGCAGCCACTGGTGGTCGTCCTCGGTGAACGCCGAGATACCGAGATCGATGCCGGGCAGATTCAGGCCCTTGCGCGAGCTGAGCTCGCCGCCTGCACGCACGTTGCAAATGACGTCGGTCTCGGTGACCTCGATGACCTTGAGCAGGATGAAGCCGTCGTTCAGGAACAGCCGGTCGCCTGGACTCACTGCAGCCGGCAGTCCGGAGAAGGTCACGCTGACCCGGTCGCGCTGACCGACGCCAGGCTCGGTGGTCAGGGTGAAGGGTTGGTCCCGGACCAGCTCGATCGGCTCCTCGGCAAGATCGCCGATGCGCATCTTCGGGCCTGGCAGGTCGCCCATGATGGCCACGCGGCGTCCGACGGCGCTTGCGGCGCTGCGGATATTGTGGATGAGCTCCGCATGATAGGCCGGGTCGCCGTGCGAGAAATTGAGGCGGGCGACATCAAGGCCGGCCTCGATCAAGGCGCGCAGCACCTCCGGATGCTCGGAGGCCGGGCCAATGGTGGCGATGATCTTGGTGCGTCGATTCGGGATCAGCATAAGTAGGCTCGATAACAGGTACAGCAGCGGGCTGCGGACGCATACCAGTCTACGTGAAAGGTTTTACACCTTGGCGAACCCCCATGGGTCTGAGGCGATTGCCGGAAAAGCTCGTACCGAATTGCGCAGGATTGTCGTTTGCCTTCGAGGAGCGTCGCCGGGAGCATAGCCGGGCTATGTGACCGGCGGCGCGACGAAGAAGGCGCGCGAAAAGACCAGCAAGGCGGTATGAGCTTTGACAGAAATCGCCTGAGGTCTGAACGACCATGCCGATGGCACAAACGGCATCTCGAGCGCGTCGATTCGGCCGCTCCTGCACCGGCACGGCACCGGCACTGCACCGGCACTGTAACGGCCCAGGCCCTCGCTCAAGCGGGCATGGCTCCGGGATCGCTATCCGGTTCGGTGCCGTCCGAGAGCCCGCGGGCCTCGGCGCGAGCGGAATACAAGCGGATCGCAGACCAGCCGATCAGCCGGGTAACCGTCGTCATCGACAGCGAGCCCGCCGGGACCATCAGCAGCGGCTGCATCCCATAGGTGGCGAGCAGCGACGGCGTGGCGGCACCAAGCCCGGTCGCGCCGACCACGGCCACCATCTCCGGGACCCGGGCGATCTCATCAATGTCCTCGCCGAAGACCTGAGCGATCTCGAGGATCAGATAGAGGTGCATGCGGGTGAGCATGCTGCCAGCGCCGACGACACCGGTCAGCTTCAGCGCCTGGCCGACACCAGGCAGCAGCCAAGGCATGTTGAGGAGCGCGCCGCCGAGCAGCGAGAGGCCGGTCTTGGAGTCGACCAGGCGCCGGGCGAGCTGGTCTGGAGTCTCCTCGGGGTGGCGCTCGGCCATGAGCCGGGCGACTCGGCGGACCTCATTCTTGCGCAAGCGAAGGAAAAAGTAGAAGAATTCCTCGACCGCGAGCGACTGGTGGCGCGGGACGAGGGCATCGGTGTCGGTCGGTTCCGCAGTCATCGGGGCTGCCTCGGGTAGTTCGGATCGCTTTGAAGCCAAGACGGATCGTACCGCGGTTCAGCCAGGTCTGATTGGTCATGCTGCGATTCGCCTCCAGATCTATGATGAGAGGGGAAAGGGCTTGTGACTGCTGTTCCCCACCCGACGAAGAGACGCGGGTCGATCAGAGATGACACTGTGATGAAGACCGTTGCCGACATTGGCCAAGAGCACCATCCGATTCTATCGGGCAAGGCGCCCGCCTGCTCTAGCGGCCGTGGACTGCGCGGCCGCGTCTGCGCCGGGCTGGGGCTGATCACTGATGAATGAGCTTGTTGTCCAAGGTCTACCGTACCAGGCCGCGCGCGAGCTGACCTGGTCCTATCGGCAGCTCGAGCATCCGTCGCTGGCGGCGCGGCTCAGTGACGTGATCGCCTCGCCGATCGGCGAGGGCATGAAGCTGCTTCCGCGCGACTGGCGCAAACGCATCGACCGCACCGTCGAGATGAGTATGCAGCAGGCCTTGCAGCTCGCCCTGTTCTCGCTCCGCGATCCACCGCCCGAGCAGATGCCTGCGTCCTCGCGCCTCGGCCACAAGCTGATGGCGACCGGGTTTGGCGCCGTCGGCGGTTTCTTCGGTCCGCTGTCGACGCTTGCCGAGCTGCCCTTTACCACGACCCTGATGATGCGCTCGATCGCCGACATCGCTCTCAGCGAGGGCGAACAGCTGCGCAGCGACATGGATGCACGAATGGCCTGCGTGCAGGTCTTCGCGCTCGGCGGCCGCACCCGCGACGACGAAGACGCCGAGGTTGGCTATTACGGTATGCGGATCACGCTCGGGCTGCATTTCGAGAGCGTCATCGAGTATGTCGGTAAAACGGAGGGGCCGCACATCCCCGGCATCATCAATCTGGTGCGGGCGGTCGCGGCGCGCTTCGGGGTCGTGATCTCGGATAAGTTCGCTGCGCAGATGGTACCGGTGGCCGGGGCGCTCAGCGGCGCCACCCTGAACCTGATCTTCATGAACCACTATCAGAACGTCGCGCGCGGGCATTTCATCGTCCGCCGGCTCGAGCGGACCTATGGCGCCGAGCGCATTCGCGACGCCTATCGCCATCTCGCTGAGCTCGAGCAGGCCGAAGAGCGCGCGTTCAGCCCGATCGAGGGCTGGTGAGCCACCGAATGGCTCCCGCGGCTTGATCAATCAATAACCTGCGCGAGTCACGCAGCCGTCTTGATAGGGCTTCAACAGATGAGGCGGGCGGCGCTTGGCTAGGAGAGGCCCTTCGCATCCTTGGTCTTGGCCTTCTTTAGACGGGCACCCTTGAGCTTGGCGCGACGCAGATCGGCCTCGGCGAGATCGCTCTCGCGCAGATCGCAGCCACGCAGGTCGGCCTGACGCAGCTTGGCCCCGTTCAGATTGGCGCCCTTGAGATCAGATTTGCGCAGATTGGCCCCATTGAGGTGCGCCTTACGCAGATCGGCCTCGCTGAGCTTGAGCTCACTGAGGTTCTGATCGTCGAGGTCGACATTGCTCTTGCCTTTCTTGCGTCGTTCCTTGACCCATTTGTTGAAGCCGCTGATATCCCCTTGCTTCAGCATCTCGACGGCCTTCTTGTGTGTCATCGCCATTGCTCCAGACAAGCCGCTGCCAATCGTGCGCGCCAACCCAGAGACTAGCAGATCGGTCTCAGCCCGCGTTGGCCGATCCACTCGCGAAGGCTGGCGCCGCCGGGATCGGGCGTCTATGCTCGGCACAGTGTTCCGTCGATGATGGCTGCCGCAACCGATTGCGACGATGCATCCGGTCCTGATCCTGATCCCGGTCGTTGGCGCGGTCTTTGGGCCGCGCCTCTGGGCGCAAGCCTTGATGCGCCGCTACGACCAGGATGATTCCGACCTGCCCGAGGCGGCCGAGTTGGCGCGTGCCCTGCTCGATGGGCGCGGGCTCGAGCAGGTGCGGGTCGAGATCACGGACCTGGGCGCGCATTACGACCCCGTTGCCAGGGCAGTGCGGGTGCCGCGCGAGCGATTCCACCGCCAAAGCTTGACCGCGGCCGCAACCGTTGCACACGAGGTCGGACACGCGGCGCAGGACGCCGAAGGCTACTGGCCGTTCCGGCTGCATCTCGGGTTGGCACGCGTCGCCCGCGTCAGTGGCGAACTGGGGACCGCGTTGCTGCTCGCTGTGCCGGTCACAGCCCTGGCCGGGCAAGGGCCGCTGCCGTCGATGGTGGTCGGCAGCTCGGCTGCAGCGATGCTCGGCACCAGCCTGGCCGCGCAGATCGCGGCCCTGCCTTCGGAGCTCAATGCAAGTTTTGGGCGCGCGCTGCCGATGCTGGCGGCGGGGACCGTGCCGCAGCAGCGCCTCAGCCAGGCCCGCTGGCTGCTGCTGGCCTGCTCCACCACCTATCTCTCCGCATCGCTCAATCCGATGCTCCTGCTCTGGAGCTGGTTCGGTATCCCGATTCGCGCCCCATTGGCAGGGCTCGGCGCTGCGCCGGAGACGGCCGTCGGAACCCGCGTCGCGAGACGAAAGGTTGAGCACCAGGCAGAGGTTGCAGGCGGCGCCGAGCGGGTGCAACCCTGCCGTCAATCGTCAGGCGCCTATACCCCGGAGGATGCCCAAGAGGCGGTCGCTGCCCGAACCGGTTCGGGGCGCAATCTGAGCCTCAATCTGGAGCGCAATCTGGGGCGCGACCGGGAGCGCGACCGGGGACGCCCAAGATGGGTGATCGGCGTGCAGCATTACGCACGGCCGCTGGTCCGTGCCTGGCTCCGTTACCATGATCGCGTGGTCGGTTAACGGCAAACGGCGGTAGCCGCTTCACTGCGAAGTGTCATCGGCTAGGCAAAACAGCGCCGTTGTCACTAAGCTGTCATCTTGCAGACGCGCTGCAGCCGAGCGCGTTCGCCCGATTTGAGCCGCCGAGAGCAGAAGGGCCGGCCCTCACCGAAACGCGATGACCAGCAGGCGGATCGATGATGCCCAATGACGCGTCCAGCAATGCAGCCGGTTCTCAGACACCGGTCGGTGCTTCGGTTGTGGCGGTCCATACCCGCTGCCGCGGCCGCGCCCGTTTGGCAGTCCCGACCCTCTATCGGTCCGAGCATGCGAAGGCATTGCTGGAATCTTCGCTCGCGGCATTGAGCGGTGTGCAGTCGGTCCGCGCCAGCGTGATCACCGGCCGCGTGCTGATCCGCTTCAGCGATGCCCTGACCCTGGCTGATCTCTGTGAGTTCATCGCATCACTTCTCGACGCCCCCGCATCTCCTGAATCTCGGGCTCGGCCAACCTTTTCGGGGCTCGCTGAACATCGCTCGCGCGGCTGGCGACGCCTCAGCCGCGGCGCTCAAGTCGATGGCGGCGCACCACCCCGTAGACGGAAGCGTTCGCAGCCGTTGCTTTACAGTCGATCCGGGGGTCGATCCGGGGGTCGATCCGGGGCTGGCCTTCCGATCTCGGAGGCGCTCGACGGGATCGCGGGCCGTCTGCGCGCAATCAGTGCGCGCTGGAGCGCTTTGCCCAGCCTCGCAATGCTTGCTGGAAGCGCCCCCGCTGGACAGCCGCGCGAGCTCGCATCGCAACCGCTCAAGGCCTGGTTCGCGATGGATCTGGCCCAGGTCAGCGAGCATTTCGGCGGCACCAGCGAGCAGGGGCTGAGCCGTCGCGAGGCCGCCGAGCGCCTGCGCCGCTATGGCGAGAACAGCCTCATTGCCGCCGCCAAGCGCGGCGACATCGCGATCTTCATCGGCCAGTTCAACAGCCTGCCGGTCGGACTGCTGGGGGTCTCGGCGGTGGTCGCGGTGCTCACCGGCGGGCTCGTCGACGCCGCCGTGATCCTCGGCGTGGTGATGATCAACGGCGCAATCGGTTTCGTCACCGAACGCCAGGCCGAGCGCACCATCGCCTCGCTGACCCAGAGCGGCGTGCGCGAGGTCAAGGTGCTCCGCGACGGGGCGACCGCGACCCTGCCGGTCGAGCAGATCGTCCCGGGTGACGTCCTGTTGCTCGCGCCGGGGACCTATGTGGCCGCCGACATTCGGCTGCTGCGCGCGCATCGGCTGACCGTCGACGAATCCGCACTGACCGGCGAGAGCCTACCGGTCAAGAAGGATGATGCCTTCGTCGCCAAGGAGGACACGCCGCTCGGCGACCGTAAGAACATGGCCTACATGGGCACCCATGTCACCGGCGGCAGCGGGCGCGGGCTGGTGGTGGCGACCGCGGCGGCGACCGAACTCGGCCAGATCCAGACCATGGTCGGTGAGGCCGAGTCGCCGGAGACGCCGATGCAGAAGCAGCTCGGGCGCATGGGCACCCAGCTAGCGTTGCTCTCCGGCGGCGTCTGCGCCGGGGTGTTCGGGATCGGCGTGCTGCGCGGCTATGCCTGGCTGGAGATGCTCAAGGCGTCGGTCTCGCTCGCGGTCGCCGCGGTCCCGGAGGGGCTGCCGGCGGTCGCGACGACGACGCTCGCGATGGGCATCGGTGATATGCGCCAGCGCAACGTCGCGGTGCGCCATATCGACGCCGTGGAGACCCTGGGCTCGGTACAGGTCTTCTGCATGGACAAGACCGGCACCTTGACGATGAACCGGATGGCCGTGGTCGCGCTGTATGCTGGCGACAGGCCGCTGAAGGTCGCCGAGCAGCGCATCACCGACCCGGATGGCCAAGCGATCGATGCGCTGAGCCGCGACGAGCTGGTGCGGCTGATGCAGGTGGTCTCGCTCTGCAGCGAGACCGAGCTCAATGGCGTGCCCGGGAGCTGGGAGTATGAGGGCTCGCCGACCGAGAACGCGCTGGTCGAGCTGGCGGTGGGCTCGGGGATCGACGTCAAGGTCTTGCGCGAGGAACAACCCCGGCTCAAGACCCGCTATCGCGCCGAAGGGCGGCCGTACATGGTCAGTCTCCACCCGCGTCAGGACGACAAGCACCTGCTCGCGATCAAAGGCAGCCCGGACGAGGTGCTCGCGCTCTGCACCTGGCAGCTCAAGGACGGCCGGCGGGTCGCGTTGACCGACAAGGACCGCAACGCGATCAAGACCGCGAACCAGCGCATGGCCGGCAACGCGCTGCGTGTGCTGGCCGCGGCCTACAAGGAGATCGATACCGAAACGATCCCGGGCGAGCTCGATGAGCTGGTCTGGCTCGGGCTCGCCGGCATGGCCGACCCGATGCGCCCCGGGATGGATCAGCTGATCCGCGACTATCATGCCGCCGGGATCGAGACCATGATGATCACCGGCGACCAGAGCGCGACCGCGCATGCGATCGGCCGCCAGCTCGGGCTCTCGGGCGACAAGCCGCTGCAGGTACTGGAATCGAATAAGCTCGACGAGATGGATGCCGAGCTGCTCGCCGGCCTCGTGCGCAACACCCATGTCTTCGCGCGGGTCAGTCCGGCGCACAAGCTCAAGATCGTGCGCGCACTCCAGGAGGCCGGCCTGGTGGTCGCGATGACCGGCGACGGTATCAATGACGGCCCGGCGCTCAAGGCCGCCGACATCGGCGTCGCGATGGGCAAGACCGGCACCAACGTCGCGCGCGAGGTCTCCGATGTCGTGCTCGAGGACGACAACCTGCACACGATGACGATCGCGGTCGGGCAGGGGCGGACCCTCTACAGCAACATCCGCAAGATGATCCACTTCATGGTCTCGACCAACCTGACCGAGATCGAGGTGATGCTGGCCGGTGTGATCGTCGGCTGGGGCGAGGTCATGAATCCGATGCAGCTGCTCTGGATCAACCTGGTCACCGACATCTTCCCCGGCCTGGCCCTATCGATGGAGCCAGCGGAACCGGGCGTGATGCAACGGCCGCCGCGCGACCCAAGCGAGCCGATCATCTCGGGCCCGGATCTGCATCGGATGCTGTTCGAATCGGGCACCATCGGCGCCGGTACCATGGGCGCCTTCATCTACGGTGTACAGCAATACGGCCTCGGTCCAGCGCCGAGCACGCTGGCATTCAACACCCTGGTGCTGAACGAGCTCACCCATGCGCTGAGCTCGCGCAGCAAGTACCGCAACGTCTTCGGCGGCGAGAAGCTGGAACCGAACCGGCACCTGACCGCGGCGATCCTCGGCATGGCCGCGTTGCAAGTGGTGGTCAGCCTGGTACCGGGCGCTCGCCAGCTGCTCGGCACGACAGCGTTGGGATGGAAGGACCTAGCCGCCATCGGCGCCGGTGTCCTGCTACCGTTGATCGTCAACGAAGCCACCAAGCCCGGCTGGATACCCCCAGAGACCGGCAACGACCCGGACACGCCCCCAACATAGCGACCAAGGCAGCCAACCCGAACCAGCACCCTTCATCCTTCACCCTTCACCCTTCAAACTTCAAAAAGCCTGGTGCACGCATGAGCGACGATTTCATCTTTACCTCGGAGTCGGTGACGGCCGGGCATCCGGACAAGCTCTGTGACCAGGTCAGCGATGCGATCGTCGATCATGTGCTGACCCAGGACCCGAACGCAGGCATCAACGCCGAGTGCGCCGTCGCCAGCGGGGTGCTCTTCATCTCCGCGCACTATGCGACCGAGGCCGGGATCGCGATCACCGATATCGCTCGCGACCTGATCCGCGAGATCGGCTATCCGCGGGACGTGTTCGACGCCAATGCCTGCGCGATTATGACCAGCTTCATGGACCACACGGATCGGGATTACCGTCGGCTCGATCTGGACGCGATGGATGACGAGGCCCTCGGCCGGATCACGGTCAAGGATCAGGCGACGGTCTTCGGCTACGCCTGCGACCAGACCGAGCACCTGATGCCGCTGCCGGTGACACTGGCGCATCGCATCGCCAAGGCGTTGGACGGCGATAAGCTCAAGCGGGCGCTGCCCTATCTGCTGCCGGATGCGAAGACGCAGGTCGGGATCGAGTACGCCGACGGCGTGCCAACGCGCATTCATAGCATCGCGCTGGAGACCAGCCAGCACGACAGCGAGTCACCACAGCTCAAGCAACTGCAAACGGACCTGATGGAGCAGGTCTTACAGCCGGTGCTCGCCGACGCCCCGATCCAGCCCGATGGTGACACCCTGTTCTTCGTCAATCCGGATGGGCCGGTGATCGGCGGCGGACCCGCAGTGCACTCCGGGCTGACGGGCCGCAAGACGGGCATCGACACCTACGGCGAATACGCGCGCCACAGCGGAGCGGCGCTCAGCGGCAAGGACCCGCTGCGGGTCGACCGCGTCGGCGCCTATGCCGCCCGCTGGGCCGCGAAGAATGTAGTCGCGGCCGGGCTTGCCGGCGAATGCGAGGTCCAGCTTAGCTATTCGATTGGTGCCGCGGCACCGGTAAGCGTGCGCACGCGCACCTACGGCAGCGGCAAGATCGACGATGCCGAGATCGCGCGTCGCCTGATGCGGGTGTTCGATTTCCGCGTCGGCGCTATCGTGCGCGACCTACGCTTGCGTCATCTGCCCAGTGAGCGCAAGCGGGGCTTCTACCGGCGGCTCGCCTGCTGCGGGCATATGGGCCGGGTCGACCTCGAAGCGCCTTGGGAGGCGCTCAATCACCTCGAGGCCTTGCGCGACTGAGTCGCCCATGTCATTACACTGCGTCCAGTTTGGGATGTGCAATTTTGGCCGCGCCTGCTGCGGAAAAATGACGTTTCTGTCTCTGGACGCGGTTTAGTGCAAGACAGCGGAAATCCCGAGATCGATTGTCGTTGCCCGCAATGGTCGTGGGGTAGGAGCCCGCTTGCGGGCGATCTTCGTCGCCGTGAGCGCGGCCTGCTCGCCCGCAAGCGGGCTCCTACAGCGCTGAGAGCCAGATGGCACGAAAAGGGTCTCGGCATTTCTGACGCGATGCACTAGTGGATCGACACTCGATCAGGCGTCGTCGCATAGGTCAGGCCCTGAGCGACGTCGAATGGGCTCGCTGCGGTGCTATCCCCGCGCGCGGCTTTCTGGTCTAATCCGCGCCCATGGTCCGCCCCTTCTCGCTGTTCGTCGGTCTGCGCTACACCCGCGCGCGCCGGCGTAATCACTTCATCTCGTTCATCTCGCTGATCTCGATGCTCGGGATCATGCTCGGGATCACCGCGCTCATCGTCGTGCTGTCGGTGATGAACGGCTTCCATAAGGAGATCCAGGAGCGCATCCTCGGGATGGCCTCGCATGCAACCCTCTCGAACCCGAACGGGATCGAAGACTGGCCGGCGCTGATCGAGACGCTGAAGGGGCATCCGGAGGTGGTCGGCGCGGCCCCGTTCGTCGAGATCCAGGCGATGCTGATGCATGGCGGCCGCACCCATGCGGCATTGCTGCGCGGGATCGAGCCGGATCAGGAGGATGCAGTCTCGGACCTGCGCCAGGACATGATCGCCGGCTCGGTCGATGCGCTGACCCCAGGAAGCTTCCGGATCGTGCTCGGCCGCGAGCTCGCGGCGCTGCTCGGGGTCGGGCTCGGCGACAAGGTGACGGTCGTGACACCGCAGCTGAATGCGACCCCGGTCGGCGTGATGCCGCGGCTGAAGGCCTTCACCGTCTCCGGCCTGTTCGAGGTCGGGATGTCCGATTACGATCGCGGCGCCGGGTTTATGCCGATGGCGGATGCCGCACGGCTGATGCGCCTCGGGGAGGCCGCCGAAGGTGTCCGGCTCAAGCTGACCGATATGTGGGATGCGCCCCAGGTCGCGCGCGAGATCCGATATTCCCTCGACGGGCTCTATCAGGTCTCGGATTGGACCCAGGTGCACCGCAACTTCTTCGCCGCGCTGCGCACCGAGAAGCGGATGATGGCGATCATCCTGTTCCTGATCGTCGCGGTCGCGGCCTTCAACATCGTCTCGACCCTGGTGATGGTGGTGACCGACAAGCGCGCCGATATCGCGGTGCTGCGCACACTCGGGGCCTCGCCGCGTCGGATCATGGCGATCTTCATGGTCCAGGGCACCGCGATCGGCGTCTTCGGCACCTTGCTCGGGGTGGTCGGCGGGGTGCTGCTCGGCTGGAACGTCGAATCGATCGTGGCCAGCATCGAGGGCCTGTTCGGCGTCCAGTTCCTGGACCCGACCATCTATTACATCAGCGCGCTGCCGTCCGACGTCCAGGCATCGGACGTCATCCGGATCGCCCTCGGCGCCTTTGCGATGACCGTCGCTGCCACCCTGTATCCGGCTTGGCGCGCGGCCCGCACCGATCCAGCCGAGGCCCTGCGCTATGAGTGAGACGACTGAACGCAGCAGGGATACCGGGCCAGTAGCGGAGCCTGCCAAAGAGCACGTGCTCGAGGCCCGTGCGATCACCAAACGCTTTCGTCAGGGACCGCTCGATGTCGAGGTCCTGCGCGGCGTCGATCTCGTGATCCCTCACGGCCAACGGATCGCGATCATCGGCGCGTCCGGGTCGGGCAAGAGCACCTTGCTGCACTGCCTTGGCGGTCTGGAGCAGCCGAGCTCGGGTCAGGTCTTCTGGTCTGGCCGGGCGGCAATGCAGCTTTCGGAGCGTGCGCGCGGCGATCTGCGCAACCGCCATCTCGGGTTCGTCTACCAGTTCCATCATCTGCTGCCCGAGTTCACCGCGCGCGAGAACGTCGCGATGCCGTTGTTGATCCGCGGCCTCGTGCCCGCGCTGGCAAGTGAGGAGGCCAATGCGATGCTGGAGCGCGTCGGGCTCGGCCATCGGGGCGCGCACAAACCGGCCGAGCTCTCAGGGGGCGAGCGTCAGCGGGCGGCGATCGCTCGGGCCTTGGTGACCCGACCCGCCTGCGTGCTGGCCGATGAGCCGACCGGCAATCTCGACCGGCATACGGCGGAGTCGGTGTTCGAGCTGATGCTGGCCCTCAACGCCGAGATCGGCACCAGCATCGTCATCGTCACACACGACCCGGTCCTCGCTGCCCGCACCAGTCAGACCTGGCGATTGGAGGAGGGGCGGCTGGTCGAGGTCGACGCGGCGTAGCACGCCCGCCGACGTCGGATCTCGCGGAGGATGCGCCAGCGCCAGAGCGCCTCGACGATGAGCCAGCCGAGCGCGCCCGCGATCGTTGCGCAGAGCGACCAAAGCGACCAGAGCGACCAGGTGCGAGGCGCGGACTCGGCGCCGCTTGCAGTGATCGGCCTTGGCTTCGCAATCGGCGTCGGCGTCTATTTCCTGCAATCGCAGCCGGCCCCGGCCGCCGCCATTGCGCTGCTATTGCTGTTGGCGGGCATCGGACTGGTATCGCGGCGCATCGCCTGGGCGCTCGCCGCCTTAGTGATCGGTTTTTGCTGGGCTCACCTTTGGGTCTGCGGGCTGCTGTGTCAGCCGTTTCCGCCGGCACTCGCCAAGCAGGATGTCGTTCTGACCGGGCGCATTGCGTCGCTGCCGGACGCGAATGCAGCGCGAACGCGTTTCCTCTTCGATGTGAACCATCTGAGGCACCAGGGCCATCCCGTCGATTTTCGAGGCCGCGTGCGGTTGTCTTGGTATCGCGGGGCACCGCCGCTCGAGGCCGGAGAGCAGTGGCGCTTGACGGCCCGGCTGAAACCGCGGCACGGCTTCGTCAATCCCGGCGGTTTCGATTATGAGCGCTGGCTGTTTCGGCATCAGGTCCAGGCTACCGGCTATGTCCGCAGCGACGAGGGCAATGCCCGCTTGGCGAGCCGGCCCGGCCGCTATTGGCTCGACCGTTGGCGCCAGGCATTGCGCGAGCGTCTGCAGCAGGGCCTGCCGGATGGCGTCGGCGCAGCACTGGTGCCGGCCTTGGTGATCGGCGATCGAGGGAAGCTGACACCGGCCCAGTGGGCCGTGTTCTCGCGCACCGGGACCTCCCATCTGATCGCGATCTCCGGTCTGCACGTCGGCCTGATCTCGGGGTTCATCTTCCTACTGGTGCGTCGCGTCTGGACCTGGCTCCCCGGTCTGACGCTGCGCGTCGCAGCACCCCGTGCCGGCGCGTTGGCGGCGCTGGCTGCCGCGCTCGGCTATGCCGCGCTGGCGGGCTTTGCGATATCGACCCAGCGCGCCTTGGTGATGCTGGCAGTGGTCCTGTTAGCGGTCATCATGAGCCGAACGCTCCGTCCTTGGAATGCATTGCTGCTGGCGCTCGCGGCCGTGCTGCTGATCGATCCGGCAGCAGTGCTCGACTACGGCTTCTGGCTCTCGTTCGGCGCCGTCGCGGCACTGCTCTATGCGCTGGGTGGTCGGCTCGGTCCGCCAGGCCTGATCGCCCGTTGGGGCGCTGCCCAATGGGCCGTCGCGCTCGGTCTGTTGCCGATGCTGATCGCATTCTTTGGTCGCGCCTCGCTGATCGCCCCGCTGGTGAATCTGATCGCGGTGCCTCTGTTCGGGCTGTTGCTTCCGATCATCCTGCTCTCGGCGCTGCTGTTGCTGGTGTCTGGCTGGACTGGACCGCTTGCGGTCGTGGACTGGCTGTTGAGCCAGGGCTACGCCGGCCTGACCTGGGCTGCGGATCGGCCTTGGGCGGCAGCCTCTTTGGGTTCAAGGCCGGGCTGGGTCTGGCTGCTCGCCGCGCTGGCTAGCCTGCTGCTGTTGGCGCCGCGCGGGATACCGGGCCGGTGGCTTGGCGTGCCGCTGCTCCTGCCGCTCTGGCTGGTTCGTCCTCCAACACCACCGCAGGGCGCACTCGAGGTCACGCTGCTCGATGTCGGGCAAGGGCTTGCCGGCGTTCTGCGCACGCGCCAGCATTGCTTGGTCTATGACGCCGGCCCACGTTTCCCGAGCGGTTTCAATACGGGAGAAGCGGTGGTGGCACCCTATCTGCGACATCAAGGGATCGACAGGGTCGACATCCTGCTGATCTCGCATGCCGATCAGGATCATGCCGGCGGGATGCAGGGGCTGCTGCGGTCGGTCCCCGCCCGACAGGTCCTGAGCGGCGAGCCGGACGAGCTCGAGGGCGCACCGATCGAGCCTTGCCGGACCGGCCAACGCTGGCATTGGGATGGCGTCGAGTTCGCGATCCTGCATCCCTCCGGTCAAGTCGAGTCGGGCAACGACAGCTCCTGCGTACTGCAGGTGACGTTGGGCGAGACGAGTCTGCTCTGGCCAGGGGATGCCGAGGCCGCGGTGGAGCAGCAGCTGGTGCGCAAGTACGGACCCGACCTCCAGAGCGAGCTCCTGATTGCGGCGCATCACGGCAGCGCGAGCTCGTCGACAGCGCCATTCCTGTCGGCGGTGTCGCCGAGCTGGGTACTGTTCTCGATGGGATGGCTGAACCGTTTCGGTTTCCCTGCTCAGACCGTGCGCGAGCGTGTCACCGAGCTCGGTGCCCGAACCCTGGACACGGCGAGCTCTGGAGCGATCGCGTTCCAGATCGACCCCGATGGCCGGATCGGCGCTCCGCGTCGGCACCGCAGTGTCGCCGATCGGCTCTGGCGCCATCACCCCGAGCCGGCCAAGGCGGCGGTGGCCCGGCCGGCGGAATGACAACACCTGTACAGCGTAGGGGTTTCGCGGTGCGCTATCATGGCTGCCGCTATGCAGCCGCGCTTAGACCCGACTGTGCTCGGATCAAGGCCGGACTGGCCGTGCATAAAACCTGTGCTTGCTGTTGAGGTGATTCCTGCGTGCTCGATCTGTTGAAGGCTGGTGGCTGGCTGATGGTGCCGATCCTGCTGTGCTCGGTCGCGGCATTGGCGATCGTCATCGAGCGCAGCTGGGCGCTTCGGCGCAAGCGGATCATGCCGGACGGACTGGTGACGCAGATCTGGCAGTTGCAGCGTCGCAACCAGCTCGATGACGCGCAGATCGACGCGATCCGCCGAGGCTCCGCGCTGGGACGCATGCTCGCCGCCGGGCTCGTTAACCGCAATCATTCACGCGAGATTATGAAGGAGGCGATCCAGGATACCGGCCGCCATGTCGTCTCCGGAATGGAACGCTATCTGAGCACGCTCGGCACCATCGCCGCAGTCACACCGCTGCTCGGCCTGCTGGGAACCGTGATCGGGATGATCGAGGTGTTCTCGGTGATCATGGAGGCCGGTGTCGGTGATCCCGGTATCCTCGCTGGCGGCATCTCCCAGGCATTGATCACGACCGCGGCCGGGCTGTCGGTGGCGATCCCAACGCTGATGTTCCACCGCTATTTCCTCAGCCGGGTCGAGAAGCTCGTGATCGGGATGGAAGAGCAGGCGCTGCGCTTGATCGAGGTCATGCAGGGCGAGCGTGAGGCCGATGCCGGAGAGGTGCCTTGAACCTCCGCCCGCATCGCCCCGAAGCGCCCGAGATCAATCTGGCACCCTTGATCGACGTCGTCTTCCTGCTGCTGATCTTCTTCATGGTGTCGACGACCTTTCGCGACGACGGACGTCTGCGACTGCAGCTCCCCGAGGCCGACACCGAAGCCGTCCCCGCCGATGAGATCGAGCTGGTCGAGGTCGTGATCGACCGTCACGGCCGCTACGATGTCGCGGGCCGGCCCGTTGCGAGCGGCGAGGTCGAGGCCCTGAGGCAGGCGCTGGTCGACGCACTGGGGGCGCAGCGCGATCTGCCGGTGCTCATCAAGGCCGATGCCCAGGCCCGGCATCAGGCGGTGATGTCGGTGCTCGATGCCTCAGCGCAGCTGGGGCTGACGCGGGTCGCGTTCGCGGCCACGCAGGTGGATCGTGCCGCCGCCAACGTCGTGTCGGGGCGTGCGCGGCCAGATGCCATGACGGACCAAGGTGCTGCCGGACAGGGAATGGCTGACCAAGAGGAGGGAACGGCCGGCCGGGCGGGAAGCCGCGCCAGCGCCGAGCCGGTCAGCGTGGACCGAGAGGATGAGACCGAGAGCAGCGCTGCCGCCCCGGGGCGCGCCGAATGACTTCGGCCACCGGGTTGGGCGCGGCCGTCACTGCGTCGGGTGAATCCTCCGCTCGGACGATCTATCGCCGGCTTCTCGGCTACGTCAGACCCTATTGGAAGATGTTCGCGATCGCGATCGCCGGCATGCTGGTCTTCGGCCTGACCGAGCCCCTGTTCGCAGCGATGATCAAGCCGTTGCTCGACGGCAGCTTCGTCGAGCGCGATCCGGATGTGGTCCGACTGATGCCGTTCCTGTTGGTCGGCATCTTCCTGGTCCGGGGTGTAGCCGGGTTCGTCAACACCTATTGCCTGAAGTGGGTCGGACGGCGGGTGGTCGCCGATCTGCGGCAACAGATGTTCGAGCACCTGCTGCGTGCGCCGGCACGCTACTACGACCGCAGCGGCTCGGGTCAGATCATCGCGAAGTTCACCTACAACGTCGAGAACGTCGCGGCCGCCTCGACCTCGGCACTGACGACGCTGGTGCGCGACGGCTTCACCGCGGTCGCGCTGATCGGCTACATGCTCTACATCGACGCGATGCTCTCGGCGATCTTCCTGCTGGTGGCGCCGGCGATGGCCATCGCGATCAAGTACGCCACCAAGCGCTTCCGGCATTACGGCAAGCGCGTCCAGGAGCGGATGGGCTCGCTGTCCCATGCCGCGCAAGAGGTGATCGAGGCGCACCGGGTAGTCAAGGCGTTCGGCGGCGAGGACTATGAGATCCAGCGCTTCGCCGCCGTCAATGAGAAAACGCGCTCGCTGCAGATGAAGATCGTCGCGACCGATTCGATCAGCGTGCCGTTGGTGCAGCTGATCGCCGCGATCGCGATCAGCGTCATCGTCTACCTGTCGACGCTGCAGGGTCTGCGCGAGGACATCACTGTCGGCACCTTCATGTCCTTCATCGTCGCGATGGGACTGCTGCTGCCACCGGTGAAGCGGCTCACGGCGGTCAATTCGCATCTGCAGCGCGGCATCGTCGCGGCCGATAGTCTGTTCGAGCTGATCGATAGCGAGATCGAGACCGATACCGGCCATCGCCGCCTGACGCGGGCCGAGGGCCGGGTCGAGTACCGCCAGGTGACCCACGTCTATGATCCGGAGAAGGGCGCCGTACTCCGTGACCTGAGCCTGGCTATCGAGCCGGGGCGCAGCGTCGCCTTGGTCGGGCGCTCGGGCAGCGGCAAGTCGACCATCGCCAGCCTGCTGCCGCGCTTCTATGACCCGACCGAAGGGGCGGTGCTGATCGACCGGATCGATGTGCGCGAGCTGACCCTGGCGAGTCTGCGCGCGCAGATCTCGCTGGTCACGCAGGACGTGGTGCTGTTCAACGATACCGTGGCCAACAACATCGCCTATGGGATGAAGGGGGCTGTGTCGCGCGCCGAGATCGAGCGCGTCGCCGAGGCCGCCCATGCGGCGGATTTCATCGAGGCACTACCGCGCGGGCTAGATACCTTGGTCGGCGACCGCGGCGTGCTGCTCTCCGGCGGTCAGCGCCAGCGCCTCGCCATTGCGCGCGCGATGCTCAAGGATGCACCGATCCTTGTGCTGGATGAGGCGACCTCGGCGCTCGATACCGAGGCCGAGCGGCACATCCAGGCCGCACTGGCCGCGCTGATGCGGGATCGCACCACGCTGGTGATCGCGCATCGGCTGTCAACGATCGAGCATACCGATACGATCCTCGTGCTCGACGCCGGAGCCATCGTCGAGCGCGGCACGCACGCCGAGCTGATCGCCCGCGGCGGATACTACGCTCGGTTGCATCGGCTGCAGTTCGCCGAGCCCGGTGTCGAGCCCAGTGTTGAACCCGGTGTTGCTCCCGGCGTCCAGCCGGGTGTCGAGCCCAGGGTGGACCCCAGGATGGGCCCAGGTACCTAACCAGGCTAAGAAGTCCTATCGTCACCCGCCCTGGTTTGCGGACAGGCTGAGCCCATCGGTGCTGACTGTTCCGGCGCTTTCAGTCCGGCGCTCTCAGTCCGGCGATAAGGCGGAATGGCTATAACAGAATGCCCTCTTCGGCTCGAAAATTCAGCAGCTTGTGTAGACTAGGCGGGCATTTTGATAGGGCGTGTAAGGACCATGGCAGCGCGTCGCAGCGAAGCACGACGGGCACGCAGCCGCCTCTAAACGGTGACCCCTTGGCGCAGCCCCAATGGCGGCTGCGGCTCGAACCGGAGCGAATCTGGTATCAGGGGCATTGGCTCGGGCCGGTGCTGGCGCCGCTCGCTTGGCTCTATTGCCGCATCGCGGCGTTGCGCCGACGGGCCTATCAACAGGGCTGGCTCAGGTCTTTCTCGGTCTCGGTGCCGGTGATCGTGGTTGGTAACCTGACCGTCGGCGGCACTGGCAAGACGCCACTGGTGCTCTGGATGGCCGAATACCTGTCCGGCCGGGGCTACCGCCCCGGCATCGCACTGCGCGGTTATCGGGCCCAGCGCTCGGTTGCAGAAGGGCCCCAACAGGTTGCGCCGGATGCCGATCCGCTCCGCTTCGGGGACGAGGCGGTGCTGCTCGCCAAGAGGTCGCATTGCCCGGTCGTGGCCGGTCGGGACCGAGTGGCCGCCGCCAAGGTGCTCGCCGATCAGTGCGGCTGCGACCTGGTGCTGACCGATGACGGCCTACAACACTACAGACTTCGCCGGCAGCTCGAGATCCTGGTGCTCGACGGTGAGCGACGCCTCGGCAACGGGCGCTGTCTGCCTGCCGGCCCGCTGCGCGAGCCGCAAGAGCGTCTCGCCACGGCCGATCTGGTCGTCGTCAACGGCGATGCGAACGACGGCCATCACATCAGCCTCGCGCCGGGCGCAGCAGTCAACCTACAGGATTCGAGCCTGCAACGACCATTGCGCAGTTTTGCCGATGAAACGCTGACAGCCGTTGCCGGTATCGGTCATCCCCAGCGGTTCTTTCGGATGCTGGAAGACCTTGGGTTGTCGGTGAGGCCGATTGCCTATCCGGACCATCATGCATTTCGTGCCAGCGACCTAGAGCACTGGCCGCCTGGTCCGGTGCTGATGACCGAGAAGGACGCCGTCAAATGCCAGCGATTCGCGAGGCCCGAACACTGGTTCGTTCCCGTCACGGCGGTGCCAAGTGCGACCTTCGTCGCCGCACTCGATCGGGCGCTGGCGGGCATCAAGCGGTCTGACGCGGCCAAGCCCCGATAGACGCGCCGCTTGGCGAAGCTGGAGAAAAACAATCGAAACAGGCTGGTAAGCTCTTTTGCAAACAGCCTGCAACTGGGCCGACGGCGATGTAAGCGGTGGTGGAAAAGATGAACGATGAATCCTTTTCAGTGGTGATTCCGGCGCGCTACGGCGCAAGCCGGCTTCCGGGCAAGCCCTTGATCGAGATCGCCGGACGACCCTTGATTGCTTGGGTCTGGGAGCGTGCGCAGGCCAGTGCAGCGGACGAGGTACTGGTAGCGACCGATGACGAGCGCATCGTCGCGGCATGCGAAGAGATCGGCGCACAGGCGGTCATGACGCGTTCGGATCATGCCAGCGGCTCTGAGCGCATTGCCGAGGTCGCCACGGCGCGCGGCTGGCCGGAGGATCGTATCGTGGTCAACCTGCAAGGCGACGAGCCCGGCATCTCACCGGCTCTGCTCGATCAGGTCGCCGAGGGGCTCGCCGCCCACACCGATGCCGGTGTCGCGACACTCGCTTGTCGGATTGATGACATCGAATCATTATTCGACCCGCACCTGGTCAAGTTGGTGACGGATCAAGACGGCTATGCGCTCTATTTCTCGCGTGCACCGATCCCTTGGCATCGGGACGAATTCTTGCACGACCGCGGCAGCTTGCCAGCGAAGGCGACCTTCCTGCGCCATATCGGACTTTACGCCTATCGCGTCGGATTTCTCGCACACTACGTCAGCTGGCCGCCAGCGCCACTGGAGCAGGCCGAATCGCTGGAACAACTGCGTGTGCTTTGGCACGGTGGGCGGATTCATGTCTCGATTGCTGCCGAACGCCCGGGGCCTGGGGTCGACACGCTGGAGGATGTCCGGCAGGTCGCGCGTTGGCTTGCGCAGCATCCGGCATCAGCCCCTGGCTAGCGTCTATTTGCCGCCTCGAGACTGTCGAGAAGGTGCATCAGCTCTTCGGTAAACTCGCCGTCTCGCCCCTGGATCGGCACCTCGATATGCTCGTTGGCACGAGCGACCGCTTGACCGAACTGGTCGGTCTGGATCGGTGGAAGCGAATCGAACGCCTCAAGAACCAGTTGCCCGGGTCCATTGTCTGTTTCCGGCAGGACCTCCACGATCCGGCAGTCACGCCCAAAGTAGTAGCAGTCGCGACCGATCAGGGCGCGCAGACGTTCGATGAAAGGGTCATCGGTCATCAGTAGTCGATCTCGTGCAGCACAGCGGGTCTCGGTGGCTTGGACGGAGAGGGCACGGCTGGCAGCAGAAGCCGGCAGCAGAACAGGGCTCGAGCCGCTCGACGACAAGAGACCGTCCCCCTGGGCTGTAGATGGGGTCCCTTGTCCCGCGAGTCGAGCCAAGGCGCATCACAGACGCCCATCGACAGATCGGCCCGAAAGAAGGGACCAGAAAGAAGGGACAGGCACAAGATGGGCAGGCAAAAAAATGCCCCGCGAGAGCGCGGGGCAATTCACCACTGAGGAGGTCAGAGGACGGAAATGGCAGAGAGGGAGGTTTCCGCCTCAGTAACACTCATGCAGATTCGATGCCAACATGGCGTCTGCTTCGCTCAATAGGCCCGGCATCGCGGGAATCGGGCTTCATCAACCGCAAAGGACCGCAAAACCTGATTGTGAATGCGGGATCAAAGGGGCGCGAGTGAATCGAATTTGTACGGCAGCGCATCCGATTGCACCGAAGCGGTGCACCCTCGGACACGACGAATCCGTTCTTGGCCACCTGGCTGGTTGCCAACAGCGGTACCGACGCGACCATCAAACAACGATTGGTCAGGCGAGCAGATGAGGCGATATCCTGGACTTGCGGTCTTGCTGCTCTCCAGCAGCCTGTTGGCAGACGTTCATCCGCTGCGGGCCGCGGGACAAGGCGATCCAGCAGCTGCCGGGGCGCATCAGAGACGCGATGCCGCAAGGGGCTGGCTGACACTCGAGGGCGACCAACGCGCTTATCGCGATCGGGTCGGACCGCTTGGACTCACGCATCAGCGGCAGCTCGAGACCATTGAGCGCTCGCAGCAGCTCGACCTACGCGCCGTGCAGCAGCGCACCGGACGCCAGATCGAGCGCGCCGAGCGCGTACAACGCCTTGCCCCGGGCAGCAATCTAGGCGCGCCACAGATCCCGATGCGTGATGCGGCAGCGGATATCCGGCGTCGGATCGAGCGGCACCGTTACAACATCCGCAGCCAGCAAGGTTGGCGGCCTTTTCACCGTCGTTGAGGGCGCTCATTGGGCTCGCAACCAATGCGACCTGTAGAAGGTTGCATGATTTGCGAAGCGGTCAACCGCCGTTTCTAGGTTGAAACAAGACCCGAGGCGGGCTGGTTTGCCACGGCGCATCGAAACCGCAACAAGGCCATCAGCCGACTGGAATCAAACTTGGAACCAAACGAGGACAACGAACGCATGCAAGAGCCGTTTATCAGATCGGGCACACCGCGGGTGCGGGTGCTCTTCGTCTGCATGGGGAATATCTGCCGATCTCCGACCGCACAGGGGGTCTTCACCAAGCTCGTGATGGAGGAGGGGCTGGCCCACCTGATCGAGATCGACTCGGCTGGGACCCATGCCTATCACGTCGGCGAGCCACCTGACCCGCGGGCGCGCCAGACCGCACAGCGGCGCGGTATCGATCTCTCGATCCAACGGGCGCGGCGGGCCATCGCCGAGGACTTCGAGCTGTACGATTATGTCCTGGCGATGGATGAGGACAACCACCGCTTCTTATCTGAGCTCTGTCCACCCGGATTTGAGACGAGGCTCCGATTGTTCATGGACTATGCACCGCACTTGGAGCACCGGGAGGTGCCCGATCCCTACTATGGCGGCGCCAATGGGTTTGAAGCCGTGTTCGATATGGTGGATGAGGCAGCGCGAGGTCTGCTGGAAGCGATCAGGCGGGAGCACCTCAAGCGCTGAGCCGGCTTAAGGCGATTGCCGGAAAAGCTCGTACCGAATTGCGCAGGATTTTCGTTTGCCTTCGAGGAGCGTCGCCGGGAGCATAGCCGGGCTATATGACCGGCGGCGCGACGAAGAAGGCGAGCGAAAAGACCAGCAAGGCGGTATGAGCTTTGACAGAAATCGCCTAAGAGGCCGTTAGAAACCCTGTGGCGGAGCTGCTGCTCACGGTGGGGCCCGCAGCGCGTCGTAATCGATCGGCTCGATCGGCCGCGCGAGGTCACGCTCGAGCTCCCCAGCAAGCCTTAGCTCGATATCATGCGGGTGGATGCCGATCCGAATGGGTCGCCCAGTTCGGGTCGCGCGGTGCCGATTCCAATGGTTCCAGATCCGAAGGATCGGCACTCGGAGGGCATTGTCGCCCTCGTAGCCGAGCAGTGGGAGTCTCTGCAGTTGCGATGTGGGAGAAGCGCTAGCCTCGGCGACCATGACCCCATCGAAACGCTCATAGAGTGGGAACGGGCCACTCTCGCGCAGCTGCTCCAGCGTGACCCCGCCCATCGCCCACGCCGGCGGGACATAGAGCGACGGCGCATCCAGGCCGTGATCACCAAACCAGGCATGGCAGCGTCGGATCAGCCCGATGATGCCATCCACATCGAGCGCGAGGTGCTCCGCGACCCGGCGCGACAGGAAGAGGCTATGCAACCGATGATAGAGGCCGCCCAGCCGATCCGCATGATGGCGCCAGCCATGGCCTGCCAGGCGATATCCGTCACGCTGTAACTGCCGCAACTCGGCGATACCGCTCGCGGTCCAGTCGAGACCGGGCACCACCAGCAGGGTGACCGGCGCCAACCCATGATGCTCGAGTCGCTTCAGGGTGCGACGCACCGCCGGCATGGTCTCGGGCATCAGGTCATGGACCGAGACCAAGGCCCTCAGTGACGATTCAGTGGAGCGCCCTTCAGTCGATCGCGTCATGGTCAAGGCCGCGCGGTTCCTCGCCACGCAAGGTTGAGAGCCAATGCTCGAGGTTGCGCCTGTTGATCTCGCGCGCCGCGTCCCGTCCGAGTGCGGCCTTGCGCTCGAGGATGCTGCGGTCGAGCGCGCAGATCCGTTCCAACACCGCCGAAAGTGGCTCGTCCTCGCGCATCTGGAACAGGCCCCGATTGAGCAGGTCCCAGCTGAGGATGCCGCATTGTGAAGAGACGATAACCAGTCGCGCACGGGCCATCGCTTCCAGGGCGATGGTCCCGAACGATTCGATCGTCGACGGCAGCACCAGGATGTCGGTGTTGTCGATCAGGGGCAGGATCTGTTGGCGACGCACCCAGCCGACATACTCGAGATTGGGGAGCCGCCCGGCTTCCTGCTGCACCCATTCGCGCAACGGACCGTCACCGGCGATCTGAAACTGCAGCTGAGGAACGGCTTCGGCAGCCTCGGCGACGGCACCCAGATTCTTCTCCGGCGCCAAACGCCCCGCGAACAGCACGCGTTCGAGCTGCGGCCGCAGCGGGGTCAGGGGGACGTCGAGGAACCGCTTCGGGATCGGCGTACCCATCAGGCCGACATTCGTCGCCCCGATTGAGCGCGCTACCTCGAGCATCTCGTCTGAGTTGGCGAGCACCAGGTGGCTGGCCTTGAACAGGGCCCGATGGCAGGAGTTCAGATAGGTCTGCGCCAAGACCCCGAATAGCCGCCAATGGCTGTTCAGCGCCGCGAGCCGCTCGAAGTGGGTGTGGAAACCGACTACAAGCCGAGCGCCGTAGCGTTTCGCGAACATCAGGCCGGCCATCCCATAGGGACCCGGCGTTGGGATGATGATTGCGTTTGGGCTCAGACGCGCCAGCCGCCGCGTGATCAATTTGGGTCGCGGGACCAGGAAGCGTTGCGTGGGGTCGCCCGGCATCGGCATGGCCAGCCCGCCATACCACTGGCCGGCCCGGTATCGCGGCGAGATCAGCTCCACCTTGGCGCCGACCGCCTTGAGGTGATCGGCGAGATCACTGTAATAGGTGCCGACGCCATTTCGCTCGGGTGCGGCATCGGAAACGATCGCGACGCGCAAGTCACGCGCGTCCAGCAGCGGCGCTGGCTCGGCGGCCGATGCTGATGGGGTCGAGCCGGGCGGCAGCGAGGACCTCAACATGATGCGCCTCCGTCCGTGATCCTATGGTCCACGACCGAGTGATCCACGACCGGCGGCGCTGAGTACTGTTCCCTGTCCGCAGTGGCCGGAACCGCGGCAGCGAGCACCGGATGACGATAGGCGGTCGCAAAGCGCTCGCAAAGGCCTGCCGAGCTCAGACCGAACTGCTCGAGGCTGTAACGGTGAGTGCTCTGGTAGCGTCGCGCCCGTCCGTCCTCTTGCGCGAGCACCTTTGCGAAGGCCGGTGATAGTGGTAGCTCGAACCGGGCATAGATCGCTGTGATCAGTTCACCGAGCCCAGAGCGCAGCGCCTGCATCCCCAATGCGGCATGACGCCGTTCTGGTAGCTGTTCGCGCAACCGATCGAGGTTCTCGTAGTAGAACGCGAGCTGCGCGGTCAGCCGTTGCCGCACCGGCTCGCTGTTGGCAGGGACACCGAAGAACGCGAGTCCGGAGCCGATCGAGCTGAGCTGCGAGGGGACCGTCTCGACGGGGTCCCGCAGACTGACGATGAAGCGGGCGTCCGGAAAGCGCCGAGCCAGGCTTTGAGCCCAGGACGCGAACGCCGCATTCTTCGACAGCAGCCGCGTCGAGGGGCCGTGGACGTAGAGATGGCGCTTCAGACAACTCTCATAGAAATCCAACAACCGTTCCCGCTCGCGTTCGGGTAGGTCAGCATCGAACCGGCCGACGCGCCAGATGTGCTCGAAACCGGGGAAGGGCAGCGCAAGGATGAAACACGAGAGCGCCGGCATCAGCGCGAAGTAGTCTTCTTCCGGCGTTGTCAGTCCCATCGGATGGACATCGTCGAGCCCGGCGAACGCGCGTCGCTCCACCCAGCCCACGAGCTTTGCGCCGGGCGAACCGATGAGGCGATCGATCCGCGCCAGCCCCAGGAAGAACAGACGCTGAGTGACCGAAGGTGCAAACAGGCATTCCCAGGTGCGGAAGGTCGTGAACTGCTCGTCTTGGGCCAAGACCTGATGCAGGCGAGTCGTGCCGCTCCGTGGAACGCCCAGGACGAACACGGGCTCATCGATCGAGACGCGCCGCCACCCGCGGAAGAAGAGATCATCGAGCAGGAAGCCGAGCCAATGCAGGCCTTGAGCAACAGCGAAGACCGGCAGGAATGCGAGCATGACGAGCACGCGCCGCGGGCGCAACGAGGCCTGACCATCGGGTGAGCGCGTCAGGCTCGATACCAAGAGACCAATAAAGCGCTTGGTCGAGATCAGAAAGAGCTCAAACATGGCAGGCAGGATCAGCCTCTGCGTTGGATGTTGCCGAGCGTGGCAGCGGACGATCAAGAAGGATGCCTCGAACGCTCACAGGTAGGCGGCAACGAGGATGCCCGAGTGATTCGCGGGTCGGACTAGACGACAAGCGTTTTGAACGCTTGTCAGCACGTCATGGTACCTCAGGCATCGATCAAACCGAAATGCCCTGATCCGCGCCCGGGCCCGGCAGGGGCGCGGGCGCGACATCGATCAAGCGGCCCCTCAGGAGGATTGAACGGAACGGCTCGAGCGGACGTCCTCATCCTGGGTGCCCTGGCCATTCGAAGGCGCCGGGTTGTCTTGGCCCGGCGTTGATGAGTCCGCCTCGACCCTCGATTGAGCCTTTGACTGGGTCGGCGCCGAACGCGTCTCGGGCGCTCGCGCTTCGGCGCGATCGGGCGCGGGACCTTTGGTATCACTATCGCTGTGCTCCGACGTCGCAGCCGTTGAACTCGGCGCCGGGGTCTGCTCAGTGTCTGCCTCGATAGACTTGGAAGCAGGGCCCTGCGGCGACGCCTCGTGATCGTGCGGCTTGGCCTCAGCGACCACCGCTGCCGGGGTGGTCGCTGCGCTCGCCTTGTCGGCTGCGGGCGAGGTCGCCGATGGCCCCTCTGAGACTGGCGCCTCTGAGAGTGGCTGCTCTGGAGCTGTTTTCTCAGGGTGTGGCCTCTCAGGATGCGCCTTCTCTGGGCTTTCCTTCTCTGGGTGTGCCCTCTCTGGGGATACCTTTTCCGGAGCTGCTTCCTCCGGAGATGGCGTCTCAGCTCGTTGCTCGTTCGCACTGCTCACGGCCTTGGACGCCGCGGGGCGATCGCTTGCCTCCGGGGCGGGGGAAGGGGTCGGTTGCGCTGCACCCTGCGCCGGCACGTCGTCACCGTGGCTGGCCTCGGTTCCGGTCTCGCCGCCACTGCTGTCGCTGCGCCGCCGGCCGCGACCGCCCCGCCGACGGCGACTCGAACGGGAGCGGCTCGATGGCTTGTCGTCGCCGCTGGGCGAGGCCTGGACCTGGGGATCGCCCCCTCCCGTACCCTGATCCGCCCGGTCGCTGGTCGCTTCGCTCTTGCCTTCAGCCGGCACTGAGGCCGATGAAGGACCAGAGACCGGGGCCTGCCGACCATTCTGATCACCTGTCTCGCCGGCCGTAGCCTTCTGACCCGAGGGCTGTTTAGTCGGCGATCCCTCGGTAACCGTATCAGTTTGCCGGCGGGGGCCTTGCTCGGCGCGGTCCTGACTGGCGCCCTTCGCCGCGTCGCTGCCCGAGGTTGCGACGAGCGCCTTCGATCTCGGTGAGGCCTCAGCCGCGGTGGCCGAGGACTGACCGCCGTCATTCGCGTCATTGCCCTTCTTGGCAGGCTTTCTGCTCCCGTTCGCGACCTCGCCTGTCGCGTTGCCTGTCGCGTTGTTTGTCGCGTTGTTTGTCGCGTTGTTTGTCGCGTTGCCTGTCGCGTTATTGGCCGAGCTGGCCGCCTCGCCACCCTGTTGGCTGCGGCGACCGCGCCCGCCTCGCGAACCGCGCCTCGAGCTGCTGCGACGCGACTGATTCGACCCTTGACCGGCGCCATTGCCCTGTCCAGAGCTGGACTCGCTTGTGCTCTGTTGGCCGGCTGTCGGCTTGGTGCTCGTCGCCTGCTTGGACTTGGTCGGCTCCTGCTCGCGGCGCTCGCTCGTCGCGGTCCCGTTGCTGCTGCCGCCTTCGGCCCCATTGGAGCGACGCGGACGGCGTTCGCTGCGCTGGTCGCGCCCTGACTGACCATTTCGGGCGTTTCCATTCCGGGGGCCGCGCCTGTCCGATGATGCTGTCCGGTCTCGCTCACCCCCCGAGCTCGGTCCTTTCGAGTCACTGTCGTCGGTCGATGAGTGCTCGCCAGGAAGCGCTTCATCGGCCGGAATCGCAAACAGCGTGGTCCAGATGCGCTTGAGCACGCTCTCGGTCCGCCGTCCCTGCTCGCGGGCACTGACCTCAGGCATCGAGGAGGCGGCATCCTCATCGCTCGCGGTCTCGCGTTGCGGAGCGGGCATCGACGGCGCCAGCGCCTTGACCGCGGGCTCCTCTGCTCTGGGGATGCTATGCGGCCGCGCGAAGGCTGGCTCGGTGTCCAACGGACGGGCGGCGAGATCGTAGCTGAGCTCGCCCTCGGCAAGGCGCTCGGAATCCTGGGCCCGGATGCGCTCGATCTCGAAGTCCGGTGTCTCCATGTGGCGGTTTGGGATCAGCACCACATCGACCTTCTGCCGCTCCTCGATCTGCAGGATCTGGCGCCGCTTCTCGTTGAGCAGGAAGGTCGCGACCTCGACCGGGAGCTGGGCGAGGATGCGCGCGGTGCGGTCCTTCATCGCCTCCTCCTCGACGATGCGCAGGACCGAGAGCGCCAACGATTCGACGCCGCGGATCGTCCCTTGGCCTTTGCAGCGCGGGCACACGAGCTGGCTCGATTCGCCGAGCGACGGCCGTAACCGCTGGCGCGACATCTCCAGCAGGCCGAAGCGTGAGATGCGGGCGACCTGCACCCGGGCGCGATCGTGCTTGAGCGCATCGCGCAGCCGGTTCTCGACCTCGCGCTGGTTCTTCGCCGGCGTCATGTCGATGAAGTCGATCACGAACAGCCCGCCGAGGTCGCGCAGCCGCAATTGGCGGGCAATCTCGTCGGCGGCCTCGAGGTTCGTATTGAGGGCGGTCTCCTCGATGTCGGCGCCCTTGGTCGCGCGAGCGGAGTTGATGTCGATCGAGGTCAGCGCCTCGCCCTGGTCGATCACCAGCGATCCGCCGGAAGGCAGGCGCACCTCGCGCTGGAACACCGATTCGATCTGGCTCTCGATCTGGTAGCGGGTGAACAGTGGCACCTCATCCTGATAGAGCCGCAGCTTTTTCAGGTTCTGCGGCATCACCTGCCGCATGAACACCTCGGCCTTCTGATAGACCTTGGGATCATCGACGACGATCTCGCCGATGTCGGCGCGCAGGTGGTCGCGCATCGAGCGGATGATGACGTCGCTCTCCTGATAGATCAGGAACGGCGCCTTGCGCTCCTCGCCCGAGGTCTTGATCGCATCCCAGAGCTGCAGCAGGTAGTTCAGGTCCCACTGCAGTTCCTCGACGTTCTTGCCGACGCCGGCGGTGCGCACGATCAAGCCCATGTCCTCGGGCAGCTCGAGCTGGCTCAATACCTCGCGCAATTCGGAGCGGTCGGTCCCCTCGATCCGGCGCGAGACCCCGCCTGCACGCGGATTGTTCGGCATCAGGACCAGATAGCGGCCGGCCAGCGAGATGAAGGTGGTGAGCGCGGCGCCCTTGTTGCCGCGCTCCTCCTTGTCGATCTGAACCATGACCTGCTGGCCTTCCTTGATCAGCTCCTTGATGCTGGCGCGGGTGCCGGGCTTGGGCGCGTCCTGGCGGAAATAGCCGCGTGCGATCTCCTTCAGTGGCAGGAAGCCGTGACGGTCCGAGCCGTAATCGACGAAGGCCGCCTCCAGGCTCGGCTCGACCCGGGTGATGGTGCCCTTGTAGACGTTGGCCTTCTTCTGTTCGCGACCGGGACTCTCGATATCCAGATTGTAGAGTTGCTGGCCGTCAACGATGGCCACCCGCAACTCTTCCGGTTGAGTTGCGTTGATCAGCATTCTTTTCATCGTGTCTCAATTCTCTCGCCTTGGCGCGAGGCGCGTTCCGGCCGAGCCGTCTCGGTTGCGGAGGCGCGCGCAAGCGGCTCCCTGCGCCGCCGCGCTCAGGGTGCCAGGGCAAGCCCCGCCCGCGCGCGATTCGCGCTGAGCAGACGCCTCGTCTTGCGCCGCTGGCATGCCATGGGCACGCGCTCTTGTTTGATCTTTGGTGCCCGGCACTGAGGTGCACAGGACCCTGTCGAGCCATCAGCAGACGGCTGATGCTCGCCGAAACCGGTTGGGAGGAGAAGATCTGCAGAGTGCGCCGGCCGACGCGGTCCCGAGTCGGCCCAGGGTGAACGGCTGTCATCCTGGTATTGCGATGCGCGATAATATGGGCAAGCTGCCCACCGGTTCGTCGGCTCTGGCCTGAAGGGCAGGGCGTTTTGGTCGTTCTTGCTTGATCGTGCCAACCCAAAGGGCCGAGTCCCGAGAAGGTCGCCCGTTGCTCGACTTCATATGGAATCGAGCTAGGGATCAGGCCGGGGTCCCTTTCCAGCCGGCGACGTACCTGTTTTGTGCCGCTCCTCCTCCGTTGCATACGATGCCTGCATCGAGCAGACGTCACAGCCTTCAGCACAAGTCTTAGATGCTAGCAAGCTTTATCAATACCGGCAATTGACCTTGAAAATCCCCTCCAAACGGCACCGGCCGAAGCGGACCGACGACAGCCCGCCCCGAGGCCGATCGCGATCCGATAAGGCGGCTGCAGCGCAGGCGCAGATCAAGCGCCGTTCGTCCGCTTCGTCTTCAAAAGCCCCTGGCGTCAAGCGCGCTTCGACGCGGCCTGTTCGACGGGAGGACAGGCCCGTGGCCGGAACGGTGTCAACGTCGGCCGAATCTGGTGCCAAATTCGGGGCCAAACCCGGGGCCAAACCCGGGGCCAAATCTGCCGCCTCTGGCAATAGGGTGGAGGTCGTGACAGCATCAGCCGATGCTGCTGGCCAACGATTGGACAACTTTCTGCTCGGACGGCTCAAGGGCGTGCCGCGCAGTCTCGTCTATCGGCTCCTGCGCCGCGGCGAGATCCGCGTCAACAAAGGGCGCGCCCGGCCTGCGCAACGGCTCGAGGCCGGTGATCAGATCCGGCTGCCGCCACTGCGCCGCCCGGAGCAGGGCGAAACAGTGCCGCCGTCCGCTCAGCTTCAGGAACGCCTCGACCAGGCCGTGCTCTATGAGGACGAGCAGCTGCTGGTGCTCGACAAACCGGCCGGGCTCGCCGTCCATGGCGGTAGCGGCATCAGCCGCGGTGTCATCGAGACCTTGCGGGCGATGCGCCCAGGTGCCGAGCTCGAATTGGTCCACCGTCTGGACCGCGACACCTCCGGCTGCCTGCTGATCAGCAAGCGCCGCAGCGCCCTTCGGCGTTTGCATGCACAGCTGCGCGACGGGACGGTGCGCAAGCGTTACGCGGCGCTGCTCTGCGGCCCACTGCCGCAGCCCGAGACCGAGATCGATGCGCCCTTGGCGACCAACCGGCTGCGCGGCGGCGAGCGCGTGGTCCGTGTCGATCCGGTCCAGGGCAAGCCCTCTCGGACCTGGTTTCGTTCCCGCCAGCGCTTCGGTGCTTGGACGCTCGTGGAGGCCGAGCTCGATACCGGACGCACCCATCAGATCCGGGTTCACGCCGCCCATCTCGGTGCCGCTGTGGCCGGGGACCCCAAGTATGGCGACACCCTCGACAACGAGCGGCTGCGCGTGCTGGGATTGAAACGCTTGTTTTTGCATGCCGCGGCCCTGAGCTTTCGACCCCGCGACGATGCACCAATGGTCGAGGTCGCGGCGCCGCTGCCCGCGGACCTGACCGCCCTGCTGGAGAAGCTCGAGGACTAATCTTGTACAGCCCTGACAGCCCAGCGCCAGAGCCAGAGCCAGCGCCAGCGCCAGCGCCAGCGCCTGAGTTGGCCGATTTTGAGCTCATCGTGTTCGACTGGGATGGCACCCTGATGGACTCCGAAGGCCGCATCGTCGCCAGCATGCAGGCCGCCTTCGGCGAACTGGGGCGCGAGCCGCCGCCGGCCGCCGCTGTGCGCGAGGTCATTGGTCTCGGGCTCGACGAGGCGATGCGGCGCCTCCCCGGGGTCGCGCGTGACGAGGCGCTCGATGAGCTGATCGCGCGCTACCGCTATCATTACCTCTCGGCAAACCGCACGCCGACCCCGCTCTTCGAGGGCGCGGCGGCGTTGGTCGAGGCGCTCCATGCGCGCGGCGATCTCCTTGCGGTCGCGACGGGCAAGAGCCGGGCTGGCCTCGATCAGGCGCTGGAGCAAAGCGGATTGCAGCGATACTTCCATGCGACCCGCACTGCCGAGGACACCTTCTCGAAACCGAATCCGACGATGCTGTTCGAACTGATGGATGAACTCGGGGCCAGCGCCGATGCGACCCTGATGATCGGCGACACCGAATATGACCTGCTGATGGCGAACAATGCTGGCGTCCGGGCCTTAGCCGTCGGCTACGGGACTCAGCCCGCCGAACGGTTGCTGGCCCATGGACCGCTCGCCTGTGCCCCCTCGCTCAAGGTGCTCAGCGATTGGCTACTGGTCTGAGCATCGGGCGCCGAGTTGAACCTTCAAACGCTGGGCTTGGCCTTGGCCCAGGATCTCTATCTTCCCTGTGGGAGCCTGCTGCATGAAGCTACCGAGATGGATTACCCGCTGGAAGCGGGACGACATCGTCAAACGTTCGCAGATGCCCGATCCGGAAAACCCGGAATGGGAACGCGCATTGATCAACCGGCTCGCGGCCGAGTTCCTGGCTCACCAAAGGCGCTCACGCCGCTGGGGGCTGATACTCAAGTTCGGCGTCCTGGCCTATCTGATCCTGCTCTCGATCACGCTGATGATGGACGGCGTCGGCAAGTCGGTTGGCGCTGCGACGTCGCATACGGCCTTGGTCGAGATCGACGGGCTGATCGCACCCAAGACCGAGGCGAGCGCTGACAATATCGTTAAAGGTTTGCGCAAGGCCTTCGAGGCGGACAAGTCGAAGGCCGTGCTGGTGCGCATCAATAGCCCCGGCGGCAGCCCGGTCCAGGCGGGCTACGTCTACGACGAGATCGGGCGCCTGCGCGAGAAGTATCCGGATAAGCCGCTCTATGCGGTCGCCTCCGATGTCTGTGCATCCGGTGCCTACTACATTGCCAGCGCCGCCGATGCCATCTATGTCGACCAGGCGACCCTGATCGGCTCGATCGGCGTGCGGCTCGACAGCTTCGGCTTCCAACGCGCGCTCGATGAGCTTGGGATCGAGCGCCGGCTGATCACCGCCGGCGAGCACAAGGGCATCCTGGACCCATTCTCGCAACTGGAAGAGCAGGATCGCGAGTTCCTCCAAGGGCTGCTCGACAACCTCCACCAACAGTTCATCAACGCCGTCAAGGAAGGGCGGGGCGATCGGTTGAAGGGCGGCGAGGAGCTGTTCAGCGGCCTGTTCTGGACCGGTGAGGAGAGTGTGGATCTGGGCCTTAGTGACGGGCTTGGCAGTCCGGGCTATGTCGCCCGTGAGATCATCGGCGTCGAGGAGGTTGTCGACTACAGCCAGGAGCGCGATCTACTTGACCGCTTCGCGGAACGGCTCGGAGCAGCCTTCGCGACCACCCTCGCCGAGCTCAGCGGTTCGGCGCTGCCGGTGCTGCGCTAGCCCTCACTCCGACGAGCAGGCGTCAGCGACGCCACGCTGTCGCAGACCCATTGGTAGCCAATGCGCTCCTGCTCGAGGCGAATCCGCTCGCCCAAACGGTCGTCACAGAGGTCTGCATAGAGCGTCTGCTCAGCCTCGGTCAGCCGTTCCAATGCGCCTCGGTGACGCTGCGCGGAGGGCTCCTGGCCCCAGAGGGCGCGGTGGCCGAGCAGGGTCGCGCGGTCCATCAGCAGTGAGCGCGTGTGCGGCAAGTGCGCGCGGCAGCGGTCCAGGATCGCGAAGCCGTGGGTGTCGAGGTCGCCCCAGTAATGGACGGCCGTCCGCCGCAGCCAGGGGACCTCGGCCAGGCGCTCGAGCCCATAGCCGAGCCCGAAGATCACCAGCGCGCCGACGGCTTCCGGGAAGGCGAGGCCGTTGATCCGGTTCTCGGTGATGAACACGCGCGCCACCGGCAGCTCGAGCGCCGCGAACTGCTCCGCCGGCACCGACAGGTCGGAAAGGCCCTGAATGGCAAGCGCCGGATCGAGCAGCCGAAACCGGATCAGCGGCGGCTCCTCGCGCAGGCCGTAGCGTTGATTGAAACGGCGCGCACCAGTCACGCTTGCATCGATCGCCGCCTCCGGCAGCACCGCATCGAGCAATTCGCCGAGCAGGGCGCGGCGGGCCTCGATGAACTTGGTGTCGACGTCGGGGAGATCGATCTGGCGCAGATAGCAGCCCGGCCGCGGGTGGCGCTGGAAATGGGCCAGCACGGCCAGGATGCGCGGCCACTCGTCGGCGCGCTCAAGCAGGGTCAGCGGGCGCTTGCCGATCCAGTCCTTGAGCTCGGGGAAACCCGCCAGCGTCTGCGCGCACAGCTGCTCGAAGCGCTCGGCCTCGCGCTGGCGCCCGAGCAGTCGCAGCGCATCGGCCTCGGTCGGGACGCGGATCGCCTGCGGCAGCGGATTGCGGCCGTGCACGCGATGGTTGAGCGTCCGCCACTCGATCTCGTAGCCGAAGCCGCGCCGTTCGCTGCTGCCCGCACGCAAGCGCTCGACCCAGGTGCGCACCGCGTCGAACCTCGCGCTCAGATGGGCCGAGGTCGGACGCTTCAGCCGCAGCGCGAGCGGGAACAGGGCGTCGCCGTTGACGCGCGCCGCCAGGATCGCGCCGCGCTCCCAGTGCCGCTCGAGCTGGGCCCTGATCTCGGCCGGCGTCGTCCAGCCCGCATTCGCCTGCGGCGCCCTGGTGCCGGGCTGACTTGTGGCCTCGTACTGGCTCATCGGATCGTGCGCGCCTATCAGGAACCGAAAGCGCTGAACGCGCCGTTCAGTCTTCCCTGCGCTAGCCTATGCTTCAACCTAGGTTCGTTGAATTCGTGCCCATGAACGCCCCAGGCCGCGCCACCCTTTTCACCAATGGCAGCAATCAAGCGATTCGCATCCCGCGAGACTTCGAGCTGCCCGGCAGAGAAGCGCTGATCCGCAAGGAGGGCGACCGCTTGATCATCGAGCCGGTGCCCCCGCCGAGGCTGCTCGCGGTGCTGGCGACCCTTGAGCCCATCGACGAAGCATTCCCGGATATCCAAGATCCGGAAATAGCGTTTCGGCGCGTCGGCCCGTACTGAACTGGCGTGTTCATGCCGATTAGCATCGGAACATCGAGGCCATTACCCTTGAGCGCGCCGCGCGGCCTTTTCGGCGCGGTACTCCTCGATGGTCAGGTTGCGCAGCATGGACTGACGCCCATCGGGGCTGTGCACGAAACCGACACTGGCGACATAGGGCTCGATGATGTGGATCTTCTGCAGCGGGGTGATTACCAGCAGCTGCAGGTTGAGGCGCTGGAACAGCGCCAGCCCGTACTGGGCCGACTCATCGGAACCGCGCCCGAAGGCCTCGTCGATCACGACGAAGCGGAACGAGCGCGAGCGGCGCTCGCCCCATTCCAAGCCGAACTGATAGGCGAGGCTGGCGGCGAGCACGGTGTAGGCGAGCTTCTCCTTCTGTCCGCCGGATTTGCCGCCGGAGTCGGAGTAGTGCTCGTGCTCGGTGTCATCCTCGCGCCAGCGCTCCGAGGCCGAGAAGCTGAACCAGTTGCGCACGTCGGTGACCCGGCGCGTCCAGCGGCGGTCGGCCTCGGTGGTGCCCTCGCGGCCGCGGAAGCGCTCGACGATCTGCTTGACCTGCAGAAACTTGGCCTCGGTGTACTGATCGCCACCGCCTCCTGTGGCGCCGCCCGTGGTCACATCCTCGGTGCAGGCCCGCAGCTCGCGCTGGAAGTCGCGCACATCGGCATCGGTGCTGGGCTCGCTGAGGAGCTGGATGTAGCGGCCGGGGTTGTAGTCGATCGCGTACAGCGAGCGGTTGATGGTCTCGATGCGCGCGCGGATGCCCTCGCGCTCGCGGTGCAATTGGGCCTGGAAGCCGGCGACCTCGCGGATCGTGTTCTCGTTGAGCAGCTGTTTGAAGCGGTCCTCGAAGTGCGGTAGATCATCCTGCTGCAACTGGGCCAGCATGGCGCGGTACTCATCGGCCGCGGCGACGCTGACATCGACCTCCTGGGTCTCGAGCGGATACTCCTGGCAATAGGCCTGCATCGCCTGGATGATGCGCTCGGCCAGGCTGCGCAGGCGTTTCTCCTCGGCGTCGAGCCGCGCCTGCAGCCATTCGCGCATCTGGGTCTGCTTGTTGTCGCAGGACTCGAGCGTGAGTCGGTGCGCCCCGAGCGCCTCGTCACGCAGGTCCGCGAGCCGCGGGAACCAACGCGCGCGCGCCTCCGCGGGCGTGGCCTCGAGCAGCGCCCGGGTCTCGGCCAGCTGGGCCTGCAGCTGCTCGCAGCGATCCTGGAGCTTGACGCGCTCACCTTTGGCGGCGTCCAGGTTCTGCTCGGTCTGCTGCAGCGCCGTTTCCAGATCGCTGAGCTGCCGCTCGAGGATACGCAGCTGATCCGAGGCCGCCTCGAGCGCCTGGCGCTCGCGCTCCAGGGCCTCGATCTCGCTGCTCAACGGCTGCCAGGCGAGCTCGCGATAGTCGCGGAACATCTCGAGCCGGCCAAGCTGCTCGAGGCGCTCCTGCAGCGCGCGCTGTTGCTGCTGATGGGCGCTGATCGTCTCGGCAACGGTCTGGATGCGCTGCTCGAGATCGCGCGCGCGCTTCTCGAGCGCGGCGATCTTGGCGGCGTTCGACCAGCCCAGCACGAAGCGCGAGCGGTCGTCGATCCGGTGGCGGTCGTCCTTCTCGTGGCGCTCGCCGCCGGTCTTGATCTGGCCCTGTCGAGTCAGTGCTTGTTTCTCACGCCGGAACTGCTCCAGGGTATCGCAGCAGGCGTGCTCGGCGCGGTGGGCGAGCTCGGCCTCGAGCCAGGGGTAGAACGCAGAATCCGGCTTGATCGCGAGCTTGCGGAACAGGGCATCCGGATGCAGCCCGGCCGGGTCGATCGGACGTCGCGATCGTACCCGGAAATAGACCAGGCGACCGCCGAGGTGGGTCTGGTCGACCCAGTCGGCGACAGTGCCGTAGTGGTCCTCGGGCACCAGCAGCGACAAGGCGAAATTGTGCAGCAGGCGCTCGGCGGCACCTTCCCAGTCGGCCTCCTCCTCGCGCACCTGGATCAGCTCGCCGGCGAAGGGCAGGGCCGTCTCCTCGAGTCCAAGCTCGGCGCAGAGCCGATCGCGTACCGTCAGCACCCGCGCCGGGAGGTTCGAGCGGCGCCGGCGCAACGAGTCGAGCTCCTCGCTGAGCGCGCGATGCTCCTCGCGCAGCCCATGCAGGGTGACATGCTGCTCGGTCAGCGCATTCTGCACGGCGTCCTGCTGCTCCGTCGCGGTTTGGCGCGCCTCGGCCAGGGCGCGTTGGTTGCGCTGGAAGCCATCGGCATCGGCGGCGGGGTCCAGGCCGAGCGCCGCGGCGAGCTCCGCGTACTGCGTCGCACGGCGGTGGCGCTCATCGCGCTCGATGCCCTTGCGGGCGATCTCGGCCTTGAGCTGCTCGATGCGGTCGCCGCCCTGGTCGCGGATCGCCTGCTTGAGCTGATCGCGGCGGGCCTGATGGCCCTGGCGCTCCGCATCGAGCTGACGGATACGCTCGGCGAGGCGGGCGATCTGCTGCGCATAGTCCTGGATGCGCTGCTGCAGAAGCCCGCCCTTGAGCTCGGCGAACCAGGGTCGCAGGGCCTCGCGGCAGGCGCGCAGCTCCTCGGCGCGCTGGCTGGTCTCGGCATGACGGTCGGCATCGGCGACCAGCGGCTGCAGCGCCGCGACCTGGGCCTTGGCCTTGAGTACCGCCTCATGGGCGCGATGGAGATCATCGAAGTGGCCGATCAGCGCCTCGATGCGCTGCTCGACCGGGAACGGCTCGAGCATGTGCGCGCGCACGAAGTCGGTGAGGTTGCCGACTGACTTCATCGACACGGTCTGATTGAACAGGTCCATCGCCTGCTCGGCGTCGATGCCGAAGCGGCGGCGGAAGGCGGCGCCGTAGGGCGGGAAGGCATCGAACAGCTCGACGCCCTGGGTCCGGCGCAGGCGCTTGCGCAATTGGGTCAGATCGTTGCCGAAGTCGGCGAAATCGGCGCGGATGCTCAAGCGACGGTCGGCGACGATGTAGAAGCGCACCGGCTGGCCCTGGGTGTCCTTGTGCCAGAACACCTGCGCCAGGGTGACGGGCTGGTCATAGCCAGCGTTATGGAACTGGCCGAGGATCACCGAGTAGCTGTGGTGGTCGCGCAGGGCGACCGCGCGCGCGGCGCTGCCGCCCTCGGCGCGCTCGGACTTGTAGTAGCCGAGCACATAGGAGCGCAGGCTGCGCTCGCGGGTCTCGGCACCGGCGGCCTTGTTGTAGGTGATCTTCTGCGCTGGGACCAATAGCGTGGTCACGGCATCGACCAGGGTCGACTTGCCGGAGCCGATGTCGCCGGTGAGCAGGGTATTGGCCCCGTTCAGGCTCAGGCTCCAGACCTGGCCGTCGAAGGTGCCCCAGTTGAGCAGCTCGATCCGCTGCAGGCGGAATCCGGCCTGGGCCTCGCTGGCCGCGAAGTCGAGCAACGGCGCTTGGGTGGGCTCCAGCGGCAGCGACGCCTGCGCAAGCTGCTCCGAGGGCCCGTGCTCGGGGGACTGATGCTCGGGGGGCCTCTGCTCTGGGGACCGGCGCTCCGGGGCATGCTGTTCGGACGCGACAGGGCGATTCATGACGTCTCCCCATCGGCAGCATGGGCCCGGTAGTCGGCCAGGCGCTGATCGAGCTCGGCGAGCCATTGGGCATCGACGAAGGCCTTGAGGATGCGCCGCACCTCGAACTGGCCCTCCTGGCCGCGCAGCCGGCGCAGGAAGCCGAGCTCGACCACCTTGTTGATGTGGGTGTCCATCCGGTCCATCAGCCGCGCCTCGTTGCTGGTCTCGGCCAGGAACACCCGCATCAGGTCGACGATCTGCTCGCGCGCGAGCACCAGGCGCGGATCGCCGCCGCCGGCATCGTGCTCGGCCAGCTTGCGCCGCAGCAGGGCCAGCAGCAGGCTGACCGGATAGCTCAGCTGGCGCCGCGGCACCAGACGCGGGCGCTCGGGCTCGCCCTCGGCCGGCGCGCGCTGGCGCAGATAGGCATAGCCCTCGGCCTCGTCCAGTAGCAGCTCGAGGCCGAGTACGCCGACATAGTCGCGCACCCGCGCCTGCAACGCGAGCAGCGCCTGCCAGGCCGCCGGGGCGCTGTCCTGGTAGACCACGCCCTTGAACAGCGGGATCAATGCCTGCGAGAGTTCAGCGCCGCGCTCGGCGGCGTCGGATTCCGGGGTCATACGACTTTGACTCAGTACCCGCCCTTGTTCGAATCGAAGAGCGGCTTCGATCGATCGGCCTGACTCTAGCGTTGATGCCGCGGCATGTCGATCACCGCGGCCAAGGCTTTTGCGGCGGCTGGCGGCGGCGATCGCTCAGCGACCGCGCGAAGGCGTCCTTAGCCAGGCGTGCTGCGCGCTCGGCTCAGCCAGCCGATGACGCTGCCGCCCGCACGAAGATCACCGTCGGCAGGGTCGCCTGCCGTTCGACGCCGCGGGCATCGGTCCAACGCACCGTCTCGCGGTGGGCATCGTCGATGACCGCATCAGGCTGCTCGGCGGCGAGGCTGAGGTAGGCGACCAGCTCGGCCAGCCCTTGCTCGAGCGGGTGCTCGGCGAGCACCTCCGAGAGCGGGACTTGGTCGCGGCGCTGCAGGCTCTTGCGCACATTCGCCGCCAAGCGCAGCTTGTCGACATAGACCTGCTCGAACAGGGCCTCGGCGTCGATCCCGCCGCTCTCGGCCTCGACCACCTGCTGCGCGATGCGCGGCTTGAACGGCGGACTGAACAGCGGCCGATCCATCACCAGCTCGACCTGCGGGGCGCTGTCGTCGAGCGCCATGAAGGGGTCGCCGGGCGGCTGCTCGCGCACCGCGAGCGCCTGCTGCTCGATGCCGTGGAGGATGTCCATGATGCGGCGGTTCTCGAGCCAGGCCTGATCGTCGAGGAACTTGCGCAGCTGCTCCGAAAGGCGGGCGACCGTGCGCTGGGCCGATTCGCCGGCCTCGAGCCAATCATAGTGAACGCGGGCGAGGCGCCGGTCCGGCTCCAGCTCCGCGACCGCCGGCAGCGCGAGCATCTGCTCCAGCAAGTTGGTCAGGCGCTCCTGCTGGGCCGGCGACATCAGCAGATCCCAGAACGCATGGAAGCTGCGGCCCTGATCGGAATCGGTGATCGCGTCGCGGTCGCCGAACACCTCCGCCAGCAGTTCGCCCTTGCCCTTGTCCCAGGTGGTGATACGCTCGCGCACCGCGCGGTCGAGGTCGCGGAAGTTCTGCTCGACCTGGCGGAAGTCCGCGAGCAGGCTGCGGGCGCTCTGCTCGACCTGGAAGAAGCGCTCCTTGACCTGGGTCGGGTCCATCAGCTCGAGCTCGCCGTTCTCGACCCGGGCGATCTCGGCATCGAGCGCGGCGCGCTGTCGATGCAGCGTGGCGAGCCGGACCTCGGGGTCGGTCTCGGTGCCCTGCACCAGTTGCTGCAGCAGCTCGAAGATCGCCAGCAGGCGGGATTCGGTGCCGATGAACTGGCGCTGCTCGAGACCGGCTACCCACTCCAGCGCGCGCTCGGTCGCGGGCGTCAGGTCGTAGTGCGGTTCGTCGCTGTCGTCGCGGTAATAGCGGCGCAGCCAGCCGCGCTCGTCGCCGCTCCAGTCGCTCAGGTAGGCGCTGGCCGCGCGGGGAAAGGCCTCGGCACCGAGCGTCTGGCGCAGCTCGAACAGCAGGTCCTCGAGCTGGGCGACGAGCGCCCCTTCGGCGAGGCTGCGATGATTGGGCGTGATGAAGGCGCGCTGGAGGAAGGCGATCACCAGCGGCGCGTGGGTGGCGGCCAGCAAGCGCCAGGCCGGATGATCGCGGCGCAACTGCTCGAGCGCCTGGTAGCCGAGGTCCGTGCCCACTGCCGACTCCTAGGCGTCAATCCGCATCCTGCATCGCTTCGGCCAGCGCTCGAGCTCTGTACTGGAATGGGGTCATGCAGTCGCTCGACAGCGCGTCCAAAGCGGAATGAGACACTGGGCCGGCGTCGCGCCCGTCGCGTTGGCCCCTGGATTGCCCACGCAGTCGCACATCGGGCCGGCGCTCATTGGGTCAGGGGATCGATCCCGGCGGCCCGCAGCAGCTGCGTCAGCCGGATCAGGGGCAGGCCGATCAGGCTGGTCGGATCGGCGCCGTCGAGGCGCGCGAACAGCGCGATGCCGAGCCCTTCCGATTTGAAGCTGCCGGCGCAGCCGAACGGCTGCTCGCGGTCGACATAGCCGGCGATCTCGCGCTCGGCGAGGTCACGGAACAGGACCCGGTAGGATTCGCAGCGGACCTCGGCGCGGTCAGTGGCGGCATCGTACAGGCAGAGCCCGGTCTCGAACACGACCTCGCGCCCGGAGGCCCGGCGCAATTGTTCCAGCGCACGGGCGCGCGAGCCGGGCTTGCCGAGCACCTGGCCGTCGAGGCAGGCGACCTGGTCCGAGCCGATGATCAGTGCATCGGGGAATTTGGCGGCGACGGCCCGCGCCTTCTGCTCAGCAAGGCGTTGGACCAAGGCTTGCGGCGGTTCGTTCGCGTGCCGGGTCTCGTCGATGTCCGGCGCGGCGGTCGCGAACGCCAGCCCCAGGCGCCCGAGCAGCTCGCGCCGGAACGGCGAGGTCGAGGCCAAGACGAGGGGCCGCAGTGACCCGGCATCCGGTTTGGATTCGCTGGCGGCGGTCATCGAATCCACTCGATCAATCGCATCAGTGGATCGCCGGCGACGGTCTCGCACTCGACCCGTCCACGGACGCTTTCGCCGGCCGCATGCACCGCCTCGGGATCGCCGCAGACCAGCGGATGCCAAGCGGGCAGCGGCTTGCCCTCGGCCAGCAACCGATAGGCGCAGGTCTGCGGCATCCAGCGCGGATCGGCAAGGGTCTCGGGCGTCAGGGTGACACAGTCCGGGACGCGTTCGGAGCGATTCAGGTAATCGCTGCACTGGCAATGCTGGTGATCGAGCAGGTGGCAAGCGACATCGGTGTAGTGGATGGCGCCGGTGTCCTCGTCCTCGAACTTGGTCACGCAGCACTTGCCGCAGCCGTCGCAGAGTGATTCCCATTCGACGGCGGACATCTGCGCGAGCGGCACCCGCTCCCAATAGCGGTGCTCGGGCGTCTGGGGGCTCGACTGGGAACGCGTCCGGTGGGACGGCTGGCCGGGCGCTTGGTGGGGCGTCGGGGAGGGCATCTG
>NZ_NRSJ01000040.1 GCF_016584085.1 Halochromatium glycolicum | reverse complement strand
CGCGCAGCAGTCCCGCGACGCTGAGGTGCTGGCGTGAGAACGGACCACTCATCAATACCTGCCTCGCAGCTTGAGAAGGTCGTGGCAGTATACTGATTCGGCTTCAAAAGTTTACGAAAGATTTTTTTCGGCTCAAAGCCAACTTATTGTTTCTAAAGCAGATATTTTTGCGGCGGGAATTGCTGCCTGCAAGCCGATCAGCGCCTAGTGCAAGACAGCGGAAATCCCGAGACCGATGGTCGCTGCCGCCAATGATCGTGCGGTGGGAGCCCGCTTGCGGGCGATCTTCACCGCCGTGAGCGCGGCCTGTTCGCCCGCAAACGGGTCCCTACAGCGCTGAGAGACATGGTCGCCCGCAAGCGGGCTCCTACAGCGCTGAAAGCCAGATGGCAGGAAAAGGGTCTCGGCATTTCTGACGCGATGCACTAGGCTCAACCGAGCAGCGCCTGGGAACGCTGGAACAGGAGCTGCGCTCGCTTGATCGCGCTCGCCTCCTGCTCATCGAGCACCAGCACCTTATCGCCCGCCGCGTCGTCCCCCTGAAAGACGCGCTCAAGCACCAAGGCCTCGCGTCTGAGCAGGTGACGAAGGTTCATCCGAATCATCATGATCTCGAGCTCGAACTCGCTCTTCAGACCCTGAAAGCGCTTCCGATCCTCCTCATCGGCGCAAAGCCGCAAGCGATCCGCCAAGGTCCTCTCGACCGCAGCCTCAACCGCCCTGAGCTTGGGTAACAGATCGTCACGCAGCTCGCTCGCCTTGATCCGCTGTTGGCTCATGGCCGCAGCGCGCCTCCCGCCATCCTGCCTGCCCTTCTAACCCTCGCGTAGCTCCAGACGCTGCTCAATACGCTGAATCCGCTCAACGAGCCGATCGATCGTCGCCTGCTGAAGCGCGACGTCTTCCGCCTGTCCAGCTGCATCGCGTCGCACGCCAGCAACCGAGGTCTCGAGCCGGTTCAGCCGATGCTTGACCTCCGAAAACTCATCGCGCATCTCCGTTTGAAGACTTCCGATCTGATTTCGTAGAGCACGAAACTGTTCCAAGATCAGATGCTCAATGTTGTCGGTCATGGTCGGTTACCTTATGCGACGCTGATCGGACCCGCTCCTACTCCGGTTCCTTACTCCGGATCATACCCCAGCACCGGCGACAGCCAGCGCTCGGCCTGCTCCAGGGTCTGACCCTTGCGCTTGGCATAGTCCTCGACCTGATCCTTCATGATCTTGCCAGTGCCGAAGTAACGCGATTGCGGGTGCGCGAAGTACCAGCCCGAGACCGCCGCGGTCGGCAGCATCGCATAGCTCTCGGTGATCGTCAGGCCGATGCGCTCGTCCGGCTTCAACAGCTCCCACAGGGTACCCTTCTCGGTGTGGTCCGGACAGGCCGGATAGCCGGGCGCCGGGCGGATGCCCTGGTACTTCTCGGCGATCAGCGCATCGTTGTCGAGCTGCTCGTCCGCTGCATAGCCCCAGAGCGCGGTGCGCACCAGCTGATGCAGCCGCTCGGCGAAGGCCTCGGCCAGACGGTCGGCCAGCGCCTTGAGCATGATCGAGCTGTAGTCGTCGTGGTCGGCCTCGAAGCGCTCGATGTGCTCGTCGATGCCAACGCCGGTGGTCACCGCGAAGGCGCCGACGTAGTCGCGCTTGTGCGAATCGGCCGGCGCGACATAGTCGGCCAGGCTCAGGTTCGGCTGCTGGGCGCCGGCCTTGCCCTTGTTCTGGCCGCTGCGCTGCATCTGCTGGCGGATCATGTGCAGCGTCGCACTGACCTCACTGCGCGCCTCGTCCGAATAGAGCGCGATGTCATCGTCACCGACCCGGTTGGCCGGGAAGAAGCCGCAGACGCAGCGCGCGGTCAGCCAGCGCTCCTTGACCATCCGCTCCAGGAACGGCACCGCATCATCGAACAGCTGCCGCGCCTCCTTGCCGACGATCTCGTCGTCGAGGATCGCCGGATACTTGCCGGCCAGCTCCCAGGCCTTGAAGAACGGCGTCCAGTCGATGTAATTCACCAGATCGTCGAGCGGATAGTTGTCGACGGTCAGGATCACCGCCTCACCCTCGCGCTCGAGCCTGATGTCCTTGGCCGCGAGACCTGGCAACGCCGCCGCGAGCGCGTCGGCGATGGACTCACCAGCCCCGCCATCGCCGGCCAGGATCGCCGGCTTCGGCGGCTCATAGCCGGCCCAATCGATCTCAGTGCGGTTCGCGCGCGCCTCGGCCACGCCCATCAGCTTGCTCGCCTGGCCCTTGGCCTCGCGCTTGGCGCGCACCTCGGCGTACTCCTCGACGATGCCGTTGACGTAGTCATCGCGCAGGGTCTGGCTGAGCAGGTTCGAGACCACACCAACCGCGCGCGACGCATCGGGCACGTAGATCACCGGCTCCTCACGCTGCGGCGCGATCTTCACCGCGGTGTGCACCTTCGAGGTGGTCGCGCCGCCGATCAGCAGCGGCTGGGTCATGCCCTGGCGCTTCATCTCCTTGGCGACATGGACCATCTCGTCGAGCGAGGGGGTGATCAGCCCGGACAGGCCGATGATATCGGCCTTCTCCTCCTTGGCCCGCTGCAGGATGGTCTCGGTCGGCACCATGACGCCGAGGTCGATCACATCGTAGCTGTTGCACTGCAGCACCACGCCGACGATGTTCTTGCCGATGTCGTGGACGTCACCCTTGACGGTGGCGATCAGGAACCGGCCGTTGCTCTGATCCTGGGTGCCGGCGGCCTCCTTCTCGGCCTCCAGGTACGGGAACAGGTAGGCCACCGCCTTCTTCATCACGCGCGCCGACTTGACCACCTGCGGCAGGAACATCTTGCCCTCGCCGAACAGGTCGCCGACGACGTTCATGCCGTCCATCAGCGGGCCTTCGATCACGTGCAGCGGCTTCTCGGCGGCCTGATAGGCCTCTTCGACGTCATCCTCGATGTAGTCGGTGATGCCCTTGACCAGCGAGTGCTCGAGCCGCTTGTTGACGTCCCAGCTGCGCCATTCCAGGTCCTCGGCCTTCTCGGCGCTGGAGCCGTCGCCCTTGTACTTCGGCGCCAGATCGAGCAGGCGCTCGGTCGAGTCGTCGCGGCGGTTGAGGATCACATCCTCGACCGCCTCGCGCAGCTCTTCGGGCAGGTCGTCGTAGATCGCCAGCTGGCCGGCGTTGACGATGCCCATGTCCATCCCGGCCTTGATGGCGTGGTACAGGAACACCGCATGGATCGCCTCGCGCACCGGGTTGTTGCCGCGGAACGAGAACGAGACGTTGGAGACGCCGCCCGAGACCTTGGCATGCGGCAGCGTCTGCTTGATCTCGCGGGTCGCCTCGATGAAGTCGACCGCGTAGTTGTTGTGCTCCTCGATGCCGGTCGCGACCGCGAAGATGTTCGGGTCGAAGATGATGTCCTCGGCCGGGTAGCCGAGCTGCTCGGTCAGGATCTTGTAGGCGCGGGTGCAGATCTCGACCTTGCGCGCCTGGGTGTCGGCCTGACCGACCTCGTCGAAGGCCATCACGATCACCGCCGCGCCATAGCGCCGGCACAGCCGCGCCTGCTCGATGAACTTCTCCTCGCCTTCCTTGAGCGAGATCGAGTTGACGATCGCCTTGCCCTGCACGCACTTGAGGCCGGTCTCGATCACCTCCCACTTCGAGGAGTCGATCATCACCGGCACCCGCGCGATATCGGGCTCGGCCGCGGTCAGGTTCAGGAACCGGTGCATCGCCTCGGCCGACTCGAGCAGGCCCTCGTCCATGTTGACGTCGATGACCTGGGCACCGCCCTCGACCTGATCCAAGGCCACGCTCAGCGCGGTGTCGTAATCGTCCTCCTTGATCAGGCGCTTGAAGCGCGCCGAGCCGGTCACGTTGGTGCGCTCGCCGACATTGACGAAGCCGAGCTTAGGGCTGATGTTCATCGGCTCGAGGCCGGACAGCCGGCACGCCGGCTCCAGCGTCTGCTGCGCGCGCGGCGTCATCCCGGCGACCGCCTTGGCGATCGCCTCGATGTGCTCGGGGCCAGTGCCGCAGCAGCCGCCGACGATGTTCAGGAAGCCGCTCGCGGCCCACTCGGCGACATGCTCGGCCATCTCCTCCGGCCCGAGATCATAGCCGCCAAGCTCGTTCGGCAGCCCGGCGTTCGGATGCGCCGACACCTGGCACTCGGCGATGCGCGACAGCTCCTCGACATAGGGCCGCAGCTCCTTCGGGCCGAGCGCGCAGTTCAGGCCGATGCTCAGCGGCTGGGCATGGCGCAGCGAGTTGTAGAAGGCCTCGGTGGTCTGGCCGGTCAGGGTGCGGCCGGACTGGTCGGTGATGGTGCCCGAGATCATGATCGGCAGCTCGATGCCGTCCTCGTCGAACACCTTCCAGACCGCGAACAGCGCCGCCTTGGCGTTGAGGGTATCGAACACGGTCTCGACCAGCAGGATATCGGCGCCGCCCTCGATCAGCCCGCGGGTCGACTCGGCATAGGCCGCAACCAGGGTATCGAAATCGATGTTGCGGAAGCCCGGGTCGTTGACATCGGGCGAGATCGACGCGGTGCGGTTGGTCGGGCCGAGAATCCCGGCGACGAAGCGCGGCTTCTCGGGGGTCGAGTAACCATCGGCCATCTTACGGGCCAGGCGCGCGGCCTCGACGTTGATCTCGTAGGAGAGTTCCTCCATCCCGTAGTCGGCCATCGCGATGCGGGTCGCGTTGAAGGTGTTGGCCTCGATGATGTCGGCGCCGGCGGCCAGGTACTCGCCGTGGATGTCGGCGATCAGATCGGGCCGGGTCAGCACCAGCAGATCGTTGTTGCCCTTGAGGTCGCTGGGCCAATCCTTGAAGCGCTCGCCGCGGTAGTCGGACTCCTCGAGGCTGCGGCGCTGGATCATGGTGCCCATGGCACCGTCGAGGATCAGGATGGTCTGCTCGAGGCGTTGCTTCAGGAGGTTGGTTCGCTCACTCATAACACTCTATGTCTTCGTCTGGTTTCGACTTGACGGGGGCAGCAGCCAGGCGCCGCGCATCCGGCCCACTCAGGCTGCGATCCGCCGCGCATCAGCGGCAGGTCCCCATCTCCACGTCGGCGCGGCGGCGCCCGCGGCGTCAGGCTTCGCTCGCTGACGCCCGGCGCAACAACACGGCCTCGGGGCAATCCGGCACATGGCCCCGGCAGGCAGACATCGGCACTCGACGGCTTGTTCGCGGTGGGGCTCAGCGCTCGGGCCCGATCATCGGATTCGGCGCAGCGCTGGCGGTTCGGCTTTTGGGTTGGTCGCTCGCAGCGCGACCGTTCGGTCTTGGCGACGCCCCGATCACGTCGACATGGGTTGCGATCGAGACCGGCGCCGCCGGAGCCGCACCGCGTCAGCTCTCAGCCTCGGTCGACCCCGATGACTGCTCTGGCGTTCGGCGAGCCTTGCGCAGGTAGCGTTCCTGCTGCGGATGGCCGTCCCAGACGACCGGCTTCGCCAGCCACTTTTGGATGAAGGCCCACGACGCCTGATAGCCGTCATGGGGAAGCGTACAGGCCGAGCAGTCCTTCCGTGTGACGCCGTTGGCATCAGTGAAGACCTCATAGGGCCCGGGGCACTCGTACGCGATAAGCGGACAATAACAGAAAAGGCAGTTGAATTCTCGCTTGACCCCAGGATGACAAGGGAGAAACGGACAGTCCGTGTTCGTAAACCCCTTGAATCCTTGGTTTTTCGTCAGGTCTTTCGGCTCCATGACGGGCTCGGTCACCTCTCTACGATCAGCCTAGCGGACAGTTTTCTGAACCGCATCACAACAGGCATCCGCCCAAACCGCTAGTCTTCCACCTGCAAAACGACAAAGGCACACCGTCTCGAAAGGGCGGGCCGCAAAGCCTCTGGCCTAAGTTCCGATTCACACCGGAATACGGCAGCAGGGCTGCCGAAGGCTGCAGCACCTCGCTGGGTGCGGGTTCTTCGGGACCAACTAGCGAGGTACTGAAATGTCTACGCGATATGCTCGTCGGTCCGCCCTTCTCTCAAGCCAGTCACTCCATCGTTCAACCCCTTTTATCTGCACGGCGCTCGGCCTCACCACCCTCGCCCTCGGCGTCGAGGCCTCAGCGAATACCGTCGCCCTCGAGTGGGACCCGGTTAACGACCCCCGGGTCGCCTTCTACGAGGTCCACTGGGGCACCCAGTCCGGCCAGTATCAGTCGAGCCAACAGACAACCGCCACCAGCGCAACGGTCGAGCAGCTCACTGTTGGCGAGACCTACTACTTCGCGGCCAAGGCCTGCGACGAGACCGGCACGACCTGCAGTGACTTCTCCGAAGAGCTCTCAACGACCGTCGACCACGCCGCACCGGTCGCCGACTTCACCGTCAGCACGACCAGCGGTGTGGCACCGTTGACCGTCACCTTCGATGACAGCTCAGACGGCGAGATTCAGAGTTATCAGTGGGACTTCGGCGACGGCAACACAAGCACTGCCGGCACCGCAGTGCATCGCTTTGAGAGCGCTGGCACCTACAGCGTCAGCCTCACCGTTACCGGCCCAGGCGGCACAAGCACCCAGACCAAGTCAGGACTGATTACCATCACCGACTCGACCTCGGACTCCACTACAGGTGGGAACGACAGCTCAAGCGATGGTGGCGACTCAGACACAAATGATGACTCCCTGGTCTCTCAGACCGACTTCCCGTTGGAGGCTGGCGAGGTCGCTGTAAACCACGACTGGAAGCGCGTGCAGTTTGAGCAGGCGTTTACCGACCCCGTTGTCGTCGCCACCTCGGTGAGCTACAACGGTGTCCAACCGGTCACGGTTCGGATCGACGGCGTCGACCAGACCGGTTTCTCCATCCGCCTACAAGAATGGAATTACCTCGACGGCTGGCACGCCACCGAAAACGTCGGTTACCTCGTCGTCGAGCGCGGCAGCCATCAGTTGCCTAACGGCGCTTGGCTAGAGGCCGATGAGATTCCCGTAGGCAGCGGTAACACCTCGCAAACCGGAAGCTTCTTGGCGCCCTTTTCTACAACCCCGATCGTCCTGAGCACCGTTGCCACCTATAACGATGCTAGCGCCGTCACCACCCGAGTTCGGAACATCGACCCAACTAGCTTCAGGTTAATGCTGCAAAGCGAGGAAAACAATGAGATGGACCATGGGAGCGAAATGGTCGCCTATGTTGCCTTGGAAGGCTTCTGTGGCGAACTGAACGGGCTTCAGATCGTAGCCCGCAAGACATCGGACAACATAACCCATACCCCAACAGAATTCTGGTTCTCAGATCAGTGCGCAGCAACCGCAGAGACATTCACAGCACCACCGACCCTTCTAGCGGAGATGCAAACCACCGATGGGTGGAATACCGCAAACATACGTTGGAGAAACAAAGATGTGAATTCGGTGCAAGTGTGGGTGCAAGAGGAGCAGTCGAAAGACGAAGAAACCTGGCATGCATCAGAGGTCGTTGGCTACCTCGCAATTGGTGAGTGAGACCTTTCTATCACGGACGCTCAAGTCCGCTTGATGACACCTTGGTCCAGCTGAAGCGGCTGGACCAAGAGCGGCAAGGCAAGTCTCTGCTTTTACGGCTCTTAGTATTTCATTGGTGACCGCCAAGCCAGGTACTGAGCCAGGCAATGATCAAGGACATCAAGTCAGTACTTCGCGCGCGAGGTGGCGTCGAACCCCCTCGCCGCCTTTTTGATATAGGGCTCACTTCGATGGCCGATCAAGACTCCGTCTCGCAATCCGAGCTGCGACTCAATCGACTCACTCACTCTGGGATATAATCGGGAAGCGTCGGCCAAATCGAGCCAACGAACTGCGACAGCAACACATCGTAAGACGCAGGGTCCTCGCCTACCGGCACGCCCGTGGTCACCCGCACCAATGCTCCATCGGTACGGTTCTTCACCAAAGCATCCCAGAACAGGAGCCATTTCAGCATGTACTCGTTTGTAATCAACCGCCCGCGTTGCTGGAACCAATAGTAGACCAGACGCCGATCCTCGCCCATCTGGATGAGCACTCGGTTCACCCATAACGGCTCTTCCCTTCCTGCAACATCGATCGCGTATCGAGACCGCTCCTTCATCCGCCAACCGCCACCGGGAAGACAAGTCTTCGGTGAATGGACTGATGCACCCTTGCGCTGTGAGGCATAATAGGCAATGTAGAGATTAACCTCATCGCCAAGTCCGTTGTCGTAAGTCGCCAGTATATAATCATCCAAAGCCAGCGCTTCTTTGGTTGCGCTCTTCATTTTTTCGACTTGCCCAGACCAACCACCAAGCGTACGCGGGAAAAAGAGAAAGTCGCGTCGCTCTAAAGTCTGTTCCTCTCTGTTCGGCAACAGCTGCGAGACCGCAAGAGCGGCAGTAAGCACCGCGAACGCAATCCAGAACGATCGCGGTATCGCCCGGTAGCGGACAACATTCTCTTTCGGCAGCGGTGGCGGCCCCTCGATCGCGAACGCGCTGAGCAAAGAGCCCTGCGGATTGCCGATCCGGGCGAGCAGCGCCATCTCTCCTACGAGGATTGCGGCGCAGGCCATGAAAATCACCCAGCCCTCGAAGTCATGCAAGAATCCCTCCGCCATTCCAGTCCCGCCCCATTGCACCATCACGCCGATGACACCGATGCGAAAGCTATTCATCAACACCGTGATTGGCACCGTTGAGACGAATATCAATATCTTCTTCCAGAGCGCACCACGAAAGATCACGGCCGCAATAAAGCCCAAGGCCATCAACGGAAAAAGATATCTCAGGCCATTACATGCCTCGACGACCTGGAGCTGATACGCTCCAAGATCGATTACATTGCCTTCCAGAAAAACAGGGATACCAAAGAGCCGGATCACCTCAACGCCCAGTTCCGATGAGATCAGCTGCAATTGCTGCGAAAGCTGATGGTAGAGAAAATTCGGCAATGGCACGATAAAGAAAAGCAGCGCGTAGGCTGGCAGCAGCACAGCAAAGGTGCGCAACCCAACCAACGATACCAAGAGCCCGCCCAGCGCGACCAAAAAACCATATTGAATCACCGTGTAGAGCGACCCGAGCTCACCGGCAATATACATGAACGCGCCGAGCGCCATCATCCAGACACCAAGCCAGCTATTTGCCGACGACCGCTGCCGCAGATCAGTCAGGCGCTGCCAAGCGAAAAAGACCGCAACAAAAGGCAGCATGAAGGCGTGACTGTACTCCTCCTTGCCCCACTTGGCTGACATGTCAACGAGTCCATCCCAATACACCAATGCAAGCATCAATGCCGAAATCGCCAGAAGCACATAGTGCCATGGCCGAAAGGCCCAGGTTATCCCGCTCTCTGTCATGATTACTTGCTCTTTCCGTTCAAACGCCCAAAACGCATTTCCATACTGATCTGCATCGCTTCCAACCAACCACTCACAGCCGCGTAAAGCCTGCGCATATCACCTCTGGTGGTGGTATTCGAGTTCCGCTTCTACTCCGTGTAGCGCCGGTCCTTCAGGCTCAGGCCCGAAAGCTGTCGAGGTTATCAAGAAACCAGCCATAGGTCTGCCGCAGCCCGTCCTCGAGGTCGTAGCGCGGCTGCCATCCCAGCGCCTTCAGCTTGGCCACATCCAGTAGTTTGCGCGGGGCGCCGTCGGGCTTCGTCGAGTCGAAGCGCAGCTCGCCCTGATAGCCGGTGACCCGGGCGACGGTCTCGGCCAGCTCGCGGATGGTCACATCGGTGCCGGTGCCGACGTTGATGTGGGAGCACATCGGCTGGGTCTGGGCCTGGTAGGTCTCGGTATCCAGATTGAGCACATGCAGGCAGGCGGCGGCCATGTCGTCGACATGGAGGAATTCGCGCTTGGGGGTGCCGGTGCCCCAGATGGTGACCTCGGGGGTCTTGGCTCGGGCGGCTTCATGGAAGCGCCTAAGCAACGCCGGAATCACGTGGCTGTGCTCGGGGTGGAAGTTATCGCCGGGTCCATAGAGATTGGTCGGCATCACGCTGCGGTAGTCGCGGCCGTACTGGCGGTTATAGCTCTCGCAGAGCTTGATACCAGCGATCTTGGCAATGGCATAAGGCTCGTTGGTGGGCTCGAGCGGACCGGTGAGCAGGGCCTCCTCTGTCATCGGCTGCGGGGCCTCGCGCGGATAGATGCAGGAGGAGCCGAGGAACAGCAGCTGTTGGATGTCCGCCTGGTGTGCCGCATGGATCAGGTTGGCCTCGATCATCAGGTTTTGATAGATGAACTCGGCCGGCAGGCTGTTGTTGGCCTGGATGCCGCCGACCTTGGCGGCGGCAATGATGACCTGGTCGATCTTGTGCTGCTGGAAGAAGGCGTTGACCGCTTGCTGGTTGAGCAGATCGAGCTCACTGCGGCTGGCGGTGAGCAGCTCGGGCTGAGCTTGCTTTGGGGCTTGATCTGGACCCTTGGCTTGGAGCAGGCGGACGATAGCGCTGCCGACCATGCCGCGTTGGCCGGCGAGGAACAGGGTGGGCTTGTCGTGGGTCGAGGGCATGTTTGCGTGTTTCCTGTCGAGCTGCATCGACGGTCAGGGCGATTCGATCGCGTCCGGAAACCAGTCATCGTCAAGCAGTGCTTCAAGCCTATAGGGCAAACGATTAGGAAACTTCGTCCGTGGCAGGCCAGTCTCTTTGGCGGCAAGCACGACGCCATCCGGATAGGCCCGATCGACCGCTTGAGGTAGGAACGGCACGAGGCTCGGGCAATCGTCGAGCAGATCACGTATCCGCAACCGCTGCTCAAGGATGGAACCACGCCAGGAACTACTGCGGTGAGCAGGTTGATAGGCCCACTTGAGCAGGTGCGCCAACAGGATCTTGAGTCGACTCACCAGCTCTTGACGATCGCGCCGCGCCATGGCCTCGAGTTCCTCGATCAGGTGAGCGACGTCAATCTCCTGGAAGCGCCCTGCTCTAAGCAGGTCGGCTGTTTGTCTTGCCCAGGCATGGAGGTCTTTCTCGTAAAGGGTTTCGGCGTTCATCGCCCATCCTCGCGCGCGATCGGAATAGCATGCCCATGGGCCTTGAGTAGCGCATAGCGTCGGGCGCTCTGCAGGTCTTCGGCGACCATCTCGGCTACCATCTGCTGGATGCTGATCTCGGGCACCCAGCCGAGGCGCTCGCGCGCGTGGCTCGGGTCGCCGAGCAGGGTCTCGACCTCGGCCGGGCGGAAGTAGCGCGGGTCGACGCAGACGATGACGTCACCAACGTTGACGGCGGGGGCGACCTCGGGGTCGGCGACCGCGGTGACGGTAGCCTGCTCAGCGACGCCCTCACCGTGGAACTCGAGGCTGATCCCGAGCTCGGCGGCGCTCAATTGGACGAATTGGCGCACCGAGTATTGCGCGCCGGTGGCGATGACGAAGTCTTCGGGCTGCTCTTGTTGGAGCATCAGCCATTGCATGCGCACGTAGTCCTTCGCGTGGCCCCAGTCGCGCAGGGCGTCCATGTTGCCGAGGTAGAGGCAATGCTCGAGACCTTGGGCGATGTTGGCCAGGGCGCGGGTAATCTTGCGGGTCACGAAGGTCTCGCCGCGGCGCGGGCTCTCGTGGTTGAAGAGGATGCCGTTGCAGGCATACAGGCCATAGGCTTCGCGGTAGTTGACGGTGATCCAGTAGGCGTAGAGCTTGGCCACCGCATAGGGGCTGCGCGGGTAGAAGGGGGTGGTCTCGCGCTGGGGGGTCTCTTGGACCTTTCCGAACAGCTCGGAGGTGGAGGCCTGGTAGAAGCGGGTCTTGTCGGTGAGCCCAAGGAAGCGGATGGCCTCGAGCAGGCGCAGGGTGCCGAGGGCGTCGACATCGGCGGTGTATTCGGGGGCCTCGAAGCTAACGGCGACATGGGATTGGGCGGCGAGATTGTAGACCTCGTCGGGCTCGACCTCGGCGAGGATACGCGTGAGGTTAGAGCTGTCGGCGAGGTCGCCGTAGTGCAAGATAAATTGCTGCTCCGGGGTGTGCGGGTCTTCGTAGAGATGATCCACGCGCTGGGTGTTGAACAGCGAGGCACGCCGCTTGATGCCGTGGACCTCGTAGCCTTTCTCCAACAGGAATTCGGCAAGGTAGCTGCCGTCTTGGCCGGTGATGCCGGTGATCAGGGCTTTTTTCGACACAGATGAGGCTCCACGTTAAGTGCCTAAGTGTAATATTCAGCGGCCCTTATCTCAATGAAGATAGTGCCCGTTGAAATGAAATCAGCCACAGCCCATTAGAGCCCCTTGCCTTGGACCATCACCTTGATGCCTCGCCCGATAATGGTTAGATCGAGCCATAATAGCCCCATTGGCGACCGCTTCAGATACTGATCGATATATTCGTACTCATAAACTGGGTTTCCCATCTCCGAAGTGCCTTTGTGGATGTGCCCTAAACCCAACAATCCACCCTTGACCAATGAACGAGCAACATTCCCTTGCTCCAGGTCTCGTTCATAATGCAGTACCGACAGTGGGCGCGGACCGACGATGCTCATGTCGCCACGTAGGACACTGTAAAATTGCGGAATCTCATCGAGGTAGAAACTCTTGACGAACCGACCTAAAACAGTTCGGCTTTCAGGAGTCCACTCTGCCGAATAGGCTAGCCAATCGCCCCGCTTAGCACCTTCGGGATCAATATACTTGACTTTGATGATTCGAATCTTGTACTTGCGAAAGACCCGACCCGCACTGACCGCGTTGTAATAGAAGAAAAGCGGCCCTTTGTTCTCCGGGAGGATCCAGCCTTCGATCAGATAGCCGAGCTTGAGTAGAATTAGAATCGGGGCAGCCAACAGGAGCAGTGCACCAGCGACCAGCTTGTCGAAGAAAAGTCTTGGAAGGCGGTCCGGGATCGGGCCATCGAGCTCGAATAGGTGGCAATAGGTCCTCTTGATGTCCTCGGTTGGCGGTTTATATGGAAAGGCTTCTTTCGGTTCCGCGGTTGGGTTTCCTGCAGCCATATTCATGTGTAAAGCACTCCTGAGAGACCACTTGAATAGCTCGCCAGTAGCTCGTTAATGATGGAGTCAACGCAAAAGTTCTTCCGAGGTCTGTATCTTTAAGACCTCGCACCTTTCCGAGGTAATATGTTTCGTGCTGTATAAACAGTTTACAACGCCCCTTCATGTACAAGCCACGAAATACTACCTCAGCGAGCTCTTATAGAGTTCCGGCATCTCCGGAGCGGTCAATGTCAAGGTGCCTGTCGCCTGTACCGTGGTTTCACGCGGCCGTGTTGACCGGCGTGATCTCGGGCGTGCGCCCCGGGTTGAGCAGACTCAGCCCCGACTCTAAGGCGGACGGCCGTATAATTGGTTGAACTCGCTATCAATCAATACGATCCGTACCATTCCATGCCATTGTAGCGCCGAACCAGGCCAGTGACGGGCTCAAAGTACAGCTTGCGCGCCATGTAGTCGGCGTAGCGCCGGGTCATCGGCACGCTGTGCTCACGGTTGTGCCGCTGGAACGCAGCAACGTCTTGATCTAGTGTCCCCCCATAGCCCGCGCGCTGCGCCGGCAGAATATGGTTGTTCACGAATGCATAGAGCCGCTGATCGTGGGCATTGACGGAGGCGATCGCTTCTCGCCGCGTCTCGGCATAGTCCTCACTTCGCGGTTCCTTGCGCTCCCGCGCGGTGTTCAGCAGCCGGTAGCGGGCGTCGAAAGGGCGCGGTGCGAGTCGGGCGCCGAGTTGGATCAGGAACTCGTCCAACCGTTCGACGACGCCGACGAGGAAAAACTCCTCTGCGAGCAGCTGTTCGGCCGCGGCAGCGTCCGCGCGACCAACAATCTTGCGGGTCTGAAAGTCATGGGTCTCGGGGTCGCTTAGAAATTCTTCAAACGTCATCTGCTTCCCGAGCATCTCAGTCCAGTATTGGTACATTGAGACATAGCGGCGCACCGGATCACGCAGCACGGTTACGTAGCGCACCGAGCGCACCACCTCGGCCAAGTCCGAATACGGCCGCACGGAGTGCCCCCCGATGCAGGCCAGTCCCGGGTTGATGCGCAGCGCCAAAGCCAGGTCCGATGCTCTAAAGATTCGCTCAGGCGAAGGCGAATACGGGCGCACATCGAGGTAGCGTAGAAAGAAGTTGTGCCTCAGTACATGGATCAGCGTTGTGCCGGCAGCCTTCTCGATGTGAACGAAGGCAAGCAAGGTACGGTCGCGTGGGAGCCCCATTCAGTCCTCCGGGCGCAATCCACGGCCGACAGCGCCGCGCAGAGTCAGCCACAGGAACCGCGAGTTGGTAGTGAGATAGCGCCACCACAGCCGGCGGGGTTCAGTGGCCAGGCGATGCAGCCATTCGAGTCCACTATTGCACATCCAGGCCGGCGCTCGCTGTACAACTCCGGCATGGAAATCGAATGCCGCGCCGACCCCGAACAGCAGAGCCGGCGCGAGAGCCTGCCAGTTTGCTTCCATCCAAAGTTCCTGTTTCGGGGCGCCAAGACCGACCCAGACGAAATCAGCGCCGCTCTCCCGGATCCTGGCCTGGGTCTCGGCCACCTCGACCGCGCTCAACGGGCGGAACGGCGGCGACTCCATCCCGACAACCACGGCCTCCGGGAAGTCGCGCCCAATACGCGAGCGCAGACCTTCCAGCACGGACTCGGTGGAGCCGTAGAAGTAGTGCCGCAGGGGGCGTTCGGCTCGTGCGGCCAGCAGGGCTGGCAGGAAATCGGGGCCCGAGACTTTGCCGAGCGGCCCGCCCTTCTGAACCCGTCCGGCCCAGTAGATCGGCTTACCGTCTGGAAAGCTGCACCAGGACTCGTTGATCGCTGCGCGCAGTGACTCGTTGCCTTGGGCGGTCACGGCAACATGGACGTTGACGAAGCAGGCGTACCCCCCCGTTTCGCTCTCGCGCCGGGCGATCGCGGCCGATACCGCGCGGTCCAATGTGGTCCGCGTGATCCGGCAGCCGTGCACGTCGAAGCGTTCCGGAATCGTCCCGGAGCTGGGCATATCCACCCCTGCCGGTGTTGGACGGGCGCTCATGCCGCGAGCCGCCGCCAGTTCGCAAACGCCGGCTTCAGCATTTCAGCCGGCGAGAACTGCGCCGCAACCGCGGTGCACGGGGCGCCACGCAGTGCCGAGGTATCTCGGAGTACCGCCCGGATCGCTGTAGCCAGTGCCTCGGGCGTGCGCTCGGCGGCCAAGGCACCGTTGATCCCGGGCTGGACTACGCGTGGAACCTCGCCGACCGCGGTCGCGGCAACCGGCAGCCCGCTGCCGAGCGCCTCCAGCACGCACATCGGCATGCCTTCATAGGCTGAGGATAAGGTGAACAGGTCAGCACCCTGCAGCAGTGACGCAATCTCCAACTGAGGCCGCAGTCCGGCCAGGACCACCCTGTCGCCCAGCCCGGTTTCAGCGATCGCCGTCTTGAGCGCTGGGCGCAGCACGCCGTCGCCGACGTAGACGAGACAGAGGGTCGGATCGTCGGCAGTCAACGCCGCGAAGGCGCGAAGCAGGAGCAACGGATCTTTCTGAGTGTCGAGTCGTCCCACCGAGATCAGCACCCGGGCGGCCTCTGGAAAGCCGAATATCCGGCGCAGACCCGCGGCGCGTTGGGCGCGGGTCGCTTCGTTTGGCTCCCAGAACACTTCAGGGTCGACCCAAGTCGGCATGAAATGGACCTTATCGGCGTGCGCGGGATAGCGCTCGCGATACCAAGCCGCGGCATCCTCACGCACCGTGAATAGGTTTGAGAGCCGCGGTACCATGAGATCCTGGAGCGCGAAATACAGGGCCGGCAGGTGCTTCCAGCGGATGTCGGCGTCTTTGTCACGCAAGATCTGCATGTTCTGGTGGACTACCGCAGTCTTGGGCCGGCCATCACGCAGGTACAGCAGGAGTGGTTCAAGCCGGTGAAATTCAAGGATGTCGACCTCGAGCCGGGGCCGATAGCGTAACAGCCCGAGCATGAATCGCACCGACAGCGGAACGCGCCCGCGACGACTCGGGTCGGGTAGCATCGCGACCGGATAGAAGCGATAACTGCTACGGCCGCAGCTGACGGCTGTCCAGCGGCCGGGCGGCCGGGCGACCGGGTCAGTCGAGACGCCGACCAGATCGACCCGGATATCAGCCGGGGTCCAGCGCAAAATACCACGGATGAACGTATCGATCCCGCCTGGTATCACACCGGCCGGGTCAGCGGGATACAGAATCGCGACGCGTGCCGAGGGGCGGGTGCCGGGCGATGCGTCACTCCGTCTGTCAGACATAGTGAAGCTCGCTCAATAGAGGGCCCATGATACGAGTGATCCGCTGGATCGTTTCGGGATCAAGGTGATCTCGGTACTTCTCGTTCATCCGGGCGCGGGCGTCCTCACGGGCCCGGGAACGCTCATCAACAAGACCGGCGCCAGGGAGGTCGAGCAGCCCAGCCAGACGGTTGAGCTGGCCGGCCTGATCGTCGATGAAGTCCTCGTAGCGCAACTCGACGTACTGCTCAGCCGGCAACGCCCCTGCCTCGGCACGGGTACCCCGGATCACGTGCAGCCATTGCAGGGCCGCCAGTTCCGCCGGACGCGACCCATGGAGGCGCCAGTCATCAAGCACCGCTGGGTCTAAGCCACCGCGCCAAAATGGGCGCTCGAGACCCCCCTTCGCCACCCAGAATCCAACCCGCAGCAGCGAGTCGACGACCGGGCGCCCGTCCCGAATCACGTGGACGAAGCGGGCATCCGGGAAGATGCTCGTTAGGAACGCAATTCGACCAGGCCCCGTGATCTTGGTGATCAGCCGCTCGCGCCGCTGCCAGCGCAACGTGCGTCGGACAGCGTCGCGCGTTGCCTCACGTCGGGCCCTGTCGGCGCTCTGCCCAACGAGGAAGTCGGTCGAAAAGTCTGGGTGTGCCCAGCGGTCCCAAAATGCGTACGCCTCCACCGGCTGGGGCAGATAGCGGTTGCCAGGGAGTGTTCGGCCATACTGCCGTTTGCGCCCCTCTAACCGCAGCAGGCGACTACCGAGCAAGGGGCGCAGAATGTTCAGCCAAGGCTGCCCCGGCGCCATCTCCGAGTAGTTCGACAGCCAACCCAACCCCGGGATCCCCGCGAGCCGTTCAAAGACCAGCGTCGTGCCGCTGCGAGGCATGCCAATGACGAAGATCGGCCGTGCAAGGCAGTCGCTCATGCGACCTGCTCCCGCGCCTCGACGAGCACGGCCGCGGTCGTGTGAGCCATCCGCTCCACCGTGAAGTCGCGTTCCACGCGTGCGCGCCCGGCCTGGCCCATGCGCCGTGCCAGGTGCCGATCCCCGTGGAGAAGTACCAACGCGTCGCGTAGCGCAGCGGTGTTACCCGGCGGCAGCAGCAAACCGGTCTCGCCGTCGGTGACGGCCTCCTCCATACCGCCGATTCGGGATGCCACCATCGGCAGCCCCGCGGCCATCGACTCCAGCATTGCTATGGAGAAGGTCTCAACCGCGGTCGACGCCAATACCGAGACATCCGCCGCGGCGAGCACCGGCCAGACGTCAGCAACGATGCCTAGGAAATGGACCCGGTCGCCCAGACCCGCTCGCGACACCGCGCCCTCAATTAATGACCGGGTCTCGCCGTCTCCGGCCAGCAGAAGGTAGCAGTCCTCCGGCAGCCCGGCCAATGCCTGGATCAGAAAACGGTGGCCCTTTTCCGGCCGGAAACCAGCGATGCAGGCAATGACGAAGGCATCGTCCGGAATTCCCGCGGCGGCCCGGAACGAGGCGCCAAGCGTGCCAGCTGCATCGACCGGTTTGGCCGCGAGGTCGATGCCATTGTAGACAATAGTCGATCGGTCCTCGAGGAATGGGTAGCGGCGGCACCAGTATTCGGACTGGATCGAAGAGACGAAGATCACCCGCGCAGCCGCCCGGAGCAGCCAGCGGTAGAGCAGGCGGTCCTGCAGCTCCTCCTTGCGTCCACGATTCAGGGTCGTGTGTAGGGCCGCCACCAGACTAGGACGCCGGCGAGCGTAACCCCGCGCCAGCCAGCCAACGAGCAGCGAGAACTGCAGCGTACAATGGACAACCTCGATCGCGTGGGCATCGATGATGCGGCCGATCGCGCGCACGTACCCGAGGTCATACTTAGAGCGTCGACGAGGGTGGTGGAACGTCACCCGGTCAGCGGCGACTCGTTCGAGCAGTGCGATATCGGCCTCGAACGCACACAGGTGGATCGCGAAGCGGTCCGGGTCCAGCGCGTTAACGAGGTCAACAACCTGGGTCTCGGCGCCGGCCCGGCGCAGCGATGGCACGATCAGCAGGACAGCGATGCGCCCGTCGTCCGCATGGCCCCCGACGACCTCCTGTTGCGCGGCATCAAACATCACCACGAAGGGCCTCGAAGGCATGAGCGTGGGCCGCGGCTACCGCGGTCGGTGCATGCGTACCGAGCGCGTAGCGACGCGCGGCCGCACCCAGCGACGCGAGCCGGCCCGTGTCGCCAAGGAGGTCGGCCACGCAGGCGATCATCTCGTCGAGATTGGCCGGGACGGCACCGAGCCCAGCCTGGGCGATCAGGCCGTCGGGGTCGAAGAATGAGATGACGGGAGTCTCGCGCACCCAGGCCTGCAGGAACGAGTTCGGGAATCCCTCGGAGTCTGACGTATTCACAAAGAGCTTCGCTCGGGCGTAGTAGGGGTTGACCTCGTGGTAGGGTACGAAACCAAGAAAATCGAGGTTCGGTAGGGATTCCGCGCCAGCCCGCACCCGCTCAAAGAGGGCTTCATGGTCCGCACAGGGACCGCCGATCATCGTGAAGTTCACAGATGGCACTCGCCGAGCCAGCTCTAGCATCCGCTCCGGTCGTTTGAAGTCGCGTAGGTTGTTGACCCAGAGGACGTCGATGTCCCGCGGCTGCTCGAGCTCGGCAGGCTCCGGAAGCTGCACCAACATCGGGAAGATCATGCTCTCGAGTCCGTAGTGGACCTGAAGGTCGGCGACCTGGCGCTCGCTCTGGGCTGAGATCAAGTTTGCCCGACGTAGGCCCCAACGATAGATGGCGCGATCTCGGGCATACGGGATCAGCTCCTCGCCCGGCCGGCAATCGGTATCGTGGGCCACCCGGAACACAAATCGCCCGCCCGTGCGCTGCGCGTGCCACGCCGTATAACCAGTCGCGACGCCGGCGCAGGACTGGTAGTAGACATCCGCATCGGCGCGTCGCAAGGCACCAAGGATGCCGGTCATGCGTGGGTGCACGAAGCGCAACCCGGGAACGCCGCCGCCCGGCCGGAACGCAGTCAACACGCGGATACCATCGATGACCTCGCCGTCCGGCTGGCCGTGGTCCTTGACCACGGTCGCGACATCCCAGCCAAGCTCCGCGAAGCCGCGGGCAAGCAGCGTCTGCTGCACCGACTCGCCCCCGATGTAGCCTGCGGCCCTGGCCCGAGCCAAAACCGGGTAGTTGTCGAGGCCGACGAAGCAGATCTTCATGCCGGAAACACTTCTTGCCGGATTTAGCACTCAGAGAATAACGCGCGGTGCTTAGTTTACCACAGAAGGCATCCACGCGAGCAAAGTGTCTGACATTGTCACCATCGCGGTGATACTGCAACGCCGGCTTTTCGCTTTGTTACAAGCCCTAGAAGGATAGACCCACGAGCGCTGCGTACGGCACAGCACCCAGGGCGTAACAGGGCCAACTTCCTCCCGCCGCTCGAGGTTGACGGCCCGTGCTGTTTCTGGGGCCCACTTCACATCGGTAAATTGACTCTGGCCTCTATACTCCCTTAGTCTTTACTTGTTATGCAGCCGGGTTACTTCATGTGCCCAGTGTCCTTACTCGACTGAATGCCCTTTTCTATCCACGCTTGACGCGCGGCCAAGCTGTGGCCCCGAGCGTTCTTGCGCTATGCCTCTTCGACCGCTAGCTCAACAGTCGCGTCTAGACGACCACAGGCTTGCTTGGCCCCGGCAGCCGCTAAAACAATGGGGTTATTAGGAAAAGGCATGGATCGCACGAGTGGAACGCAGTCCGTAAGGTGTGAAAGACCGATATGGCGATAGATCCAACCATCCTCCGCGAGGGCGCTCACCCCGATCCATCCAACGACCTGGGGTTCGCGATTATCGCCGGCGCGAACAAGTGCGGGACGACCTCTCTGTTCCGCTACCTTGCCGACCATCCAAGCGTATGCCCGTCGCGCGTCAAGGAGACGGACTTCTTTCTGGCCGAACCGACTGCCAAGGGGGACGAGCTACTGGCGCAATACCGGCAGGTGTTCCGCGCCCCGACCGCCGCGACCACAACGTTTCTTGAGGCGAGCCCTAGCTACCTGATGGGCGGTGGTCCGGTGGCGGACCGCTTGCTACGATGTCTTGGTCGCCCGAAGCTCATCCTGATGCTGCGCGAACCGGCCAGTCGGCTGCTCTCCTATTGGCGCACCAACCGTCAAAACCTATACAAGGACGATGTAGCTAAGCTGCCAATCCCGCGCTACGTGGAACTGGTCGAGGCCGCTGCCAGCGGCACGGAGCCGAAGGAACCGGGTGTTGCGCGAAACGCCTGGCTGCAGTTTCAGCGCGGCTACTACGCACCGAAAATTTCGGAATACCTAATAAGGTTTCCGCCAGAGGCGATTTTTATCTGTTCGTTCGACGAACTGCGCGACGACTCCCGCCACCTCTGTGTGCGGCTAGCAACTTGGCTCGAAGTTGACCCTGGCTTCTACACCAACTATACGTTCACAGTCGAGAACAGAACGCGCGAGCATCGCTTCCGGCGCCTGCAGAAGCTGGCGCATCGATTCAATCAACGGTTTGAACCTTGGCTGGTTGAGCGCCCAGCTCTAAAGCGCACGCTGCGCTCTCTCTACGAAAGACTAAACGAGCAACGCACCTCGTTCACTGCGGGCGCGGGCTCATCGATTGCGCCTGAACTAATCGAACGCCTCACTGCCGTTTACGACACCCCAAATGCTGAGCTGCGACATCTGCTCAGTACCCGCTTTCCCTCCCTGAAGCTCCCGCCATGGCTGAATCATTGATCCGTACCCGCTTCCGCCACATGCGTCTCCTGAGATGGCTGCTTACAGCGTGCATCGTTGTGGCCCCAATCAGCGCCCAGTCGCAACCATCCGGTGTATTTGCGATCTGGCCTGGCCACGTTACCTCAGACCTCACCCTGCCTCACGTCTCGGGTGGGCAAGTCATGGTCCAGTGGCGCGACATCGAGCCTGACGCGCCTGGCGAGTTCGATTGGGAACCTGTCGAACGCCAACTTGGGCGGATCTCGGCTGCTGGCTTAACGGCGACGATCCAGGTGAATGCAAGAAGACACCCTAACTGGCTCGTTGACTCGGTGCCGAGGCTGACCCCCGCACAGCTTGCTGATCGGGCGCTTGCAACGATAGCCGGTAAGACCGATAACCCAGCCGGAATGCCAATGTATTGGCACCCAGCTTATCTTTCCGCCATGCAGGGGATGGTTGAGGCGCTTGCACAGTTCGTCTTACGGAGTGACCTGCGGAAATCGGTTGCGGGCATTCGCATGAACTACAATGCCATCGGCACTGAACATTGGCTCGTGCCTACTAAGGTCAGAAGCGCCGATCAGTGGAACTTACCGGCTGGCGTCGAACCAGGCACCGACTGGACCTTCGGGACTGTCGACGCCTATCGCAGAGCTGTGGAAGGGTTCTACCTGGACGCATTCGGCTACCGCGGGAGCGACAAACCAATAACTACCGTCTATATGCGCGCGCGTCAAGACGCAAGCGATGATTACGCCAACATGCTGCAAGGAGACAACCGTATTGGTGTCTTTCACACTTCGAGCGAGCCAGAACCGTTCACGCTTGGCCAAGAAGAGCAATACGAGTTCTTTCGAAGGTTCTGCGCCGCAGGCAACCGCCCATGCTATGCGGAGCCGTGGAGCGCCGCAGTTAACCATAAGCAACGCTATAATGTCCCGCCGATGTCGGCTGAGCAGTGGCATTACTGGCGACACCTTGGCGACCTCCAGCTCGGAGCCTCGATCGTAGCCGAGTACGCCCCCGACCTGCGGGCAGAGGAACCTGCTGAAGCATTCGCAAAAACCCGCGCATTCACGAGCCGATACGCCGGCACCCTGGGTCGGCCGGACCTGGCGCCAGGCGGTTGGATTGCATTCCGCGACGGAGAGTATCTGCGTGGCGACTACGAGTTCTTGATCCAGGCGGAAAACGCGGGGCAAGCGCCTGGATACACCGATTGGCTCCCTACGAGCGCGAACCTCGGAGAAGACGAGGACGCGCGATACGGGGTGTGGTCCCGCGTCATCCAAGCCGGCGACGAGATTCGGCTGCACATCAATCCGACCTTACTGGCGAGCTTGCCCGAGGCCACCGGTGTGGAGATTCGGGTCGTCGCCAAACCTGCGGATCCGGCAGCAGTATCAACGCTGCCGATTAAGCCGCCCGCCGGGCTGAGCCTGGCAACGGAGAGCGACGCAGCAGACGCGAGGGATGATACGGCGTCCTCAGAGCTGGGACTCCTGCTCCGGGTCACCGGCCCGTCAACACCGATCCTGATGCACCTCGACTCCACGGACGAAGGCTGGTCCGAGCTGGTTCAGCCAGTAGCAGCTCTGGACCCGAGCGGCGTGGACTGGACACTCAAGGCCGAGAACGGCGCAGTGCAAATCCACCTATTTGAGCTTCGCCGCGCCAGCGGCGAGTGATCGCGCTAGTGACTGGTCAACGCGCAACCCACGCATCTTGCCTTGCTCTTGGTGGCAGGGCACCTGCTGCCCTCCGCCCTGTCGGCCGCGAAGGTAGCGGATGGCTGGCCACGCGTTTCCGGGACTCGTAGGCTCTCAAGCGCGCGCAGCTAGAGCGTCCCGATCGGCAGGATTGCGCCTGCACAGATCACATACTCGAGGCCCCACCTTTAACCTTTATCAAGGCCCCGACTTTGCCGGGGCCTTGAAACATTACCACCCACTGATATCGAGCGGTACCTGCTCGACGGGCCAGCGTTCAGCGCCGATCTGAAGCGCATCGGCAGGACTGTCGTCCGCATGCGGCTGCAGAGTAAAGGAGACGTTCGCCTCCGGCGGGAATTGGAAATCGATCCCATCTTGCCATTGCTGCCACATTTGCAAATCAAATGCGATCCGAGCCGGCTCCGTGGTGTCCAGGACATCATTTGCCTCGAGCCCAACAGCGGAGACCGTTGTAAAGGGTTGGTCTGACACAAGCTCGCCTGCGTAACGGCTATACCCACCGCCCGCCGCACCACGCAAATGCCAGGTACCGGTCGCCTTATCCTTCCACAGGAACAAGCCCGCTTCAGTACCAGGATCGTATACCGGTTTGCCGTAAGGTTCTGCCCGCGGCAGACGGTAGGCATTCGGCATACCAAGATCCCGTGTTGCAGGATTAACTAGATGAGGTTGCATCAGACCGTCCTGCTCGTAAGCAATCCCCAGTATGGAACCCAGAACGATCTCGACGTCGACGCCATCCTGCCAGTTAACGAGGGAACCGCGAACCTGGGCATGATAGGGTCCGGTCGTGACGACATCATCGGATTCCAACCTTACGGGGTTCACGGCGAGCAGGGGCTCCGATGATAGGAGGGAGAATGCCGAGCGATGTCTCATGTCATCGCCGCTCCATCGAGCCGTCACCACCTGCGCTCCGGCTTCCTCCCCGATGAATAGCCCGAGATCCTGGCCCGGTTTGAAGTTGGGCATGGCCGGAAGATCGTCGGCATTCAGCACGAACCCTGCCGCCGGAATCGGCTCTCCTGAGGGCCCTACATGAAGCTGCCGCGGGTTTGATACCCCGTCTTGTTGCACCGAAATGAGTGCGTCTGTACCCCCAGGCACTGCGAAATTCACGCCGTCGTCCGAGGGCCCGACCCAGCTGGTCAGGGAGAGCCTATTCTGTCGGTGAGTGAGGACGTCATTCGCTTCCAGTGCCACCGGTAGGACGGCGTCGACCGGCCGTTCCGCCAGGAGTGTCGTCTCAACCAGCGCATAGGGGGAGTCAGAGTCCCAGTCAGCAGAGACCCGCAAGTGATAGGGGCCATCGAAGGTCTCCTTCCAGAGGTAGACGCCCGCATCCTGCCCCGGAACGTAAACGGGCGCTCCGGGAGCGAAGGGCGGGCCGGGCTCGGCGATGCGAATGATCTGGTCGGCGGGAATCTCAGCGAGCCGTTGCTCGATACCGCTCGGCCAATGAATGACCAACTCGTCGACACGGACGTTGGGGCCGAGACCGAAATGCAGGCGTTGATGGTCTTGATTGAACTGATGGATCCCTGCGTTCTGATCGCGCACCTGCGTGACGCCGCCAGCGGTCGCCAGGACTTGGGCGCCAATGCCATCACGATTCGAGCGCGTGCCCTCGAGATCGATCTCCAGCCAGTGATTGGCATTACCTAGGTTACGGAAAAGCTGATGGGGCCCTTCGTTATACGGTGCCGGCCCGTGCCATCCATTGGTGACGAACAGGTCAATGAATCCGTCGCGGTCGTAGTCGGCGGCCGCTGCACCGTCTCCTCGTCCGACCGAGCTCCCAGCCGCACCGCCGGCGCCCGGGACTTCAACAAAGGTCCCGTCGCCGAGGTTTTCATACAGAATATTGGGTCGATTTTCGAGTGGACTGAGACAGACAAGGTACAGGTCGAGGTCCATGTCGTTGTCGAAGTCGGCGGCGATCACCGAGTTGCAGGACGTCGGCCAGTCCAGGCCGGCGTCTGTCGTAGCCTCCGTAAAACCTTCGTCAGTCTGCAGGAGCAAACGATCTGTCAGCGCGCCATCGGAACTCTCGAAGCCGACCGTGCGGAACTCTGAGATGTCCATGTCAGCGCGCACGCGGACGAAACGGCCCGCTGGCTCTGAGTCACTGTGTTGCACTTCCCAGACCTGCGTCGCCGGATCATAGCCGATGTAGATGCCTGTATCCCTCCCTGGGGAGTGCGGATAGATCCCATGCGTGTCCGGATCATTGCTTGACAGCGTAAAGGTAAAACTGTCCACCTGAATCGCAGCAGCGGCGCCGATGTAGACTTCGCCAAGCACGAGTCCCGCCTCTACAATAGTGAACTGTACTTGACCCGGGGCCTTGAACCGGAACCCCTTCTGATCCGAATTGACGCGAAGCCAGGCGTCAACCTGCGCGGGGCCGGTTTTAGTAGCCGCAGTAGAATACTCCCACCGCGTCAGAAACATGTCAGACTTGAGATCGCCGTTCAGGTCGGCGATAACGGCGTCGGTTACGTCTGACCAGCTCCCAATACCTAGGCTCTCTCTGCTGTCTACGAAGGGAAGCGAGGTATAGTCATAGACCGCCCGTGGGGAGGACACCCAACGCGGCCCGAGCAGGAAGACAAAGGGGCGCCCCCCAGGCGTTAGGCGCGCCAATTGACCTTGCAAGCTGGACCCAGACGATAGGCCGGTCATCCAGGTATCATCGACAAACTGGTAATCTGTTTGCGTAAATATTGCAGACGGCCCCAGGCCGTCAGGACGAGCCACACCCGCAAACAACACATCCAACCGGCCGTCGTTGTTCCAGTCGAACCAAAGCGACATCCTGCCGCGGTGCTCGGGATAGGTTAGGTTGAAGGTCAGCGTTTGATCAACTAGAAAGCCTCGCTCATTGACCAGAAATTTATTGGACGTAACCGAACCGCAGATTCCTCCGCATCCCCCCGGTCCCATGTTCAGGATGTCGGCGTCGCCGTCATTGTCGAAATCACCCCAGGCCGCTCCATAGGCTCCCTGGCCCGGTGTATCGATGACCGAAGAAGAATCGACGAAGCTACCATCGCCGTTATTGACGTAGAGCGCAAACGGACTGTAGCGGTTGGTGACCCAGATATCGGGCCATCCGTCCTGGTTGAAATCCCCCCAGGCCGCGCCTTTGCTTTCTCCGAAGTAGTCGATGTTAGACCCGTCCGTGACGACCTCAAAGTTGATTGCGAGTGCGTCGGAAAATGCTACAGCCCCGATGATCAACACCGCGACAATGCCAGCCGATGTGGCACGCGACATTCGTCCGCGTGCATCTAGCCGACTCCCGAACGTCATGGTTGCCAGGCACCGGCGGTTAGCGAAGCGTCGGCCTCGGGCCTTCCAGCTCGTTCGCGGAGCGGCGTTTCCAGTGGTCACCAGGTGCCTTTTCAAGCGCATCTCCCTTTCCTGTTATAAATCTACAAAGGAATTAATTGGTTTGACGAGTGCTATGTACGTGGCCGCTAACGCTCAACTCTCTGGAATTTGGCGCGACTATGTCCACCCGCTTAGCGCTCCTGGAGCGTGAGTATCGCAGAGCTTGTTGAAGGGAGGCAAGTGGGGCCGAGGCTCCTTCTAAGTCTCCCCCTGGATTCCTTCGGTATGGCTGCTGAGTAGGATCGTCGACTCCGGCCGGCAGCACGATGCATATGCGAAGTCCGGCTAGTGGCGCTGCAAAGCAGAATTTGGGATGACCAGATTATACACAAGGGTCAGCCGGTTAAGCGCGAAGGGTCCACCATTCCTGCTACCGGAACCGGTTGCAAAGGAGGGGCATCGCACGGAACCCGATCGAGTTTCAGAAAGGGTTGAGTCTCAGGCAGTGTCTCTCCACCTAAGGAAGCGGGCAGCAGTGCGAGCCGGGCCTTGAGCGCTGGCGCTGGTCGAAGAGGTTTGCCTGCCCCGGTCGCGGCTACCAGCACCAGCCTTTACGCACGCGGGCGCTGGTGCAGTTAGTTCGCCGCCACCAAGCCTCGCTCACAGCGGGCTCGAAACCTTATAAGCCGAATAAACCCACGATGACCGTAGAACTCAGTGACGATGATTTGGGGCTCGAAACCTTATAAGCCGAATAAACCCATCGTGTGCGATATCAGTCGAACACGCGCCCGACGAGCGAGTGAATCTGTCGCAGGTCCGGCGGGTCCTCGGGTCGAGACAACCCCTCCAGCTCGTGATCGACGAGTAAAATTGGATGCCGGCCCTTCTGTCCGGTGTACATATCCTCATTCACGGAATCGAGGTCGCGCATCGGGCTGTAGTTCGGATTGGAAACGACCAGCCCGGAAGTCTTGTGATCGAACAAGAGTTCATCCGGCTTGTCTATCCAGACGTCCGGCAGCTTGTCTGCAAATCGCACATGCGGATATTCAGATCGGTATGGGCGAGCGGATAACCCGAAGCGCTGTGCCTCTGAATCTGCGTTGATCGCCGCACAGATCTTTTCAACCAGACCAACGGTCTCAGCGCCATCAGCCACTGGTCCGCCGAAACGGCGCTTATCGTTGATGAAGACGCCTGGAATATGATAATGGCCAAAGGCCTTGGTTCCGCTACGATCGAACGCCTCGTGCGCACCCTTGACCGCGGCCGGCAGACTGCCCTTTAGCGCCTGCGTCGCAGAACGCGGCAGCATCCGGCGCACACTGCGCCTCAATCGCGCCAGGGTCGAGCCGGCTTTTCCAGCAACAGCCTGCCACCCATTAGCTGCCAGCAGATCGTTGACGTTACCCTTATATCGATATGGAACGCAGCCATGGTCCGCCGTCAGCACTAGGTGATTAGGCTGCAATTCCTCGACGAGCCGCATCAGGTTTTCGTCGACCTGCTGATAGAAGCGTTCGAGCAGTTGTGACGCCAGCGCTTCTAGCTCGGTCTGATTGCCAGCATCCCCGGCCATGCGGTCCTCGATAACCTTGCGCAGTAGGTACTGCACCACGGTGGTCGCTCGGTCAATGACGAACCCGAAATCGGTCGATCGCGCCTGGCAGCACCGAACAAACGCCGCGACCCGTTCGGCTTCCATGCGCCCGAGCCGATCGAACAACGCCTCTAAATCCCGGATGCCAGAGGACTTGAAACGGATATCCACGATGTAACCGCCCTGCTCAAGTTCGCCGAGCAGATCGTCGGGATAGACCAACCTCTTAGGGACACCGTCCACCTTGTGCAAACCACCGCCGCCACTGCCAACGAAGAAGCCGTTGACCGGAATCGCCTTGGATGCGGATGGCAGGTTCATCACGCCGACCGTCGCACCGCGACGTGAAGCCAGGTTCCAGATCGGCGTGACGTAAGGAAGCTCCAGCATACTTGCGATCTGAAAAGAATCGCTGAAGCCGAGGCTCCCGTCGAGCTTGGGGGCCATGTATAGCGCCCCAGTTTCCATGCCCGGGCGGCCGGAAACAATCTCGGCCCAACCGCGGCTGTGCAGATCCTCGGTGACCGTGCGCGCGCTCATGCGCTTCCGCAACTGCTCATAATATGGCATGGAGTAAGCATCGAAGACCCGTTGGTCACCACCGTCGATGCCAATAATCAGGAGTTTCATAGTGAATTGCCGCGATCGGTTGGGAACCGCAACAGGTTAGGCCGCCGTCCGACTGTCGCCCACTTCTATCTGCGCAACGCGATCGAGGTATGTTTCGATGCGGTTACGCAGCGGAGCTTGGCACTCCACTACCTGCTTGCGATCATAGTCACTCAGCAATGAGTCGATGGCTTTGGTCAGTCTTGTCGGGTCGGCGGCAACCTCGTCGCCGGCGAATCGGAGTCCTGCTGGGATGCCGATTTCTTTGACCAACGTCTCAATTTTCGACGCCCCACCACTAGTCATCCTGTGCGGGCTGAGGTCGATCCCGATGAATGGAACAGCGTGTTTGAGCGAAAATACCGACGCATGGAACCGGTCCGTAATCGTTAGCGTCAGGAACCGAAATACATCCGCCCACTCATAGGGTGAGATCGCGGGGCTGTCAACGACCTCACGCTCGCGCATGGGGGCCTGCCCGATACTTAGGATCTGGTAGTCACGAGACAGCAACTCTTCAACGACGATGCGGCGAATCCCGAGTCGATCGGCTAGCCCTACGCCAACGATGGGTCGCTCGAGATCCAGACCGCGTGTCCTCAATCGAGCGGCAATGCTGGTCTCCGGAAAATCGACACCGAAGGTTGGGTCCGGCATGCGCACGATACGCTCCGCCTCCACAACCGCAAAGTCGCGCATCATCGATTCGGTGATTTCGTCTCGTACGCCGACCAGATCGAAGTTCGCCGCCAGAGTCCTTACCTGCTCGCGAGTTGGGTCAGGCAGTAGGGTCGTATCGGTTGCACCAGCCGATGCGGCGCAAGCGTACTTGCGCGCAGGGACCTCAGGCCCGAGCCAGAACACATTCGGGAATGGCACCGGAACCTTGCGATCGTCCGGCGTGATCTCCCAGACCTGGTCACTGCCTACGACTATGGCGTCAAAATCCTCCGCGATGACAGAGGCGAGCGCGGCCCGATACTCATGCGTACGAACCGGCGTGCTGACCAGGCCAAGTCGACCGCGCCGGAATTGGTCAAACGCTCGTGTCTGGCGAAACACCTGCCATGTTCGCCGGGCATTTCGCATCCCGAACACGTTTAGGGACGGCTTGCGCCGCCTCGCTCCCGGTTGGTAGTTGATTATGGAGACCTGGGCGTCCGGGAATCGCCGTTGAAAGAGGATTCGCACCGCGTCCGCCTGCAGCAGCGTCCCTGGGTTGTAACCCCAGACGAAGGTCAATATGCCGATCCGTCGCATCTCAGTTCACCTTCCCGCGCTGCAGCGAATAGTAGCCATCGGCCGCCCGGCGCAAAGCACCAGGCCCGAGAAGCTGGCGCTGCCGACACAGCATGACGCCGTCGAGAAAGCCTGCGATCAAGTCAGCGTTCCGGAGGGTGGCCGAGCGTTTAGCATAGAGCGTTCCGAGACCAACTAACGCCCAACACCGCGCGACGAAGCTCAACAAGGAACTGCCTTGATTCTTTTTAAAAAAGTACTGGGTAAAATAGACGCGACGCATTTCACGCTCGCGGACTGAGGCCCGCGAGACCTTCGAGCGGTGATGGTTGAAATGGGCCTCAGGCGTGACGCACAGCTCGAATTCCCTTGAGACGCGGTAGGAGAGATCGATGTCTTCTGCCATCACGTAACCATCAAGCTCGTCGTCGAATCGATGTTGATTGAAAACCACCGTCCTGTAGCTCACGGCCGTGCTCGGGAGCACCTCACAGAGCACCCGACGCGATGGATGCGGGACTAGGATCGGGAAATTCGAGCGCTTGAGACGCGGAACGCCATCAGCACGCTCCTCTCGGAGCATGAAAAGCTTTCGGTATAGCTGCAGCGATTTGGTTACGGCGGGAACTGAGCGATCGACACCTGCGGCCCCAGCGATACGGCCGGAAGTATCTTCTTCGTACACGCCGCGAATGATCTCGATATAGGCTGGGTCCAGATCGATATCGTCGTCCATGAAGAAGACGATATCCGAACGGACGCGCTCGGCGCCCAGGTTACGCTGCCGCGTCGTACTTGGACTGGCGTTGAAGTAATCGAAAGCTATGCCGGCAGACGCCGCGCTTGCCGCCAGCGCGTTCACCACGTCTCCCAGCTCACCCGCATCCACCACGACCAGTTGATTCGGGGTTACCGTCTGCCGGCACAGAGACTGCACGGTACGCTGGATATCGTCCGGGCGATTCAGCGTGCAGATTACCACTGCGGTGCTCAGTTGCGTCTCACGCAGATCCATCGCGCTCGCCTCGTTTAAGTCCCTTCTGTTTCAATCCTACCCTCATTCCCATTTCATTCAGACGCCTCACTGCCTATTACCCGCACCCCCGCCTGGACGGCCGCCAAGCGGGTGCCAAGCTCCGGATCGCGGAGTACCTTCGCGGCCCGATAGGTAGCGATCAGGGACATTACCACGCCGACGCTCACATAGCCCACGACTGCCCAGTACGCTTCCAGCCCCGCCGCCCAGATGCCGAGAAAAGCAATGATCCGCGCGATCGTACCCGCAATCTGGTTCTGCAACTGGATGCGCTGTTGACGACAGGCGATGTAAACTGCAACCGAAGGCGCCGAAACCAGGCTTAGGAAGATCATCGGCACCAATAGCTCCACGTAGGGACCGGCCTCGACCCATTTGTCACCCAGTAGCCAAGCGACGAGCTCACCGCCGTAGAGGAAGGTCACAGCCGCGGGCACCACGCCAATAGCGAACAGGAAAGTGATCGTCCGTTGGAACGAGCGGAGCGGCGACTCCCCGCTGTTCACGAGATTGCCAATCCGCAAGATGCTGAGCCGCCGTATGTTCGTCAACAATGCCTCAGTCGGTCGTTGAATCAAGGCGCGGGAGATCGCGAATAGGCCCACAATCTCCGGTGCGTACAGCAAACCCAGCATGAAGACGGGCAGGTTGCGGGCCAAGCTCGCCAGCACAGCGGTCGGAGTGCCCAACAGCGCAAAGTCTCGATGATTTGCCAGCGACACCCGTATCGGCGCCTGGTCGGGCAGCGCTAGCGCCTGCCGCAATCCACTGCGGCCGGTATTAAACAGAAATAGCATGCGAGCGAACGCTCCAAAGAGGTACCCGGACACCAGACCAGCCAACGTGGGTCCGAATACCAGGCCATAGCCAACCCTCCCACCAGTCGTACCAGCCGCGGCACAGACGGACGCAACCGCAATGCCACCATGCCGCCGCTTGCGGAAACTCCAGGACTCGAGCATCCGGCTAAACCCTGCAACCACGAGCGCCACTGGCAACAGGTACAGCCAGCCGCCGAGCGCCAAGAGAATCGGGGGTAACCAGCCGCCGAAAACCAATACCAACAGAACCAGTAGCAGAAAAAGCGCGGTGCCCACTACGCTGAGCAGGCCGAGGCGGAAGACACCGACCGCAGCACGATCCTCCTTCGAAATCATGATCCCGTTATCGAAGGTCAATGTCGCAAACGGCATCGAAAAGGTAACCACGGTAACGAAGAAAGCCGCAATGCCAAACTCGGACGGGTCGTAAATTCGAGCGATGATCGGCGTCCCGGCCAAGGTGATCGCCACAGCCGCGGCCTGACCCAGGGTCAGCGTACGCATGCTTCGGATTGCGTTAGCGTTGCGGGCGAAAAAGCCACGTTTTGGTGAAGACACTAGGGGTCACACTCGAGCTGGTGTCGGGACGGTTCGTCGACAGGAGAAACGTCCTGGCACGACGCTATCGCACAGCCGTTGCAGGCAAATCATCATCACGCTGTCATGCCATGGAGCTCGCGCCGCCATGAAGATCATCTTTCCGGCCGCTCGTCGGTGATGCAGGCCGTCGTGGCGACAGACTCGCCGAGGAAAAGCGGTATGCCGGAACAGCCGATCGTGCACGCTCGGCGGCAGCCACCGCAATCCCCGCTAATGCAAACAAGATGTGCCAGTAATCGGTCAGGTTGAAACGCAGGAACTCCACCTTGATCTGATCAACCAGCACGGCAAGGAACGCGATAGCGAACAGCTTCACCAAGCTGTTGAGATAGGGATCACCGCGTGCTTGCAACGCCGCTGGCGCCAGCCGCAATCCTACCGCCGCAACAAACGACCCCCAAGCGAGAAAGCCTACGATCCCAAGCGTGTACAGCACAAACAGGTATAAATTGTGCGGATATGGACGGATCGTACGGCCCGGAATCACTCTCTCGAATTCGTTCTGTAATCGGAAACGCGGACCGTGTCCCAGAATCGGGCGTTCCGTAATCCCCTCGATCGCCGCCGGCCAGGTTACCGAACGCGTATCCGGCACCAGACCCTCCGTTTCGGTCTCCGAAAGGCGCACGAACAACTGATTGAAATCCGTCGTGGTTATTATAACGGTGGCAGTCGCAGCGAAAAGGAGGGTTCCGCCTACTCCCATCGCAACGATTCCCTTGAACCCGATCTCACGCCGAAAGACGTAGACAAACAAGAACGACGAGATGATCAGGGTCAAGAAGCCTCCCCGATTGCCGGTCGCGATCAAAAATGCAAGATTTGCACCAACTAGGCAGACCAGTAGAATCCGACTGGATACCTTCTCGACGTGAAAGATCTGCCAGGTCACGAACAGAATCCCCAGTACCAAGAATTCAGCCGTAATACCGACCGCGTTGAAGGGGCCGGCCAGCCGCTGGCCGCCTTCCCAGTTGCTGGTCAATGCGAATTCGTTGACCCCGAACAAGGCGATGCGGTCGAAGCCAACTAGCAACTGCACGAAACAATAGATCACGACCAGCACATCGAGCGCAATCACCACTGCAACAACAGTTTTTAGGGACTCAACCAGTCGCGCCCACTGGTAGCCGAGCCACAGCATCAGGAATGCCGAGCCAAGCGAAATCAAGTAGTAAAGATGATCCGACCAGGTCGCACGATGCGCCATCAATGCGCTGGCGATGCAGGCGAGCACTACGAGTGACATTGGCAACAACAATGGAGGTGCTGACAGCCGACCCCGCATGAGCAAGGCGGCAGCGAGCAGGTAGGTCAGTACCATGTTGGCGCTCCCGTAACGGGTCGCGATGATCTGGAACGGGGCTAGCAGCAGCAGCGCCGGGATCGTCTTTTGGGGTGGCACGACGTAGCCGATCACGAAAATTATCGTGCCGCCCGTTAATGCGGCAATCAGTTGCACGTAATGGCTTAACGATAAATCCAGCATTAGACGGTTCCCGGGCCGGAGCGCGCCAAGGCCAGCAAAGGGACGGGATCGCGCATGCGGTATAGACGCGCGTGAACGGCCTGGAGCACCTCGTCGATCCTCGCCGCAGTCGCGCTGTCGAGGCGCGCCGACCAGTCGCCAGACGTGGCCGGATCCCAGCGCACTGCGGCCTGCTGCGAAGGACGCCTCAGATCCTCGATCACGGGCCGTTGGTCGAGACCCAGCGACGCGAGTAGTAGACTCCAGGCGCCCTCATCACCGGCTTGCAGGTGCTCGTAGTGCACGTACGGAACCCCCGCCGACACATAATCTGCCGCGCGCAGCTCGTTCTCGATACACCAGTTCAACGCGGCCGCGCTGGCGGGTTGGTTGGCCAGTTCCGAAGCCACGGCGCGGTAAGCCGGCGGCAGACGCTCTCCGAGTACCGGATCAGCAAGGTAGCGTCCGAGCTGATCGACCGGCGCCCAATCATCGCCGCCAAGGCGCAACTGCGACTCGACCACGGCCCCCGGGTGCCGCACCAAGAGCACGCAGCGGGCGCCGAACCCGCGAGCCAGCCAGGGCAGCATCAGGTTGGCGCGGATCAGTTTGACCAGCCGCTCGGGCCGCCGCAGTCGCTTACGGCCGGTGCGTCGCTGGCGCCAGAGCTTGCGCCAGCGGCGGGCAAACTCGATCGCAGCGACTCGGTCTCGGAGCAGTGCGGTCGACGGTCGCAACCGGTCCGTGCGCACTCGGTAGTCTGCCCACCACTGTCGGAACGCGCCGTGGCAAACCTGCTCCAGCCAGGCGGCCAATTCCGGCACCTCGTCGTCCGCGTCAAGCCAGCGTCCGGCCCAGGTTCGGCCGATTGCCGAAGTTGAGGGATGCAGCGGCTCGAACACAGGGCGCAGCTCATTCGCTTCCGCGAGAGCGTCCAGGATCCAGGTGGTTCCAGAACGGCCGGATCCGGCCAGAATCCGCGGCGGTGCCCGATCAGGAACGGCCCTCCACATATTGATCAAGCTCAGTACTGGCCCGCGGCAGGAAGCCCAGCGCGCCGTCGCGCGCGGCCTGTCACCGGTCCCAACAGCAAGCGTTGCTGTAGCCGCCAGGCCGCGGCGCCAAACGCGCGCTTAAGTCGACTGGGGGCGGCATCTCGCTGGAACGCGTCGACCGCGCTGGCGAGGTCCCCCGGGTACGCGGCTCGAGCTCGCGGAAGCAGGACCTCATGCAGATGTCTGTAAAGGGCGAGATCAAGGGAGTTCGCCGCCTCGATCGAGTCGCGGTGCGCTGTCAACAGCGGATCGTCTGCCGGGCGGCGGGACTCGTTTAGCCGCTTGTATCGGATGTCCAAGCGCTTCGGCGTGTAGGTTGCCTGGAGCAGGCAGACGAACTCGTCGAACTCGGCCATGTCGCCCGCCAACAGGAAACGCTCTTCCAGTATCCGAATCGCGGCCTCAAGGTCCTCACAACCCGCCAGCTTGCGTACCTGGAAGTTTCGGAAAGGCTCCATCTCCAGGTACTGCTCGAAGCTGAACGGCCATGGCTTACGATGCCTCCCACCGCCGTAGCGGTAGTAAGACAGATATCGCTGTACCGGCTCGCGCAACAGGGTAATGTAGCGGATGTCCGGGACCACGGACTCGAGATTCGCCCACGGCTTGACCGAGTGGCCGACAATGCAACCCAATAGCGGGTTCAACCGGCGATAATAGCGGAGATCGGCCGGTCGAAAGGTTCGCTCCGAAGCCGGCGACAAGGGTCGCACCTCGGCGTACCGGAAGCCGAAGTTGGCACGCAAGATCGACTTTAGTGTCGTTCCCGCGCACTTTTCGATGTGTACGAACGCAAGCATCGACTCAAGCTACCGAACGAGTGCTGGCCTGCAAGCGCTCGATGATCACCGCATTCCCCTCTTTGGCATTGCCGCTCCAGACGCGCGGGCCGAATTCCCGCACGACGTCGCTAGCTAGCGCGGTAATGGTCGGCAAGCCTGGCGCGGTCCTACTGTGCGGGAGTCCGTCGCTGATGGTGACCACTACGCGCAAATCCCTCGACAGTCTTGAGAAGACGACCCAGCCGAGCGAGCTGGCTCTTTCGATCTCGAGATCGACGGCCGCCCGAAGCCGCCCCAATTCTTCGCCGTGCGAAGACAATTCCTCACCTCAGTATGGGATCCACGGTTGGTCAGCGTCTGCAGAAGTTTACCGATCATGAAATTGTGGCCAAGTTGAAGGCGGTTTGATAGCTCGGCCACTTTAGTTGCTTGAAAAATAGTCGGATGAACCATTCTGGCGCGATGCGTGGCCACGAATATACATTGCCAGAAATAAATAGAACAGATTATCGTTAATGGCCGAACTGCGATGGCCTAATAAGAAATTGAGTAGCCTGTTCGCGTACTCCCCTCATCCGCCTTGTTGAGCACAGTTCCGAGAACTTTGGCTCTATCATGAAGCAGTTCGTAAGCGCTGGTTAGCTGGTCTTTAGTCGTCTTGCCTTCTTCAATGACGAGCAAGAGTGCGTCTACGTAAGGGGCAAATGCCATCACATCATCTCCGCCGAGCACCGGCGGCAAATCAAATAAGATCAGTCGGTCCGCATAGCGATCCTTGATCTCATTCACGAGCTCGATCATCTTCGGCGAGCACAAGATTTCGGAAGAGTGCGTGAACGAGTGGCTGCCGGGCAGGATGACCAAACGCTCGATGTCAGGCTTGACGAGCAGCTCTTCGATCGGGCGATCCTCGGTAATGTAGTCGCTCAGCCCCGGCACTGGTTGATCGAATAAACGAGCTGCCATCGATGGCCGCTGCAGGTCCAGGTCAACCGCCAAGACGGTGTGCTTTTGGTCACGGGCCAAGCTGATCGCGAGATTTATCGTTGTAACAGTCTTGCCATTACCCAGAGTTGGACTGGTCACCCCGAGCGTCTTCCAGTTGTTGGCGCGCATCTGTTGCAGGACATGGGTCCTTAGCACCTTGTAGGCGATCGCAGCCGGATTACGATCTGCCATCGCAACGATCCTATTCTCCAGCAACCGTTCAGCAGACACTGGAGCGATGCGGCTGCGGACTGGGGTGGCACCGCTATCGGACGCGGCAGTGTCGGCATTTCGTGGCTCCAGGGGTGGGTTCAAACTCTCCATTCTTCGGTTTCCAAGATCATACGACTTTTTAGCTTTACTGCAGCAGATTACTCGGAGGAATCTAGCTCTCGAACTTGCTCAGCAGCGTGAACCAGATTACATCCAATGGCATCACGAATAAGTGCACAGCAACAGCAACGAGGGCGAGGCCAATCATCGCGGCGAGCATGAGCAGATAACGCCGCCAGGTTCGCTTCCGCCGTTCTGCTGGAACGCTGATGTACGGGATCACTGCCATGGGCGACGCACCTGCGAGCATCTGCACAGCCCGCGCACCGTAAATACCCTTATCTAACGATTCTCGGAGCGCCACATTGCCTACCCCGGCGCTAACTGAAAGAACCAGACCCAGTAAGCTGATCGCTAGACGATGAGGTTGGATCGGCTTCTCAGGGAGACCGGGGGGCTCAATAAGGGTGAAGCGCTCCGCCTTGCGGCCCGTCTCGAGTGCCTCCGCAAGCTCAGCCTCGAGCTGCTTGTCCTTGATCTCGCGGTACTTGGCAACTGCGTTGTCATAGCCGCGGGTCAGGTCACGGTATTCGCGCTCGACGTTCGGGGCGTCAAGGAGACGCTGCTCGTAGGTCTCGATACGCGCTCGGAGCTCTTCATTGCTTTCGCGAAGTCCCTCGATCTCGAGGTTGACCGCATCTAGCCGGGTCTGCAGCTGGACGTATGCGGGGTTAGTTGCACCCTGCATTGAAGACTCAACGGACCCGTCGGCGCGCGCCGTCGCAAGGCGCTCGTCGGCCTGCGCCAGATCACGCTCAAGCCGCTGCACGTCAGGATGTTCCGGGGCATAACGCTCCCGCGCGATCTCCAGCTCGCGCGCGATCTGGTTGCGTCGGTTCCATAGCGCACTGAGATCACTGCTCCCGACAACCTTGCGCAGCGCCCGGATCTCCCGCTCCATGTTGACCCGATCCGGATGGCTAGCGCTGTAGCGCGCGGCAATGCCCGCATATTCGGCCTCGAGCTGGCTCAGCCGCGCTGCAGGGGTTAGCGCATCCAGTTTACCGTTCCCAAACGCCGACGGCTCCAGCTGGTTCAGTTGGGTCTCAAGCAGGAGCCGTTGCTCCTCCAACGCCCGAATGTCACGCGCATTAGCGAGCAGCTGCTCTTCGGCACGCTGCATGAGCTCACGGTTCAGCGTGAACAACTCAGGCAGGTTATTGCGGTGCTCTTGCTTGAACTTCGCAAGCGCAGCTTCGAGGCCACGTATTTGAACCGCAAGCTTTTCAGCCTCTTCCCGCAGAAACTGAGACGCCTCCCTCACCGACTCCTCGCGCTGACGAAGGTTTTCAGCCAGGAACAACGAAACGAGCTCGTTGGTCACCTTCTGCGCTGTGGACGGGGAGTGGCTCTCAAACGAAAGCTCGAAAGCGATCGTAGCCTGCTGAGGCCGCCCGCTACGCGGGTCGATAATCTCGGCGCTGATCATCTCCAAGCCGACGTCATCTCGCATGGCCTCGACTGCAGCATTGATGGTCTGCTTCCGGCGAATCTCGGGGTACAGGTCGTACTGTTCGATCAGCGCACTCAAATTCTCCAGTGTCATCACTCGCTGTTCGATGACCTGAATGCGTTGGTCTGCGAAGCCGGGGACGGTCGTTTGAATCAGCTCCGTCGGGATCTCTTGCTGCTCGATCAGGATCGTCGCTTGGGAGCGATACACTGGGGGCAGCACCATCGCCAAGACGACGGCAAGCGGCGCCAATACTAAAATGGGCCAGATCAACTGCCACTTACGACGCCGAAGGATCTCGAGGTAGGTGTGCAGGTCGGTCGCTTCTTCCATGCGAGTTTCCATGCTAGGCGATGGTGCGTTCACGAGAATGAACGTGTGAAGTGGAGGAAAACGCGAATCATTTCCGGGGGATCTCAGCGGCCGCGCCAAGCCAACGATACACTGAATCGGTTAGCGTCGACACTGCTGGCATCGTCTTCATACTGCTGCCACCGATAGCGGTAGTCAAAGTTAACACTCAACGAGGGACGAAGTTGATAAGAAAAGCCCATTCTGGCGTTGGCGTAGTCTCGCCCCCTTCGCCGTTGGAGCTCGCCGACCTGGCGATTACGCAAGGCTTGGGACGACAGGATCAGCCTCAGGCGCTCGTCGACCGGATAGCTGTAGCGCAACCGAAGCCTGGTCGTGTCCAGCACCTCTGCGCCGCCGCTTGGCCTGAGCTCACGCGAGGCGAGCGCGCGCAGGGCCGCGCCGCTGCCAAACCGCTTCTGTGCGCTCAGGCTGTAGGCCGGCCCTGAGCTCTCCTCGGTTATCCGACGTCCGAAGATATCGACAAACTCGGACTCGGTCTGGCGCAGGCCGGCCAGCGCGGAAATACTTAGACTTTCAGACAGATCGTATTCCGCCCCAAGCTGGAAGACGAGGTTGTCTGTGCTGTTGTCTTCATCCTGGGACTCGAACCGCCCATATAACGAAGCCAGACTGATAACCAAACGCTCTGTTAGACGCCGACCCGCAGCCAGGGAGACTGAGCCGGCACGGTAGTTACTTAGCCCCGTGCCCTCAACGTCGTCGTAGGAGACGTCTTCGAATGTGGCACTGAGGCTGAGGTTTGAGTACTCGTCAACACGATAACTCCAGCTGGGTCGGATGCTGAGACGAAACTGTTGCCGATTAACATCCGTGATGCCGGTCGTCGTCGCTTCGCTGGTCAAGGTGGACTGCGTCGATAACGTTTGGTCGAGCTGAAACTCGCTGCGCGGCCTCTGGTATGACCAATCGGCATTGACAATGGCAGCGGTGTTGTTCAGATCGCTATGGTCGGCGAACTCCTCGTGCCGGAGCGCTGCCGACAAGTCGAGTTCGCTTACCTCATCAGATCGTCGAGCCCGTGCCGCGGCCCTGATGGTCGCTCCGAAACCGCTCTCGGACTGGTCCGAATTGAGCCTGATGTTGTCTTCGTAGCTCAGGCCAAGGTTGGCAGTCGGCTCGAATTCCCATTGTTGCCCGTATGCTGCCACCGCCACGGCCAAGGATGAGAATGCAATCACCCAAGGGCGAGGCTCGACGCCAGCGCAACGGCAGCGCAAGCTGAGCGCGATCGGTCGCGGCGGCGAGTCCTGCGCGCTCATGGCACGATCAGAGTATCCCCTGCCTGCAACAGGATGTTTTGCCGCAGACCCTCACCCTTCTGCACCGCCTTGTAGTTGAATGGGATTGCGATTTGGCGGCCGCCACTCCTGCGCAGCACCTTGATCGCATCCTTGTCCGCAAAAGGCGACAGGCCACCTGCCATCGAGAGCGCTTGCATCACATCGACAGGCCGTGTGAGCACGAAGGCGCCGGGCTGGTTCACGCGCCCGGTGACATAGACCCGATTGCCTTCCATCTGTTGAAGGCTGACGGTCACGACCGGATCGGGAATGAACTCTTCGAGCCGCTGCGTGAGATCCTGGCTGACCTCGGCGATGGTCTTGCCTTCCGCATCCATCTCCCCGGCCAATGGGAACGAGATGCCGCCGTCCGGTCGGACCAAAACCGTATCCTGGAGGTCGGGCTCGCGCCAGACGCTGATCCCAATGATGTCCCCGGGCTCGAGCACATAGCCTGCATCCCGCAATGGCGGGCCCACCGCTTCCCGAGGCACGGTCTGGCTGCCAGGGCTGCTGGCGGATATCCCATCAGGCGAGATCGTCGGTGCCGAACAGGCCGCGAGGCCAAGAACAGCGATCAGCAGCGCAAAGGGGGAACGTACGGCCAACCCACCGCTGGCGTGGAACGGAATCTTAGGCATCGTTAGCGTCTGTGGTAAAAGTCACCCAAGAATAGCACAAAAACGCGACGATGCATCACCGTGGAACGCCGTGAGCATCTCATTCTGCGGGGTAGCGCGGCGCCATGATCATTGGCTTGAATACCGCAGTTCGCACTCGATTGAGCAGGCGGACCGACTGAAACGGACACGCAAACCATCCGCGCGATGCGAATGGCGAACGCCGCCATGCAACCGAACGCCCAGCGCTACCAATTCTTGCGGCGATGCAGCACCCGAAATGGTGATCGAGAAGCCAACTGGCCATGTCGGTGCCGCGGAGGCTGACACAAAAAAGGGCGCGGCCTTGACAGGCCGCACCCCGTGAACAGTCTTCTTTGTTTAGATCAGGCGGTTTGAGCCGAACGCCGACGACGGCCAACCCACACCACACCTAAGAGGCTGGAGCCGAACAGCCAAACGGCAGCGGGGATAGGCACTTGAGTCAGCGACACGATACCTGCGTAGCCCGCCGGGCCGTCTCCTGAGACCACGATTCCAATCTCCTCGCCAGCATTGACCACAGCAGAGAGGAGTTCAAAAGGAGTAGCCGCGCCGGTGCCGGCGTCTAACAGGACCGTCGGGTCGAATGTAGTGATAGAAGAACCGATCGAACCTATGGTCCCTTCCCAGAGTGTACCGTCGACGGTACCGCCCGAGATAATCCCGGAAAGAAGACCTAGGCCACCCCCAGCCCCGTCGAGAACAGAGATGTCAACCAGGACCACATCCACGATTGCATTTTCTGCGGCCGTGAAAGTCCACGCGTCACTGTAAGCCCTGGCCTGAGTGGCCTGCACGTTGTAGAAAATCTCTGAATCTCCTACCCCTAGCGGACCAAAATCCTGGCCAACAATCGTCGACGCAGTAGCATTGTGAACGACACCGAACGCGAGGGACAGCGCGAAAGCCGCCCCCGCTAGCACCTTCATTTTGGACATGGCATAACACTCCAGTTTAAGAATTTGAAACAGGCGCAAAGCTGTTCACGGGACTCGCCGTTGACGGCAGCCGCGACACCTTCGTGCTCAATGCCATCTAAGCAGATCTTATGCCAGAGTTGTTTTTTTCATTTTTTTCATAGCTTTGTGGAGAAAGCGTTCTTCGAGCAGCGACTGAGACCTGTAACAAGGGTGGTACAGGTGAAGCCAAAATGTGACGCGCGTCACATGATCGAACCCGAAAGCTGCTTTGCGTTTCAAGGGCCTAGCCTGAGCAAGCAAACCAGCGAGGTGTAAAGCAGGCTGACAACGCGGCCGCGGCGCGCGGGAACGGCACGGGCTCAACCAGCCAATGCGGCCTTTCTCTAGCCGCGTCACTATTGGTTGTTGCGCGCGCGACCGGTGCTGCGAGAAACTTTAGGCGATTCTGACGCGCCACCTGATCAGAGCTCCTCGGCTTAAGGCCGTCGCGACGTCAGTGCGCGCCCCTTGTTACTGGCAGTCAATGGATCGCCGTCCTCGATTGCAGCGTCGGAACACTTAATCTTCACTCACATCGCGAGCCAACTCATGCAGTACGTCGTTATAGTGTGCCTTGTTCTGCTTCTCGCCTTCGGGTCAACGGGCTGTAGCAAGGAAGGCCGGGCGCAGAATTATCTTGAGCGGGGCACCGAGCTGTTCGAGGAGGGCGAGCTGACCAAGGCGCGCCTCGAGATCAAGAACGTCCTGCAGATCGACGCGCAGCAGCCGCAGGCGTGGTTTGTGCTCGCGCAGATCGAAGAGGCGGAGAAGAATTGGCGCCCGGCCTTCCAAGCCTATTCGCGAGCGGTCGAGCTCGACCCCGAGAACCACCCGGCCCGGATCAAGCTCGGGACCCTTCTGCTGGCGGGTGGCAAGCGCGACGAGGCATTGGCGGAGGCGGAGGCCGTCCTTGCGGCTGACCCCGGCAACGCCGGTGCGCTGGTCCTGCGCGGCGCCGTCAAGGCGACCGACGGTGACCTGGAAGGCGGCGCCGAAGACTGCGAAGCAGCGCTCGCGATCGACGCCGATCACGCCGAGGCGTTGGCACTGCTGGCGGACATCCGCACGCAGCAGGCGCGCCCTGAGGAGGCCAAGGCATTGCTGGAACGGGCCGTTGCCGCGCATCCGGAGCGGATCGGCCTGCGTGAGGCGTTGGCCCGGGCACACGAGGCCCTCGGCGAAACGGAAGCGGTGGTGGCGACACTGGAACAGATCGCCGCCCAACAGCCAGACGCCTTTTCGCCGCAGTTGCTCCTCGCGCGCTACCTCGCCGCCCAGGGCCAGCTCGATGCGGCCGAGGCGACCCTGCGCTCCGCGATTGCGGCCGCCCCCGATGATCGCGAGCGCAAGCTGATGCTGGTGCAGTTTGTCGCCGAGACGCAGGGAGGCGAGGCGGCTCTCTCCGAGCTCCAGCAATGGATCGATCAGGCGCCGGACGATGCGGAGCTGAAGTTTTCACTGGCCGAACGCTACGGGGCGGCCGGCCAGGTGGATGCGATGGTGGAGACCTATGAGACCATCATCGAGACCCATGCCGACGGGCCGGCTGCACCGCGCGCGCTCGGAAGGCTGGCCGCCCTCGCGCTGAGCCGGGGTGAGGCGGACCGGGCACTGGCGCTGGCCGAGGAGGCATTGGCTGAAGACAACGCGAGCACGGATGCATTGCTCGTGCGCGCCGCCGTGGAGCTGGAGCGCGGCGAGACCGAGCAGGCGATCGCCGATCTGCGGTCCCTGCTGCGGAATGACCCGGAGTCCGTGCGTGCATTGCGCCTGTTGGCCCAGGTCCATACCCAACGGGACGAGATCGCACTGGCTGAAGACGCACTCCAGGTCGCGATCGAGGCGGCGCCGACCGCGGCACCGGCCCATCTCGAGCTGGCTGAGCTGCGGTTGCGCACCGGCGACCCCGCCGGCGCTGCCCAGGTGCTGGAGGGGTTCCTCTCCCGCGTACCGGACAGCGGCGAGGTGCAGACGGCCCTGGCTCGACTGCAGCTCAGCCAGCAGGACACCGAGGCGCTGGCAACGACGGCTGAGCGGGTGCTGAGCACCCGCCCGGAGCACCCCCTCGGCTACTACTTGAAGGGACTCGTGCTGCAGGGCCAAGACGACCACGACGCGGCGATTACACAGTTCGAGACCGCGCTCGAGAAGGAGCCGGCGGCCGCCGAGCCGCTGATCGCGCTCGCTCGCAGTTATCTGGCAATGGAGCAGCCAGAGCGGGCCGAGCAGCGCGTCGAGCAGCTTCTGGCCGATGATCCCGACAACCTGGTTGCGATGAACCTGCTTGGCGACATCTATCTCGCCAACGGCCGGCCCGACGACGCCCGCGACCAGTACGCGACGATCATGCGCCGCATGCCGCAGTCACCGCGTGCCTATGAGCGGCTGGCACGATTACAGTTGGGTGCCGGTGAGTTCGACGCTGCGCTCGAGACGGTGCAGATCGGTGTCGATGCGACCGGCCGCAACCTCGCGCTGGTGCAAATGCTGGGGCTGGTGCAGCAGGAGGCCGGCGATATCGAGGCCGCGATGGCCGCCTACGAAGAGGTGCTGGAGCGCGCGCCCAAGGCGACGGTCTCGGCGAACAACCTGGCGATGCTGATCGCCAATCGGCAGGCTGATGATCCAGGCCGCCTCGCCTACGCACGGGAGCTGACCGAGGCGTTCGAGGACTCCGAGCAGCCGGTGCTGTTGGATACGGCGGGCTGGGTTCTGTACCGCAGTGGTAACTATGGCCGCAGTCTCGAGCTGCTGGAGCAGGCATCAGAGCTGGGGCTCGACTCGGCGGAGCATCATCATCACCTTGGGATGGCGTATCTCAAGGTGGGCCGGATCGAGGAGGGCCGAGCGCTCCTGCGTCGGGCCATCGACTCGGGTACCGTCTTCCCGGGTATCGATGAGGCGCGCGCGACGTTGGCGGAGAACGCACCCTGACGCTCTCACGCGCGGCGCATTTTCAGAGCCCTTTCCAGGATTAGGCTCGCCGGGCGAACAGGCCCTAGCAGAGCGCCCTAAGTTGCGATCGAAACCAGCAGCTTGCGCTAGCAAGGAAGCTGGTCTGCCAGGGCCTCTTAGCGAGATCGAAGCCAAGGCGCCATTAGAACGCGCGTCAGGTCAGTTGGCCCTCAGGACCGTGCAATGCCGTGTTTCGCCATCAGCCGGTAGAGGGTCGTCCTGGAGACCTGGAGGTCCCGGGCAGTCTGACTGGCGTTCCCTCCATTCTGGGCCAAGAGCCGCTCGAGGGTTCCCTTCTCGGTGCTCTGGACGAGTTCGCTGAGCGATTCGCTCGGCGCACTTGGGGCGGGCCGCAGCCGAATCAGGTCGTTGGCGGTAATCTGGTGGCCGCGACACTTCAGCGCGGCCTGGATGATACAGCTGCGAAGCTCGCGGACGTTGCCGGGCCAAGCTTGGACCCTCAGCCAGTCCAGGGCATCATCGGTTAAGCCGTGCGGCCGCCGCTGCATGACATTGTCGCGGAATGCGGTGCACAGGAAATGCTCGGCCAGGGCCTCAATATCGGCGACCCGATCGCGGAGCGGCGGCGTCTCGACGGCCAGCACATCGAGGCGATAGAGCAGATCGCGCCGAAAGCGTCCCCGCTGGACCTCTTCGGATAGGTCCCGATTGGTGCTCGCGATGATCGTAATATCGACCGAGACACTGTTTCGACCGCCTACCGGCGTGACGGTCCTCTCCTCGAGGAAGCGCAGCAGGCTCGCCTGCGATTGCAGCGGCAGTTCCCCAACCTCATCCAGCAGCAGGGTGCCGCCGTCGGCGGCCCGAATCATCCCTTCATTGTCGACGGTGGCATCGGTGAAGGCGCCCTTCGTCACGCCGAACAGCTCCGCTTGTATCAGCGATTCCGGTATCGCTGCGCAGTTCAGCGCCACGAAGGGCTCGGTGGCCCGGGGCGACTGGGCATGGATGGCTCGTACCACCAGTTCTTTGCCGGTTCCGGTTTCTCCGGTGACGAGCACCGGAAGGTCGGCTTCGGCGACGCGCTCGATCTGATCGTACAGCCGCATCATCGGCGGGCTCGTGCCGACCAGACCAAAGCGTCCGTTGCGATCGTGGCAATTGGCGCGACGCTCAGCCTCAGCGAGCGCCGCGATTCCCCAGGCGTGTCCAAGGGCGATGGTCAGGCGGGTCACATCGACAGGGTAGAGCTGATAGTCCCGCAAGGCTCCGATGATCAACCATCTGACATCGGCGCGCGCCAGGTCTTCCCGCGTTAACAACGCCAACCACTGCAATCTGCGCAAGCGGTTGACCCCACCGCTGATTCGGCAGAGCTCCTCATCGGTGAGCGGGTGCGGACAGAGCGCGAGGCCGGTGAGGACATCGAACTTGTCACAGAGCTCGGTCGCCTCTTCAAGGGTCTCAGCACAGAGCAGCACCCAACCGTTGTCGCACAACGCGGCGGCTGCGCTAGCGTCGAGCTTCCCGCGCCCAAATACCAGCACATGGCGTTTCGACGCTGGATGCTCTTGAGGCATCCAGCCGCGAAAGGCAGAGGCCAAGACATCGTGACGGGGCTGTTCGGCACCTTGGGGCGCTTTATCCTCTGACATCGGTTCTCGCTTGCACTGCTCATGATTCGTTCGCGGATCAATAAGCCAACACCCAGCCGCACCTTCGGAGCAGCCGGATACTCGACCCCCTCAGACTAACCCGTTCAGACTAACCCCTTCAGACTAACAGAAGCCCCCGCACGGCTAGCACGGCGAGTCCGATAAGGGTCGCGATCCGCAGCCAGTCCCAACGACGCCCCTCCACGTGCATCAGTATTTCAATACCGTAAAACAGGATGATGGCGTGCAGCACCAGCGCGCCGAGGTCCGCCAGTCCCAACCCGTGCAGTGTGGGGGCAACCAAGGCCCCCAGCAGGATCAGCAGGTCGAGGCTATTGACGTGAAAGCCTTCGCTCGACCTCCATACGCAAACCGCTGCGGCGGCCGCTAGGGCCCCGTAGATTAACGTTATGCAGGCGGGGCAGGCAGTTTCGAGTGGCGAGCCGGCGAGCAAGTAGGCCACGCCTAGGGCCAGCGTATAGCTGCTCAAGCGCTCCAGGGCGAAGAAGGGCACCCGTTTGGTCTGAAGGATGAACGCCAGCGTGCCGCCAAGCACAGCGGCAAGCACCCCGATATCAGGGCCGACCGCTGGTGCGGCCAGGGTGCCAAACAGCAGGAACAGCGGCAGGCCAATACTCAGCCCTGTCAAGGACACCCGAAGCAGCCCTTTTCGGCGTAGCCATCCAGCGAACCGCGTAAACGGCTGTTGCTGTCGTGTCCGGTTGCGCAGCTCGGCCCGGTGCCGCTCGACTGACCGCAATCCGATCAACAGCAGCCCACCAACACTCAGCGCCGTTACGAAGATCAGGCCGTCCGCGGCGTGACGCAGCAGATAGGCCACCAGGATCAACAGGAACTGGAGCCCATAGATCAGGCTGACGGCTTCTGACTGCGACATCCCCGCGGCGAGCAGGCGGTGATGCAGATGGGTGCGGTCGGCCTTGAATGGCGAGCGGCCGCGAGCGATGCGGCCAATCATCACCGTGAGCATATCCAGAATCGGCAGTCCAAGCACCAGCAAGGGCAGCACGGGACTCAGCTCGGCGCTGGGCCGCTGGGTGATGATCACGGCCAGCACGCCGATACTGAAGCCGAGGAGCTGGCTCCCGGCGTCGCCCATGAAGAGCTGCGCCGGGAAGGTATTGAAGCGCAGAAAACCGAGGATTGCGCCGAGCAGCGAGCCTAGAACGATCAGCAATGCACCGGCGTCGCTCTCGACGCCGAGCACGAGCAGGCCGGAGACCGCCAGCAGACCGATACCGCCAGCGAGCCCATCCAGGCCATCGGAGAGGTTGACCGCGTTGGTGACACCCGCGAGGACCAGCAGCGTCAGCGGTATTGCGATCCACTCCGGCAGGAGGCCGCCGGGCCAAAACGCCAAGCGCTGGATCAGCACGTCGGCGCCGAATATCACAATTCCCGCCGCCAGCAGCTGCCCCAACAGCTTTAGCCGATAGTCGAGATTGAAGCGATCGTCCAGCAGACCGAAGACGAACAGCACCGCCACGGCTGCGAGAAAGACCTCGATGCCCTGCTCCATCGGAACCCAGAACAGCACCGACACGAGGAACCCGACAAAGATGGCGACGCCACCAATCCGCGGGACGCTCCCCTCATGCACCTTCCGGCCGCCACCGGCGTCCACCATCCCGAGCGGGCGAGCGATGCGCACCAACGGCGGAATCAAGGCCATCGACAGGAAGAGCGCTAGAAGGAAGGCAAAACCGGCGCGGAGCTCCATTTTTACTGCTGTGCTTCAGGCTGCTGTGCGTAAGGAGGATGAGAAAATCTGGACAGGAGAGCAATCCTTGGCGCTCTTGGCCACGCCACACGATATTTGCCGTTGTTGGAGATCGGCGAATAATGCTTTCGATTTAGATTTCGCGTATCGGGCGCACCGCAAAGGTAAGTCTGGCGGACTCGCCTGCATCGAGATTGAAAAGCATCCCAACAAACGTTTGAATGAACCCGCTTCGACAACTGAAACCTTTTCCGAGGAGAATAACACGCTTTTCGTTACCATTTTGTAACTACTCAGGCTGTCAGCGCCTGACGCAGAACCTCAAAGGGATTCTGCCCCTTGAGCTTGCTGGTCTCCCAGACTGAGCGCAGGACGCAGAACGCTTCCGCGCCACCGACCGCACGTAAGCCAC
>NZ_NRSJ01000039.1 GCF_016584085.1 Halochromatium glycolicum | reverse complement strand
CGCGCAGCAGTCCCGCGACGCTGAGGTGCTGGCGTGAGAACGGACCACTCATCAATACCTGCCTCGCAGCTTGAGAAGGTCGTGGCAGTATACTGATTCGGCTTCAAAAGTTTACGAAAGATTTTTTTCGGCTCAAAGCCAACTTATTGTTTCTAAAGCAGATATTTTTGCGGCGGGAATTGCTGTAGGCCCAGTAGCCGTCGCTCATCAGCCAGCCGTTGAACAGCGGCCCGAGCATGCGGGTGAGCACGGCCTTAGAGCGTGCTCCGATGGTAAAGACCGTGGTGGTGGCCGAGGTGAAGACCCACAACCACACGAGCTTGCCGGCTTCGAACCAACTGGTCTCATCGGCGTGCAGCAGGCCGCTGTCACGGGCTTGCTGAAGCAGTTGTTCCTCGACCACCGGCTCCAGCGCGCGCGCCGCTTCATGGAGGCATTGGTTGATGGTGGCGATCGAGAGCGCGAGGTTGAGCCAGTCGCCCAGGAATTCTTGGATGCGCCGACGCGAGAGGTGCATCCGGCTCGAGAGGGCGCAGATGAAGCTCAGCAGCCGGGGGCCCACCAGATGGCGTTCGCTCAGCGCGACCCCCCAGGCCTCATCCGCCGGCGTGTGACCGGGCTCGGCGCGGGTGACATGACCGCAGCCGCAGGTGCGCTCGTGATAGGCGTGCTTGGTCTGGATGAGCTCCAAGCCGATGCGCGCTTCACCCAGGTCACCCAGATCGAGCACGAGGTGGGCCTGGTGGCAGGCGCCGGGCGCCTGGTCTTGGAGGTCGCTGCCGCAACGCGCGCAGTGCGTCGGATGATGCGCGCGCACCTGGGTGATGGCAAACGTCTGGGTGCGGCCATGGCCGGGGGCGCCGGGGCGTTGTCCGGGGCGCTTGGGGGCCCGGTGTTCAGCGCCCGTGCTCGGTGTCGAATCGCTGGGGGTCGTCTCAGAGGCGTCGGCGGTCTCTGCAGCAGGATTGCCCTCGTCGTCTGCGCGGGCGGCGCTCGACTCGGGGCGCGGCGCCTGCGAGGCGGGGTCGCTAGGCGCTTGATCAGTGGCGTCGCGGCCATGACCGCCGCCCCGCTCCCAGGGCGCTTGGCTACTTGGCGGGCGCGAGCTGTTGTGCGGGGTCTGATCAAGGCGCTCGTGGGCGAGCTTCAGATCGGCGAGCAGCTTCTCTGAGAGCCCCTGCAGTTGGGCGTGGCTCAACGCGGCCAAGGCGTCGGCATCAAGCTGCGAAAGATCGTGTTTGCTCAGCTGCACGGGGGGCTCAGCGCTAGAGGAGCGACGGCGTTTGGATCGGAAGGAATTGGCGCGTGATCTTGCCATACCAAGTCAGCAGTTGTCTGTCCCATCCCTGAGTGCTGGGCAAAGGTTTCCGGGGGAGGGTCTGAACGCTTACTCGCCTGGGCTGTCTCCGTGCCGAAGGAATAGGTGGCACGAATGGTCATCGAGGCCATAGGCGAGAACGGGCTCCGAAGATGACGGTATGCGTATCGGTCGGCTCGCGCAAGGTATCGCCTTTCGATTAGGCCCTACCGACAATCAGGATAAATTGAGCTTACTGTTCTCGAAGTGGTTTGTGAACGATGTTTCCAAGCGACACCGCGACAGAGGTGACGCGCCGGCGTGATCGAAGGAGCAGGCGGCAGAACGACGTGTCGCTCACGCTAAAGCAGATCGCCGAGGCAGAACCCATTGCCATTATCCCGATGGGCGACCTGGGCCAGGAAAAGCTCGGCGGCGGCCAGTGCATCGTAGAAGGCGTTGTGGGCGCGGTAGCGGGGCAGGTTGTAGCGCGCGCAGAGGGCGTGCAGCCGCAGCTCGGAGGGGCGGAACGGGATGTTGCGGCGCTCGAAGGTGCGGCGCGCCAGGACCTCGGTGTCGACGGTACAGGCGAGCAGGCCGCTGCCGTAGAGCTCCCGACAGGCGGCATCGAGGAAGCCGATCTCGATCTCGGCATGATGGGCGATCAGTACGCGCCCGGCGAGGACGTCGAGCAGCTCGCGCATGACGCGCCCGAGCCGCTCGCCGGCGGCGGCCTCGTCGTCGGTGATCTGGTGGATCACGGCGCTGTCGGCCGGGATCGCGCCGTCGCAGCGGATCAGCCGATGGCGGGCGCTGCCGAGATCGATGCGGTGACCCCGGATCAGTACCCAGCCGGCGCTCAGGATCTGGTCGCGCTTCGGATCGAGACCGGTGGTCTCGAGGTCGAGCGCGAGATAGTCGACACAGCGGTAGTCCAGTGTCTTCTTCGGGAACGGACGGCTCAGATAGCGGTGCAGCGGTCCGTTCGCGATCCTCCTTAGGCGTCTGCGGCGGCGCCGTTCCAGTGGTGATCCCATCAGATCATTGGCGGACTGAGGAGGGGGTCATCGCAGACTCGGGCCGGGTTCGGAGCGGATTCGCGGCGATACTCTGTCGGGGCCGGGGCCGCTCAGGTGAAACGGCCCGCTTGATAGCGCTGCCCGAGTGTCTCCTGCATGCTGTTGATCAGGATGAAGGCATCCTTGAGATGCCCGCGCTCGAGCGGTGAGAGCCGTTCGGGCGCGAGGAAGTTGTCGGCGTGCTCGCCCTTGCTGAGCTGCTCGGCCTGGTGGCGGATGCGCAGCGTATTGATCAGCTCGAAGGCGTCGATGAGGTTCGCGGCGCCATCCTGGCTGAGCGCCTTGGTCGCGGCGGCCGCCTCGAGCCGCTCGACGGTATTGATCGGCTCCAGCCCGGCGGACAGCGCGTAGGCGCGCGCGAGATCGATGATGGGCACGGTGCCGCGATGCTTGAGATCGAAGCTGCGGTCGTGATCGCCACCGTGGATCAACACGAAGTTGCGGAAGAACCCCAATGGCGGCCGGTACTTGAGGGCGTTGGCGGCCATGTAGGCGATGAAGATGCGGTTGTCGCGTGAGAGCTCGAGCACCTGCTGGTGCAAGCCATCGTAGAGCCCGGCCGGATCATGCAGCGCGCGCAGATCGAAGAACACGCTGGCGAGCATCAGGGCCTTGGGCTCGGGGCGCTGAATCCAGTTCTCGAAGTAGCGCTGCCAGACCGCGAGCGGCTGGCGCCAGGTCGGGTTCTTCGCCATGACCTCGCCCGGGCAGTAGATGTAGCCGCAGGCGTGCAGGCCGTCGTTGACGCGCTCGGCGAGCTGGCGAAAGTAGTCATCGTCACCCTTGCTCATCGCGTCGGCGATCAGCAGCGCGTTGTCCTGATCGGAGTGCGATGACTGCTCGCGCCGCGCCTGCGAGCCGCCGACCAGCCACGCATAGGGGACCGGCGGCGGGCCGAGCTCGGCCTCGGCGAGCGCGATCAGACGCAGGGTGATGGCGTCGGTGATCGCGCTGACGGCCTGCCCGACATGGTTGCCGGTGGCGCCGCTGTTGATCAGCTGCACCTGCAGCTCGGGGATCTTGGCGCTGACCGCCTCGAGCTCGGCAACGGTCTTGGCCTTGTGGACGTCGCTGACGATATAGACGCCGCTGCTGCTCTGGAAGCGCGTGAAGTCGCTGGTCGAGAGCATGCCGAGCACCTGTTCGCCCTCGACGACCGGTAGATGGTGGACGTTGAGCCGGGTCATCTTCAGCAGCGCCTCGAAGCCGAGCGTGTCGGCGCTGATGGTCGAGATCGACGCGGTCATGATCGCCTTCACCGGGCGGTCGGTGGACAGGCCGGCGGCGACGCAGCGATTGCGTAGGTCACGGTCGGTGATGATGCCGGCGAGCTGGCCCGCCTCCATCAATAGCAGGGCCGATGCGCGCTCTGTCGACATGATGCCGGCGGCCTCGCGGATGCTGATCGCCGGGTCGGCGATGACAGGGCTGCGGCGGATCAGGTCTTGCGCGGTCACCGTCATCAGGCCGCTGCTCGTCGCGGTCTGCTCGGTTAAGACATCGAGCGCCTTGCGCAGGCGCTTGGTCGGTGCATCCTGAAAGTGCTCGGCCAGCTCGGGATGGTCGGTACAGAGGCGCTCGAAGCGCTCGCAGCTCAGCGAGTAGGCCAGGGTGTCCTCGACGGTCTGGCCCGTTAGGGCGCGCGACTCGCTATTGCCGCCGCAGGCATCGCTATAGAGGTCGCCCTCGGCCAGCTTGCCGGCCAACTCGCCCTCCTCGGTGCGCAGCTCCACGGCGCCGCGGCGCAGGATGTAGAGATGCCGGGCTTGATCATCGGCTGGCGGGAATGCGGAACCGCGTCGCAGATAGCGAACAGTGAGCTGCCGCGGTATCTGCTCGAGCGCTGCCTCGGGCAGCTGCTCAAACGGCGGGTGATTGGCGAGAAACTCTTGGATTTCGATCAGCTCGACATCCATAGCGACCGTCCTCGGGTGGTAAAGCGGTAGTGGTATCGGTTGCTCGCATGAGTATGCCGCAAAATCGTGCAGTTGCGACCTGTCTCGACCCGAGATCGTCGCTGATGCGAGGTCTGACTGCGGCCAGCAAGCGATTCGCGATAGCGTCTCGCGGATCACGGAAAACCGCAATGAAGATGGGTAAACCGACTATACTGGTAGGGTGAGCGAGAGGTGCTCGATACCCGGGCGCCGGCCGACCATCATGAGGAGGCAGTATGGTGACGGCGACAGTACAACGGGAACGCTGGGTTCTGGTAGCCCAAGGCCCAGTCAAGACCCCGATGCGAGACACAGCGAGTAACGAGGTCTGGGGGGCTCCACATGGGCGGCCTGAGCTCAGTGCGCAGCGGCTCAAACGTGAGCGCCGGCACGGGTGGGACTATGTACCGATGGACCTGTACTTCGATCCAGCGACCGCGGAGGATGGCTTCCAGTTCGCAAAGAGGCGTGCGCGTCCTGAGCGTCGTCGCGACCCGCTCGGGCGACGTTTCATGGTCTAGGTCTACGACCAGACCGCGGCTCGTCGCGAGGAGTCGCCGGTCTGCCAAGGGCGCGGGTTGACCACCGCCGCAACAGAAAAGGCCCCGCACATGCGGGGCTTCATGTTTGGAACGAGAGCCGGCCGTCGGCGTGGCCGGCTCTCGTGGGCGTTCAGCCTTAGTGGCTGGTTGCCTCGCCGGAGCCACGCGGCACGCGGACGTCTTCGACGAGGTGCTGGATGTGCTCCGGCGGCGGTGCGGTCAGCTTCGCGACGACGAATGCGACGATGAAGTTGACGATGGCGCCGACGGCGCCGAAGGCGTTCGGCGAGATGCCAAAGAACCAGTCGGGCCCCATGCCGAGCTCAGGCGCCAGGAAGGCGGTGCCCGGGATGAAGAAGATCCCCTTGTGCTGGAACACATAGAACAGCGTCACCGTGATACCAGCCAACATGCCGGCCACCGCGCCGACGTTGTTCATCTTCTTGTAGAAGATGCCCATCATCAACGCCGGGAAGATCGACGAGGCGGCCAAGCCGAAGGCGATGGCGACCGTTCCTGCAGCGAATCCGGGCGGATTCAGACCCAGGAATCCGGCGACGACGATGGCACCGGCCATCGCGATACGCCCCGCCATCAGCTCGTTCTTCTCCGAGATCCCCTTCGCGAAGACACCCTTGAGCAGGTCATGCGAGATCGCCGACGAGATGGCGAGCAGCAGGCCGGCAGCGGTCGAGAGGGCTGCGGCGAGGCCGCCGGCGACGACCAAGGCGATGACCCAATTCGGCAGCTGAGCGATCTCCGGGTTCGCGAGCACCATGATGTCGCGGTCCGGCCCTGGGTTCAGCGAGTCGCCTGAGCGGTGGAAGACCTCGCTGCCCTTGAAGCCAAGCGCCTCGGCCTCAGCGACGGTGGCCTCGTTGGTGTCGTTGTAGTACTGCACCAGGCCGTCGTCGTTCAGGTCCTGCCAGGCCAAGAGGCCGGTCTTCTCCCAGTTCTTGAACCAGCTGGGCAGCTCGTCATATGGCTGGGGCTCGAACGCGGCCAGGCCCTGCTCGGTGGTCTCGGTCTGCTGCACCATCAGGGTATCGGTGAAGTTTAGCCGCGCCATCGCGCCGACCGCCGGGGCGGTGGTGTAGAGCAGGGCGATGAAGACCAGCGCCCAGCCGGCCGAGTAACGGGCGTCCTTGACCTTGGGCACGGTGAAGAAGCGGATGATGACGTGCGGCAGACCGGCGGTGCCGATCATCAGCGATAGGGTATAGGCGAACATGTTCAATGTGCTGCCCATCACCTGCGTGGTGTACTGCTTGAAGCCGAGCTCGGTGACCACTTGGTCGAGCTTGGCGAGCAGCGAGATCTCGCCGCCACCGGGGGCGTAATTGCCGCCGAGGCCGATCTGCGGGATCGGGATGCCGGTCAGGGCGAGCGAGATGAAGATCGCCGGGATCGTGTAGGCCAGGATCAGCACGCAGTACTGGGCGATCTGGGTATAGGTGATGCCCTTCATGCCGCCGAGCACCGCGTAGATGAAGACGATGCCCATGCCGATGTAGAGGCCCATCTCGTAGCTGGTCTCGAGGAAGCGCGAGAAGGCGACCCCGATACCCTTCATCTGGCCGATGACGTAGGTGATCGAGGCCAAGATCAGGCAGATGACCGCGACGATGCGGGCCGCTTGCGAGTAGTAGCGGTCACCGATGAACTCCGGCACCGTGAACTTGCCGAACTTGCGCAGGTACGGAGCGAGCAGGAGCGCCAGCAGCACGTAGCCGCCGGTCCAACCCATCAGGAAGACCGAGGCACCGTAGCCGTTGAAGGCGATGAGGCCGGCCATCGAGATGAACGAAGCGGCGGACATCCAGTCGGCCGCGGTGGCCATGCCGTTGGCGACCGGATGGACGCCCTTGCCGGCGACATAGAACTCGCCGGTGGTACTGGCACGCGCCCAGATGGCGATGCCGATGTAGAGCAGGAAGGTGGCGCCGACGACGCCGTAGGTCCAGAAATCGAGAGCTGTCATCGATGGGGTCCTCAGGTTTCGTCGACGTCGAATTTCTTATCGAGTCGGTTCATCTGCCACGCATAGACGAAGATCAGCACCAAGAAGGTGTAGATCGAGCCCTGCTGTGCGAACCAGAATCCGAGCGGGTAGCCGCCGAGCGAGAAGTTGTTGAGCGGCTCGACGAGCAGGATGCCGAGCCCGTAAGACACGACGAACCAGATGATCAGCAGGATGGTCAGGAGCCAAAGATTGGCCTTCCAATAGGCGGAGCGTTTTTCGGGTGTCACCGCTTTGTCCCTCCCTCAGGAGATCAGATTGGTGAAAGGGAGGCTCCGCCCGCGTTGCAGCTGCGGGCGCTGACTGGGCCGGCCGAGCGTCTCCCCGTCATTATTGGCATTGGTTGTTTACGCGCTGCGCAGCCCGTTTTCGGGTTTGCGAGCGGTCGCGCATTGTGTTGTCCGGTACAATCCCCTGTCAACGATAAGGAGTATCGGCTGAAGGGTCTGAACCGCCGGGAAAAGTCGTAATCGCCCGAGGCGACGCTTAAGGGTGCCGCTGTTCGCGCCGTCGAGCGCTCTAGGCGGCTACGGCAAGCTGTCCGTTCAGGACCGCCCCCTGATCCGTTCGCAGTGCAGCGGCCGTCAGTGCGGTGCTTGTTCATCTTTCCGCCCCGCGCTCACGCGCCCTCGTGGCGCCGCCGAGCGGTTACAGTTCGTCTATTGCGGCAAGGCAGCCGATTCACTATTTTTTGGGCTACCAACCTCAGGATGCGATGCGATATCTAAGTACACGAGGCGGGGTCGAGCCCCTCAGCTTCGCCGAGGCGGTGATGATGGGGCTGGGGACCGACGGCGGTCTATTGGTGCCGGAGGTGATCCCGAGCCTGCCGGCTGAGACCTTGCGCGATTGGGCACAGCTCGATTTTCAGGCACTGGCCGTCGAGGTCCTGACGCCCTTCGTTGGTGATGCGATCCCGCGCGCCGATCTGACCGATCTGGTCGAGCGCTCCTACGCCGGCTTCACCCACCCCGAGGTGACGCCGGTGACCGAGCATGCCGAACGGCGCTGGCTCGAGCTGTTCCACGGTCCAACCGCTGCGTTCAAGGATGTGGCGCTGCAGCTGCTTGGGAACCTGTTCGAGTACCTGATCGTGCGCGAGGGCGGTGCGCTGCGCATCCTCGGCGCGACCTCGGGGGATACCGGGTCGGCGGCGATCTATGGCGTCCGTGGCAAGGCGGGGATCGACATCTTCATCCTGCATCCGAAGGGGCGGGTGTCGCCCGTGCAGGAACGCCAGATGACGACCGTGCTCGACGCCAATGTGCACAACATCGCGATCGAGGGCACCTTCGATGACGCCCAGCGTATCGTCAAGGCGCTGTTCAGTGATCTACCATTCAAGCAGGAATACCGACTCGGTGCGGTCAACTCGATCAACCTGGCCCGGATTCTGGCGCAGACGATCTATTACTTCTATGCTTGGGGCCGGCTGAGCGGCGGTGATCCGGAGCGCCGCCTGAGCTTCGCGGTCCCGACCGGGAATTTCGGTGACGTGTTCGCCGGCTGGCTCGCCAAGCGGATGGGGCTTCCGGTCGATCGCCTCATCATCGCGACCAATCGCAACGATATCCTGACCCGTTTCGTCGCAACCGGTGTCTATCAGGCGGGTGAGGTCTACCAGACGCTGAGCCCGGCGATGGATATCCAGCTGGCCTCGAACTTCGAGCGCTACCTGTACTATCTGCTCGATGAGGACCCTGCTGCGGTGCGGACGCTACTGCTCGAGATGGCCGAGACCGGTGCGCTGAAGGTCGATGGCGAGCGTCACCGCCGGGTGCGGGAGGACTTCGACGCCCGGGCTGTCTCCGATGGCGAGACGCTCGCCGAGATCCGCCGTGTCGAGCAGCGCAGCGGCTACATCCTCTGCCCGCACACGGCGGTGGGGGCCTGCGCAGCCGCTGAAGTTCAAGACGCGGTGGTGCTCGCCACCGCGCACCCGGCCAAGTTCACCGAGGCGGTCGTCGAAGCGATCGGCCGTGAGCCGCCGCCGCCGCCCTCACTGCAGGGGGTGCTCGAGCGCGAGACCCGCTGCGCCGAGCTGCCGGCCGACGCCGATGCGGTCGCATCCTTCATCCGCCACACACTCGGCGCGTCTGCAGTTTGAGCGTGCCGATGGTCACCGACACAGACCAGATCGACATGAGCCCCGACGACGCCCAGCGCATCCTGATCCTCGACACCACATTGCGCGACGGCGAGCAGACCCAGGGGGTCTCGTTCTCGCCCGACGAGAAGGTCAATATCGCCAAGGCGCTGCTCGAACTGTTGCGGGTGGATCGGATCGAGGTCGCCTCGGCGCGGGTCTCCGAGGGCGAGCTTGCGGCGGTCGCCCAGATCATCGACTGGGCGCACGGCAAAGGGCTCGACGACCGGGTCGAGGTGCTCGGCTTCGTCGACGGCGGGCGCAGTGCGGACTGGATCAGGCGTGCCGGCGGTCGGGTGATCAATCTGCTCGCCAAGGGCAGCGAGAAGCACTGCCGGACGCAGCTCGGCAAGACCCCGCAACAGCATGCAGAGGACGTGCTCACGAACATCGCGCTTGCCCAAGAGCGCGGGCTTGCGGTCAACCTCTATCTCGAGGACTGGTCGAATGGCTATGCCGATGATCCAGCCTATGTCTATACCCTTGTCGAGCGGCTGAGCAAGGCCGGGGTCGGGCATTTCATGCTGCCCGATACCCTCGGCGTGATGACGCCGGAGCGGGTCTTCGCCGCCGTCAGCGACATGATCCGGCATTTCCCCGAGCTGCGCTTCGATTTCCATCCGCACAACGACTACGGACTGGCGACCGCGAACGTCTTCGCCGCTGCCCAGGCGGGCGCAGCGGCGGTCCACTGCACCGTCAACTGTCTCGGCGAGCGCGCCGGTAATGCCTCGCTCGCCGAGGTGGTGGTCAATCTGCGCGATCAGCTCGGGATGACGATCGAGATCGACGAGAGCCATCTCGGCCATGTCAGCGAGCTGGTGCAGTACTTCTCAGGCAAACGCATCGGCGACAATGCTCCGATCGTCGGCGATGACGTGTTCACCCAGACCGCCGGCATCCACGCCGACGGCGACAATAAGGGCAGCCTTTATCACACTCGGCTCTCGCCGGAACGCTTCGGGCGTCGCCGCGTCTATGCATTGGGTAAGCTCGCCGGCAAGGCCTCGCTGGCGAAGAACCTCGAGCGGCTCGGGATCACGCTCTCAGAGGACAACCAGCGCAAGGTCTTGAAACGCATCGTCGAGCTGGGCGACTCGAAGAAGACCATCACCGCCGAGGACCTGCCATTCATCATCGCCGAGGTGCTCGAGAGCAAGGACTACCACCATGCTGAGCTGATCGCCTGCAATGTCTCCTCGAGCTTCGGGCTGGAGTCGACCGCCAGTATCAAGGTCTGCCTGCGGGGCGACGAGCTCACCGCGACCGGTCATGGCAACGGCGGCTTCGATGCGTTCAACAATGCCCTCGCGCAGGTGGTGAAACGGATCGGCCTGACGCTGCCGACCCTGGTCGACTACGAGGTGCGCATCCCGAAAGGCGGTCGTACCGATGCGCTGACCGAGTGCACCATTGTCTGGGCCGGCGAGCGCGGCCACTTCAAGACCCGCGGGGTGCACTCGAATCAGGTCTTCGCGTCGATCGGAGCGACCATGCGGATGCTGAATCTGGTGATCCACTGGTCCCTGAAGCCGAGCGATGCATCGGCCGGGACGCCCGCGGCGGAATCAGCTGCCTGAGCGCGCATCGCGTCTTGCGCTAACGCTCATGGCACGGTGCCACCCCGGACGATGAACCCCGCGTGATTCACCGTAATCGTCGCCGCTGTTGCTAAACCGCGTCCAGAGACAGAAACGCAATTTTTCCGCAGCAGGCGCGATCAACATTGCACATCCCAAACTGGACGCAGTGTATTCGCCGTGCCCGCTGCCCGCTGCCCGCTGCCCGCTGCCCGCTGACGCGCGCTCGCGCGAGGTTAGCAAGGCCCCAATCAGACCGCTTGCCTTGACTCTGGTGTCCTCATGAAGAAACGGCCGAATCTCATCATCCTGTCTCTGTTCTGGGCTGCGCTGCTTGCACTCGCGATGACCTTGATCGGCTTTCTGCCTCATACGCCGAACGATCTCAATGATCCCGCCGGCGGTGTGATCTGGTCGCGGGTGCTCTACCTGTTCTTCGGCTGGTTCGTCTTCGCCGAGATCGTGATGCTGATTGGCGGTCTGCTCTATATTGGCAGCACCAGGCTGCGCCGCGGGCCGAAACGCTGAGCCGGCCGCTCATACCGGTCGACAGGAGTGGACCGCTGCCCATGCCGTTGACCTGGGTCTCTGATGCCGATGGCCGCAGCGCTCAATCGGTTGGGGCGCTTCAGTCGGTCAGCGTTTCGGGCCTTGCGCTTCCCGGCAAGGGGGCCGTCGGCGAGGCCGTCCTCACTCTGCTTGCGCCTCGGCCCGGCTGGGGTGGGGCTCGGTCCAGGTTGAAGTGGGTCTGGCGTGGGAGCGACCTGTGATCAGGCGCCCGCCCAGAACCGGTCGAGGGCGGCAAAGGTCGCCTGCGGCTGATCCCAATGCGGGAGCCCGCGGTGCGGTGCGAGCCGCTCGGACTGCCAGTTGGCGTGACGCGCGACGAGATCGGGCAACTGCTCGAAGGTGACGTAGGGGTCGCGATCGGCGATGGCCAGCACAGGCAGCCGGGTCAGCCGCCCATAGAGGTTGTCGGCCGCATTGCGGGTGAAGAGCTGCGTCGAGAGGAAGATCAGCGGCGCGTGGCGTGCTCCCGGCTGATGGGAGGTCGCATAGGCATAGTCCAGCACGTCCTGCGGCGGCTCGTCCTGAAAGGATTGACCGAGGTAATAGCGGATGCTGCGTCGAGAGGTCACCAGATCGTAGAGCTTCTGGCTCCAGAGTCGGACGCTGAGGAGTCTGTGCGTGAGGCGCCCAACCAGCGGCGACGGCAGTGACCGCTGCGAGAGCCCGGTCGGCGAGACCAGCACGAGCGAGGCAATGCTCGCCGGCGAGCCTAGCGCGGCGCGGGCGGCGAACTCGGCGCTGAGCGAGAGGGCCAGTACGTCGGCGGGCTCTTGCACCACCTGCTCGAGCAAGGCGCGGATGGCATTGGCAAAGAGTTCGGCGGAATAGTCGCGCGGCGAGCGCTCTGAATGCCCGAAACCGGGCAGATCGATACTGTAGACCGGCCGTGAATCGGCGTAATGCTCGAACAGCGGCTTGACCTCGTAGGTGCTCGGTGCGGCATTGATGCTATGCACCAGCACCAGCGGCCGCCCGCTGCCGCCCCTGTCGTGATAGTAGGCGATGCGCCCCGCCTGATCGGTGTGGAGCTGGTCGCGTGGTGCCGCAACGGCGTCGGGCAATGGGATGGGTGTCGAGGTCGGATTCATAGCAAACAGTCGACGGACGGAGGTGATGGCCCGCGTTGAGCGCATGCGGCGAGCGGGACGCGCTCCGGCGGGACAATCCGTATAGGATACGCGCGAGGAGATCGATTGTCCGCGCCGACCCCGGAGGCCCGCGATGAATCCCGAGAAGGTTGTCTTCGGTTTCTTTATCCTGCTTGCCCTGACACTGAACTTCGGTTTCGTCTATGGTGAGATCGACAATCTCGCGCATCACCATCCGTGGGAGCTGGCGTCGGTTGTGGTGGTCAACCTGATCGCGACCGTGCTCAAGCTCGGCGATCGCTCGCAGATGGGCGCGGTGCTGTTGGCGACGAGCTTGGTGGCGATCCTGCAGCTGCTCGCCGCTGCGGTGATCTGGACCGTGGCCGCCCATGCCTCGGCCGAGGGCTTCAACGCCGGCGCGCTCTCCAGTGTCGTCTCCCTCGCCGCTGGCGCGATGGTGGCCAATGTGGTCTCCGTGATCCTGTTGATCATCGAAACGACGATGCTGCGGCGCTAGGCTGCGCCCGGCGCCAAGCGAAGACGGGCCCCCGGTGGACAGCATCGTCTTTCTGGTCCTGCGGCGCATGCGCGCGCCGCTCTTGACCCTGATCGTGGTCTATTCGATCGCGATCGTCGGGCTGGTGCTGATTCCCGGTCGTGATCCCGATGGCGGCACCTGGCACCTGAGCTTCTTTCACGCGTTCTATTTCGTCAGCTACATGTCGACGACCATCGGCTTTGGCGAGTTGCCGAGGGCGTTCAGTGATGCGCAGCGTATCTGGGTGACACTGTGCATCTATGCAACCGTGATCAGCTGGCTCTACTCGGTCGGCTCGATGATCGCGCTGCTGCAGGACAAGGCCCTGCGCCGGGCGATGGAGGAGCGACGATTTGCGCACCATGTGCGCCGGATCAAGGAGGATTTCTACCTGGTTTGCGGCTATGGCCAAACGGGGAGCGGGTTGGTGCGGGCACTGACCGACCGCAACCAGCGGGCCGTCGTGCTCGATAACAATCCCGAGCGGATCGATCTGCTCAGGCTCGAGCCGTTACGGGAGTTCGTCCCGGCGCTGCGCGCCGACGTGCGGCGTCCCGACAATCTCCTGTTGGCGGGGCTGCGCAGCCCTTACTGCGCCGGGGTCTTGGCGTTGACCTCATCGAACGAGGTCAACCTGAAGGTCGCGCTCGCGGCAAAGCTGATGCATCAGGGTGTCCAGGTCGTCTGCCGAGCGGATTCCCACGACGTCGAGGCGAACATGGCCTCGTTCGGGACCGATCACATCTATGATCCATTCGATATCTTCGCGCGCTATCTCGGTCGTGCGATCGACTCGCCTTGCCTGACCTCGCTCCAGGATTGGCTTGGTCGGCTGCATGGCTCGACCCTGCCGGACCCGGTCTATCCGCCGGCCGAGGGACTCTGGATCATCTGCGGTTATGGCCGCTTCGGCAAGGCGCTCTATGGCCATCTGGCCGAGCAAGGCGTGGAGCTGATCGTGATCGAGATGGAACCCGAAGCCACCGGTTTACCTCCGGGACCGCTGATCAAGGGCCGTGGGACCGAGGCGGTGACGCTGGAACAGGCCGATATCTACCGTGCGGCCGGACTGGTCGCCGGCACCGACAACGACGCGAACAACCTGTCGATCGTGATGACGGCAAAGCAGCTCAATCCGGAGCTGTTCACGGTCGTGAGGGAGAACCACCTGATGAATGATGGGCTGTTCCAGGCGGTCAATGCCGATATCCTGATGCATCCGAGCCTGATCGTTGCGCAGCGGATCCAAACCTTGCTCAGCGCGCCGCTGTTGATGGAGTTCGTGGCCCAAGCGGAAAAGGAGCCGGACAGCTGGTGCTGTGAGCTGGTCAGTCGGATCATCGCCCTGGTCGAGGACCGACCACCGAGTCTGTGGGAGCTTTCGGTCGGGACGGCGTTCGGTTACGCGGCCAAGTGCCTGGAGCCCTCTGGGGCGCGCCCGACGCTGGAGGACCTGCTGCGTGATCCGCGCAATCGTGACGAACCGCTGCCCGCGATCGTGCTGGTCCAGCGCTGTCAAGGTGAGCATTGGCCGTTACCTGCATTGGATCGGCCGTTGTGCGTTGGGGATCATCTCTTGGTCTGCGGCCGATCCGAGGCGCAGGGCTGGATGCAGTGGACATTGAACAACCCCGATGTATTGACCTATGTCGTCACTGGCGCGCAGCCGTCGCGCGGTGCACTCTGGCGTTGGCTCAAGCAGCGCCTGATGCAGCAGCATCCTGGCAGCTGAGGCTGGCGGCAGGCCAATGCAGCGGACCAAGCTGAGCGGACCAAGCTGAGCGGACCGGGCTGAGCGGACCGGGCTGAGCGGACCGGGCTGAGCAGACCGGGCTGAGCAGACCGGGCTGAGCAGACCGGGCTGAGCAGACCGGGCTGAGCAGACCGGGCTGGCACCGGGCCGCTCCTGACCGACCCGTCGATTGATGTAAACGCAACGAGGTAGCCTGAATGAATCCATTATTGGAGCGTCTTGGTCATGACCATCGCCGGCTTGCCCAGTTGCTGATGTTGCTCGAGGGCTTGCTCGATCAGTTCCGCGACGGTCTCGAGCCGGATTACGAACTGATGTGCGAACTGATGGAATATCTGACCGACTATGCGGATCAGTCGCACCACCCCTGTGAAGACCGCATCTTCGAGCGCGTGCTAGCGCAGGAAGGGGCGGGCCATGCCATTCTCGGTCAGCTGATGAAGCAGCACCACTCGCTTGGGCAACTCAACCGGCGCTTCAAGGAATCGCTTGAGGGCATCGTCCATGAGGAGGTATTGCGGCGTGATGACGTCGAGCGCCAAGGCCGGGAGCTGATCGCGCAGCTGCGCGAGCACATGCGCCTTGAAGACGAGCAGGCATTCCCGCTCGCCGATGCCTGTCTGAGTGAGGACGCCTGGGCCGAGATCCAGGCGGTGGTGCCCGCTGCCCAGGACCCGCTGTTCGGGCAATCCGATCCGGAGCGCTTCCGGGCGATCTACAAGGAGCTCAACAAGCTGAAACGCGAGCATTGAACAGGCTTAGAGGCCCTGGCAAAACAGCCGTTTGACTCGCGCAACCTCCTGATCTATTTGGTGACAGGGGGCATCCTGTTAGGGCTTCTAAGCTGTCTCAGCGGTGAGGGAATTGCGCAATCCGGTTGAAACCCGGTGCTGCGCGCGCCAATCTGTAGTCTCACAAGTGTTGACCAGGGACAACCTGAAACCTACGGGACCTCGATGAAGTACAAGAACATCGTCGGCTTCGAGCACGACATGTCGGAGCACCTCGGCGTGCTGATGCTGAATCTGGGAACGCCGGAGGCGCCGACGCCAACAGCGGTTCGGCGTTACCTCGCCGAGTTCCTCAAAGACCCGCGCGTCGTCGAGGTTCCGCGCCCGATCTGGTGGCTGATCCTCCATGGGGTCATCCTGCGCGTGCGGCCGAGCCGCTCGGCGAAGGCGTATCAGGCGGTTTGGACTGACAAGGGCTCGCCGCTGCTCGATGTCGCCCGGCGTCAGGCAGCAGGCTTGCAAGAGCTGCTTACCGATCGGCTCGGTAACAACGTCCATGTCGAGCTGGGCATGCGCTACGGCAAGCCTTCCGTTGCCGAGGCGCTGGGGCGGTTGAAGGAGGCCAACGTGCGTCGGCTGCTGGTGCTGCCGCTCTATCCACAGTATTCCGCGACGACGACCGCCTCGACCTTCGACGCCGTGACCAACGAGCTGACGACCTGGCGCTGGCTGCCAGAGCTGCGCTTCGTCAATCACTATCATGACGAGCCCGGCTACATCGATGCGCTCTGCGACAGCATCCGGGCGGCCTGGGCCGAAAAGGGTGAGCCGGAACAGCTGATGTTCTCGTTCCACGGTATCCCGAAGCGTTACTTCATGGCCGGTGATCCCTATCACTGCCATTGCCACAAGACGGCACGGCTGGTGGCCGAGCGGCTCGGGCTAGACGACGATCGCTGGATGGTCTCGTTCCAATCGCGGGTCGGGCGGGACGAATGGCTGCAGCCCTACACCGATGAGACGCTCAAGCTCTGGGGCGCCGATGGCGTTCAGAGCGTCCATGTGATTGCGCCCGGCTTCTCGGCCGACTGCCTTGAGACGCTCGAAGAGATCGCGGTCGAGAACCGAGGGTACTTCCTGGAGGCTGGAGGTAAGGAGTATCACTACATCCCCTGCCTCAACGATGATCCGGCCCATCTGCAGATGCTCGCCGGTCTGGTCGAACGGCATTGCGCTGGCTGGCCCGAGGTGACCGCGCTGTCGAAGGCTGCCGCCTAAGCCTCAGTGTGCTCTGTTGTAAATGCGGTCCAAGTCCGCACCTGCGGGAGCAGTGACAGATTAACCTGACCCGCTGACCGATGGATAAGAATCCGATTCCCACCGAGTTCAATCTTCACCAGAAATCGCATGTGCTGGAGATCGCCTACGATGATGGCGCCCGTTTCCGGCTCCCCTGTGAGTATCTGCGCGTCTACTCACCCTCTGCTGAGGTGCGAGGACACACGCCAGATCAGGCCAAGCTGCAGGTGGGCAAGGAGCATGTGAACATCCGCGATCTAGAACAGATCGGTAGCTACGCGGTGAAGATCATCTTCGACGACGGCCACCGCTCCGGCCTCTACGACTGGCAGTACCTCTATAAGCTTGGCCGCGGCTGGCAGCCCCTGTGGCTCGATTATCTCGATCGCCTGAAGGATGCCGGGCGCAAGCGCACCGCGCCGGACCCGTTCGAGACCCTGCGCGAGCGCGGTGATGAGCCCGCCGAGCTGCCGGCGCAGCAGCAGGCTCAGGCTGCCGGCTAAAGGGCCTGACTCAGCGCTTGCGGCGACCTGCGACCCGCAGCCGCAGCGCATTCAGCTTGATGAAGCCGGTCGCGTCGCCTTGATCGTAGGCCCCGGCGTCATCCTCGAAGGTCGCGATCGACTCGTCGAACAGGCTGTCGGTGTCGGACTGGCGGCCGACCACTATCAGATTCCCCTTGTAGAGCCGCAGCCGCACCTTGCCGTTGACCACCTGTTGGCTCTCGTCGATCGCCGCCTGCAGCATCCTGCGTTCAGGGCTGAACCAGTAGCCGTTGTAGATCAGCGTCGCGTAGCGCGGCATCAGCTCGTCCTTGAGGTGGGCGGCCTCGCGGTCGAGGGTCAGTGACTCCATCGCGCGGTGCGCCTTGAGCATGATGGTGCCGCCGGGCGTCTCGTAGCAGCCGCGCGATTTCATCCCGACGTAGCGGTTCTCGACGATGTCGGCGCGGCCGATCCCGTGCTCGCCGCCGATCCGGTTCAGCTCGGCGAGCACCTCGGCCGGGCTCATCACCTTGCCGTCGATCGCGGTGATGTCGCCGGCGGTGAAGGTCAGCTCCAGCTCGCGCGGGGTGTCCGGGGCGTCCTCCGGATTGCGCGTCCAGCGCCACATCGCCGACCCGGGCTCGACCCAAGGGTCCTCGAGGTCATAGCCCTCGTAGGAGATGTGCAGCAGGTTGGCGTCCATCGAATAGGGTGACTTGCTGCCGTCGCGCTTCATCTCGACCGGCACGCCATGCTCGGCCGCATAGGCCATCAGCTTCTCGCGCGAGAGCAGATCCCATTCTCGCCAGGGCGCGATGATCTTGATCTCGGGGTTCAGCGCAAGCGCATTGATCTCGAACCGGACCTGATCGTTGCCCTTGCCGGTGGCGCCGTGGCTGATCGTGTCGGCACCGGTCTCGGCGGCGATCTCGACCAGGCGCTTAGCGATCAGCGGGCGGGCGATCGAGGTGCCGAGCAGATACTCGCCCTCGTAGATCGCGTTGGCGCGGAACATCGGATAGACGAAATCGCGAACGAACTCCTCGCGCAGGTCCTCGATATAGATCTCCTTGATCCCGGCCGCCTCGGCCTTTGCGCGGGCCGGCTCGACCTCCTCACCCTGACCGATATCGGCGGTAAAGGTGACGACCTCACAGTCATACTCTTGCTGCAGCCAGGTCAGGATCACGGAGGTGTCGAGCCCGCCCGAATAGGCGAGAACGACCTTGTTCACGGAATTGCGTGCCATGGAAATACTCCTCTCATCGGCTTAATCCGCCAGTATATACCGCTGCTAACGCTGTTCCGGATGTCCGATCCTCGCATCGCCAGCAGTGGAACGCAGAAACGGCGGTTGAACGGCCATCAGGGTCTGTTCCGCGGGCCTGCTCGCAAACAGGCCAGCAGGGCACAACGAGGCGGAATCCTCAGGCTATTCCAGCGCGTGGTTGCGCAGCTAGGGATCGCGCGGGGGATGTCCCTTTTCACCAGATCTTCATAGGCTGTCCATGCTGTCGCAACAAAGGCGCGAGACCATGTCGGGTACCGATAGCTTACGAGGACCTGAACGACATGAGTCAGGTGACCCATCTGCGGCCGCTGAAGTACCGGAGCATCTGGATCTCGGATGTTCACCTTGGCTTCCGCGGCTGCCAAGCCGAGTTTCTGCTCGATTTTCTGCAGTCGACCGAGTGCAAGCAGCTGTACCTGGTGGGCGATATCATCGATGTTTGGGCGATGAAGGGCGGTCTGTTCTGGCCGCAAGCCCACAACAATGTGGTGCGTGCGATCCTGGACAAGGCGCGCGGTGGCACCGACGTTGTCTATGTGCCCGGCAATCACGACGAGGTCTTGCGCGGCCATCTTGGCTCCGAGTTCGGCAACGTCCGACTGCGGGACGAGATCGTCCATGAGACCGCTGATGGCCGCCGTTTCCTGATCATGCACGGCGACAAGTTCGATCAGGTGGTCCAGAACGGCCGTTGGCTGGCGATGCTGGGGTCGCGGCTTTATGACTTGCTGCTCGCAGCCAATCACCGCCTGAATGCGCTCCGGCGCCGTTTCGGCTTCGGCTATTGGTCCCTCGCTGCCTACCTCAAGCATCGGGTCAAGAACGCGGTCAACTATATCGGGAACTTCGAGCAGGCCGTCGCCGACGAGGCGCGCCGGCAAGAGGTCAACGGCATGATCTGCGGCCACATCCATCACGCCGAGATCCGGGAGATCGATGGTGTGAGCTATTGCAACTGCGGCGACTGGGTCGAGAGCTGTACCGCGCTCGTCGAGCATCATGACGGTACGATCGAGCTCTTGCGCTGGACCGAGGCGCACCAGGTGCTGACCTCCGAGCAGCCCGTGCCGCAACCCCAACCGGCACCGCGCCCTGCTGCTGCTGCCGCTGTCGCCGCCCGCTAGCGCGCTCTGGCTTACCCTGAATCACGCGACATTTATCGTCCGGGGTGGCACGCCGTGCCATGACCGTTCGTTTGGCGCCCGGCCGGGAGCGAGCCCCGATCAGTCGGTCGGCGGGGTTACGCGCGCGGGGACGGCGGCGAGATAGCGCTCCCAGTCGAAGGTCGGGCCGGGGTCGGTCTTGCGTCCCGGGGCGATGTTCTGGTGCCCGGTGATGCGGTCGGCAGTGATTGCCGGATAACCTGTGCGGATCAGTCCTGTCACGCGGGCAAGCTGCCTGTACTGTGCATCGCTGAAGGGCGTTTGATCCGTCCCTTCGAGCTCGATGCCGATCGCGTAGTCGTTGCATTCCGGGCGCCCTCTGAAGGATGAGCGGCCCGCGTGCCAGGCGCGGCGGTGGAGTGCGACGAATTGCAGCAGTTCACCATCGCGCCGGATCACCAGGTGGGCCGAGACGCGGAGCCCGGCCAGAGTGGCAAAGTAGGGATGGGCGTCGAGGTCGAGCTGGTTGCAGAAGAGCTGCTCGATCCAGGGGCCGCCGAATTCACCCGGCGGCAGGCTGATGCTATGGATCACGAGCAGGTCCGGCTCGACCCCGCGCGGGCGCTCGTCGGCATTGGGCGAGGGCCGCCAGCGTGCGATGGCAAGCCGTCCGTCGGCATCGATCAACCTGGTTCGGCGCTGCGTTATCACGGGTTCCGGGTGACGTTGCTATCCGTTCTCGGTACCGCGTTTGCCGGCGCTGCGCCGCCTGCGATGGCGGCGTGGCAGCATGCCTTTGACGACAAGATCGGTCAGACTGACGATGCCAATGACCTCGTCATGCTCAACAACCGGTGCGCGCGAGAGGTCGAAGCGATTGAACAGTCTTGCGCAATAGCGGATGTCCATTGTCGGGGAGACGCTGAGCAGCGGTTTCGACATGATCTCGTAGATGTTGACACGCTCCGGGGCCCGGTCCTTGGCTAGGACTTGGCGGGCAATATCGGAGATCAGCACAAGGCCGTATTCGTCGTCGGCGTGGCGTTTGCGGACGATCAAGGACTTGGTGTCCACGTGCAGCATGCGCTCGAGGGCCTGCGCCACGGTGTCCATGCCGTCGACCAGGTCGAAGTTCGGCTTCATGACATCGCGCACGCGGATCAGGTCGTCAGCGTCCCGCATGCCTAGATCTCCTCCTGTACCTTGTCGGCGAGCACCCGGATCTGATGGCTGATACCGACAGCGTCTTCGACATCGAGCTGAAACGCGATCCCGCAACCGGCGCGTTCCTCGAAGCGGCCGACCTCGGCAATGGTCTCGAGGATGGGGCGGGCGAGATGCTCTTCGACCAACAGCATGAGTACGTCCCGCTGAGTCTCGAGTGTAAGACCGAAAAAGGTCTTCTGCTTCTCGGCGCCTTCGCCGCGCGCCTGACTGATTACGGTTGAGCCCGTGGCGCCGGCCTCGCGCGCTGCATCGAGCACCTGCTGGGTTTCGGTTCGCTCGACCAAGGCAATGATGAGCTTGAAATGCATGGCTGTCAGCTCTCCTGGCGGCGTTTGGTGCGCGCTCGAGCGCGCAGACGAGTGATCTCGGCCCCGATCTGAGCGTACCCAAGCACGCTCATGATCGGGAATAGGCTGGCGAACGCGATCAGGCCGAAGCCGTCGAGCAACGGGTCGCGGCCGGGGATGTTGCTCGATAGTCCGATCCCGAGCGCGGCGACCAAGGGCACGGTGACCGTGGACGTGGTGACGCCACCCGAGTCGTAGGCGAGCGCCACAATACTGCGCGGGGCAAAGGCCGTTTGCAGCAGCACCACGCAATAGCCAGCGATGATGTAGTAGTGCAGCGGCGTGCCGGTGACGATGCGGAAGACGCCGATCGTCAGTCCGATGGCGACGCCGACGGCAACGGCAAGGCGCAGCCCGCCTGCGGCGATGGTGCCGGCGGAGACCTGCTGCGCCTTGATCGCCACGGCGATCAACGACGGCTCCGCGATCGTGGTCGCGAACCCGATCGCGAACGCGAACAGATAGACCCAATGATAGTCGAGCCAGTGCGCAGTTGTGTGTTCTTGGTCTCCGGTGTTGCCGAGAAAGGCGGGATCGGTGAGCTGTGCGGCCATCAGCTTGCCGAGGGGAAACAAGGCCGATTGCAGTCCCTGGATAAAACAGGCCAGACCCACCACGACGAGCACGAGGCCGAGCACGACACGCCCGAGGTTCGGGATCGGCCGTCGCAGCACCATGACCTGAAATCCGATCAGGATCGCGATGATCGGCAGGACGTCGGTGATCGTACCGAATAGTGGCTCGGTCCAAGCGAGCAGGCGTTGCAGATCCATGCCGTCGAGTCGCCTTTAGACCAGCATGCCGTAGCCCATCACGAAGATCATCGGCGTCAGCGAGGCGAAGGCGATCAGACCGAAGCCGTCGACGGTGGGATTGCGTCCTTCGATACTCGAGGCGAGCCCAATACCGAGTGCGGTGACCAAGGGTACCGTGATGGTCGAGGTGGTGACGCCGCCGGAATCATAGGCAATGCCGACGATCTCTGCCGGTGCGATCCCGGTCATCAGCACCACGCCCAGGTAGCCGCCGATGATCAGGTAGTGCACCGGCCAACCGCGCAGGATGCGCAGCACACCGATGACGATCGCGAGGCCGACCGCCATCGCGACGGTCAAGCGCAACCCGTCGGCGTAGCGTTCGCGTGCGACGTCAGTGGTTGGGATCATTCCGCCTTCGGCGGCGACCAGTGCGGCCTCGTCGGCGACCGCGATCAGCGCAGGCTCGGCGACGGTGGTGCCGAAGCCGAGGCTGAACGCGAAGGCGAGCAGCCAGAACAGGCTTCCCTTGCGGGCGAAGTCCGACGCCATGGTCTCGCCGATCGGGAAGAGGGCGAGCTTGAGGCCTTGGACGAACAGGGTGAGGCCGATCACCACGAGGAGCGCGCCGCCAAGGAGGCCGACCAGGTCCGGTATCGGCTGGCGCAGGACCAGGTACTGGAAGCCCAGGATGACCGCGAGGATCGGGGTCAGATCACGCAGGCTGTCGCGCAGCGAGCTCAGCAGCGGCAATGCGAGCGCCTTGAGCATGCGCGCAGTTCAGCATCCCGCAAGAACTGAGCAGGAATGGACGATCTGACTGCAGGGAGGTCGAAAGTGGACGGCGGGATGATGACGGCACATTGATGGATAGCGATCGCACTGCAAGGCTCGAACGTTCAAACTATAGCCGGCAACACGCCCGCTTGCCGTGAGGGTCGACACAGCTTCCGGGGCCCGGGCATCGTCGAGACGACAGGGCGGGGCGGCGGGATTTCAGTCGGCTGAGATGGCGCTGTATGCGCGGCCTGTTGGCTGATGCGATCGACGCGACACCGCCCGGCGTTTCGGTTCTGTTGCCTGGCACTCCCGGTAAGAGGGGCTGCTCGCGCGCACGAAACAGACGATGGGTCGCGGTTGTCGCTGTGGCGGCGCATGCTGCCTAGACATACCCACGTATAGCAATCTTGGATCTCGATGGGTCGATCTTATGAGCAATCCAACCATCTCCGATGCTCCGAGTGCCGAGCGGTTGGCTCGGCATCATCCACCGCCGGAACTGGTTTCCGCGCAGGTGCGCGAGGCGCTTGCCGAGGATGTCGGGGACGGTGATCTCACAGCGGGCCTGCTGCTCGCTGACGCAAGGGCGTGCGCCGAGGTGATCAGCCGTGATGAGGCGGTGCTTTGCGGGGCGCAATGGTTCGAGGAGGTCTTTCGTCAGCTCGATCCGGGCGTTGTGATCGATTGGGAGCTGCGCGATGGAGAGCGTGTGCAGCCGGGACAGCGCCTGTGCTCGCTCGAAGGCAACCTGCGCCAGCTGCTCACCGGCGAGCGTACCGCGCTCAACTATCTGCAGCTGCTGTCCGGAACGGCGACCCGCGCGCGCCGCTACGCCGATGCCGTCGCCGGACTCCCGGTGCGCATCCTCGATACCCGCAAGACCTTGCCTGGGCTGCGGCGGCAGCAGAAGTATGCGGTTCTCTGCGGCGGTTGCGACAACCATCGCATGGGTCTGTTCGATGCCATCCTGATCAAGGAGAATCATATCTGCGCCGCCGGCTCGATCAGCGCGGCAGTGGCCGCAGCCCGGCGTCTTGCTGGCGGGGTTCCGGTCGAGATCGAGGTGGAATCACTCGATGAGCTGCGCGAAGCACTGGAGGCTGGTGTGGAGCGCGTGCTCCTCGACAACTTCGGGCTGCCCGAGCTGCGCCGGGCTGTGGAGCTGACCGCAGGCCGCTCCCGGCTCGAGGCATCGGGCGGGATCACGCGCGAGCGGTTGCGTGTCATTGCCGAGACCGGCGTCGACGATATCTCGGTCGGCGGGCTGACCAAGCACGTCGAAGCGGTCGATCTGTCGATGCGATTGGTTTCTTGACTACCCTGACCGGCAACTGGCTTCTCGTGCCCGGTTCGGCGGCTGCGGATGAGCGGGGTGTCGGCGATTCGCGCTGCCTATCGCTAGGCCGTTGCGAATTGGCAATAATGACTTGGAATTTTAGAAAATGATAATATAATAATCCCTGTTGTCGCTGCACTGGCGACGACGCTTGCAACCCAGACAATATCGAAGACCGGAGAAGATTGATGAAAAAGCTTGCTACTGCCGCTGCCGTTGCCGCCCTGCTTGGTGTGTCCGCCTCTGCCAGCGCTTGGTGGGGTCCGGGCTGGGGTGGCCCCGGTTACGGCAACGGTTGGGGTGACGGCATCGGCGACATGTTCGGCGACATGTTCGGCGATGGCTACGGCGACTTCAACATGAGCATGAGCGGCGGTGGCCATGGCTACGGCCGTGGGCGCGGCTATGGTTATGGTCGCGGCTATGGCTACGGTTATGGTAACCCGTACTACGGTGGCTACTACGGCGCACCCTATTATGGTGCTCCTTACGCAGCACCTTACGGGGCCCCTTATGGCGCGGCTCCCTACGGCGCGCCGCAAGCGCCTGCTGCGCCTGCTGATAGCGAATCCAAGTAAGATCCGCTAACAGCCTGCCACTAGGCTGAGGCCCGATGGCCAACTCTCAAGGGGGTTGGCCGTCGGGCCTATTGGCGTTGGCGCACCGTTTTTCTTATTCTGCCGGAGTGCCGCCGGACGATGGTGGCGCGGCGGCGATGCGCTTACGGTCTCGCCGCTGGCGGTGAGCCTGGCTCGGGTCTGTCGACGCAATGAGCCCGTCAACCGCAGTGGTCCGCTGCATAGAACAATGAACGGCCTCGATTGAATCCGGTTTTGGGCGCCTTAGGCGATTGCCGGAAAAGCTCGTACCGAATTGCGCAGGATGTTCGTTTGCCTTCGAGGAGCGTCGCCGGGAGCATAGCCGGGCTATGTGACCGGCGGCGCGACGAAGAAGGCGAGCGAAAAGACCAGCAAGGCGGTATGAGCTTTGACAGAAATCGCCTTAGCACTGACCCGTGGGTACGGCGCGCTTCGCCTGGGATGATGCCTGCTCAGGTGATGAGCAACAGGCTACTGTAAGCCAGGCCGAGGCCAATCGCCGAGGCGACGAGCACGTCGGTCGGATAGTGCAGACCTAGGACGACGCGCGAGGCCGCGACCAGTAGCGTGAAGGGGATCAGCAGCCAGCCCAGGTGCGGATAGTAGTAGAGCGCGATCGTCGAAAAGCTCACCGCATGGAGCGTGTGCCCGGATGGGAAGCTGTAGCGATCCAGCGGCGGCACGCTGGCAGCGATATCCGTCGCGTAGTGACAAGGCCGGACACGGCGTGTTCGACCCTTAAGGCTCCGGTAGAGGAGGAGCGCAATCCCACCGACGATAAGCATGTGCAAGGCCGCCTCGAGGCCGTCTAGGCCATCGACGATCGGCAGCACGGCCATCAAGCTGTACCAGAACACTCCGTTGCCGAGACGGCTGATCAGCGCGAACGGGCGCAGTAGCCAAGGGTGCCGATGGGCGCGGTTCCAGCGTCGGCACAGCGGTGTCTCAAGCTCATTCAGCAGTCGCAGGAATGGGTTCATGGCGCTCGCCCCGCTTGCCGGCACAATCGATCACAGAAAAGAGGCGATCCTCGAGGTCCGCGATAACGCGCTCCCAGCTCAGCGATTCGGCGGTTTGTCTCGCCGCCCGCCCTAGATCGCTCAGACGCTCGCGGTCCTCTGCGGCCTGCTCGGCGCATCGCAAGAAGGCTGCGCAATCGGCCATAGGCACACTATAGCCGTTCACGCCGTCATGCAGGTGCTCGCTTGCAGCGGCGTAGTCGAAGGCGATCGGCGCGATTCCGCTTGCAAGTGCCTCGGTCAGCACGTTCCCGAAGGTCTCGGTCAGGCTTGGAAAGATGAAGAGGTCTGCTGAGGCATAGTGGACCGCGAGCTCGTGACCGATCTTGGCGCCGGTGTAGACGTGGCCGGGGTGGTGCTGGCGAAGCTGGGCGAGCTCCGGCCCATCCCCAACGAGCACGCAACGGCTATTCGGTTGGGCGTGGTGGATGCGCCCGAATGCCTCGATCGCAAGCGCCACATTCTTCTCGGCGGCAATCCGTCCGACGTAAAGTGCTACCAGGGTCTGGTCGTCGCAGCCCCAGGATCGCCGCAGCGCTCTGCTGCGATGGGCCGGGGAGAACCGGCCGGTATCGACGCCGCGGCTCAGCACATGCAGGTTCCGGAACCCATCGCGGCTGAGGTCACGCTGCAGGCTGCGGGTCGGGACCAGGGTTGCCTGGGAACGATTGTGGAAGCGTCTCAGCAGATGCGCGATCGGGCGCATCAAGAGGCCGACCCCATAATGGCTGCAATACTGTTGGAACTGGGTGTGAAAGCCAGTCAGCGCCGGGATCTCGAGTCTTTCTGCGACTCGAAGGGCGGCATGGCCGAGCGGCCCCTCGGTCGCGATGTAGACCGCATCGGGTCGGTTGTCCTGCCATAGCTGGCGCAAGCGCTTCCATGCGGGAAGGCCGAAACGCAATCCTCGATAGCCCGGTAACGGCAATCCGCCGACCAACAACTCGCATGGCTCTGCGGCCTGCGATCCGGCCGGGGTGTGCTGTGCTTGTGGTCGATCCGCAGGCTGGCGCGGTCTGACCAGGCCGACCCGATGACCGCGACGCTCGAGTCCGTTGGCCAGCTGAGACAGGGTGTTGGCGACGCCGTTGATCTCAGGCGGGTAGGTCTCGGTGACCAGCGCGACATAGAGCTGCCTGGCGCTCTGGGCCGGGGAATGACAGCGATGGGTCCTGTGGTCAATAGCGCTCATCAGATCGCGACCTCCTGGCCAAGACGGAGAGGTCTCGAGGGCGGCTCGAGCGGGACCTCGAGCGCTGCTGCGATCGCAGCGCGGGATTGCGCCGCGAGTGAACGGCGGTCGATCCCCTCGCTGACGATCGGCTCTCGGAAATGGACCTCGACTCGGGTGGCTCGTCGCTGCAGCACTCGCCAGCCGTGGGCGACCAGGTTGTCATCCCCGACGAAGGGTGCGATCGGGTCGGGCGCGGCGTTGGTGCCGTAGCGGATGGCGACCGGTTGCACCGGAACCCCGGTCTGGCGCGCCGAGGCGAGCAGACGCGGAAAGAATCGCCGGACCTGACGACCATCGCTGGTGCTGCCCTCGGCGAAGATCACGACTGGCTTGCCATTGCCGACCCTGGTCTCGATCTGGTCGGTCAGCGACTGGGCTTGGTTGCCGCCGCGCTTGATGAACAGCGTTCCGACCTGCGCCGACATCCAGCCGATCAGCGGCCAGTCCCTGACCTCGATCTTCGACAGGAAGTCGGTCTCGATCAGTGACCCGAGTACTGTGATATCGAGCCAAGAGACATGGTTAGCGACGATCAGCGCCGGCTTGACCGGCGTTCCGGTCACCTTGGCGACCTCGACTCCCAGTATCGGCAGCACGCGCTGATGCCACCAGCGCACGATCCTGGGCAACGATTGCCAGGGCCGGCCGAGCGCCTGCGAGAGCGTGAAGCCCAGCAGGAGCGTCGTACCGATCAGGAGGTAACCGCTGAGGCGCAGCAGGCGGATGCTCGCGCGCAGGGATGAGGTGCTTGCAGGAGGCATCAGCGCGCCCTAGACACGCTCGAGGAAGTGGCGCGCATAGGTTGGGTTCAGCGCACGCATGTCCAGCAGCATCAAGATGTCCCCGACCTCGAAGTCCGGATCTCGGCAAGGCTCGCCGCAGGCGAGTGCGCCCAGGCGCACATAGCCTTTGAGCAGGGCCGGCAACGGGGCATCGACGACATCATCGGCTGACAAGGTCGTTTGCAGTGGCACTCGTGGTACAACGCGCAGCCATTCCGGCGCCATCGCCTGTCGCCGCAACCGGTTCATGATCGCGGCGGCCTGGCAATCGTTCTCGCCAAGCGGCACGCTCGCGCAGCCAAAGAGGTAGTCGACCTGTTGCTGGTGAATATAGTGCGCGACCCCGGACCAGAGTACCGCGATCACGGAGCCCTGTCGGCATTCGGGTGAAACGCAGGTCCGTCCCAGCTCGAGCAGGTGCCCGGAGAGTGATGGGATGATACCAAGATCGAACTCGCTCTCGGAGTAGAAACCTCCGAGCTTGGCGGCGCCGGAATTGCTGAGCAGCCGCGTGCAGCCCACCACCCGGCCGCTCTTCGTCTCCCGGACGAGCAGGTGCTCGCAGACCGGATCGAACTCGTCGCTGTCGAGCCCGTCCTCGCCGGGCTTGAGCTTCGCGCCGAGCTCCTCACCAAAGATTCGATACCGTAGCGCCTGGGCTTCGCGCACCGCTTGCGGCGAATCGGCAAGCTCGACGAAAAGGCGTTCGCCGCGTTTTACACTCAGCGCCGGTGCGCTCGCTCCCATGTCTTCTCCGACCATCGCAACGGGGTAACTTCTCAGTTTACTGAAAGCGCATGTCGATTCTGTGGCTTGATCATGACGGATCGATGACCGTCGGGTTGTGCCAATTCAGACGCTGCAGGCCGCGTCTTGCTCGCCCTGTACAGCACGGGCTCGGGCTCGGGGTCAGTTCGCATCCGACCCCAGGGATCAGCCCCGCAGCGAGCGGATCGACCAGCCGCGTTGGCGGGCGATCGCGGCGAGTCGTTCATCCGGGTCGATCGCAACGGCTTGCTCGACCGTCTCGAGCAATGGCAAGTCGTTGATCGAATCGCTGTAGAAGACGCTGCCCGTCAGCGTCGCATCGTGACGCTCGAGCCAGTCTCTGAGCCGTTCGACCTTCCCTTCGCGGAATGCCGGCGTGCCTTCGACCCGGCCGGTGTAGCGTCCGGCCTCGATCGCGGGCTCGGTCGCAATCAGCTGGTCGACGCCGAAGCGCGCCGCGATCGGACTGGTTACGAAGGCATTGGTAGCCGTGATGATCATTAGCGTATCCCCGGCACGACGATGCTGTTCGACCAGCTCGCGGGCGGCGGGCAGGATGATCGGATCGATGCGTCTGCGCACGAAGTCTTCACGCCAGCGCTCCAGGTCCGCCATCGGGTGCTGGCTCAAGGGCGCGAGCGAGAAGCGCAGAAAGGCGTCGATATCGAGGCAGCCGTTACGGTAGTCATCGTAGAAACGCTGATTGGCGTGCTCATAGGCCTCTGCGTCGACGATCCCGAGGTCGATCAGGTGTCGACCCCAAAGATAGTCTGAATCGCCCGCGAGCAGGGTGTTATCGAGATCGAAGAGAGCAAGCGGCATCGATTTGACTGACGATTACTGATGACAACGGCAATCTTGGAGCGATTGGGTTCCTACTGCGGCCCGGCTCGGCGCAGAGCCGGCCGTCAGGCTGTCAGAAGGGCCGCAAAACAGGCGGCAACAAGTGGCTGCGTTCTTGCAGCGTTCTGAGTGCCGATTCGCAGGCGGCTGCGCCCCCTCGAGCGCGATTTGAAGCCGCTGCCCGGATTATGGAAGAATGCCAGTGAAATCCAACCGGGTACAGTAACTTGATCGACGGGGACGGTTTCCGGCCAAACGTCGGCATCATTTTGAGCAATGCGGACCGCCGTCTCTTCTGGGGCCGGCGCGTCGGGCAGAACGCATGGCAGTTTCCTCAGGGCGGCATCCGATCCGACGAAACCCCGTTGGAAGCGATGTACCGCGAGCTCGAGGAAGAAGTAGGTTTGATGCCGACGCATGTGACCGTGCTGGGCTGCACGCGCGGGTGGCTCCGCTATCGCCTGCCGAAGCGCTTCATTCGGCGCCATTGCGGGCCGATCTGCATCGGCCAGAAGCAGGTTTGGTACATGCTCCGTGTCGATTGCGGTGAGGGCGCCTTCTGCCTCGACCGCAGCGAGAAGCCGGAGTTCGATGCCTGGCGCTGGGTGCGTTACTGGTATCCAGTGCAGGATGTCGTCTACTTCAAGCGCCGGGTCTATGAGCGCGCGCTTCAAGAGCTGGCGCCGCTACTGTATCCGGAGGGGCCGCCCGAGATGGATGTCTTGACTCCGCAGATCCACCAGCAAGCCGCCCGTGGCTATCTGCGCCAACGGCGCCGCTAGTGCAAGACAGCGGAGATCCCGAGACCGATTGTCGCTGCCCGCAATGCTCGTGCGGTCGGGGTCCGCTTGCGGGTGATCCTCGCCGCCGCAAGTGCGGCCTGGTCGCCCGCAAGCGGGCTCCTATAGCGATGCGAGCCCAGGTGGCAGGGCCGGGTGGCAGAACCGGGTGGCATAAAGAAGGCCTCGGCATGGCTGACGCGAGGCACTGGCCATCAGGTGAAACAGGGTGCTGGTCCGCCCCCGCAGCAGGTTGGGAGTCGGGCTAGGCTGATCCCGCCGTCAGCGGTAGGCCCTTACCCGGATTGAGGATCGTTTTCGGATCGAACTGGGCCTTGATGCCACGCATCAACGCGAGCGCCGACGGGTCGATCTCGCGCTCGACGAAATCGCGCTTCTCCAAGCCGACGCCGTGCTCTCCGGATAGGGTCCCATCCAGCTCGATGACCAGGTCGAAGACCCCGCCGAGACAGCGCTCGGCGCGCCTCATCTCGTCGGATTTGTCTGGATCGACCAAGAGGTTCACATGGATGTTGCCGTTGCCGGCATGGCCGAAGTTGACGATCCGGATGCCGTATCGCTGCGAAAGGTGCTCGAGACCCTCGATGAAGGCCGCGATCCGCGACACCGGGACGACCACGTCTTCGTTGATCTTCTTTGGCGCGACATGCCGCAGCGCCGGTGAGAGGGCCTTCCGGGTCCGCCACAGGGCTGCGATCTGTTCCTGATCGCGCGCCACGCTCAGCTCGAGCAGGCCGTCATTGCGCGCCGCCGACGCGACTGCATCGGCGGCGGCGGAGAGGCAGTCGGCCGGGCCGTCGACCTCGATCATCAGCAGTGCGCCGGTCTCGGTGCTGACGCCGAGATCGGAATAGCGCCGGACCATCTCGATCGCCGAGGCGTCCATGAATTCGAGCGCGCAGGGCGTGATCGGCTGCGCCATGATCGCGGCAACCGCATCGGCCGCGGCGTGGATATCGCGGTAGGTGGCGCGCAGCGTCTGCTTGCCCTCTGGCAGCGGGGTCAGCTTCAGCGTGGCCTCGGTGATCAGTGCCAGCGTGCCCTCGGAGCCGATGATGAGGCGGGTCAGGTCGTAGCCGACGACGCCCTTGGTGGTCATGACGCCGGTACGGACCCACTCCCCGCTCCCCGTGACGGCGGCGAGGCCGAGGGTGTTCTCGCGCGGCGTGCCATACTTGACCGCCCGCGGCCCAGCCGAGTTGTAGGCGAGGTTGCCGCCGATGGTGCAGACGGCTGCGCTGGTCGGATCAGGCGGCCAGAAGAAGCCGTGCTCGCTGAGCGCGCGCTGCAGGGTCTCGTTGACGACGCCGGGCTCGACGACCGCGAGTCGATTGGCCGGATCGATACGCAGGATGCGGTTCATGCGCTCGAACGCGATCACGATACCGGTGCGCTCAGGCACGGTCGCGCCGGTCGTTCCGGTGCCGAGCCCGCGTGCGGTGATCGGGATTGCGTACTCATTGGCGAGCTGTACCAATGCCTTGATCTGGGCGGTCTCGGTCACGAACGCGACCGCAGCCGGCAGCGCCTGACGACGGCTGTTGTCGTAGCCGTAGGCCCAGCAGTCGCCGGGATCGGTGAGCAGCGCTTCGCGACCCAGGATCTCGGCCAGCGCCTTGGTGACTGGCTCAGCGAGGGCCATCGATATACTCGAACAGCTTGACCACCCGTTTGACGCCAGGGAGCCTGCGGACGATATCGGTCGTGGTCTCGGCCTCCTGCCGGGTGACGAGTCCCATCAGGTAGACGACGCCGTCCTCGGTGACGATCTTGACCCGAGTCGCGTCGAAGTCCTCGATCCCCTGACCGCCGCCGATCGCGATCTTCGCGCGCGATGTGATCAGGGCGTCCTGGCCCTCCCGGGCCAGGGAGATGCGTGGGCCGATCTCGACCTCGTTGTAGACCTTCGTGACCAACGGGAGCCCGCTGACGACCTCGGCAAAGCGCTGTCTGACCTCGGCATTATCGGCCTGGCCGGTGAGCAACACTGCGTGGTTGTAGCTGGTCACCGATATCCGGCTGGCCTGCTCGATCTCGGGGTCTTGATAGAAGAGATGCTTGGCCTTGAGCTCGATGACCTCGTCATCGACCACCGTGCCGGGTGAGCGACGCTCGTGCAGAACGGATGCGCCATAGGCCGTTCCGACCACCGCCGCCGGTGCGCAGGCTTGCAACAGCGCGGCCGTGGGCACCGCGGTCAGGATGATCAGAACGATCCAATTAGGCTTGGGCAGCGAAGGCATGTCGAATCCAGGTGATCTTGCCAACGGCATCGACGGCGACCACATCGAACCGGCAAGGCAGTTCGGTCGGATGGCGTTGCAGATAGTAGGCAGCGGCGGCCGCGATCCGTGCCTGCTTGCGGGGATCGACGCTGGCGGCCGCACCGCCGAAACGCCCGGAGGCACGATAGCGCACCTCAATGAACGCTAAAGTATCGCCATCGCGCATCACCAGGTCCAGCTCGCCGCGTTTGCAGCGAACATTGTGCGCGACAAGCTGCAGGCCTTGGCGCTCCAGGTGGTCGCGCGCCAGGCGTTCCTTGCTGTCACCAAGCTGTTTGCGCCAGGGCTGTTCGCGGGATGTCAATGTCAACTTTTTTGCTGGCTTGGCAAAGCAGAACCTTGAACTGCGTGTCGCGAGTCAGCGGGAGGCCAATCTATCGGCGCCGCTGTCCTCGGTGATCTCGTTGACCGTGATGACGCCGGTCTCGGTAAACCGCGCCAGTGTCAGCTGGCGCTGGATCTCTCCGCGTGCGTTGACCCTCAGTCCGCCGGTCTCGCCGGGGAAGAAGCTGCCCGGTTGCGTGCGCATCTCGCTGACCCGCGGGACGAGGCGGTAGGCATCGATACCCATTGCATAGAGCCGAGACAAGGGGCCGCTGATGTTGCGCAGCCCTTCGCGAAGTGCTTGACGTGAGAGCTGCTCGGACCGCTGCTGATCCAGCAGCCAGGGGATGTCGACGAAGTAGAGTCCGTCGAGTGCCGCGTGCCGTGCCGGATCGAATGCGCCCTCGTAGACGTGTGAGGTGGCGACCACTGGTACGGCGATGCCGGCGCCGCGCAAGGCCGCCCAAAGTTCGGCAATGTTACTGCTCTTGGCTACGAGCAGGATCACCTCTGCATCGCTCCCAGCGACCGCTCCGGCGCCCTGTTGAATCGAGCCATAGCTCGGCTGCACACTGATCGACCCACCCAGCCCTCGCCATTGCCTGCGAAGCGCCTGGGCCATCCGCGAGCCCCAGGCACTCTGCGGGTAGAGGATTGCCGCGCGACGAACCCCGGCATCGAAGGCATGGTTGGCGGCACTGATCGCCTCGTCTTCTGGCGCGAGGGCGAACTGGAACAGGTTCTCGGCCGCAGTATCGTTGGTTCGATTCAGCGCGAGCGTTGGTACTGGAAGCCTACCCGAGTCTGTCAGCGCCGAGACCGAGGGCTTCGACAGTGGCCCGATCACCAGATCAGTGCCGCCCGCGACGGCTGCCTCATAGCTCGAGCCGCTACTGTTGCGAAACTCGAGGGTGGGCCCTGTACCGCCCTGGTCGGCGTCGAAGGCTGCATTGATGCCGTCTCGGATGGTTCGGGCTGCGGCGCCGAACCTACCTGATTGCGGAAGCAGCACAAGCGTCTCGGTGCCCGGTGGGTAGGCCCCGTTCAGGGTGGCGAAGTAGAACTCGCCGAGGTCACTCAGCGCCGGGTGTTGACGATGCCGTTGTCGCCAGTATTGCAACGCCCTATCGGACTCTGCTGACGGTACCCCCTGGCCGGCCAGCGCCTGAGCGAGCTCAACCCAGCCCCGGACCTCGCCTTTGCTTGAGCGGGCGGCTTCTCGGAGTTGGGCCTCGGGTAGACTCGTTAGGGTGAATAACAGGGAGACCTGATTACCGAGCCGCGCTGAGCGGTCTTGAAGCAGGCCATCGAGGTCGTTCAATGCCTCAGCTGCTCGCAGCGGCTGATTGCGCATCCGATAGGCCGCGGCCACGGACCCATACCAGTCGCGCTTGAGTGCGGGTGTCAGGGTATTTGGCTTGACCTGTTGCAACGCTGCGATCGCCTCGGACGCGCGGCCGCTGCTGAGTGCGATCTCGCCTCGCAGCAGATTGGCCGACTGCCGCTGCGCGGCAGTGGCTTTGGACTGGTCGAGGCCGAGGACCAGGCGATTGGCGCCGTCCAGATCACCTGCTTGCACCAGTGCGCCGGCAGCCTCGAGCTTCAGTTGTTGGCTTGCGGGCGCCGATGCCTGCTCGGCCAGAACGAGATAGGCCTCGGCCGCGGCGGCGGGCTTGCCTTCCTGCTCCAACGCCCTTGCATCAGCGAGTGCTGCCGCGGGGACCTGGGCAAGTGCCTGTGCTGCATCGCGGTGAGGATCGATTGCGCAGCTGGTTGCGAGCAGCGCGGCAGCAATGAGCATGGCCCATCGCGCATTGAACGACGCCTGGTTCGATGCCCGAGCCAACAGCGCGCGGATGGGGCTGGGACGCGTTGGTTGTGCAGACGCTAGGGGCTGCCGGCCGGGACGCTGGGCAGGCATCATGGTCTCCTCGAGAATCGGGAATCTTGCCGGGCGGCGGAGGTGTTGAGTTGACAGGAATACTATACGTGGTGGCCACGCCGATCGGCAATCGAGGCGATCTCAGCCCGCGTGCGCAGTCCGTGCTTGCCGAGGCCGACGTGATCGCGTGCGAGGACACGCGGCATAGCCGACCCCTGCTGGCCTCGATCGGGGTAACGGGAGAGCTGCTGGCCTATCATGAGCACAATGAAGAGCAGATGGCGCCGCGTCTGCTCGAGCGTCTCGAGGCCGGCGAGACCATCGCCTTGATCAGCGATGCCGGCACGCCGCTGATCAGTGATCCGGGGTTCTCATTGGTGCGGGCGGCGCGCGCGCAGCGTATTCGGGTCGAGCCGATCCCGGGACCCTGTGCGGCGATCTGCGCGCTCTCGGCCGCGGGCCTGCCGAGTGATCGTTTCCTGTTCATCGGCTTTCCGCCGCGCACCAGTTCACAACGACAGCGTTGGCTGGAGGCGGTCAAGACCGAGACCGGCACGCTCATCCTCTACGAGAGCGGGCGGCGCGCGGCAGCGACTCTGTCCGATCTCGCGACGGTCTTCGGCGCCGAGCGCCGGGCCGTCGTGGCTCGCGAGCTCACGAAGCGTTTCGAGACCTTCCTTGAAGGCTCTGTTACCGAGCTCTCCCAGCAGGTTGCAGCGAACCCTGAACAACAGCTCGGTGAGCTCGTGATCCTGGTTGAGGGAGGCCCTGCTGAAGATGCTGATGGGGATCGGCGTGAGCAGGCCCGGGTACTGCAGCTGCTCGCCGATGAACTGCCGCTCAAACGTGCTGCGGCATTGACGGCCGCAATCACTGGTGGCGCGCGCAATGAGCTCTATCAGTTGGGGCTCGAGCTCAAGCGACGGGGTGGCCGCTGACGACGCTCGCTGAGTTGCCTCGAGCGCGCGCTCGCAACCCCGGGGACCGGTTGCAGGCGCTGCGGTTGTCGGCGGACTGACCGGTCGGGCGAATGTTCGTTTAGACTACGAGCTGGGAGTCGGCCGGACAGTCGCGGCTTGGCGTGTTCCAAGCGGAGGAAAGTCCGGGCTCCGTAGGGCAGGGTGCCAGGTAACACCTGGGGGGCGAGAGCCTACGGAAAGTGCCACAGAAAACAGACCGCCGTTCCCGGTGCGGGAACGGTAAGGGTGAAAAGGTGCGGTAAGAGCGCACCGCGCCGGTGGTAACACGCGGCGGCACGGTAAACCCCACCCGGAGCAAGACCAAATAGAGGAGCGAGCGGCAGTCGCCGCAACGTGCGGCCCGTACGGGCTCCCGGGTAGGTCGCTTGAGGCGCGGGGTGACCCGCGTCCCAGATGAATGGCTGTCTACGACAGAACCCGGCTTACAGGCCGGCTCCCTCTTCCTCGACTCGTTACCAGCGCCCCCCGAGCATCGAGCGCAGATTGTTGTCCAGCGGCAGGCTGAGCTCGGTCGTGGCAAGGACGGCGGCGTCGCGGGTGCGCACGACCCGAACGTTGAGGTAGACCGTTTCCTCCCCTTGCGCATAGGTCCCGAGCAGGATCGAGTTTGCGTTATAGGCATTGCGCAGACGCTTGATCTCCCGTGACAGGATCAGCTCACCTAGGCGCTGCTCGATGAAGAGACTCTCGCGCATCTTTACCTCGTGCATCTTGATACCGGCCTGCGACATCGCAGAGGCGAAGAGGTCAGAGCTGATGCGGCCAAAGGTCGAGGAGGTGCGAAGGTTGTCGATGTCGACGAAGGTGGCGGCGATCATCGGGTCGTAGCCGGTCAGCCCCGGGTTTTCGCTGAAGAGCTGTTTGGCGGCGGTGTTGATCTCGCCGGCCAGATCGATCGGCTCTTTGGTTTCGGTGTACTGGCTGAACGCGGGGCCGTAGGTATAGAAGAAGCAGCCCGTCAGGGGCATTGAGCCGAACGCAACGAAGAGCAACAGCAGCCAGAAGGGTCGAACACGGGGTCGCTTGTCTCCGTGTCGGCTGTCAAGGGGCAGTGGTGATCGGTACATGGCTCGCTCTACCAGCGGTTATCGAGCCGGACCTTCGGGATCGGAGGCGGCTTGGGCACCTGGTGGGGCGCATAATGCTCTCGATCCCCGCGATTGATGTAGTAGATGTTCGATGAGGAATAGAGCACGTGGCGATGATCGACGACCTCGGTCGTGATGATCACCTCTTCATCGCCGACCCCGGTCCAGCTGCCGCTGGTGACATCCGCGGCGACCGCAGGTGGGAGTAACGCCAGCCCGGCATTGGAGGATGGCGCGGCCAGGACCGCGATGCCCGCACCGAGACTGGCCAAGCTGATGACGCCGGGATAGGGGCGGATGAAGCCGCGGTCGGAGTGGTGGATGACCTCGACGTCGAAATCCAAGCGCGCCGCCTGCTCCGGTCGAGTGCGGATGCGGGCGCCGCCGGAGACCAGCTCGCTGGTCAGTAGGGCACGATAGCCGCGGGCGAACTCGCCGCTCGTCTTGCCGTTCTGTTCCGCCACATAGAGCGGCGTGTTGCGGAGATTGCTATGCTGAAGGATACCCTGCGCCTCATGCTCGGCGAGGACTTGCCAATGATGGGCCGCTTGCATGCGCTGCTGTTCGCTGTAGGGATAGGTGGTGGCCATCGGCACCTGGGCTGCGTCTGAGTAGAAACAGCCGCTGAGTGCGAGGCTGAGCGCAAAGAGGGTCACGAGCGGGGCGAGTCTCGAGGCCGGTTCGACGACTCGCTGCCCTGTCCGCCCTGCTTCAGCGCCGTCCGATGGGGCGCTCAGGGCCAGGGCCAAGGTATCGCTTGCAGCAGTCTTCATTGGCTCCTTGCCTCGATCGCGCCTAGCGGTTTGTGGAGCTGCACTGTAGAAGCCCTCTCACGGCTTGTCGTTCTCATGCTTTCGGAGTCTGGCGGGAGCTCGACTCCGCCGTCAGCAAATATACCCTTCGCAAACCGATTTTCGGTTTTTCCTCGACCGCTCCGGGTCGCGTCACGGCGCTGGGGGCAGTTAATGGGGGGACGCCGTGAATCCATCTCCTTTTAGGCTTGACGACGGCCTCCATGCCGTCGACACCCCCGCTCGCCGTCACCCGACCCTCCGCTCTGCCGTGCCGAGCATTGACGTGCTTTGGGTATAGTGTAGCGGCTCAGCGTGCTGAGTGCGCATGCCACTGGGCCGGGTCAGCGGCCGGGAACGAGTGTACGGGACGCGCGGATGCCGGTTCTGTGAGCGGCTCCACGGTATGCGAACGTTTTCAGGGTGCAGTCGGCAGTCAGAGCTCGGTTGAGCGGGCCGAGCCCGCGTCAACCGGCCGCTCGAGGACGGCCGAGGACGGATTCAAGGCGAGCGAGACGCGCGTGGCGGCCGGTCCCGGTTCGATAGAGTTGTGCTCGACGCCGCCAAAACACTTTTCTACGCTGAGCGCATCAGGTATCATGGCCTGTTACGCGACGTGGTGGAAAGCAACAGTGACGTGCTGGCTTGCCAGAAGGCTGCCGATGCCGGCAGTGCGGCAGCTCGTTCCATCATCAAATGAATCCTCTCTTTAAACCGACTCTCTTATTCAGGGAGCTTGCTGGATCGCTAGCGATGGTCAAGATCAGACTCACCCGTGGCGGCGCAAAGAAGCGTCCGTTTTACCAGATCGTAGTCACCGACATCCGTAAGCCGCGTGATGGCGGGTGCATCGAGCGCCTCGGATTCTTCAATCCTTGTGCAACCGGTGGCGAGAGCCGTCTTCGTGTGGATCGCGCTCGGGCGCAGCACTGGCTAGAACGCGGTGCTCAGCCGACTGAGCGGGTGATCAAGCTGTTGAAGGATGCGGAGAAACAGGCAGAGGCACCAGCGGCGGCCTGATCTTCTTGCTCGTGCATCTCGACGTCATTCGGTCAACGCGGGCGAATTCGCTTCTGCTGGTCGGGCAGCGCTGAACCTTGGAAACCCCAACAGAATGCCCTGTACAGATTTAGAGGCCCTGCACTGCGTCCAGTTTGGGATGTGCATTTTTGACCGCGCCTGCTGCGGAAAAATGACATTTCTGTCTCTGGGCGCGGTTTAAAAGGGGGCTTCTTGCGGCCACCAAAATCCGGGGCGGGGCCTGCATAGGCTGGACGAGCATTCGGACAAGGCCTCTTAAGAGGCCGCTTGCTTGTTCAGGCTGGCCGAGTCTTCTGATAAGGTCTCTTAGTCAGCCTAACAGAACGCCTCGGTGACTCCGCGATCACCAGGTTGGGCGGTGCCCGCGGTGTTCCGGTAGGGGCCGCTAGTCGAGATCAAACGAGGGCGCTGCCAGGCGATGGCTGACTCCTTAGCCGACACCGGCGATCGGCAGGCCGGCCAGGTCGTCCTTGGCCGGATCATCGGGCTCTACGGGGTGCGCGGCTGGGTCAAGGTGTTCTCGGAGACAAGCCCGATCGAGGGCATCTTCCGCTATTCGCCCTGGCTCGTTGACGGTGTGGAACGTGTCGTCGCCGAGCAGCGACGACACGGCAAGGGCCTGGTCGCGCGGCTGCAGGGCTGTGAGGATCGAGATGCGGCAAGGGAACTGCTGGGTCAGACGATCGCGATTCGGCGTAGCCAGTTGCCGCCGCCGTCAGCAGACGAATTCTATTGGGTCGACCTGCAAGGGCTGGCGGTGGAGACCGCCGAGGGTCGGCCGCTCGGAAAGGTGAGCCATCTGGTCGAGACGGGTGCGAATGATGTGCTGGTGATCCAAGGCGACCGCGAACGGCTGGTGCCGTTCGTTTGGGATCAATTCGTGCTCGAGGTCGATTTCGACTCGAGACGAATCCGGGTCGATTGGGACCCCGAATTTTGAGCCGGTACGCTAAGCGGGAGAGGCGCTCGGACGGATAGCGATGCGATTCGACGTCATTACCCTGTTTCCTGCGCAGTTCAAGGCGCTGACACAGGAGGGCGTGGTGGCACGGGCGCTGCGCAGGGGTATCGCCGAGATCCATCTGCGCACCCCGCGTGACTACACGGCTGATCCGCAGCGGGCTGTTGATGATCGGCCTTATGGTGGCGGTCCAGGTATGGTCATGCAGTATGCGCCGCTGCGGGCCGCGCTCGACGCGGCGCGGGCTGATGCCGCGGCGGCTGGCGTCAGTAGCCGCGTCGCCTATCTGTCGCCACAGGGTGCGCCTGTCGATCAGGCCAAGATCGTCGAGATCGCCTCGGCGAGCGGCTGGGTCTTGCTCGCCGGGCGTTACGAGGGCGTCGATGAGCGTTTGATCGAGGACGCGGTCGATGAGGAGTGGTCGATCGGGGATTACGTGCTGAGCGGCGGTGAGCTGGCGGCCATGGTGGTGATGGACGCGGCAATCCGATTGTTGCCAGGTGTGCTCGGTCATGCCGACTCGGCGGGTCAGGACTCGTATGCGAGCGGGCTGCTCGATTGCCCGCATTACACGCGGCCGGAAACGGCCGCTGGTCGCGGCGTACCGAGCGTGCTGCTGAGCGGGGATCATGCGGCGATCGAGCGCTGGCGCTTGCAGCAGGCGCTGGGCCGGACCTGGGAACGGCGCCCCGAGCTATTGCGCAAGCGGGGCATGAACGATGTCGAGCGACAGTTGCTCGACGACTATCGACGGGAGGCGTTGCGGTCAGGATCGCGCGCCGGGTCGAAACCAAGTGAGCAATGACATGAGCAATATCATCGATCAGATCGAGCAAGAGCAGCTAAACCCGTCGATCCCTGCGTTCGCTCCCGGCGATACGCTGGTCGTGCAAGTCCGGGTCAAGGAAGGGGACCGCGAGCGTCTGCAGGCGTTCGAAGGCATCTGCATCGCCAAGCGCAACCGCGGCATCAACTCGGCATTCACGGTGCGTAAGATCTCGCATGGTGAAGGGGTCGAGCGGGTCTTTCAGACCCACAGCCCCGCGATCGCAGAGATCAAGGTCAAGCGCCGCGGGGATGTCCGCCGCGCCAAGCTCTACTATCTGCGCGGGCTGACGGGCAAGGCAGCGCGCATCAAAGAGAAGGTCTAGGCCGGGTCTCTCGCAGCGAGTGTTGCGCCGAGCCGGCGAGCACGGCGATCCGCGCCCGTTGATGGCTGGTATCGGTTAATGGTCGGGATCGATCGTTCGCTGCAGCGGCGGCTGCTCGGGCACTGAAGCGTGGCGGCAAGTTTCTACTGGCACGACTACGAGACCTGGGGCAACCAGCCGGGGCGTGATCGACCGTGCCAGTTCGCGGGGTTGCGCACCGATGAGGCGCTGCAGGAGATCGGCGAGCCCTTGGTCCTGTATTGCCGTCCGGGCGACGACCTGTTGCCGCATCCGGATGCCTGCTTGGTGACTGGAATCACGCCGGAGATCGCGCACGAACGCGGACTCCCGGAAGCCGAGTTCGCGCGCGCGATCCAGCAGCAGCTTGCTCGGCCGGAGACCTGCGCGGTCGGCTACAACAGTCTCCGCTTCGATGATCAGGTGACGCGCTGGCTGTTCTACCACAACCTGCTCGACCCCTATGCGCACGCCTGGCAGAACGGAAACTCCCGTTGGGACCTGATCGATGTGCTGCGCTTGGCGCATGCGCTGCGTCCGGACGGTATCGAATGGCCACAGCGTGAGCCGGGCGTGACCTCGTTCAAGCTCGAAGACCTCACCGTCGCCAACGCGATACCGCATGCCGGGGCGCATGATGCGCTGGCCGACGTGCGCGCGACCCTGGCGCTGGCGCGGATGCTGCGCAGCGCCCAGCCGCATTTGTTCGATTACGCCCTGACGCTGCGGGACAAACATGAGGTGAAGCGGCGGCTCGCCACCGGCAAACCGCTCTTGCATGTCTCCCAGCGCTATCCGGCGGCGCGCGGCTGCATCGCGCCGATTGCGGTCGTCGCCGATCATCCTAAGAGCCCGAATACGGTGCTCTGCTTCGATCTGCGCGAAGACCCGACGCAGCTGCTCGATCACTCGCCCGAGGACCTACGTCGACGCCTGTTCGCCCCCGCTGCGGACCAGCCGCAAGGTCTCGACCGGCTGCCGGTCAAAGGGATCAAGATCAATGCCGCGCCGATGCTCGCCCCCATGGGTACCTTGACCGCCGAGGCCGCCGCGCGCTGGTCGATCGATCCCGAGCAAGTCGCACAGCATGCGCAGCAGGCAACGAGGCATCGTGACGAGATTGGCGAGCGCCTGCGTCAGGCCTACGCTCAAGAGGACTCGACCGAGTTCTCGGATGATCCAGAGGCCATGCTCTATACCGGCGGCTTCTTTCCGGATGCGGATCGTCGGGAGATGGCGCGCCTGGCAACGTTGACGCCGGACGAGCTCGCTGGCGAGCAGCCGCGCTTCGAGGACGCACGGCTGTCGACCCTGCTGTTTCGGATGCGCGCCCGCAGCTGGCCCCGGACGCTGAGCGAGGACGAGCGTGAGGATTGGGATGCCTGGCGCCTCGAGCGTCTGACGGACCCCGAGGCCGGCGCGTCGCTGACGATCGAGGCGTTTGAGGCCCGCCTGGCCACGCTGCGCTCAGAGCGGGCCAGCGACCCGGCGGCGCTGGCAATCCTGGATCGGCTCGAGGCATGGGGTGAGCGGGTGATGTCTGCCGAGTACTGAGGGATGGGGTCGAACAGTTTGATGGCTGTGGCGAGCCCGGAGCCGATCGAGATCAGCAGTCTCGGTGGCGTCCTAAGAGTTGCGTTAAGGCTAAGACTTGGTTATATTTGACGGTCTAACTTTTAGTTGACGACTCGCTAGGAGCGACCGCCATGACAACCCAAAGCGCGAAGCCGGCCGAGGTTCGGCGGGCTTGGTACCTGATCGATGCCGAGGGCAAGACACTTGGCCGCCTTGCGAGCGAGTGCGCGCGTCGGCTGCGGGGCAAGCATAAGCCGACCTATACGCCGCATGTCGACACCGGCGACTACCTGGTGATCGTCAATGCCGAGAAGGTGCGCGTGACCGGTAACAAGATGACCGACAAGATGTACTATCGGCATACTGGCTACATTGGCAATCTCCGCTCGGCCAGTCTTGCTCAGATGCTTGACAAGCATCCCGAGCGGGTGATCGAGTTCGCGGTGAAGGGGATGTTGCCGCGCAACCCGCTGGGCCGCGCGATGCTGAAGAAGCTCAAGGTGTTTGCGGGCCCCGAGCATCGTCACGCCGCGCAGCAACCGCAGCCGCTCGAGATCTAGCTGCGAGTCGGATGGCTGCTTGCCGCTGCGAGCCAACGTCAGCGCTTGGCCAGCGCCGGAGCAGCGCCGTTCGATCATCGACCGCGCTGATCGAGTTCGAATCTCCAAAACACTGACTTACCGAAAAGACTGCACCATGGAAAAACAGTACGCCACAGGGCGTCGCAAGAGCTCCTCGGCGCGCGTGTTCTTGAGCACGGGCTCGGGATCGATCAAGGTGAACGGACGTTCGCTGGACGACTATTTCGGTCGTGAGACAGCCCGGATGGTGGTTCGGCAGGCGCTCGAAGCGGCTGATATGGTAGACCGCATCGACGTCAACGCGACCGTCGAGGGTGGCGGCTCCAGCGGTCAGGCCGGTGCGATCCGTCACGGCATCGCCCGCGCGCTGGTCTCACACGATGATCGGTTCCGCGTGCCGCTGCGGCGTGCCGGATTCTTGACCCGCGATGCGCGTGAGGTCGAGCGCAAAAAGGTCGGCCTTCACAAGGCCCGTAAGCGCCCGCAATTCTCGAAGCGCTGATCGGTTGCGCGGCCGTTCATCGAAGCAGTCGCACGCGATCGCCCCGAGTTCTCCTTCGGGGCCTTGCGTCGAACAACTGGGGGATCGTCTAGTGGCAGGACAGCGGACTCTGACTCCGTTAACCTAGGTTCGAATCCTAGTCCCCCAGCCAATATAAGCCCGCCCATGCGCGGGCTTTTTTGTGCCCGTGTGGTCGTTCAATGTGTTTCGGAAGGTTGCCGCCGACGTTTTGAGTCTGCCAGTATCACGACCAATGGCCATGATCCGTAAGGCGCGCGGCCATCGGACATAGAACATAGCCATGGGACACAACAAGCATCTCGACGCATTTCTCCAGTTCTACAGCCAAGCGGAAGCCGGTAACGGACTGACCCGTGGCCTCGAATCGGCGTTGGCCAAGGCGACCTACGCCAGCACCCGGCTGGATCGCGAGCTGATTCCTGCGCTGCTGGCCGGTGACATGCGCCTCACCATCCTCACGGGCAACGCCGGCGACGGCAAGACCGCCTTCATCCAAACCGTCGAACAGCGGGCCGAGGCGGCCGGCGCCTCGCTGAAGCGCATCGATGGCGTCGGTTGCGATTTCACGCTGAACGGCCGCGAGTACCGCACCCTCTACGACGGCTCCGTGGACACCGAGCAGCATGCCAACGCGGCCATGCTGGCTGACTTCTTTGCGTCGCTCGCGGGAGACGAGGCGCCGGGACCCGGCCCCTGCCTGCTCGTGGCAATGAACGAGGGCAAGCTGCGGGATTTCCTCGCCATGTCCAGCGCCCACCGCTGGCTGGCGCGGCAACTGCTCGATCACCTGAACGAGGACCAGCCGCTTCCTGAAGGCTACCTGGTGGTCAACCTCAACCTGCGCTCGGTCGTCGATGCCGATCCGGCCGGCGGCGACTGGATGTTCGACCAGGTGCTGGACCGGTATGTCAGCGACAAGCTCTGGCAGGACTGCGAGCGCTGCGAAGCCAAGCTGCGGTGCCCGGTCAAGTTCAACGTGGACAGCTTTCGGCGGTTTCCCTTGGACGGGTTGTCGGAGAAGGACCGGGAGGCAATCAAGGCGCGCAATGCCGCCGTCGAAGCGGCGCGGGCGCGGCTGAAGTCCCTGTTCCAGGTCCTGCACTTTCGCAAGCGGCTGCACATCACCGTCCGCGACATGCGCTCCGCGCTGGCCTTCGCGTTGTTCGGCAAGCGGACCTGCCAACAGATCCAAGACGCCCTCAAGACCGGAAACGACGACTTTCTGCCGCGCTACTACTACAACGCGCTGTTCGATCCCAACGAGAAGGACCGTGTGCTCTGTTTCCTGCGGGAGTTCGATCCCGGCCGCGCCGCTGCACCCCAGTTGGATGCCAGGATCAGCTTCACGCCACCCAAGACACCGGAGTTTCGGCGCCTGTTCAACGACCTCTCCAACACCCGTGTCGCACATCTTAGGCGCTCCAGGACCGATGAGGAGAACGACCTCAACCGCCACTTCAACGCGCGAACGCGCTCGCCGGAGGAGCGGGACAGCACCGTGCTGGAGGCGGCGCGCAGCTACGTCTCCGCAGTGCGCAGAAAGCTCTTCTTCGAAGGCAGCAAGGCGCACGAACTTGAGGACGCCGCGCTTCAGGAGTCGCAACACGGCTGGAACGAGCTGTTGCCCTACGAGAGCCTGAGCCGCTTCATCGCGTTTGTGCGCAGCGGCAAGGACGAGGGCGATAAGCTGCGCAACCAGCTCGTGGAGGGCATCAGCCGCTCCGAAGGCATCCACGACCAGGAGCGCAGCCGCGAGTACGTCTGCATCCGCACCCGCCAGGACCCGAACGCAAAGGTCAAGGCATTCTTCACCTACCCGGCCAGCGAGTTCAGTTGCAAGCGCCCGGACCCTGGCCCGCAGGCCCGCTTCATCGAGTACCTGCCCTCGAGCGTGCTGCTCCGTCACGACCCGACCAATGTGGTCCTGGAAGTCTCCCTCGACCTCTACGAAATGCTGATGCGCATCCGCGACGGCTATGTGCCGACGGCGGGCGAGATGCGGGCCTTTTTCCTGAATCTCCTGATGTTCAAGAAGCAACTGATGGCGACGCCCGCGGGCGAGCTGCTGCTCACCGAATCCGATTACCAGATCTACCGGGTCAAGCGGACGCCGCAGCAAGGCATTGCCGTCACCACCCTGTAAGCCGCGATCGTGGCCCGTGCCCCGTCAGGTTGCAGAGCATCGACACCGCATAGGCATCGGAGAAGCTCATGCCCGTCGCACCGCTGAGTCGCCAACAGAAGCTCTTCAAAATGGACGCCCTGCTGCCGCTGGACGCAAACAACCTCGATGTGGACGAGGCAGTGACGCGCCTGCTCGTGTACCTGCGTACCAACGGCCGGCAGATCCGCAACACCTTCAAACCGCCGCTCATGGACGAAACGCCGGATGCCGAGACGCCGAAGGCTGTCGTCGCGGCACTGGTGGAAGACGGGTCAGTACAGATTCAGGGCATCGATGACCCGGCACGCCGCGAGCTGATTACCAACTGGCTCGAATCCCACTTCGCGCTGATGTCCCGCCGCGGCAAGTCCGCCGGCGGGGACTACCGCATGGGCGGCCTGCGCCCCCTGCACTTCAACGTCATCAAGCTCTTCAACCCCAAGGTCAAGCGCCAGGATCGCTACCTGAGCGACTGGTTGTTCAACGTCATCCACCAGGACAACCTGCTCTACGCCAATCCGGACAGCCTGTTCAAGCGATTTTTCGGCGAGGGCGTCAAATTCTTCGGCGAGAGCGACCTACGCACGGATGAGGCAGCGCTGAAAACCCTCGCGGCCGCGGACCGCCTCGACATCGAGCTGCTGTTCCTGTTGCGCCTGACCGAGCGCTTTGAGGTGGACAAGTTCGGCACCCGCGCCCAGGACCAGGTCATCGCGCACTCCTTCCTCTGCCCGGAGCAGGTGGAGCTGATGCGCGAGGACCTTGGCCTGCTGTTCCTCTACAAAGACAGCATCCCGCGCCGGGAGCTGATTAATTACATGACCACGCTGATGGTCTTTCACGCCGCGCTGTACTTCTTTCAGGTGGTCAGGATCGCCAACCATGCTGTCGCCGAAGGCGAGCTGCCGCCGGCGCGCGGGGAGTGCCCGAAGGCCGGAGAGGCGCGGCATCATGCCCCGTTCGAGCTGACACTGTTCTGCGATCTCGCGAACGGCCATGATCCGACCGTCAAAGAACTGAGCGAAACCTGCTACCAAGACCTCTTCAAGGAAGTCGAGCGCTACTTCCGCTCCGGCTACACGCTAAAGAAACTGGAGGAGTTCGCCGCATCCTATCTCTCTCCGGCGCAGAAGAAGCAGACCGGTAAGGACTACGTGGGCCTGCTGCTGGAGGCGTTCCGCAACCACGGCGACCTCAACGGCTACTTCAACCGCGACATCAACGACGTCATCCAGGCTGCCCGCGATCCGGACACCGAACAGGACGACCCGGACATTGCCCGCATCATCGAGGTCTGCAACCAACGCAAGCTGGACAAGCTCGACACCTTCGTCGAGATCCTGCTCCACTTCCAGTATGGCACCCTGCGCGAGCAGCATCGCAAGCTCATCGCCGGCCTCTGCGGTATCGACCAGGAGCGCGGGCTCCTGGCCGGCAAGGGCCGGGTCAAGCGCCGCTTCGTGCTCGGCAACGAGCTGTTGGAGGTACTGATCCAGCTGGCGGTGCTGCGTGAGCGCCAAAGCGATAACCGATTCGAGACCCATCCAATTCAGATCCGCGACTTCGTGGACTGGCTCGCCGGCCGCTACGGGCTGCTGGTGGACCGCCTGGGTCCCGCGGCAGCGACCGAGTCGGAACAGGTGAACCGCGCCCTTGCACGCAACCATGACGCGCTCAAGACACGGCTGCGCCAGCTCGGTTTCTTCGTCGACCTTGCCGACGCATCCAACTCCCAGGTCATCGAGCCGCGCTTCACCATTGCCGGCGCCGAGCTTGAGGCCGCCTGACGTGCCGGCGCGACGCCGACCTGAGCTTGAGAAGCAGCATGACCGAACGACAGGATATCGATCACCCCGGCGCGGAAGACGCCGAAGCGCAAGACCTGGAAGATGGACGCGGCCGTTACGATAAGGAGGAAGAGGAGATTCAGGACGGCATGGTGCAGGACCTTGTCACCGGCACCCTTGTCAAGCTCAACGCCAAGGAGGCCGTCCGCCAGGAAGAAGAGCGCAAGCTCATGGAGGAGCTGGGCTATGAGCAGGCCGACTACAAAGACCTGATCCGGATCAACCTCAGCATCAAGCCGTCCCAGGGCAAGTCCAAGCGGTTTCCGCTGGTGGTACTGCACCAGCCCCAATCTCAATCCAGGGCCGGCGAGAGCCTGCCGCCGGCCAAGCGCGCCTACATCCTCTACGACATCCAGCCGAGCAAGAAGGCCGAGGACTCCAAGGCCGGTGCCGAGAACCTGGCGGAGCTGCTCAAGGACATCCCCTCGGCCCAGTACGCCGTCTGGACCAACGGCACCGACCAGATCGTCTGGTTCAAGCAGCGCACCGCGCTCAAGACCCGCACCCTCTACGCCAACGACATCCCGCGCTACGGCAAGGGCATCGAAGACACCTTCGAGCCCGGCCGGCGCAAGCTGCGCAAGGCCGTCTCCGGGTCCCTGCGGCAGGCCTTTCGGCGCTGCCACGACTACATCTTCGCCATTCGCGGGGGCTCCAACGAGAGCGTGTTTTGGGAGCTGCTGAAGATCGTCTTCGCCAAGATCGAGGACGAGCGGCAGATGGCCACGGCCGAGCCCGGCACACCCGAGGCGGACGGCCTGTTCCGCATCATCAGCCTGGAAGAGCGCAACGACCCGGAGAAGGCGGCGAACATCGCCGAGCGCGTCAACCGGCTCTACGAGCAGGCAGCAATTCCCGCCATCCTCGGAGATGGCAGCTGACAAGACACGGAGACCGGCATTGAAGATCTCTGGACGCATGGACGCCTCGCTGCAGAGCAACGCTTTGATGAAGCTGGCTTGTTCTCCCCTCA
>NZ_NRSJ01000038.1 GCF_016584085.1 Halochromatium glycolicum | reverse complement strand
TGAGGGGAGAACAAGCCAGCTTCATCAAAGCGTTGCTCTGCAGCGAGGCGTCCATGCGTCCAGAGATCTTCAATGCCGGTCTCCGTGTCTTGTCAGCTGCCATCTCCGAGGATGGCGGGAATTGCTGCCTACCCGGCGGTGGGCGATGCAGGGAGCGAAGCGGCTGGTCGCCGGTGCGGTAGTGTCTTGGCCCGTAATCCAATCCCGGGCCGGAGCAAGCTGGGAGAAGATGTGTGACTGAGCCTGCAGCGACTGCCCCGAGCGAGCATGAGGCACTCGGATTGCAAATGCTCTATCCAAGATCAGAGCCGGTCCCATTGTCCGGACTCTACCTTGGGCACGATCTACGATCCCTGCTGCCGGCCTCAGGGGGCTTCGTCTACAGTAACTTCATCACGAGTCTCGATGGCCGGATTGCGCTCCCGAGGGCAGGCAGCACCGAGCACGAGGTGCCGAAGCAGACCGCGAATCCGCGCGATTGGCGTCTCCTGCTCGAGCTTGCGGCGCCAGCGGATGCGATCATCGTCTCGGGCCGGCTCCTTCGCGAGCTGGAGGCCGGCATGGCCCAGGCCTGGCCGGCCTTCAGCGATGGCGGCCCTGAAGACCTGCTCGCGTTTCGCGCTGAGCTCGGGATGCCGGAGCAACCGGCGCTGGTCGTGGTGAGCCGCTCGCTCGAGTTGCCCAGGGGTATCTTGGAGACCCTGGTCAGCCAGCGCCGGGTGATCGTGGCCGGGGTGGCAGCGGCAGCGAGCCAGCGCGCCGACGCGGTGCAGGCGGCAGGGGCCGAGCTGCTCCGGCTTGGCGATCAGGCGGTCGATGCCCGTGACTTGATCGACGCATTGAGCGAGCGTTCCCTCCGCTTGATCTATTCGACGGCCGGCCCCGAGGTGCTGCATCTGCTGCTGCGCGGTCAGGTACTCCAGCGTTTGTATCTCACGATGGTCGCAAGAGTCTTGGCCGGGAGCGATTTTGCGACCCTGGTCCATGGCCCCAGGCTCGAGCCGCCTTGTGATTTCTCGCTGCGTGCGCTCTATTTCGACCCCGCAGGTGCCCACGGCGTAGGCCAGTTACTGCAGGTCTATGATCGCTGTGAGCGTGCTGGAAGGGCCTCTTAGACGGTCACTTAGACGGTCACGGCACAACCGCATTCGAGGCCGATCTCCTGCGGGGCAACCTGTCGGCTGACATGACCCTGGCGTATGTGCAACACCAGCAGGGTGCGCGGGTCGAAGACGATGATGTCCTTGACGCCTTGCGAGAGATAAAAGGCGGGACCGATCTCCAGGTCCTTTGCCTCATAGCCCGGACTCACCACCTCGATCACCGCCTCCGGGATCAGCGTCAGCGCACTGTCCTGCTCCTCCTCGGTGGGCTCACGGCAAAACAGCGATATGTCGGGTCGTTTGAGGCCGTTCGGGAACTGGACGTAGACGTCCAGCGCATGGACACAGGCGCAGTCGACTGCGTCATCGGCGGGGCGAATGCTGCTGCTGATCCGCTCGACATGCTTCTGATGGCGATAGAGGGGCTGCGCCTCCCAAATCGCCAGGCCGTTGACGATCTCTAAGCGGATGCCGAGCTCGTTGGCGTGCAGGAGTCGAGGGTCGATGCTCATGAGGCCTCTTGTGAGGTGATGATCTCAAGCAAAGCTGCACCGCGTAGACTTGCTCGGTCTACGGGTCAGTCTACCTCGGTCTACAGCCGATCTGTCAGTTTAATCGGCTGAGCTTGCTCAAGCATCCGTGCTCCGTCGCTGATCCAAATAGGGGCCGGCCCAGGCCACTTGCAACGCCTGGCTCTGCTCTCCGCATCGAGGGCAAATTGCGTTCGATACAGCCGAACTGGGCTTCGAGAACCGGTCATCGGTTTGCTGCTGATCTCTGGTTGCTCGTGACGGATGATCGCCGGGCGCCTGCTCTGGCGCGAGCGGCCTCCTTGCCTCCGGTGGCGTCGGGCTGACCTTGGTTCAGCTCTTCTTGTCGATCTGGCTCTCGGCCTCTTCCTTGGTCACGCCATAGAGCTCCTGCAAGCGCCCGACGAGCTTGTCGCGCTCGCCATTGATCTTGGCGAGGTCGTCGTCGGTGAGCTTGCTCCACTGGACCTTCAGCTCGCCCTTGGCCTTTTCCCAATTTCCGCGGATTTGCTCCCAATTCATGGTGCCTCCTAACCGCGCGATGCGGTCTCGTTGGGTGAATGACAGGGTTGATCCAGCAAAGACCAAGCCAACCTTGCCGCCAAGCGGAGCAGCACCGCACGCTGTGCGGTCGGCCACGGTCGGCAGCTGCTGCATTCGGGGCATGGCCCGGCCTCGAGGTTCATCCGGGTGGCCGGGAGGGCGGTCGACAGGGCGGCCGGCATCGACGGCTCGGTCTCAAGCGGCTGTACGCCCCCAATCAAGCCAAGCGGGTGCCTGATCTGCACAGCGGCCAACCGCCTTTTCCGGCTTCGAGTGGGGCATTGGCCCACATCGATGGGGCATAGGCACCAATCGGCTCGCAACGGCTCAGCAGTTCACAGGAACCATGCGCGAGCGCGACTGGAGTCTGAGGAAATCGTCGCGCAGCCGTTCCAACCGCCCAAGGAGCTTGTCCCGTTGCGCCTCGTCGAAGGTGGGCTGAAGTTGGAGCAGGAGCTCGGTGAAGGCTTGGCGCAATGCCGGAAGCGCCCGCTCCAATTCCGTCGGCATGTCCGAATAATCGACCAACCAGTCGATCAGGAAGGCCTCGATCTCCTTGCTCTCGGCCCCGCGGCGGAGTAATGCGATCAGCTGCTGGCGCTTCTCGGCACGGTAGGCATACCAGGCGGGAGCGGTGTCCGGGATCGATCGGGTCAGATTGCGTACGATCCCGCGCTGTCTTGAGCTGAGCTCGCCCAACCACCAGCGCAGGTTGTCGACATAGCGCTCCGCGCGCTTCCGGGCGCGGCGGTCAGCGGCCTTGGTTCCGGGCTCGGCGGCGTCCTCTTCGGCCTCCTCTGCAAAGGTCGCGGCGAGCGCGGTGAGCTGCTCGGGGCTCAGGTCTGCCAACAATGGTGCGGCCGCGGCCGAGGCGAGCCGGAAATGGCGCCGATAGATGGTCTCGAACTGATCCAGCAAGCAATCGATGCCCTGGCGGGTAAAGCCTTGTTCGGCGTCGGTCAGTGCGGTGTCGAAGAATGCCGCGAGATACGGTAGCTCTTCGCTGCGGTGCCGCGCCAGTGTCGTGCGGAGTGTCGGCGACCAGGCGCGGCGCTGTTCGGCGTCGAGGCCGAGGTAGTCATCGGCGTAGCCCCCGATGAACAGATCGGCCGTATTGTAGGCGAGCCGGACCGTCGAGCAGCCAGTCGATAACAGCAGCGATGCGCCAAGGAGGAGCCACCAGCTCGCCCTGCTGGGTCGCTGACGCGGTGCGAACGCTGTCCGCAACCGAACAGGTTGAGATGGGAAGGAAACGGTCGGTCGGGGTCGGGCGTGCATTGGCAGATGGAACGGAGAAGGCCGTTGGCACAGTTGCCTAGCCATTGGCACTCGGCGCAGGCTACGCCCGGCATACCGAAGTGGAGACCCCTGATCTAGGCCACTGGTTCCGCATGAGGCTTGCGCGAGCGTTGCCGCGACCGTCTGCCTTGAGGGGCCTTGCTTCATCGGGCCGTTTCCTGACGAGCCCGTTTCCCGGAGAGATTGGAGCTGCCGCGCGCTATCGTGTCCTGATTGCGGTCTCTCGAGGCGGCTTCGCAGCCTTCCTTAAGCCGAGGCCGTAGACCAGCAACACCCCAGCGCCGGCGACCGCCAGACCGACCAGATCGCTAACGATCAATGTGTCGCCGAAGGCTGCCCAGGCCATCAGCATCGTCACCGGCGGGCTGAGATAGAACAGGCTGGCGACGCGGGTCGCCTCTTGGCGGGCCAACAAGCGCCACATCGCCCAGTAGGCACCGAGCGAAACCGGCAGGATCAGCCAGGCCAGGGTCGCCATGAACGGTGGCGTCCAGTCGGTCGCGAAGTCCTCCAGCCACCAGGCCGGTCCGAGCACCGCCAGTGTCGTCGCCAGGCCTTGGAAGAAGAGGGTGGCATCGAGCGGCAGTTCCGTGTTGGTGCCAGCCTTTGCCCAACCGCGCTGAAACAGGCTGGCGATCGTGATCCCGACCACTGATACGAACGGGAACAGATAACCGATCACCGGCACCGGCGAGTCCAACGACAACCGCGCCGCGACCGCGATGGTCACCCCGCTGAAGCCGAGCAGCAATCCTAGCCATTGCCGTAGTCCGGTCCGCTCGCCCAGCACTGGTCCCGCCAGTGCGCCGGTCAAGAGCGGTTGCAGCGCGGTCACCAACGCGACGATCCCGGTCGGTGCGCCCTGTTCCAGGGCAAGCATCACACAGGTGAGCCAGACACCATGCGCGAGGACGCCGACGATTGCCGCATGGCCGACCGCGCGTGCACCCGGCCACCGCAGTCGGCCGCGGACCGTCAGCCAGAGCCCGAGCACCAGTGTCAGCGCCGAGTAGCGCCAGAGCATCAGGGTCCAGGGCCCGGCATTAGGCAAGCCATACTCGGCGCCGATGAAACCGGAGTTCCAGAGCAGTACGAACAGGATCTCGAGACCGACGAGATGAGCGAGAAAACGGGGCATGGGGCTCCTTTGTCCACGGCGACTGTGGGCAAGGCTGTGGATAGAGTTGGGATGCTGCGCGCTGCCGACTGATTTGCCGACGGTTTCGGGATGCCGACGCCAACTTGGTCAGAGACTGATCAACACCGTTCAATCAAGCGCTTACGTTGACCAGTGCCATTTTTAGTCCGACATCGTTGACGAGCATTGTCAAGCCCGGCTTATCCACCAGTGCTGTGGATAACCTGGTGAATAACTGGGTAGGTGATGGTCTCGGGCCCTGTTGTCGTTGGGGTTTTGGGGCCTCCGCGTTCGCTTGGTCCTCAATTGTCCAGCGCGGGATCGACGCCGGCATCTCGATCTGCTACTGCGATCTGGTCATCAGGCATCGAAACGTTTTTCCCCACAAGGTCTTAGGTCGGTTGGGCGAGGTTTTTCACGCTATCCTCTGGGTGACGAGACCTGATTTGTCGGCTACCCGAGGTAACACCGCGATGCCCGATCTGCTTAAATTGACCCTCGCCACGATCCCGGAGGCGTTCTTCCATCGGATTGAGGCACGCATGACCAGCTGTACCGCGATTGCCTATCGCCAGGCTGTGCGTACGCCGCCCGAGGTGCCCGCGTATCGGATGCGCTTGGGGACGACACGCTATTTCGAGCGCAGCGAGGCATTCCGTCTCAGCGCCGAGGATGTCGGGATACCCTGTCGCCACGAGTATGTGAACACGCATGCATTCCCGCTGGCATTGAGTGGCCACTTTCTGATCACCCACGCCAAGGTGGCGCACTGGGGTGAGCCGATCGAGGACAAGGATTACAAGCAGGCGCTGGCACGGCACAACCCCAGCGATGGCGAACAGCTCGCACTCTGGGATGATACCGACCCGGATGCCGGCGTCTTCGCTGTCGTGGTCGTGCGCTATGCCGAGCCAGGGTCGGGGCAGGATGAGTCGGTGCCGATGCGCATCGGCTTCGGCGTGCCGACACGCGATCTCAAGGGTTGGCACTTGCTGCTGACGCTCGAACAGCTCTTTGCTGCCTATGCCGATCAGGTTCCACAGCTGGTCGACCAGGCCAGACCAGTGCTGAAGGCCAAGCGGGGTCGGATGGATACACCGAACAGCCAGTAACACCACAGGACAAGATCTCGATGATGTTTGGAGGATTCCCGGGCTTTGAGGCCACCCAGTTGACCGAAGCGCGGCTGGCCCGGGGGCTGACGCGCGCCGCTCTGGCAGCGGCTGTGGACCGCTCAGCGTCAACCCTGAGCAAGTGGGAGGCGGGGCAGCAGACACCGACCCCCGATGCACTCGAAGCACTGGCGCGAGTCTTGCTCGTGCCGCGGGAGTTCTTCTTCAACGGTCCGTTTGATGCGGGTGAGCGTCCGCGTTTCTTCCGCTCGATGGCGAACGCCACCAAGGGCTCGCGCGAGCGCATCCAGCAGCATCTGTTGTGGCTGCAGCGCATCAGTCATCAGCTGCAGACCTGGGTGGACTTGCCGACCGTGGATCTACCGGACCTCGGCGGCACCGATTTCCGGCTGCTTCAGTCCTGTGAGATCGAGGATGCGGCGGCCTGCCTGCGCGCGCGCTGGCGGCTCGGGCGCGCGCCGATCCCGGATGTCCTGTTGGTGCTGGAGAACGCTGGCATCGTCGTTGGTCGCTGTTCGTTCGCGGCGCCGTCGATCGACGGCGTATCGCATTGGTCGCTGGCAGATGATCGGCCCTATGTGCTGCTGTCGTCGGACAAGCGCGCGGCGGTGCGCTCGCGCTTTGATGCCGCTCATGAGCTCGGGCACCTGGTGCTGCATCGCCACGTGGATGCCGCTGCGCTGACTCAGCGGGATGAGTTCAAGGAGCTGGAGCGGCAGGCGCATCGCTTCGCGAGCGCCTTTTTGCTGCCGTCCGAGGGCTTCGTCAACGAGCTGGCCGAGACCTCACTGGATGTGTTCCAGGCGCTGAAACCGCGCTGGGGGGTATCGATTGCCGCGATGATCTATCGCTGCAAGGACCTCGGACTGATCTCCGAAGGGCATGCCGGGCGATTGTTCAAGGCGAGCAGCGCGCGCGGTTGGGCGCGTCGCGAGCCGGACGACGACCGCTTGGTTGTTGAACGCCCGCGCCTGATGGAGCGCAGCATTCGGCTGCTCTTGACCGAGGGCGGGTTCTCGGTGGACCAGCTGCTCGCGGCATTCGGGCTGGCGCCGGCAGACATCGAGGCCCTGGCAGGCTTGCCGGACGGGCTGCTCTCGCACGGCCCCGCTCAGGTGCTGCTGATGCCGACGCCGCGACCAAAGCCGGCGTGCCCGTCCGAGAGCTGCGCCGAGGTGATCCCGATCCGTGGTGGCTCGTAAAGGGTGCCAGCTGACGAGCAGCAAGCGGCGGTGCGCTGGGAACGGGTTGATGGAACGCGGCTTGGGTACAACCTCCGAGGCGTTATCAATCACGGGATGACCATGAGCATGGCCGAGCTAATCACATTCTTCGATGGCGGCTGCCCACTGTGCAGCCGCGAGATCGCGCATTACCGTAAGATCGATCGCGCTGGGCGGGTCCGTTGGGTCGACATCACCCAGGAACCCAACGCGCTCGCCGCCGCTGGGCTCGACCTGCCGACCGCGATGCGGCGATTGCATGTTCAAGATCCAGAAGGGCGAATGCTAAGCGGCGTCGCTGCATTCGTTGCGATCTGGCGACGGCTTCCGCGCTGGCACTGGCTCGCGCGCCTGGTCAGCGGCTTGCACCTGACCGGTCCGCTCGAATGGGCCTATCGGCGCTTCGCAGAGCGCCGCTTTCGGCAGCGCTGCGCCGATGGAGCCTGCCCTGTCGAGTGAGCAATTTCGAGTGAGCAATTTCGAGTGAGCAATTCTATCGGCCGATAGTCGCGTCCGGCGTCTCCGCTTGCGAGGTCTGACTGACCTCAGCCATCGCGACCCGATTGCGCCCGCCACGTTTGGCGCGGTAGAGCGCCGCGTCGGCGCGGGCGAGGGCGGTATCGATCGTGGTATCGACGCTGCGCAGCGCTGTGACACCAACGCTGATCGTGGCCTTGATAGGTGGACCCTGTGGTGGCTCGACCGGTGTTTGCTCGATGGTCGCGCGCAGACGCTCGGCGAACAACCGCGCGGCGGCTTGATCGGTCTCTGGGAGCAGGATCACGAACTCCTCACCGCCGATGCGCCCGACCTGATCACTGCGGCGCAGCGCGGCGCGCATCAGCATTGCACAGTGGCGCAGGACCACATCACCCTGATGATGGCCGAAGCTGTCGTTGATCTGTTTGAAGTGGTCGAGGTCGATCATCAGCACAGCAGCCTCACGGCCGCTGCTGCGTTTCAGCCGCGCAAGCTCTTCCTCGAGACGGGAGATGAATGCGCGCCGATTCGCCAATCCTGTCAGGTCGTCCTTTGTGGCCTGCTCGAGCAGGGTCGCTTCCAAACGCTTGCGGGTACTGATATCGAGGAAGATGCAGGCAAACTGACCGGGCTGAGGACAGTAGGCGTGGACCTCGAAGGTCTTGTCGAGCGCCTTGGTGTACTGCTCGAAGTCGGCAGACTGACCGCTCATCGCCACCTGTGCATAGGTATCGATCCATACCGGCTCGAGATCGGGCAACACCGCTCTGGCGGTGCAGCCGATCAGCGCCGAGGCGTTCAAGCCCGTGAGCCGCTCGAAGGCGGGATTCACGCTGAGAAAGCGGTAGTCACAAGGCCGCCCGCAGGCGTCGAAGACCAGGTCGTGCAGCGCAAACCCCGACTGCATGGCGTTGAAGAGCTGTCTGAAGCGGTGCTCGCTTGCGCGTAACGCCGCCTCAGCGCGGCGCTGAGCTGTCACGTCTCGTCCGACGCATTGCAGTTCAACCACCAGGCCGCGCTGATCCAAGACCGCTTGATCCGTCCATTGCACCCAACGGACTTCGCCATCGCCCCGACGCACACGGTGCCCGTAGGTCTTGACTGGATGCCCGGCGTGACACTCCTTCAGGCTTTCCGTGACGAAGGCATGCTCGTCCTCAGGGATCAGTGCCATGAAATTGCGTCCGAGAAGCCTGTCTCGCCCTCGCCCGAAGTAGTCACAGTACGCCTGGTTGACGTAAGTGAGTGTTCCATCTGGCAGGGAACGGCATACGAGATCGGGCAACGCCTCAACGATGGCCTTGTAGCGGTCCCGGTCGTGCTGAATCCGCCGCATACCTTCCCTGTGCTCGGTGATGTCGGTGATGAGGCCGTTCCAGAGGACGCTGCCGTCAGGCTCCGGCATCGGGTCAGCCTGGATATGCACCCATTTGACGCGTCCGCTCGGTGTCCGGATTTGGTATTCGTGGTCCCGGGGCGTCCGCTCTCGACTCGCTTGCTCGACGAGAGCCTGATGCGCTGCCCGGTCCTCGGGCAGGAGGCAGCGGGTCAATGCGTTATGGTCGGCATAGGCCTCCTCGACCGGGACTTCGAACAGGGTTTCCGCACCCGGACTGAGATAGCAGAACTGCCAGGTACCATCGGCGCAGACCTTGAATTGGTACACCACGCCGGGGAGGCGGCCGAGGATCGCGTCTGGTGGCGCCGGCGAGCGGCCAGTTGCCTGTCCTAAAGCCGCCTGTCCTAAAGCCGCCGTGTGTCCAACCATGCCCGCCTCCATCAGTCGCCCTTACGTCAGCGCCGGCGCCTCTCTACTCCCAACCAGGCATTTAGAAGCCCTAACGTGCAGGGCGCGGTGCCACACCGGACGATGAATCCCGCGTGATTCACGGTGACAGAATGCCCCCTGTAGCCAGATCGATCAGGAGGTTGCGCGAGTCAAGCGGCTGTTTCGATAGGGCCTTCTAGCATTGGGTCTAAGTCTTACAGGTCTCGTGATCAGACGCGATCAGGGGAACCCTGAAAGTGCTTCGCCACGAGCACGCTCGCTTGCTCGTGGGGTCGCTGACGACAGCGTTTGGATGCTGGCTTGAGCTCATCTCTGTTGTTTCCCTGCTTGAGTCGCAAACCACCGCCCAAGCAGCGTAGACACTCGCCCACCGGTGGATTGAAGCTCGGGTGGATGCAGAGGGCTCGGTATTTGCAGAGCGGTTCTCGCAGACCTGACCGCCAAGCGCTAGGTCAGTGTGTCGGTGGATTCGGGGCTGATGCAGAGGGCGGGGTGCCAGTACCCGGCCGTCGGCCGCGAGCGGACCAGTCAATCGGACGCGCAGCCCGGGGACGCTGCCGCTAGACTAGGGTGCCCCGTTTCGACTACCCACCCAGAGGAGCGCCCCCTTGTCGCCGGAGCCGCGTTTCGTCCATCTCCACCTGCATTCCGAATACTCGCTCATTGACGGGCTGGTTCGGATCAAGCCGCTGGTGAAGGCGGTGGCCGCTGCCGGCATGCCTGCGGTCGCAGTGACCGATTTCAGCAACCTGTTCTGTCTGGTCCGGTTCTACAAGGCGGCCCTGTCCGCTGGCGTGAAGCCGATTGCCGGCACCGAGCTGGCCGTGCGCAATCCGTCCGAGCCGAGCAAGCCGCATCGGCTGGTGCTCTTGGTGCAGGAGGATGCCGGTTATCGCGCGCTGACGCGGCTGATCTCGCGTGGCTACATCGACGGCCAGCAGCAGGGCGTTCCGTTGGTCGAGCGCAACTGGGTGCTGGAGTCGGCGGCAGGACTGATCGCGCTCTCGGGCGGGGCGGAAGGCGATGTGCAGCGCGCCTTGCTTGGCGGCCATCAAGCGGAGGCTGAACAGCTGCTCGACGACTGGCTGCAGGCCTTTGGCGATCGCTACTATCTGGAACTGACGCGCACCGGTCGCGACGAGGACGAGCGTTGCGTCGAGGCCAGTGTCGACCTCGCGCTTGCCAAGGGCGTGCCGGTGGTGGCGACCAACGACGTCGCCTTCCTCGCCGCCGAGGATTTCGACGCCCACGAGGTGCGCGTCTGCATCAACAGCGGTCACACGCTCGACGACCCGCGCCGCCCGCGTGCGCACAGCCCGCAGCAGTATCTGCGCACGCCCGACGAGATGGCCGAGCTGTTCGCCGATCTGCCCGAGGCGCTCGAGAACAGCGTCGAGATCGCCAAGCGCTGCAACCTGGACCTGCGCCTCGGCGAGACCTTCCTGCCCGATTCGCCGGTGCCCGCGGGCCGGTCGATCGACGAGCACCTCGCCGCCGAGTCGCGCGCCGGGCTCGAATGGCGCCTCGATCGGACCTTCGACCGCGATGCGCCCGACTTCAGTGAGCGACGCCAGGTCTACGATGCCCGCCTGCAGCGCGAGCTCGACGTGATCTGTCAGATGGGCTTCCCGGGCTACTTCCTGATCGTTGCCGACTTCATCCAATGGGCCAAGGACAACGGCATCCCGGTCGGGCCGGGGCGCGGCTCCGGCGCCGGCTCGTTGGTCGCTTATGCGCTCAAGATCACCGATCTGGACCCGATCGAGCACGATCTGCTGTTCGAGCGCTTCCTCAACCCCGAGCGCGTGTCGATGCCGGACTTCGATGTCGACTTCTGCATGGACCGCCGCGACGAGGTCATCGACTATGTCGCCGGCAAGTACGGGCGCGAGGCGGTCTCGCAGATCATCACCTTCGGCACTATGGCCGCGAAGGCGGTGGTGCGCGACGTCGGCCGCGTGCTCGGTCACCCGTACGGCTTCGTCGACAAGATCGCGAAGATGGTCCCGTTCGAGCTCAAGATGACGCTCGAGAAGGCCCTGGTCGAGAGCCCTGACCTGGCTAAGGCGTATGAGGAAGACGAGGCGGTCACCGCGATCATCGACATGGCGCGCAAGCTCGAAGGCATCGCGCGCAACGCCGGCAAGCACGCCGGCGGCGTGGTGATCGCGCCGACCAAGCTGACCGATTTCGCGCCGCTCTACTGCGAGCCCGGTGGCGAGAATCTGGTCACGCAATACGACAAGGACGATGTCGAGCAGGCCGGTCTGGTCAAGTTCGACTTCCTCGGGCTGCGGACGCTAACCATCATCGATTGGGCGATCGAGACCATCAATGCCGGGCACGCCGAGCAGGGCGAGCCGCCGCTCGATATCAACCTGATCGATCCGCACGACCAGCAGGCCTTCGCACTGATGAAGGACTGCAAGACCACTGCGGTGTTCCAGCTCGAGTCGCGCGGGATGAAGGAGCTGATCCGCAAACTGCAGCCGGACAGCTTCGAGGACATGACCGCGCTGGTCGCCTTGTTCCGGCCCGGTCCGCTGCAATCCGGGATGGTCGACGACTTCATCGACCGCAAGCACGGCCGTGCAGAGGTCGCCTATCCGCACCCGGAGCTGGAACCGATCCTCAAGCCGACCTACGGCGTGATCCTGTATCAGGAGCAGGTGATGCAGATCGCGCAGGTGCTGGCCGGCTACTCGCTCGGCGGCGCCGATCTGCTGCGCCGGGCGATGGGCAAGAAGAAGCCCGAGGAGATGGAGAAGCAGCGCGCGATCTTCGAGCAGGGGGCGGCCGAGCGCGGCGTCGACCCGAAGATCGCGACCTACATCTTCGATCTGATGGAGAAGTTCGCCGGCTACGGCTTCAACAAGAGCCATTCGGCGGCCTATGCGCTGGTCTCCTATCAGACCCTCTGGCTCAAGGCGCACTATCCGGCTGCGTTCATGGCGGCGGTGCTCTCGGCCGATATGGACAACACCGACAAGGTGGTCACGCTGATCGACGAGTGCCGCTCGCTGGGGCTCAAGGTCGAGCCGCCGGCGATCAACCGCTCCGAGCTGATGTTCACGACCGGCGGCGATGACACCGTGATCTACGGCCTCGGTGCGATCAAAGGGGTCGGGGAGTCAGCGATCGCGTCGATGCTCGAGGCGCGCAAGCAGGGCGGCGACTTCGCCGATCTGTGGGACTTCTGCCGCCGGATCGATCTGCAGCGCGCGAACAAACGGGTGCTCGAGGCGCTGATCCGCGCCGGTGCGCTCGATGGGCTCGGCGAGAATCGGGCGACACTGATGAACCGCCTACCGTTGGCGCTCAAGCTCGCCGAGCAGCACCACGCCCAAGAGGCAGCCGGACAGGGAGACCTCTTTGGCTCACTCACGACCAAACCTGAAGCACCTGCTGCGCCGGACCCGCAGATTGCGGCGCGCGTCTGGCCGGATTGGGAGGAGGACGAGCGCCTGCTGAGCGAGAAGGAGACACTCGGCCTCTATCTGACGGGCCATCCGATCAACCGTGTCGATGCCGAGCTCGATGCGATGGTGTCGCAGCGAATCGGTACAGTGCTCGAGTCGGCGCAGGGCCTGGTCGAGATGGGTGGCGGCCCACAGCGCGGTGGCGGGGAGCGCGAACAGCGCACACTGGCGGGACTGATCATGGCGATCCGGGCCAACAAGTCCGCGCGTGGGCGGATGGCGACCGTGACCCTCGATGATCGCACCGGCCGCATCGATGTGACCGTTTTTCCTGAGCTGTTCGATCAGGTGCGCCATCTACTGGTGCCGGATGCGATCATCGTCGTGACCGGCAGCCTACGGCCGGACAATTTCACCAATGGCTGGAGCCTGACCGCGAGCGAGGTGAGGACCTTGGCCGAGGCTCGGGTCAAGCTTGCCGACCATCTCGCGCTGAGGCTGGATCTGACCGAGCCGCCTGCGCATGCCCGCGGTGCTGAGCTGATCGGCGCCCTGGCGGACGAACTCGAGGCCCATCGTCTGGATAACGGGCTCAAGGTGCGGCTTGAGTACCGGCGTCCGGGCGCATCGGCGATTTGCCGGCTCGGAGCAGCTTGGCGGGTCGATCCAACCGAAGTGCTGCTGAAGCGTTTGCGGCAGCTGCTCGGCGACTCAGCGGCCGTTGAGGTGATCTATCGGCGCTCGCGGGTTGCGCCCAGCCCGGCGCCGTCTCGACTGCGCCCGCTGTCCGCGAGCGACAGCCTCGCGTCGACAATGGTTGATGGCCCACCGTCGACTGTGCCGGCTGAGGCTGACGAGATGACCTATGCCGAGGCATGAAGCGCCGCTGAGAGAAGGCAACGCTGCTGATGCACGCCACCTGCCCGCCGAGCGGCGATTGCTCTGCGAACCGGCCGGTATCTTCGAGCCGGCTTGTGGGGTGTCGATCCCGGCTGCTGGCTCACCTGCGCAGCGGTCAACTGCGGTTCCCAGGTTGAACCCGAGCGCAGATTCAGGCAGTCTTCACCCGGTTTAGGCTTGCCCATGAGCGGCGCGAACTTGCGCGAAGAGGAAGAATTCAGTGAGTGATAACAAATCCGGTCTCGGTTCCTGGCTGGAGACCTTGAAGACCAAAGACATCGGTATGTTGTCGGTCCAGGCTGTCGCGGTATTTGTGGTTGTCGGCACGGCTTACGTGCTGTTCGCAGGTGACAGCTCGGATGGTCAGCAACTGTCGCCCTCGGCGATCGCCTCGAACCTGGACCCGATCGGGACGGTTCGGGTTGCCCAACCTGAGCCGGCACCTGAGCCAGCACCTGAGCCGGCTCAGGCAACGCCCCAGGAGGACGCACCTGCATCTGAGCCCGAGCCCGCTGCGGTGTCCGCGGAGTCTGCCGCCCCTGAACCGTCGCAAGAGCCGTCTGAGGAGTCGGCCGAGGAGTCCGCTCCGGCCGAGACCGAGGTTGCTGCGAGCGATGCCTCCGATGATTCGGCTACGGCTGGCACCACTGAGACCGACGTATCCGAGGCTGCCCCGAGCGAACCGACCGAAGAGGCAGCGGCTGCCACGCCTGATGCGGAGCCTGTAGAGGAGTCGGCGGCAGCGGATGTGGCGGAAGCCGAGACTGCGCCTGCGGAGCGCGCGGCCGAGGCCGAGGCTGAGACCGCCGCAGAGCCGGCGCCTGCTCCGGAGGTCGCCGAGGCTGAGACCGTAGCGGCAGAGCAGGCCGAGGCAGCAGCGCCTGAGCCGGCGACCGCCCCGGAAGAGACCTCAGCTGCGCCGGCCGAGGCGGCGCCTGCGACTGAGACGGCCAAAGCCGAGGCAGCCGAGGCCGTGCCTGCCGAGGCCTCGGCTACGGCGGACCAGGCTGGCGATGCACCGGTCACTGAAGGTGGTGCTGAGGCGCAGCCGATGGCGTCTGAACCGGCTGCCGCCGAGACGGCGGCTGCGGAACCGGAACCGGCCAAAGGGTCTGCGGCGACCGAGCCTGAGCCCATGCCGATGGAGTCGGCCTCCAAGGCAGAGGCTGAAGCCGCGGAGGAGGCGACCGCAGCGGCTGATCAAGCGGAGCAGGCGCTGCCAGAGGCCAAGCTACCGGAGCCGTCCCAGCCTGGGACCTTTACACCGCCGGTCGAGCCGCGGAAGTTCATGCCCAGCCGGCCAATTCCGAATTGGGCGCCGCAGTTTGCACCGATGCCGCCGCGGGCAACCGCGTCTGGGCGTTGATCGAATCGGATCGAGCACGCGCCGGAACAACCAGGCCGAGCGCCGCAGCCCTGTCCGCAGGGCTGCGGCGTTTTGCTTTGGGGAGGACTCCGGTGGTTGCCGTCTAGGCTCATAGAGCCATTCCGTCTGATCGCCGGACAGAAAACGCCGGAACAGTCAGCACCGATGGGCTCAGCCTGTCTGGAAACCAGGGCGAGTGACAATATGACCGGTGCTGGCTATACCGCCCCGCTACGCCCCCGACGATGCGCCTGGAAGGCAAACGAAATATCGCGCGCAGTGCGTGACGCGCTGTTGCGGCAACCGCCTTTCGGCGGTCTTCTCTCAGGTGGCGGCGATCCGCTCGTAATAGCGAGCGCGGTAGAGTAGGCGACCGGGCCTGGCGTCGTCTCGAAAGCGGCTGCGGCTGTGCAGCACATTGTTGCAAACGATGCCGCAGCCTGGGTCGAGCTGGACCCGGAAACTGGGTGTGGTCGGGTCGTCGAGGAAGCGTCGGATGGCGTCGACGGCAGCCTTGGTGGCCGGGTCATCGCGCCATTCGATGTTGCGTCGGCGATCGCTATAGCGCAATGCAAGTCGGCCGTGCTCGCCACGACGAAACACCGGGCCGATGCTCGGCGGCCGAACCTCGACCCCGTCGACGATGTTGGCAGGGATGGTCATCGCGGTGGGGTCGGTGAGTGCCCCGATGTGCTCGGGGTCCTGCTCGCGCAGCCGGATATAGAGCATCTCCGGGTCGATTAGCCCGTTGATACCGCCATCAGCGGCCGGCTGCACGCAATGCAGGATGAAGGCATTGATCTGGCGGCTCGGGTCGTTGTAGTAGCCGTCGGTGTGCCAAGCGAGTGGGCGGTCGGTATAGGGGATATAGCCGCGGTGCAGCGCATCGGACTGGACGCTGACTGATGTGATCGCATCAGCATCGGCACCGGGATTGTGGTCGAGGCGGAGGAGCCCGAGCTGCTCGCCGAGCCGGTGTGGGATCACCTTGTCGGCGATGCCGCCGAGCGCACTCACGTAGATGGCCATGTTTGCCCGGCGGCAGCGGTCGATGATCGCGTTGCGCTCGCCGCTGGTGAGCCGGCGGGGATCGCGGACCTCGACGATCAGTTCGTCGAGCCGCCACGGCGCCTCGGCGAGCTTGCGGTCACGCCAGCGGGCGTAGTCGTCTGGATGGTCGAGGGTCAGAAGGGCGTCGAGGTTGGCCATCGGATCAAGAGCTGGATGCTTAGGCGGAGGCTTGGCGCAGATCGGCGTCAGGGAACCAGGAAAGCCGCTGCTTGCCTTCTATACTGGGATCAGGTTGGTGTCATTACAGGTGCAGCGACGATGTCGAGCAAGGGTTACGAACATCTCCTTTTGGCGGTGGATTTTGCACCAGAGTCTCAGGTCGTGATCGACCGGGCATTGATGATGCGCGAGCGCTTCAGCGCACGCCTCTCGCTGGTGAATGTGGTCGAGTATGTTCCGCCGGGAACGGAGTATGTCGGTGGCGCCTTCGTCAGCGAGCCGATCCTTCCCGATGATGCCCGGTTGGAGCAAGAGCTGATCGAGGTCGCAAAGAAGGAGATCGAGGCCCTGGGCGAACGGATCGGGGTTCCGCCTCAGGACCGAATCATCGAGTCCGGCCCAACCAGTCGCGGGATTCAGCACGTGGCCCGTGATATCGGCGCTGATCTGATCGTCGTCGGCGTCCATGAGCGCAATTGGCTTGGTCGCTTGCTCGGTTCGACCCCGCAGTCGCTGCTCAAGCACGAGGTCTGCGATGTGCTGGCTGTGCGCCTCGATGAGGCCGAGCCCGACTGACTGACAAGAGGCGCTGGTCGCGCGGGCATATAGTCACTCGCCCTGGTTTCCGGACAGGCTGAGCCCATTGGTGCTGACCTTTCCGGCGCTTTCTGTCCGGCGATCAGACGGAATGGCTATATCAGGCCCTGCGCCGAACTGCCTGGCGTGCAGCATTGATCGTCAGCAGGCCGACGTTTGCTGCCTCGGTCAGTACGCCACCGTTCGCGCTCATCCTGGACGCGACAGTGGGTGGCCGCCAGGTTCAACTGCCGTTTCTGGATGCCCATTTGTCGCAAAGGACGAAGGCGTCCATCTGCTGAGGTGCTCAGCCTCTTCGAAGGTACCGCTCCTCCTGAACTGGCATTGATGCAATCCTGTTGGCCGAGCCAGCCATTGCGGATGCACCTGCTGTTTGACCGTTAGTGAGATCGTTGTTGTCTACCTCTTACCACGAAGCCCGGGCCACCATTACCCAGTGCCTGCTCCAGGATCGTCGTCGTTTACGAAGGAATTTAGAGCGTATTCCCTCTGCTGAGGTATCGGCCGCAGACGGCAGTGAGCGCTGGCGCGAGCTAGTGCGCGCCATCGAGCGCTCGCGCGCGGTGGTCGATGCCCGCAAGGCGCGTATCCCAAGCCCGATCCCATTTCCGCCCGAATTGCCCGTCAGCGAACGCCGCGACGAGGTCGCGGCGCTGATCGGCGAGCATCAGGTGATCGTGCTCTGCGGCGAGACCGGCTCCGGCAAGTCGACCCAGCTGCCGAAGATCTGTCTCGAGCTCGGCCGCGGCCTATTCGGGCGCATCGGCCATACCCAGCCGCGCCGGATCGCCGCGCGCAGCCTGGCCAGCCGGGTCGCGCAGGAGCTCGGCACCGAGCTCGGCGCGCCGGCCGGCTACAAGGTGCGCTTCCACGATCGGGTGCACCCCGAGACCGCGGTCAAGTTGATGACCGACGGCATCCTGCTGAACGAGATCCAGCGCGATCGGTTCCTGAACGAATACGACACCCTGATCATCGACGAGGCGCACGAGCGCAGCCTCAACATCGACTTCCTGCTCGGCTATCTGAAGCAGCTGCTGCCGAAGCGCCCCGACCTGAAGCTGATCGTGACCTCGGCAACCATCGACCCGGAGCGCTTCGCCACGCACTTCGCGGCCGAGGATGGTACTCCGGCGCCGATCATCACGATATCCGGGCGCACCTATCCGGTCGAGGTGCGCTATCGCCCGCCCGAGGAGGCGCACGCCGGCGAGCGCGATGATGCGATGCAGCAGGGGATCTCCGATGCGGTCGCCGAGTTGGCGCGCGAGGGGCCCGGTGACGTGCTGGTGTTCCTCTCCGGCGAGCGCGAGATCCGCGAGACCGCCGAGACCCTGCGCAAGCACCATCCACCGTCGACCGAGGTGCTGCCGCTGTTTGCGCGCCAGGGCCCGGCCGAGCAGGCGCGGGTGTTCCAGGCGCACGGGCGCCGCCGGGTGGTGCTGGCGACCAATGTCGCCGAGACCTCGCTGACGGTGCCGGGCATCCACTATGTGGTCGATCCCGGCTTCGCCCGCATCAGCCGCTACAGCCATCGCAGCAAGGTGCAGCGGCTGCCGGTCGAGCGCATCTCGCAGGCCTCGGCCGACCAGCGCAAGGGCCGCTGCGGCCGGGTCGCGTCCGGCGTCTGCATCCGCCTCTACGATGAGGACAACTTCGCCGCCCGCGCCGCGCATACCGAGCCCGAGATCCGCCGCTCCAACCTGGCCGCGGTCATCCTGCAGATGAAAACGCTCGGCTTCGGCGAGATCGAGCGCTTCCCGTTCGTCGATCCGCCCGACTCGCGGCTGATCTCGGACGGGTATCGGACATTGGAGGAGCTGGCCGCGCTTGATACAAAAGGCGACCTGACCCCGATCGGGAAGCAGCTCGCGCGCCTACCGGTCGACCCGCGCATCGGCCGCATGCTGCTCGCTGGCGCCGCGCACCACTGCCAGCATGAGCTGACCATCATCGCCGCGGCGCTCGCGGTGCAGGACCCGCGCGAACGGCCGCTCGAGCAGCAGCAGGCCGCCGACGAGATCCACGCGACCTTCCGCCATCCCGAGTCCGATTTCCTCGGCTTCCTCAATCTCTGGGAGTTCCTCGACAAGGAGCGCCGCCATCTGACCCGGCGCAAATACCAGCGCCTGTGCAAGAACCATTTCCTGTCCTGGAATCGGGTCCAGGAATGGCGTGATACCCAGATCCAACTGCACGAGCTGATGGCCGAGCTGGGCTATCGCGATAAGCTTGGCGGTCACCAGGGCAAGAACGCCGGCAAGAACCCGGGCAAGGACGCGGATCAGGGCTCAGGTGCGAAAGCCGGCAACGCTCCTGACAAGGAAGGAGGCGGGCATACGAGCCAGAATCGGAGCCAGAATCGGAGCCAGCAAGCGGGCCAACCTGCGAGTCATCAGGGAGCAGGGGAGCCTCTGGGCCAAGATCGGAGCCAGAACGCGGGCAAGCCCCCGAGTCGTCGCCTGGTCAAGCATCAGGCCGAGGGCACCTATGAGGAGGTCCATCGAGCCCTGCTGACCGGCCTGCTCAGCACCATCGGCCGCAAGGACGAGCAGCGCGAGTATCAGGGCGCGCGCGGCGGCCGCTTCTACATCCATCCCGGCTCGACGCTGTTCGAGGCGACGCCGAAGTGGATCGTCTGCGCCGAGCGGGTCGAGACCACGCGCGATTACGGGCGCATTTGCGCCAAGGTCCAGCCGGGCTGGATCGAGCAGGCCGGGGCGCACCTGCTCAAGCGCAGTTGGTCCGAGCCGCACTGGCAGTCGCGCGCCGGCCAGGTTGCCGCATTCGAGACCGTGACCCTCTACGGCATCACCTTGTTCAGCCGCCGCCGCGTCAACTATGGGCCGATCAACCCGGCCGAGGCGCGCGAGGTCTTCCTGCGCTCGGCGCTGGTCGAGGGCGACTTCGAGACCCGCGCGCCGTTCTGGCGGCACAATCAGGAGCTGATCGCCGAGGTGCACGCGCTCGAGGCCAAGTCGCGCCGGCGCGACATCCTGGTCGACGAGGAGGCGATCTACGCCTTCTACAACGAGCGGGTGCCGTCCGGGATCTACTCGAAGCCGCAATTCGAGCGCTGGCTGCGCAAGGCGACGCGTCAGCAACCGAAGCTGCTGCACATGGACCTCGCGAAGGTGATGCAGCACGATGCCGGTGCGATCACCCCGCAGCGCTTCCCGGATGCCTTGACCATCGGCGCGACCGAGCTGCCGCTGGAGTATCGCTTCGAGCCCGGCCACGAGGCCGATGGGGTGACGCTGGTGCTGCCGCAGGTGCTGATCAATCAGGTCGCGCCCGAGCGGCTCGACTGGCTGGTGCCAGGCCTGCTCGCCGAGCGGATCACGGCCATGCTGCGCGGGCTGCCGAAGACATTGCGGCGCGCGTTCGTGCCGATCCCCGAGACCGCCGAGCGGGTCGCCGCGCGGCTTCGACCCTCGGATCGGCCGTTGATCCAGGCCATGGGCGAGGAGTTGAGGGCGCTCACCGGTGAGCAGGTGCCCGAGGATGCCTGGAACCTGGAGGCGCTGCCGCCCCATCTGCGCATGCACCTGAAGCTGATCGACGGCGAGGGCAAGCAGATCGCGCGCGGCGATGACCTGATCGCGCTCAAGCGCCGCTATGGTGATGGCAGCGTGGCTGCGGGCTCGCTGGCGGCGGCTGGGCTCGCCGGCCGGGGCGCTGCAGCTGAAATTGGCGCTGGAGGTGGCGCTGTAGGTGGCGCTGGGACTGCGGCTGGAACGGGCGCCGTGCCTGGGGCCGGCGGGGGCTCCGGGGTCGCCGCCATCGGCCCAACCGGCTGGGGCCACGCGATCGAGCGTGATGGGATCACGCGCTGGGATTTCGGCGCGCTGCCGGATCATCTCGATCTGGACCGCGGCGGTATCCGCATCCGCGGCTGGCCGGCGCTGCTGGATCAGGGCGACGCGGTTGCGATCCGGGTGTTCGACTCGGAGTCGCGTGCTGCAAGCGCAACCCGCGCCGGCTTGCGCCGGCTGATCATGCTGAGCCTTGGCGCCGATCTGCGCTATCTGCGCCGCAACCTCTGCGAAGGCGAGGGCGGCATCGACCGGATGCGATTGCAATATGCCAAGGCGCCGCAGCCGACCGTCCCGCTCGCTGACCCGAATCGCCGTGATGCGGCTGTTGGCGAAGGGCGTACGCGCGGGACGGGGCCGGCATCAGCGCCTGCCGGGGCGGGATCGGCGTCTGCGGGGTCCGCATCGACGCCGGCTTCGGGCCAGCGCGCCGAGGCAGCGGATGCCAGCATCAAGGCCGTCGGCGCCCAGGTGTCTTCCGACTCGGCGGCGGCCACGGCTGGCGCACTGAGTGCAGCCGTCGTGCAGGGGACGACTCCCAAAGCACGCAAACGCGGCAAGAAGAAGGGCAAGGGCAGCGGCAAGGGGGCAGGCATGACGAGCGCGGCTGGGGCGGCGGCGACGCCGGGCGGTGCTGGGGCCAAGACCAGCGCGGCCGCGGCCGTCGACCTGAGCGACGAGCTGATCGCACTGATCCTCGATCTGACCTTCACCGAGGGCCAGCCGCCGATCCGCGACCAGGCGAGCTTCGAGCAACGCCTGACGGCGAACAAGCCGCGGCTGATCTCGGTCGCGCAAGAGGTCTGTGACCTGGTGTCGACCATCCTCGGCACCTACCAGGCGCTGCGCAAGCGCCTCGCTGGGATCACCCAGATCAACTGGATGCCGTCGGTGCTGGATATGCAGGCGCAGCTGGATGCATTGGTCTTCCGTGGCTTCCTTACCGCGGTGCCATTCGCGCATCTGCGCGACTATCCGCGCTATCTGAAGGCGCTCGATCAGCGCGCCGAGAAGCTGCCCCCGGCGGCGAGCCGGGACCGCGACCGGATGCAGGAGATGGCGCCGCTGCTCGAGCGTTGGCGCGAGCGTCGTGCCGCCGCAGTGGCGGCGGAACGCGAGGACGAGCGCCTCGATGCGATCCGCTGGATGCTCGAGGAGCTGCGCGTCTCGCTGTTCGCGCAGCAGCTGGGCACGGCCTATCCGGTCTCGGTCAAGCGCGTCGAGCGGCGCTGGCGCGAGCTGGGGCTATGATTGACAGGCGCTTGCGCCTGATCCCAGAGGTGGCTGGACAGCCGATCGGGCCGATGCCAGTCTAGCGAAAGCGTGATGTCAGGAAGTGATCCCCCATGAGTGTTGCACTCGAGCTCTATGAGCAGCTTTCCGATGCGGCCGATGATCAGGCGCGCTTCCAGCTGATCGCCCACGCGATCGGTCGGCTCGAAGAGGCCTGGCCACGCGCCAGTGAGGTCGCCACCGCACACGACGTGCGTGAATCCGAGTTGCGGCTGCAGAAAGAAATCGAGGAGGTCCGCAAGGAGATCGAGGTCGTTCGCGGCGAGAACAAGGACATGGAGCTGCGTTTGCAGAAAGAGCTCAAACAGGTAGAGCTCAATCTGCGCAAGGAGATCGAGTCACTTCGTGGCGAGTCGACCAAGGAGCTCGAGGCGCTTCGTGGCGAGTTGACCAAGGAGTTCGAAGCGCTTCGCGGCGGGTTGACCAAGGAGATCGAGGTCGTTCGCGGCGGGTTGACCAAGGAGATCGAGGTCGTTCGCGGCGAGAACAAGGACATGGAGCTGCGGCTGCAAAAAGAGATCAAGCAGGTCGAGCTGCAGGTCCAAGAGGTGCGTGTCGAGGTTCAGGAAGCCAGGGTGGAGATCAAGGCAACCGAGGCCAGTCTACGCACCGCCATCCACCGCCAGACGCTCTGGTTGGTCGGCGCCGTGGGGGCGGTGGTTGGCTTCATCCGGATGTTGGAGTGGCTCTTTCCATAGGGGGATAACCAATAACGTGCAGCAGACCGCTCCGCTTCGCGGCCAAGAGCACCTAGCCGGCCTTGCGCAATCTCTGCGGAGCCTTTGCTGCTAACGCGCATGGCACCGCGCTACCCCCGACGATGAATCCCGCGTGATTCTCGGTAGCGCCCTTGGCGCGCTGCCACCCGGACGGTCGATTCTGCGGGATTCAAGGTATAGCCATTTCGCCTGATCGCCGGACAGAAAGCGCCGGAACAGTCAGCACCGGCGGGGTCAGCCTGTCCGGAAACCAGGGCGAGTGACCATAATCGCTTAGCATATCCAGGCTTCTGATATGAGATCCATCCCTAAGGTCGGCTTCGTCAGTCTCGGCTGCCCGAAGGCGACGGTCGACTCCGAGCGCATCCTGACCCGGCTGCGGGCCGACGGTTATCAGATCGCGTCCGATTACGCCGCGGCCGATCTGGTCGTCGTCAACACCTGCGGCTTCATCGATGCCGCGGTCGACGAGTCGCTGGACGCGATTGGTGAGGCCCTGGACGAACATGGCCGGGTGATCGTCACCGGCTGCCTGGGCGCGCGCGCCGATGTGATCCGCGACGCGCACCCGGAGGTCTTGGCCGTGACCGGTCCGCAGGCCGAGGACGCGGTGATGGAGGCCGTCCAGACGCATCTGCCGCGTCCGGCACACGATCCCTTCCTGGACCTGGTACCGCCGCAGGGGATCAAGCTGACTCCGGCCCACTACGCCTATATCAAGATCAGCGAGGGCTGTAATCATCGCTGCCGCTTCTGCATCATCCCGAGCATGCGCGGCGACCTGTTCAGCCGGCCAATCGGCGGTATCCTTGATGAGGCCCACGGGCTGGTCGAGGCCGGCGTGCGCGAGCTGCTGGTGATCGCGCAGGACACCAGCGCCTACGGGCTGGATACCCGGTATCGGACCGACTTCTGGCAGGGGCGGCCGCTGAAGACCGATATCGAGACCCTGGCGCGCACCCTCGGTGAATTGCAGGCCTGGATTCGGCTGCACTACGTCTATCCCTATCCGCAGGTCGACCGGCTGATCCCGCTGATGGCCGACGCGCTGATCCTGCCCTATCTGGACATGCCACTGCAGCACGGCAGCCCGTCGGTGCTGAAGGCGATGCGTCGGCCGGCGGCGACCGAGCAGGTCCTCGAACGGCTCGCCGACTGGCGCCGGATCTGTCCGGAGCTGGTCTTACGCAGCACCTTCATCGTCGGCTTCCCAGGCGAGACCGATGCCGATTTCGAGCAATTATTGGCCTTCCTGCGCGAGGCGCGGCTGGATCGGGTCGGCTGCTTCAGCTACTCGCCGGTCGAGGGGGCCGCCGCCAATGCGCTGCCCGATCCGGTGCCCGAAGAGGTCAAGCAGGAGCGCCATCAACGCTTCATGGCGGTCCAGGCCGAGATCAGCCGCGCGAAACTGGCCGAGCGCATCGGCAGGCGCGAGATCGTGCTGGTCGACGAGGTGCTGGAAGAGCAGGTGATCGCGCGCAGCCATGCCGATGCGCCCGAGATCGATGGGAGCGTGATCATCGATGGTGCCTGGGAGCTGGACCCGGGCGACTTCATCGAGGTCGAGATCACCGCCAGCGATGAGCATGATCTCTATGCCGAGCCGGTGAACGGGTCCTAGGCCCTCATCGATCAGGTCATTGGAATCGCTCCCGTCGCCCTGGCTGAAATCGATAACCCTGGCCAAGCGGTCCGTGGCCTGGATCACGATCGGGCTGATCGCCCTTGCCATCTCCGCGATCGGCGCTTGGCTGCTGGTCGAAGCTGTCCTGACCAGCGCCGAGCCGGTGTCGCTGGAGATCGCGCGCTCGCCGGTCGTGCTGGACCGCAATGGGCGTCTGTTGCGGGCCTTCACCGTCGCCGATGGGCGCTGGCGCCTGCCGGTGACCCAGGCCGATGTCGATCCGCTCTATCTGCAAATGCTGATCGGCTACGAGGATCAGCGCTTCTTCGTTCATCCCGGCGTTGACGCACGGGCGCTGGTGCGCGCCGCCTGGCAGATGCTGCGGCATAGGCGCATCGTCTCCGGCGGCTCGACCCTGACCATGCAGGTGGTGCGGCTCCGTCTCGGGCTGGCGACGGGTTCGTTCGACGATAAATGGCGCCAACTGATCGGGGCATTGGCGCTCGAGCGCGACGTCGAAAAAGGTCGGGTGCTCGACGCCTATCTGAACCTGGCGCCATTCGGCGGCAATCTCGAGGGTGTGCGCGCCGCGGCGCTGGCCTGGTTCGGACGTGAGCCGGCGCGCCTGACGCCGGCGCAGGCGGCGCTGCTGGTAGCCTTGCCGCAGGCCCCGGAACAGCGCCGGCCGGATCGCTTTCCGGAGGCGGCGCGGCGCGGACGCGACCGGGTGCTCGCGCGCGCCGAGGCGCTTGGGCTGATCGATGCCGACGCCGCCGCGGCGGCGCGGCGTGAGCCGATCCCGACCGAGCGGCGCCCCTTCCCATTGCTCGCGCCGCATCTGACGCGGCGCCTCGTCGCTTCGGCGCCAGTGGCTTCTTCGGCTTCTGCGGTGGCTGATGAGCACCGACTGACCCTCAATGCCGAGCTGCAGCAGCGTCTCGAGACGCTGGCCGCAGAGCGGGCCGCGCGTCTTCCCGACGCGGTATCGGTGGCGCTTCTGGCGGCCGATTACCGCAGCGGCGAGGTGCTTGCGAGCGTCGGCTCGGCGGACCTGCTCGCCCGCGAGCGTGACGGCTTCGTCGATATGACCCGTGCGCCGCGCTCACCCGGCTCGACCCTGAAACCCTTGATCTATGGGCTGGCATTCGAACTCGGTCTGGCGCATCCGGAGAGCTTGATCGAGGATCGCCCGAGCGCGTTCGGTGGCTATGTCCCCGAGAACTTCGATCGCGGGTTCCAGGGCACGGTCACGGTGCGCAGCGCGCTGCAACAGTCATTGAATGTCCCGGCCGTGACCTTGCTCGAGCACGTTGGCCCGGCGCGGCTGCTTGCGCGCCTTAGACGTGCCGGGGCTCAGCCGGAGCTGCCAGCCGTGGCGTCCGCTCCGGCGGGGCTCGCGATCGGGCTCGGCGGGCTCGGACTGACGCTAAAGGAGCTCGTGGCCCTCTATGCGGCGATCGCCAATGGCGGTCAGTCGGTCCACCTGCGGGAGCGGCTCGTGGCTCAAGATGATGCCGCTGCCCAGCGACGCGATGCAGCCGACAGGCCGGCAAACCCGGTGCTCGAGGAGCGGGCGGCTTGGTATCTCGGCTCGATCCTCTCCGGCGCGGGCCGTCTCGATCAGCGCAGCGACGGGATCGCGATCAAGACCGGGACGTCTTATGGCTATCGCGATGCCTGGGCGCTTGGCTACGACGGCGCGCATGTGGTCGGTGTCTGGGTGGGCCGCCCCGATGGCGCTGCGGTGCCGGGCCTGACCGGGGGCAATGCCGCTGTGCCGATCCTGCGCAATGCGTTTGCGCGAATCGGCAAACAGGTACCACTGCCGGGGCCGCCGAATGGAGTACTGTTCGCGTCGACGGCCCAACTGCCGCGACCCTTGCAGCGGGCTGCAGACGAGACCGCGGAGTCCGGTCGAGAGGGGCCTGCTATTGCCTTCCCGCCGGACGGGGCGCGCATCGATCTCGTGGGCGGGTCCGCCGGCAGCAATGTGCAGGCGCTGGTGCTCAAGGTCCGCAACGGGCGCCCACCGTTCCTCTGGCTCGCCAACGGTGTGCCGGTTGCGCGCGAACCCTATGCCCGGGTCGCACGATGGCAGCCGGACGGCACCGGTTTCGCGACCATTGCCGTTGTCGATGCCGATGGCCGTTCAAGCCACGTGAGCGTGGAGCTTCGGTGATGTCTTGCCGGTCCGATCTTCCGGATCGGTCAACAAATCAGCAAGGTTCACCCTCTGCAGACAGGTAGAGACCTTCAAAGGATCAACGGGCCATGCCCGATACTCGGACTATCCGCCGTGAAGGGAGCGGGCTTGCGTGGCAAGGCTCAAGACCAGCGACCTGAGGCGACTTCTGTCAAAGCTCATACCGCCTTGCTGGTCTTTTCGCTCGCCTTCTTCGTCGCGCCGCCGGTCACATAGCCCGGCTATGCTCCCGGCGACGCTCCTCGAAGGCAAACGACAATCCTGCGCAATTCGGTACGAGCTTTTCCGGCAATCGCCTGAGCGATCGTTTGGCTCAGGTCACTCCGGCAGATGGAGGGCAGCCAGGAAGGTAACGGTGCGCAACAGCCCAGGGCGCATGCGAACCCAGGAATGCGACTAACCATCCGAATCCTGCGCCGCCTCGTCTTCGGGTCGACGCGGCACCTGACAGGCATCGAAGAATCGATAGTGCTCGATCGCCTCGAGGATTCCGGCAGCGAACGGCTTCTCGGCGAAGTAGATGCTTTCCGTATCGGTGAGCTGCGAGAGCTCCTCGTGATGGCGGTTGGCGACGACCACGGCCAGGGTATTGCCGCGCATCATGTCTTCATCGGCGCCGGAGCCGCCGGCAGTCAGGCAGTGCTCGATCGGGATGCTGAACTGGTCGGCCACATAGCGCAGTGCGAGTCCCTTCGAGGCGCGCGCCGGGACGACGTCGAGGAACTGACCGAACGAGAGGTTCAGATGCACGTTGAGATCGGCCTGGTGCAGGATACTGGCGATCTCGTCGAGGCAAGGGGCTCGCTCCGGGTCGATATAGAAGCTGACCTTGTAGCGGCTCTGCTCGGACTTCGGCTGACGCTCGATACCGGGCAGGTCGGCGAGCACGTCGCGCACCCGGCGCGGATACCAGAGATGGTCGATATGTCGCGCCCAGGCGGCATCAGCGGTGAGCTGAGGGGCGTAGTAGATCTCGGTGCCGAGCGCGGTGATCAGCACGTCCGGACGCGGGATGCCGTAGCGGCGCATCACCTGCAGGGCCGAATCGAGCCGCCGGCCGGTCGCGATCCCGAAACTGGTGCAGCTATGGTTCTCGCGGATCATGCGCAGGAAATCGGCCAGGGCGTCGGGATCACCGAGCAGGTTCTGGTCGAGGTCGGTAAAGATCGCCCGATCGTGATAGAGCATCGGGCGCCGGGCCACCGGTGCCCGCGGTGGCGGCTCGACCTTGTCGAGCAGGGGCGCGATCGCCTTGACATAGCTTTCGGCGTGCGCCTCCCAGGAGTAGTGCGCCTTGACACCGCTGAGGCCGTTCTTGGCCATGCTCCTCCAGCGTGAAGCATCGCTGACGACCTTCAGCAGCGCCTTGGTGATGTCCTGCTTGTCGAGCGGGTCGATCAGGATGCCGTTCTTGCAATGGCTGATGATATCGATCGGGCCGCCGTCCTCGGTCGCAACGATTGGCAAGCCACTGGCAGCGGCCTCGATCAGGGTCAGCCCGAACGGCTCGGTCAATGCTGGGTTGATGAAGACGCCGCGCGAGGCGGCTGCAATCTGATAAAGGATCGGGACCTCGTCGGCGCTGTGGTGCTTCGGGTAGGCGACCTTGCCATAGAGGTCGTGCAGGTCGATCAGGATCAGGATATCGGTCAGGACCTGCTGCGCGCCGCTGTCGAGATCGCGGATGTCGTCGCGATTACCAGCGACGATGACCAAGTTCGCGGTGTTCTGAAGCTCTTCTGACTCGCCGAACGCATCGACCAGGGTCGCGATGTTCTTCCGCTCGTCGGGGCGCGAGAGGGCGAGGATGATCGGCTTCTTCGGCTCGCGCAGGAAGCGGGCGAGCTCCTTCTTGATCGGCGCCTTCTGTTCGGCGCCATCTGGTGGGTGGAAGCGGGTCAGGTCGGTGCCGGGCGGGATGACCGACATCCGATTGGGCTGATAGTGGTCGTAGAGGCCGTACTGCTCCTGGATCTCTTGCGTCGTGCTGGTGACGACCAGGCTGGCGGCGCCGAGTGTCTCTTCCTCGGCGTCGATCCGACGATCCATGTTGTAGCGCGCGTCGATCACCTCCTGTTTGACGCCGGAGGCGAGTAGGCGGCGCCGTTTGACCCGACCGAGCGAATGGCCGGTGTGCACGAGCGGCACGCCGAGCTGGTTCGAGACCCGGGTGCCGACATAGCCGGCATCGGCATAGTGACTGTGGATCAGGCTGGGTCCGGTCTCCTGATCGCGCAGGAAGCCGAGCATGTTATCGGCAAAGGTATCGAGGTAGTCCCAGAGCTGTTCCTTGGGCAGGTATTCGGCGGGACCGGCTTCGATGCGGACGATACGGGCGCCGTTGCCGATCTCTTCGACCGGCTGGGCGTAATCCGGGCTCAAATGCGGATCATCGACGAGACGGGTGAAGAGGTCAACCCGCTCGACATCGTCCCGTGCGGCGAGCGCTCTTGCCAACTCGACGACATAGAGCGTCTGGCCGCCGGTATCGGCGTCGCGTCCGAGCTCGAGATTGTTGCCGCGGATAAGGCCGTGGACACTGATCAAGACGAGATAGCGAGAATCTGGCGGTGGGGTCATACGGCTGGCTGGCACGAGTCGGAGTCGGAAGTGATCTCTCGGTTCCCAAGGTCGCCAAGCGCGACGGCGCGCGCTGCGGCCGGACAGTCTAGATCGTGATGGGAGGCCGAGAAGTCCTAGCAAAACACCCGCTGGTCATTGGAAACTCAGCACATCGTCAGGGCTGTGCGGTCATGTTGATCGAGTCTCCGGGAACCCGCTGGGCGATGCGATAGCGTGGCTATTCACATCGCAGGATCATGAAGAATATCGGATCTGAGCGGAGGCTGCGCGCCTGGATCTGCGCGTCGCGGGCTGATTCGGAAAGATCCTGACTGTCGCGACGCATGCGGTTTCACGTAGAATCCGGCGACTATGGACCTGAACTTTCTCGATTTCGAACAACCGGTCGCCGAGCTCGAGGCGAAGATCGAAGAGCTGCGCCACCTCGGCGCGACGCTCGGTGCCCAACATCTGGGCCGGCATGGTCCCGGCGATGAGGACGGCATCAATATCGCCGACGAGATCGAGCACCTGGAGACCAAGAGCCGGGCGCTGACCGAGCAGATCTTCTCGTCGCTGACGCCCTGGCAGATCTCGCAGTTGTCGCGGCATCCGCTGCGGCCCTACTTCCTCGATTACGTCGACCGCGTCTTCGAGGGGTTTCAGGAGCTGCACGGCGATCGGGCCTTTGCCGACGACCGTGCGATCGTCGGCGGCCTGGCGCGGCTCGACGGCCAGGCGGTGATGGTCATCGGCCATCAGAAGGGCCGCGACACCAAGGAGAAGATCAGCCGCAACTTCGGCATGCCGCGGCCGGAAGGGTATCGCAAGGCGCTGCGGTTGATGCAGATGGCCGAGCGTTTCGGCCTGCCGATCCTGACCTTCATCGATACGCCGGGCGCCTATCCGGGGGTCGGCGCCGAGGAGCGTGGCCAAAGCGAGGCGATCGCGCGCAACCTGCAGGTGATGGCCGGGCTGCGGGTGCCGATCATCGTGACCGTGACCGGCGAGGGCGGCTCGGGTGGTGCCTTGGCGATCGGGGTCGGCGATCGGCTGATCATGCTCCAGTTCAGTACCTATTCGGTGATCTCACCCGAGGGCTGTGCCTCGATCCTCTGGAAGAGCGCCGAGAAGGCCCAGTCCGCGGCCGAGGCGATGGCGATCACCTCGGATCGACTGTATGAGCTCGGTCTGGTCGATGCGGTGGTGCCTGAGCCTCGCGGTGGCGCGCATCGCAATGTCGAGGATACCGCCTCTTCGTTGAAGATGGTGCTGGTGGACGAGCTGCAGCAGGTCATGAGTCAGCCGGTCGATCAGCTACTCGTCGCCCGCTATGAGCGCTTGCGCGGGTACGGGCGTTTCAAGGAGTGAACGGGCATTGCGGCGGTGGTCACAGCCGTTCCAGCCCCGAGCGGCACCGCTCGCTCTCTAGCCAATCGGTCCGGTGAGCCGCGTTGCAGCGCGTCGATGAGCGACTGCGGCCATGGCTGCGTTCTCGGTTGAGGTCCTGCGAAGCGAGCTCGAGCGCTGGCCGTTCCCCGCGCGGCTATGGCTCGCCTTCAGTGGAGGGCTCGATTCCCATGTGCTCTTGCATGCCTGTTCCCGGCTGCGGGAGCCGCTTTCGCTGCGGCTGCATGCGATCCATGTCGATCATGGCCTGCATCCGGCCTCTGGTGACTGGTCCAACCATTGTCGGGCGGTCTGTGCCGGACTTGATGTCCCGTTCACGGGGCGCCGGGTGCAGGTCTCGCGCCGCCCGGGCGAGAGTCTCGAGGCGGTTGCTCGGGAGGTGCGCTATCGTGTCTTGGCCGAGGTGCTTACCCCTGGCGATACGCTGATGACGGCGCAGCATCTCGATGACCAGGCCGAGACACTGTTGCTGGCCCTGTTGCGCGGCAGCGGTGTGCACGGGCTGGCAGCGATGCCGCAGTCGGCGCCGCTCGGGTCCGGAACACTGCTGCGCCCATTGCTCGGGATCGAACGCGATGCCCTGTTGGCCTATGCGCGGGAGCACCATCTATGCTGGCTGGATGATCCAGCGAACGAGACCCTGGCATTTGATCGCAACCGGTTGCGCTCCCGAGTATTGCCGTTGCTCCGTGAGCGCTGGCCGGCGGCAGCACGGACCATCGCGCGCTCAGCGGGGCATTGCGCCGACGCGGCGCAGACCCTCGATGAATGGGCGGATGCGCAGTTGCCGGCGGTTGCGGGCGGCCGGCCTAGTGCGCTTTCGGTGGCAGGCTTGGCCGCACTCCAGCCGCGTCAGGCCCGCCTGCTGCTGAGGCGCTGGCTGACCGCAAGAGGCTTCCTGGCCCCCAGCACTGTGCTCTTGAGGCGCATCCTCGACGAGGTCCTCGGTGCGCGCGCGGATGCGACCCCATTGGTCGCCTGGCCAGGGTGCGAGGTGCGTCGCTATCGGGACGATCTGTTCGCATTGGTGCCGCTGCCGCCGCCTCCGGCAGTGGCGCTCGATTGGGTTGAAGGGCACAAGCTCGAACTGCCAAGCGGCCTCGGTTGGCTCGAGGCGCCACAGGCGCCGTTACCGCCGCTTCAGGTTCGATTCGGCGAGCCAGGCCGACTGTGTGCAGCAGAGGCCCGGCCGCGGCGTCCGCTGACCAAGCTGTTCCAAGAGGCTGGCATTCCGAGCTGGCTGCGCCCGTTGGTGCCGCTGTTGGTCGATCCAGCAGGCGCGTTGCGATTGGTCCCCGGTGTCTGCGGCTGCGGGCTGTCGAAGACGGCCGTCCGTTGGCGTGGCCATCCGTGGGAAGGGTTCGGGTGGTTCGACTGAGCACTGCAGTGCCGGCTCCGCGCGTTCAATCCTTTTTCGCATCCTCTCCGGCCTTTAGACGCCCTGTCAGGCGGCCGCTTGACTCGTGCAAGCTCCTGAATCCGTTGGCTGTAGGACTCATTTTGTTACCTTGAACCACGCGGGATTCATCGTCCGGGGTGGCACCATGCCATGAGCGTTGGACCGGCCGCCCTCAGTACAGGCTGCTCAGCATCTTGGCCCGATAGCGCGTTACCAGCTCGCCGCTGCCGCCGAGCAGGTCGAAGATCGCGAGCATGCCCTTGCGGGCCGCGTCGTCGCCGTATTGACGGTCGCGCCGCAGCAGCGTCAGCAGGTTCTCGAGGGCCGATTCGAGGTCATCAGCGAGCACCTGGCGCGCAGCCAACTGGTAGCGCGCCTCGCTGTTGTTCGGGTCCTCGGCCAGGATCGCGGTCAGCGCCTCCGTCGGTGGCGCCTCGGCGGCTGCAGCGCTGAATGCGAGCCGGCCGCGGAGTGCCGCCAGCTCGGGGTCATCGGCGAGGTCGAGCGGCGTGCGCTCGAGCATCGCCAATGCACCATCGGCATCGCCTTCTGCGGCCTTTAGCTGGACCTGCGCGACGAACAGGCGGTTGTTGTCGGGGTCCTCGCGCTCGGCACGCTCGATCAGCGCTGCGGCGCCGCTGAGATCACCCCCGGCCATCGCGTCCCGCGCCTGGTCCAGCAGGCGGTCCGAGGCGCGGCTGATATGCCGGGCGAGGAATTCTCGGATCTGCCCCTCGGGCAGGGCACCCATGAACTGATCGATGGGCTGGCCGTCCTTGTACAACTGCACCGTTGGCAGGCTGCGGATGCCGGCCTGTGCGGCGAGTGCTTGCTCGGCCTCGGTGTCGACCTTCGCGAGCAGGAGCTGGCCTTTGAATTCGTCGGCGAGCCGCGACAGGATGGGCATCAGCTGTCGGCAAGGCGCGCACCAGTCGGCCCAGAAGTCCACGAGCACCGGCCGCTCGAACGAGCCCTGGATGACCACGGACTCGAAGTCGGCGGCGGTAACGGTCGCGATATGAGGAGAGTCTGTCATGCGCGGTTCCCTTGTTGGTGAGTTGCGCGGAGGTTTCAAGTTTGGCGCTTGTTCTCCGGTTGGAAAATAATTGGGGCTTCACCTTCAATCAAGCTAGTGGGCCCTGACCTAGGTTGAGCAGTGCGCTCGCGACGCAGCGTTCACCGGCTGCACTGATGTTTGGGGTCGTTTACAGGAGGAATGCCCATGTCAAATCCAATCCATGTCGTCTGTCCGCACTGCGATGCGGTCAATCGGCTTCCGGCCGAGCGTCTTGTCGAGGGCGGGCACTGCGGACAGTGCCATCGTCCACTGTTCGATGGCCGCCCCATCGCGCTGAATCAGGCACGTTTCGACCGTCACACCGCGCGCAGCGATCTGCCGTTAGTGGTCGATTTCTGGGCGTCGTGGTGCGGCCCCTGCCAGATGATGGCGCCTGCGTTCGAGGCCGCAGCGGGGCAGCTGGAGCCGCGTGCCCGGCTCGCGAAGGTCAATACCGAGGAGGAGCAGGGGCTGGCGATGCGCTTCGGGATTCGCAGCATCCCGACCATCGCGATCTTCGCTGGCGGCCAGGAACGCGCCCGTCAAGCTGGTGCGATGGATACCAACGGGATCGTGCGCTGGGTCACCTCCCAACTCTAATGCCAACGGTTGGGTTTTGTTGTAAACCATCCCTGTTGGCACTCCGGTCTTGCGCTGTAGGCTCCGACACCGCCTTTCGCTGCAGCCGCTGCCGCGAAGGGACTGCTAAGGGGCTGTTGTGTTGGGGGCTGCAGCCCGGTACTGGGACTCCGTCAGAACCGATTGGGGCTCGCGTCGATCGGGGAGTTGGATGCGGCCTCGACTCCTGCTCCGCGATTGCGGCGCAGCGCTCGGTAACGCTCGCGGATCTCGAGCAGGCTGCGTGTGGGCTCATGTCGTCTCGCGGGTGTTAGGAATGACTCCAGCTTGCGTGCCAGCTTCATCGTGTTGCGCTCCTGCAGGATTGCCAGCACGCCATCACTGATCAGCGTCTGCAGCATCAGCTCCTTACCAGTCTTCGCGCTGATGTTCTCGGCGATAGGCGTAAGCACGAAATTGCCCAGCAAGATGCCATAGAGCGTCGATGTGAGCGCGATCGGGGTGGTGCTCAGGATGACGTCGGGATCACCGATCCCGGCTAGCATGCCGATCAGCCCGACGACTGATCCAGCCACGCCGAACGCGGGCGCGAGCTGCGCCATATAGCGGAACAGTTTTTCGTGCCGGGCGCGGCGCTGGCGGAAATAGTGCATTTCGGTCGCCAGGATGTCGCGGACCTCGTTCGCCTTGTAGCCGTCCACGAGCATGCCAAGGGCCGAGCGCAGGAAGCTGACCGTCGTCTGCTCCTCGATCTGCTCAAGGGCCATGATGCCCTGTTGGCGAGAGCGCACCGCAATGTCGAGCAGCAGATCGATGATCTCATGGTCGGACGGGGGGTTGCGGACGTAGCTATTGCGTGCGACCAAGATGGCCGTCCGTATGTCGTTGGCCGGGTAGCTGAGGAAGGTTGCCCCCAGTGTCCCAGAGACGACGATGACGAAGGCGATCGCATTCAAGAACAGCCCTGCAGCATCGGTCAGCAGGAAACTGCTTGCGAACAGGGTGACGAAGAGGGCGACGGCGAGGTAGTTCAGTCGGCTCATTCTGTCGTCTGTTTGGGCTCCTGTTTGGGCTCCTGTTTGGGCTCCTGTTTGGGCTCCTGTTTGGGCTCCTGTTTGGGCTCCTGTTTGGGCTCCATGGTGTCGCGCGTAACAATGATCTCCACGCGGCGGTTGAGCGCTCGGTTGGCGTCGCTGGTGTTGGCGACCGCCGGGGCGTATTCGCCGCGGCCCATCACCGTGAAGCGTTGTGGGTCAATGTCGGCGGTGTCAATCAGGTAGCGGGTAACGCGCGCGGCGCGCGCCGCTGAGAGCTCCCAATTACTCGGGAAGACCTCGGTATCAACGGGATGATCGTCGGTGTGCCCGATGACCTGGATAGCATAGGGGGTTTGCGCGATGACACCGGCAAGCCGTTCAAGAAATTCTTGCACTTGCGGCCGCAGCACAGCCTCGCCAAGCTCGAAGAACACCGGTCCCTGTACACTGACCTTAACCGAATCATCTTCCAACAGCACGATCTCGACATTGTCGATGCGCGTCTCGCGGACAGCGTCCTGGCTGCGCTCGAAGATATCGACCTGCATCAGCGGCTCGAAGCTGGGGTACTCCATTAGAGGTCTGATAGGTGGGGACGGCAGCGGCTGCGGTTTGATCCCCTCGGGCTGGGTTGACTCAGCATTGCGTTCTTTCTGCTCTCTCTGGAGGGCCTCCTGCTGCTGGAGGGCCTCCTTTTGGCGCTCGGCGCTCTCCACCAAACGTTGATTCTCGCGCATCTGCAGTGTCACCAGGACCGCGAAGAGCACGAACATCACCATCATGAGGTCCCCCCACGGGATCGACCAGTGCGTGTTCTTCTCCCCGCCGAATAGGCCTAGCGTCTCGGATTCCCTGTGAAGCCCCCTGTTTCTCTCCCCTGATGACGTTTCATCGACTCGTGATTCGACCGAGAGGGGAGCGTCATCAGCTCCTTGTGCGCGCTCGGGTCGCGTGGGCGGAGGCGGGTAAACATTGGCTTCCCCCAGAGAAATGTCCGTTTGGTAGCGAGTTGGCATGAATCTGATATGGACGCTAATCGCGACAGCGTGAGCTTTCCGTGGTGGCGCCTGAACTTGAGCTGCGTAAGACCCGATTTTGTCAAGTCGTTGCGCTGTGCCTCCTGAGGCTCTGTGAGACGGTGCTCGAGTGAGCCGTTGTTGACTCGGCATCCGGGCCATCCGTGAGCGCCCTAGGGTGCCATCTCTTTCTGGTTTGGAGCGCGATTGCATCCAGGTGACTGGGTCTTGGACACCCGATCGGCACTCGGGTCAACGAGGCCCGCACGTTTTCATGCCAGGCGCCGGACGATCGAAACCCTTTTGCCTGGGCATCTTTCAGGTATCGGACAAGCGGGTTCCAGAGTCAACAGGTTCCGCGTCGGGTCAGCGTGCTTGCGCATCGTGCTGGATGGTGCTGCATTGCAACACTGTTGATGGACAGTCCCTGAGGGTTTCGCTAACATCCACGCCGTTTTACACCGCGACCGCGCGGGTCCGCGAGCGCTCGGCGGGGCTGAGCGGGCGAGGTCCCGCAGGGGTACGCTTACGGACTGGCTGGTTATTCTCGGCGTCGAGTCGACCTTGGCTTGAAGGTCGAGCACAGCTGGGTCGTCTAGCCGCAGAGGTCCGATGCGGACCGGGCCTCATCGATTGCTAACCGCGTTTCGGAGCACGATCCGCACCACCGATTGCCTCGGAGACTGTGTTGACGATTCCAGCGATCCTCGTCCTGCAAGACGGCTCGGTCTTTCGTGGGATGTCTATCGGCGCCCGCGGCCAAAGTGTCGGCGAGGTCGTCTTCAATACGGCGATGACCGGCTATCAGGAGATCTTGACCGATCCCTCATACCGACGGCAGCTCGTCACGCTGACCTATCCGCACATCGGGAACACCGGTGTGAACGATGAGGACGAGGAGTCGACGGCGGTTCAGGCCGCCGGATTGATCATCCGCGACCTGCCCATCGTGGCGAGTAATTTTCGGCGACGGGAGACCCTGAGCGAGTACCTCGAACGGCATCAGGTCGTCGGCATCGCCGACATCGATACGCGCCGGCTGACGCGGCTGCTGCGCGAGAAGGGGGCTCAGAATGGCTGCCTGATCGCCGGTGAAGAGGCCGATGAGCAGGCGGCGCTCGCGGCCGCGGCTGCGTTCCCGGGGCTCAAGGGGATGGACCTGGCGCGGGAGGCCGGGGTTAGCAGCCCGTATCGCTGGACGCAGGGGACCTGGAGCCTTGCCGGCGGGTTGCCTGAGCCATCGTCGTGGGATGACAACCGGCTGTCGCGCCATGTCGTCGCCTTTGACTATGGGATCAAACGCAACATCCTGCGATTGCTCGTGGATCATGGCTGCCGGGTCACGGTGGTGCCCCCGCAGACGCCTGTCTCGGAGGTGCTCGCGTTGGAGCCGGACGGGATCTTCTTGAGCAATGGACCGGGCGACCCGGAGCCCTGCGATTACGCGATTGCGGCGATCCGTGAGCTGCTCTCGCTCGACATGCCGTTGTTCGGCATCTGTCTCGGGCACCAGCTGCTCGGGTTGGCCACTGGGGCGCAGAGCGTCAAGATGAAGTTCGGACATCACGGTGCGAATCATCCGGTGCAGGATCTGGCGACCGCCCGGGTGATGATCAGCAGCCAGAATCATGGCTTCGCGATCGATGAGCAGAGCCTGCCGGAGGAGGTCGAGGCGACGCATCGCTCGCTATTCGATGGGTCACTGCAGGGTTTGCGGCACCGGACGCATCCAGCCTTCAGCTTCCAGGGACATCCGGAAGCGAGCCCAGGACCGCACGATGTAGCGCCCTTGTTCGCACAGTTCACCGCGATGATGGATGCGTGCGCCGAGCGTTCCGGACAGCCTGTTTGAGCGGTCGATTCAGTAGACGCCGACGGCTAGCAGGCGGAGCCGAGCCCATCCTTCAATCTTGGCGGTGGCGCAGTGGCGAGGGCCGCACGAGCCGGCGGGTGGGGGCAGCCCCGCGCCGCGGTCGCTGGAGGGTCCTGCCGAAGGCCGTTATCGCGTTGGCCGGCCCTCACCCCGTCCCCTAGGCCGGGGTCAGATCAGGCCGACCGCACAACACCTAATCACGCGTCTTCTGGACGCGACAACCGACTCAGAACCGCGGAAACGCTTCTAGGCCATGCCCAAGCGCACAGATATCGATAGCATCTTGATCATCGGCGCCGGACCGATCGTGATCGGGCAGGCCTGTGAGTTCGACTACTCGGGCGCCCAGGCCTGCAAGGCGCTGCGCGAGGAAGGGTTCCGGGTGATCCTGGTGAATTCGAACCCGGCGACCATCATGACCGACCCGGAGATGGCCGACGCAACCTATATCGAGCCGATCAACTGGCGCGTGGTCGAGCGCATCATCGCGCACGAGCGCCCGGACGCGCTGCTGCCGACCATGGGCGGGCAGACCGCGCTCAACTGCGCGCTCGACCTAGTCAGTGAGGGGGTGCTCGAGCAATACGGCGTCGAGCTCATCGGCGCATCGCGCGAGGCGATCGATAAGGCCGAGGACCGTGATCTGTTCCGTCAGGCGATGCGGCGCATCGGACTCGACATGCCGCGCTCGGCGATGGCGCACAGCCTCGAAGAGGCGTTCCAGGTTCAGGCGCAGATCGGCTTCCCGACCATCATCCGGCCCTCGTTCACGATGGGCGGCAGCGGCGGCGGCGTCGCCTACAACAACGAGGAGTTCGAGGAGATCTGCCAGCGCGGGCTTGATCTCTCGCCGGTCAACGAGCTGCTGATCGAGGAGTCGGCGCTTGGCTGGAAGGAATTCGAGATGGAGGTGGTGCGCGACCATGATGACAACTGCATCATCATCTGCTCGATCGAGAACCTCGACCCGATGGGCGTGCATACGGGGGACTCGATCACCGTCGCCCCGGCGCAGACCCTGACCGACAAGGAATACCAGCGCATGCGCGACGCCTCGCTCGCGGTGCTGCGCGAGATCGGCGTCGACACCGGCGGCTCCAATGTCCAGTTTGCGATCCATCCCAACGATGGGCGGATGATCATCATCGAGATGAACCCGCGCGTCTCCCGCTCATCGGCACTGGCGTCGAAGGCGACTGGTTTCCCGATCGCGAAGGTCGCCGCGAAGCTTGCGGTCGGCTACACCCTCGACGAGCTGCGCAACGAGATCACCGGTGGTGCGACGCCGGCCTCATTTGAGCCGAGCATCGACTACGTCGTCACCAAGATCCCGCGGTTCGCGTTCGAGAAGTTCCCGCTCGCCGATGCCCATCTGACCACGCAGATGAAGTCGGTCGGTGAGGTGATGGCGATCGGCCGGACCTTCCAGGAGTCGCTGCAGAAGGCGCTGCGCGGGCTCGAGACCGATAAGGACGGGCTGAACGAGATCCTGAACCTGTCCGAGCCGCAGGCGATGAGCCGCCTGCGCACCGAGCTGCGCCAGCCCGGCGCTGAGCGCATCTTCTATCTGGCTGACGCGCTGCGCGCTGGCGTGACGGTCGATGAGGCTCAAGAGCTGACCGGGATCGACCCCTGGTTCCTCGCCCAGATCGATGCGCTGGTCGCGATCGAGCACGAGGTCAAGGTGCAGGGGCTCGATGCGCTCGATGCCGATCGGCTGCGCTGGCTCAAGCGCCGCGGGTTCTCGGATCGGCGTCTTGCGACCTTGACCGGGCAGAGCGAAGAAGCGATCCGCGAGCGTCGCCGCGGTCTTGGTGTGCGACCGGTGTTCAAACGGGTCGATACCTGTGCAGCCGAGTTCGCGACCAGCACCGCCTATATGTACTCGACCTATGAGGAGGAGTGCGAGGCGGTACCGACCGATGCGAAGAAGATCATGGTCCTCGGCGGGGGGCCGAACCGGATCGGCCAGGGGATCGAGTTCGACTATTGCTGCGTGCATGCGGCGCTGTCGCTGCGTGACGACGGCTTCGAGACCATCATGGTCAACTGCAACCCGGAGACGGTCTCGACCGACTACGACACCTCGGACCGGCTCTACTTCGAGCCGCTGACGGTCGAGGATGTGCTCGCGATCGCCGAGACCGAGCGTCCCTATGGCGTGATCGTCCAGTATGGGGGCCAGACGCCGCTCAAGCTTGCGCGCGATCTCGAGGCGGCCGGCGTGCCGATCATCGGCACCTCGCCCGACAGCATCGATCACGCCGAGGATCGCGAGCGCTTTCAACGCCTGATCAACCAGCTCGACCTGAAACAGCCGCCGAATGCGACGGCCCGCAGCGAGAGCGAGGCGGTCGAGCGTGCGGCCGAGATCGGTTATCCGCTGGTGGTGCGGCCTTCATACGTGCTCGGCGGTCGGGCAATGGAATTGGTCTATGACGAGACCGATCTGCGCCGCTACATCCGCAGTGCGGTCAGCGTCTCGCATACAGCGCCGGTGCTGCTGGACCGGTTCCTCGAGGATGCGATCGAGGTCGATGTCGATGCGGTCTGCGACGGCGAGAGCGTGCTGATTGGCGGCATCATGGAGCATATCGAGCAGGCCGGGGTCCATTCGGGGGATTCGGCCTGCTCGCTGCCGCCCTATACGCTGAGCGCGGCACTGCAGGACCGGATGCGACAGCAGATGACCCAGCTCGGACTCGCGCTGGGTGTGCGTGGCCTGATGAACGCCCAGTTTGCGATCAAGGGTGATGAGATCTTCGTGCTCGAGGTCAATCCGCGTGCCTCGCGCACGGTGCCGTTCGTTTCCAAGGCAGTCGGTGTGCCCTTGGCCAAGGTCGGCGCGCGCTGTATGGCGGGCCGCTCGCTGGCCGATCAGGGTGTCCTGGGCGGTGTCGCTCCGAGCCGCTACTGCGTCAAGGAGGCGGTATTCCCCTTCGTCAAGTTCCCGGGCGTCGACACCCTCCTGGGTCCGGAGATGAAGTCGACCGGCGAGGTGATGGGGATCGGACGGACCTTCGCCGAGGCCTTCGGCAAGGCGGTGGAAGGCGCCGGTATGGCGCTGCCGCGGCCGGGCAAGGCGCTGCTGAGCATTCGAGATGCCGACAAGACGCGTATGATCGAGGTAGCCCGTAAGTTGCGGGGACTCGGTTTCACCCTCTATGGGACCCATGGCACCGCGCGGGCCGTGCAGGAGGCCGGGATGGATTGCATCGGCGTCAACAAGGTCAAGGAAGGACGGCCGCACATCGTCGACATGATCAAGAACGGTGAGGTCCGCTTCATCGTCAACACCACCGAGGGCGCCGAGGCGATTGCCGACTCGGCAGCGATCCGGCGTGCGGCGCTCCAGCACAAGGTCAGCTACACGACCACGATCGCCGGCGCCGAGGCGACTTGCCTGGCGCTGGAAGAAGGCGATCTGCTCGAGATTACGCGGTTACAGGCTCTTTACTGAGTGCCCGCTCGCAGGTAGTCTCAGCCTGTCGTTCCGCCCCGTTTGACGGGGTACCCCCGCATCATTTCGCTATTCCGCTGGTGTTCCGAGGCCATCGAGTGCAGCCAGCGGGGCTGGTCCGTTCCGTGGGCGGCTCCAGTGATTCTCGAGCCGATGTTCTAGCGCGAGTGCCATCCCGACCTCTCCAGGGTGTAGACGGGGCGGTTCGGCATTGCATGCCGATTGAAGTATCGAGTGGGCGTCGCGACAAGCACGTCCAACAGCATGAGGATTTCCGCATGAATAGAGTCCCGCTTACCGCAAGAGGCGCAGATCAGCTGCGCGAAGAGCTGGAGCGGCTCAAGCGCGTTGAGCGCCCACGCATCATCGAGGCGATCGCCGAGGCCCGCGCTCATGGCGACCTGAAGGAGAACGCTGAGTATCACGCGGCGCGCGAGCAGCAGGGCTTCGTCGAGGGCCGCATCAAAGAGATCGAGAGCAAGCTCTCCAATGCCGAGATCATCGATGTCACCAAGCTCAATGCCGGGGGCCGGGTGGTGTTCGGTGCGACCGTCGATGTGCTCGAGATCGATAAGGACGAGGAACATACCTTTGTGATCGTCGGTGACGACGAGGCTGATATCAAGCAGGGCAAGGTCTCGGTGAGCTCGCCGATCGCGCGCGGCCTGATCGGTAAGAGCGAAGGCGATACGGCATTGGTCGATGCTCCCGGCGGACGGCGAGAGTTCGAGATCCTAGAAGTGCGTTACGAATAACGCGGTTCTTGGATCGCGCCAGGCTGCGCTGAACGAACCTGCATCGATTGGCCTGTCTGATGTTGGTGGAGAGCGGCGCTCCGGTCACGATCCGGGGTGGATGAGGAGAACGCGGAGGGAGTCGCCGCATCCGCGACCGGCTCGTGCGTCGGGCGGGTCTGGGTGCTGGCGTGGGCAGAGCGCTGAAAAGGTCCGCTTGCGGCCATTACCCGCGCCCCCTTAGCATGGCGCGCTTTGATGCCTGCTCGTGTCCGCGGAGCCTAACCCCATGCCGTTCGACCACCAACAGCCCCCCCTCGTCTTCGGTGAGGCCCTCTTCGACTGCTTTCCCGATGGCGCCGAGGTGCTCGGCGGGGCGCCGTTCAACGTCGCATGGCATTTGGCCGCGTTCGGATTGGAGCCAGTATTCTTGAGCCGGATTGGCGAGGACGAGCTTGGTGAGCGGATCGATGCGGCGATGCGCGAGCGTGGGCTCTCGATGCTCGGTCTGCAACGGGACCCGGAACATCCGACCGGTACCGTGAAGGTGTCGTTGTCAGGCGGCGAGCCGAGCTACGAGATCGTCGCCGATCGGGCCTACGATCACATCGATGCGGCCGCGCTGCCACCGTTGCCGGAACAGGCGCTGCTCTACCACGGCAGTCTGGCGCTCCGCAACGGTGTCTCGGCCGATGCGTTGCGGGCATTACGCGGGCGCCTGGACCCGGCTGTGTTCATGGATGTGAATCTGCGTGATCCCTGGTGGCAGAAGGACCAGCTCAGCGCGCTGCTGGAGGGGGCGACCTGGGTCAAATTGAATGCGGACGAGCTGGCGTTGCTGACACCGGATGGTGACGACATCGAGAGTCAGGCTCAGCGGTTGCGCGAGCGATATGAGCTCGAGACCCTGTTCGTCACCCTCGGCGCGCGCGGGGCATTTGCGCTGAGTGCCGACGGGACGCTGGAGCGCGTCCAACCGGCCGGAAGCATCGAGGTGGTCGATGCGGTCGGGGCCGGCGATGGGTTTGCGTCGGTGCTGATCCTCGGGCTGATGAAGCGCTGGCCGATCCGAGAGGCCCTGGAACGCGCCCAGGCGTTTGCGTCGGCCATCGTCGGTCAGCGCGGCGCAACCGTCCGTGACGACGGTTTCTATCAACCGTTCTTCGAGGCTTGGGGCCTCGATGGGGCGGCGTGAGGCGCACATCGATGCAAACCGAGGTGCCTAACGCGCGCATCCCGGCCCTGGCGGCCTTCCTTGCCGAGCATCGGAGCACCGCACATCGGGTGATGCACCACCTGATCGGACTGCAGCGGCCGTTCCTGCTCAAGAGCGACCTCCATGACGCCGTCGACGAGCTCTCTCGGGATGACCAGGAGATCGCTGATACCGCGCTCGGGCGAGCCTTGTATCAGGCCCAGGAGGCTGCGATCGACGCGTCCTGGGTGTACCTAGCGCTGCGGCGGCGTGTCGCGAAGTGGGACTATCTGCGTATCCATCTGGAGACGATGGACCTAAACGAGGTCAGCGTCTCCGAGTTCTTGCGCTTCAAGGAGCACCTGGCAACCGGGGGCTATGATGACCCCTTCGGCCTCGAGATCGATCTGCAGCCGTTCTACCGCGAGCAGCAGAAGCTCAGCGAGGAGGGCTCGATCGGGCGCGGCGTCGAGTTCCTGAACCGGCGCCTCTCGAGCCGGCTGTTCGACGAGCTCGGTAAAGGCGATCAGCGCCTGCTCGGCTTCCTGAGCATGCACAGCTACCGCGGTCATCAGCTGATGCTGAATGAGGCGATCGGCAGCGTCGCCGAGCTGCGCAACGGGTTGCGCCAGGCGATGATCCCGCTGCGGCGGCGAGCGAGTCACACCCCTTACAGCGAGCTTGCGAACGAGCTGCGCAGCTTCGGCTTCGAGGCTGGCTGGGGCAACGATGCCGCACGGATTCGCGAGACCATGGGCCTGCTGCTGGATATCCTCGAGGCGCCCTCGCCGCGGTCGCTGGAGGCCTTCCTGAGCCGGGTGCCGATGATCTTCGCGATCGCGATAGTCTCACCCCATGGCTGGTTCGGTCAGTCCAATGTGCTTGGACGCCCGGACACCGGCGGTCAGGTGGTCTACATCCTCGACCAGGTCCGGGCGGTGGAGCGCGAGATGCACCGACGCCTGGCCGAGCAGGGGATCGATATCGAGCCGCGCGTCGTGGTGCTGACCCGGCTGATCCCCGAGGCCGAGGGCACCATGTGTAATGAGCGCCTGGAGCCCATCGCCGGTACCCGCAATGCGGTGATCCTGCGCGTGCCGTTCCGCAACGAGGCTGGAGAGGTCCTGCCGCATTGGGTCTCGCGGTTTCGCATCTGGCCCTATCTCGAGCGCTTTGCCCTCGACGCCGAGCGCGAGCTGCTGGCCGAGCTTGGCGGGCGGCCGGACCTGATCATCGGCAACTATTCCGATGGCAATCTGGTCGCCTCGTTGCTCTCACAGCGCCTCGACGTCAGCCAGTGCAACATCGCCCATGCGCTGGAGAAGACCAAGTACCTGTTCTCGGACCTGTACTGGCGTGATAACGAGGAGCATTATCACTTCTCGGCGCAATTCACCGCCGACCTGATCGCGATGAACACCGCCGACTTCGTGATCACCAGCACCTATCAGGAGATCGCCGGCACAGACGACAGCGTCGGTCAGTACGAGAGCTATACCCACTTCACGATGCCGGGTCTCTACCGCGTCGTCTCCGGCCTCGATGTCTATGACCCGAAGTTCAACATCGTCTCGCCTGGGGCGGACGAAGAGATCTATTTCCCCTATACCGAGCCTGAGCGCAGACTCGGTCACCTGCAGCCGGAGATCGACCAGCTGATCTACGGTGGTCCTCGCGCCGGCGAGTCTCGCGGGGTGCTGGCCGAGCGTGAACGCCCGTTGCTGTTCACGATGGCGCGGCTCGATCGGATCAAGAATATCAGTGGGCTGATCGAATGGTATGGCCGAAGCCCGGAGCTGCGCGAGCAGGTGAACCTGCTGGTGGTCGCTGGCCATGTCGATCCGCAGCGCTCTGGAGACGATGAAGAGCGTGAGCAGATCCACCGTGTGCATACGCTGTTCGATGCGCATCAACTCGATGGGCAGGTGCGGTGGCTCGGCATCCACCTGGAGAAGCCGCTGGCGGGCGAGCTCTATCGGACCATCGCCGATCGGCGTGGAGTCTTCGTCCAGCCGGCGCTGTTCGAGGCCTTCGGCTTGACGGTGATCGAGGCGATGAGCTGCGGCCTCCCGGTCTTTGCGACCCGCTATGGTGGGCCGCTCGAGATCATCGAGGACGGGATCTCGGGGTTTCATATCGACCCCAATCACGGGGAAGCCGCAACCGCGCTGATCGCCGAGTTCTTTCGTCAATGCGATGATGATCCAAGGCACTGGGATGCGCTCTCCGACGGTGCCCTGGCGCGGGTCGAGGAACGCTACACCTGGCGCCGCTATGCAGAGCGGATGATGACCCTGTCACGGGTCTATGGGTTTTGGAAGTTCGTGACCAATCTCGAGCGTAAGGAGACGATGCGCTATCTGGGGATGTTCTACGGTCTTCAGTATCGGCCGCTCGCGAGGGCGGTGCCGGGATGATCATCAGCCGCCGGGTGCGAATGCGATGTCGAGCCTGATCCTGCTTCGACGGCCCGGGAACGACTGGCCGCTGCTGGTTGCCGCGAATCGAGACGAGCGGGTCTCGCGGCCTGCAAGACCGCCGGGCCGACACTGGCCCGAATGGCCCGAGGTCGTGGCCGGGCTGGACGAGGGCGGTCACGGCTCTTGGCTCGGAATCAATGACCACGGGCTAGTGGCCGCTGTGCTGGATCGGCCGGACAGTCTCGGCCCCCATCCGGAGCGTCGCAGCCGGGGCGAGCTGGTGCTCGAGGCCCTGGATCACGCCGAGGCCCAGGAGACAGCGGGAGCGCTGGCCGATCTGCACCCGGATGCCTATGCCCCATTCAATCTGATCATCGCCGATCCGCGTCGAGCCTATTGGCTGCGTCACGGGGGCGATGGTGAGATACGGGTCCATCCGATCGCCGATGGGCTGCATATGATCGCTTCGACCGAGCTCGATGATCTGGCACATCCTCGGGTCGGGCGCTTCCTACCGCAGTTTCGCAACGCGGTGGCGCCGACATTCGCCGACGATGCGCAGCTGGCTGCATTCGCAGAGTGGATCGCGCTGCTCCAATCGCGCGATGGCGGTGGTGACGCCTCAGCGGCGATGAACCTGCGGTTGGACCTCGATGGAGCGGTCCTTGCGACCGTCTCTTCAAGCCTCATCGCAATGCCTGCCTATCCGGGATTCGAGCGCCGAGCGCGCTGGTGGCATGCCGAGGGCGCGCCGGATGAGGTGCCGTTCGTCGAGATCGAGACCTGACTTTCGAGACACCTGCTACGGCCTAGCATTCAGCAGCGTGTGCAGGCTAGGCCGGCATTTTGATAGGGCGTCTAAGGGCACCCGAGCGCGCTCGGGCGAATGGCAAGCGAAAGGTCCGGGCTGTGAATCAACTCAACAATGCTACGGAGATCCCATGACGCGCAGAGACCACCGCCGGAACGGCTGGCTTGCCGTATCCTTTATCGTCTGCCTCGGAACAACCGGTCTGGCAGCCGCCGCCGAAGAACAGGCACCCAGCCGCCTCGAGCTGATCTGTCGTGAGCAGCCGATGCGCGCGGTGAGCTTCGGCGAGCCGGGTGAGGTCAGCTACGGCGAGCAGCCACCGCAGGAGGCCGAGCCGGTGATGCTGACTGTCACCAAGACCGCACCCGGTGAGGACTTCCATTTCGATTACGCTAGCATTGAGGCGGGCCGGCCTTATCTCGCCGTTGAGGAGGCGATCTGGATCAGCGGCAAGCAGATCGAGGCCCAGGAGGGCCGCTTCAAGATCAACCTTGACAACCTGGTGATGACGCTCACCGAGACCGATCCCGATGGCAGCGCCCGCTTTCGCCGCTTCCAGTGCGAGGAGGAAGGCGCATCGCAGTAGCGTGGCGGGGCGGCCACCGGACTCCGTCGCGATCGCGCGCACCCTGTGACATCGGGCGCAAGCGTTAAGGCGATTTCTGTCAAAGCTCATACCGCCTTGCTGGTCTTTTCGCTCGCCTTCTTCGTCGCGCCGCCGGTCACATAGCCCGGCTATGCTCCCGGCGACGCTCCTCGAAGGCAAACGAACATCCTGCGCAATTCGGTACGAGCTTTTCCGGCAATCGCCTAAGAACGTTGTACTTCGGGCCTGTTGGGGCAATCGAGCATCATAGCGCTTGCGCTCGGATCGCCGTCACGGTCGCGAATGTGCCGTCGATCTCCCAGTCGATATTCAGCGCATAGAGCTTAAGCGAGAACTGGCGGCGTTCCGGGTAACGGTCCATATAGCCCGGGCGCGGGTCCTGGGCGATCACCTGCTCGATCAGCTCGGCGAGGCGCCGCCGGCCGTCGGGGTCATGCTCGGCAATCCCGTGCCGCGCCTGCTCGCTGAATCGCACCTCGAAGCGGGAGCCGGGCGGTTTCTGAGCGAAGCCGCCGGCGGCGTCGGCGATCGCATCGGCATAGGGCACATAGGGCTTGATATCAAGGATCGGCGTGCCGTCGAGCAGATCAGCCCCCGCCACGCGCAGATACAGGTGTTTCCCATTGCGCTCGAGGCCCTGCTGCGCCACCGCCGAGATCCCGATCGGATTGGGCCGATACGGCGAGCGGCTCGCGAAGACGCCGACCTTGTCCCGGCCGCCGAGCCGCGGCGGGCGCACCTGGGGCTTCCAGCCCGCGTCGAGGCAGTCGTCGTGGAACACGAAGACCAGCCAGACGTGCGAGAAGCCTTCGAGTCCGTCGAAGGCCTCTTCGCGGGCATAGGGCGGCAGCAGCTCGATGCGCGCCTCGGCGGCGGTGATCAAGCGCGGTTGGCGCGGGATGCCGAACTTGTCGGTGTAGGGCGAGCGGCAGAGGCCGATGGGATCGAACTTAAGGGGCATGAGACAGGCATCCTGGGCGAGCCTGGCATCGGAGATCGCAAGCGCTGGTGCCTCTCCGGAAAGCCAGCGGTTTCGGCCTCGGACGATCCCCAGTCGCCGAATGATCAACGCGGGCGGAGAAAGTCTTCCTGGGAGACATCGGCCTGTTTCAGGATCGCTCGGAGCGTGCCTTCCGGCATGTCGCCAGGATGATTGGGGATCGTCGTATAGCGTTGTGTTTCGGAGTTGAACCAGATCTCATGGCTTCCGGCTGCTTGCCGGTCGAACTGGAAACCGAGGCGTTTCAATCGCCGAACGATGTCCCGATAGCGAAAACCCGAGAGTCTCCCCATCAGCCACCGACAACCAGAGGGATATCCAAGGATTCTCCTATAGGGGTGAGCTTGAGGGTGTTCGAGCGCTCGCCCTGGGCTTCCAAGAGTCCTCTTGCGACATCACGTGCGATCTCCAAGGTCTCGGTGAGCGTTCGCCCCTGAGCAACCAAGCCGGGGATGTCGTCGGAGGTCGCCAGGTAGACGCCCTCAGGGAGTTTTTCGATGTGCAGCTGTGCGATCTGTTCCAATCTCGGCTCCGAATCCGCAGGGGTCGTTCACTGGCGCGGCTCGATTATGGCACGGCGTCGCGCTGGCGGAAGCTGACCGGGAGGTCGCGTATCATCGAGGCTTGCTCACTGCGATCCTTGCCTGGAGTCTGATCGATGCGCATGCTGCGCGGCGCGCCCGCCCTGTCCGATTTCCGTCTGTCCAAACTCGAGGCGCGCCTGCGCGCGGCTGGCGTGCCGCCCTGTCGGCTGTCGGCCACCTTCGTCCATTTCGTGGACCTTGCGCGCGCGCTCGATGCCGACGAGGAAGCGGTGCTGGAGCGGCTGCTGCGCTATGGGCCGGCGACGCCCCCGGAGGCGGCTGGCTCGTCTGCCGCGGTGACCACCGCCGGCGCGACGCTGCTGGTCATTCCGCGCCCCGGCACGATCTCGCCCTGGTCGTCGAAGGCGACCGATATCGCCCAGCATTGTGGCTTGGACGCCGTGCGCCGGCTCGAGCGCGGCACGCTGTTCAGCCTGCGCCCGGAGACAGGCGCTGCGCGCGACATGGCGGGGGTCGACGCCGCCGTACTCGATGACGGTGAGCTCGGTGACCATGGGCTCGATGAGAGTCGGCTCGACACCGGGTGGCTCAAGCTTGCAGCAGCCCTGCTGCATGACCGCATGACCGAGGTGGTGCTGCGCGATCCGGCCGCCGCCGAGCGGCTGTTCGATCAGGCCGAGCCGCAGCCGATGCGGGTCATCCCGTTATTGCGCGACGGCCAGGTGGCACTCGAGCAGGCCAATCGCGCGCTCGGCCTCGCGCTCTCGCCCGACGAGATCGCCTATCTCGCCGAGAGCTTCGGTTCGCTCAAGCGCGATCCGAGCGATGTTGAGCTGATGATGTTCGCTCAGGCCAACTCCGAGCACTGCCGGCACAAGATCTTCAACGCCGACTGGATCATCGACGGTGAGCGCCAATCCGAGTCGCTGTTCGCGATGATCCGCCGCAGCACCGCCGCGGCGCCCGCGGGCGTGCTCTCGGCCTATCGCGACAACGCTGCGGTGATCGAGGGCTGGCCGGCGCAGCGCTTCGCGGTCTCGGCCGAGGATCAGGTCTATCGCGCGAGCGACGAGCCGCTGCATATCCTGTTCAAGGTCGAGACCCACAACCATCCGACCGCGATCGCGCCCGACCCGGGCGCGGCGACCGGCTCCGGCGGCGAGATCCGCGACGAGGGCGCGACCGGACGCGGCGCCAAGCCCAAGGCCGGCCTGTGCGGCTTCTCGGTCTCGAACCTGCGCCTCCCGGGCGCCGAGCTGCCCTGGGAGCGCGACTGGGGCAAGCCGGCGCGGATCTGCTCGGCGCTCGAGATCATGCGCGACGGGCCGATCGGTGCCGCCGCGTTCAACAACGAGTTCGGCCGGCCCTGTCTCGCCGGCTACTTCCGCACCTTCGAGCAGCCGGTCCCGCGCGCCGGCGGTGGCGTCGAGCTGCGCGGCTACCACAAGCCGATCATGCTCGCCGGCGGCGCCGGCGCGGTGCGTGCCGAGCACGTCGAGAAGGGCGGCTTCCCGGCCGGGGCGCCGTTGGTCGTGCTCGGCGGTCCGGCGATGCTGATCGGCCTCGGCGGCGGCGCGGCCTCGAGCATGACCAGCGGCGCCAGCGCCGAGGACCTGGATTTTGCGTCGGTGCAGCGTGCCAACCCGGAGATGCAGCGCCGCTGTCAGGAGGTCATCGACCGCTGCAACGCGCGCGGCGGCGAGAGCCCGATCCTGTTCATCCACGATGTCGGCGCCGGCGGGCTATCCAATGCGCTGCCGGAGCTGGTGCACGACGGCGGGCGCGGCGGACGCTTCGAGCTGCGGCGGGTGCCGAACGCCGATCCGGGCATGTCGCCGATGGCGATCTGGTGCAACGAGGCGCAGGAGCGCTATGTGCTGGCGCTCGATCCGCAGCGCCAGGCCGAGTTCGAGGCGATCTGCGCACGCGAGCGCTGCCCCTATGCGCTCGTCGGCACGGCGACCGATGACGAACGGCTGGTGCTCGAGGACGCCCAATTCGGCACGGTCCCGATCGATATGCCGCTGTCCCTGCTGCTCGGCAAGCCGCCGCAGATGCTGCGCGATGTGGTCTCGGTGGCGCCGGTCGGGGACCGGCTCGCGACCG
>NZ_NRSJ01000037.1 GCF_016584085.1 Halochromatium glycolicum | reverse complement strand
GCAACGCCGTGCCAGCGCCGGACCGTGGACAACGCGTGCAGGCCGCCTGATTCCCATCAGGCGGGCGTGGGGACAAGCCGTGGACAACCCGCTCACGCGGGTTGCCCACACCTTGCCCCCACTCCTGCACCCGTTGCCCACCGCCCGGCGCACCACCCCAGGCATTCGCTGAGCACGCCTGCGGCGCGACGGCTGCTGGTTTTAAAATAGCAATCAAGATAAACCCGAGGAGGAACCAACCACCAGAGACATCACGCCGCCCGTTGACGGATCGTGACCGATAGGTCGACGATTCCAGGCCCAGTGCGTGCGCGAGTCCACGGCCGGTCACGTTCCGTCGGAATCCGCGGTCACGTTCGTCGGAATAGGCACGCCAGCTCGCCGCGGCGCTCGAGGGCTGCCCCGACTGTGAGGTCCTGTTCAAGATCGACGTCGAGCTCGCGCAGGACACCATCGTGCGTCCCGATGTCATCGTCATCTGCCATCGCCCAGAAGATGACCGCATTACGCGCCCACCGGAACTCATCGCCGAAGTCATCTCACCCCCGACGAGGCGGCGAGATGAACAGACCAAGTTCGAGCTGTACCGCCAGGAGGGCGTCACCTGGTACCTGCTGCTCGATCCTTCCCGCGCTCAAGCAGGCCTGTATCGACTCGTCGACGGTAACTACCGAAAGGTCAGCGGCTTTCATGACGGCGGGCACGATATTGCGTTCTCTACCTGCACGCTCCGACTCGATTTTGCGCGGCTGTGGGAGCGGCGCTGATCCTTCCATCATTGGAGAGCGTTGATGGATTACATCAGCTTCGAGACCGCGATGTCGCTCACTGGCATGGGCAAGAGCACACTCTGGCGCGCGATTCGCGAAGGCCGGGTCCGGCACATCGTTGCCAAGCCCGCCTCCGGTCATGCCAAAGCGCGCATCGATCTGGATAGCCTACTCCCATTCGTGACATTTCCAGTTGAGGAAGAAGAACGCGCGCACATCTTAGCGGCCGACACGGGCAATGCGCCGAGTCAGCTCGAGGTCGCGTTGATGCTGCTGGAAGCAGACCAAACCGAGCGCGCGCGACCTTGGTTGATCGGGGCGGCTCGCGGTGGTTTGCCCGATGCGATGTGTCATCTTGGGCAATGCCTGGTCTCAGGCACCGGCGTGGCACTCGACCTGGATGCGGCCAAGACCTGGCTGCGCGGTGCAGCCGAGCGCGGGCATGCCCTCGCCGCCGCATTGGTTGCGGGGCTTGAAGAGTGATCTTCTTGAAGCGGAACGCTCATACATCACCTGGCATTTCCGAGCATTTTTATCAAAAACGCAAATCAAACTCGACATTTTCAGTCGAGTATTGAAATTGGTCCCTTTTGTGAACGCGCTCACGGAATTGGACGCGATTCGGACTCTCCGCAAGGGACATTCAGTCTGGCCCGGGATCTGCTAAAGCCAATGTGGCCGAATGAGGCACAAAAGCCGTTTAGGTCACGACCCAGAGTTTGCAAACAGCCATAGAGAGAACAGTCTCATGCGTAAGCATCAGCAGGGTTTTACCTTAATCGAACTAATGATCGTCGTTGCGATCATCGGCATTCTTGCCGCAATCGCAATTCCTTCTTACATGGATTTTACTAAACGCGCAAAAATGTCAGAAGCAATTGTTGCTGCCTCTGCAGCAAAGGCAACAGTTAGTGAAAACATTTCTAGTATGGGCGAAATCACGGACGGTGCTTGTGCTGGATATACTGATATAGAGGCCGGTAGTGATTATGTTGCATCATCATCATGCGCAGATGGCACTGGGGCAATTACGGTAGCTGGGACCACCGCAGTTGACGAATGTGAGATCACATTGACGCCTGAGTTGACAGAAGAAGGTATCGTAACCTGGGTCTGTTCAACTTCTGACGATTGTTACACTCTTGTTCCACCTGAGTGCCGAAACGCAGCCGGCGAAGGCGAAGGCGAAGGCGAAGGCGAAGGCGAAGGCTAATATAACCCCGCAATCGGCCGCCCTAGGCTCGTAATGTAGAGGGCTAACGTGCAGGACTCGATCTGACAATCAGATCGAGTCCTTTTTGATATACGCCATCGCTCTTTATGGGTTCCAGTCAGCTCTGATCGACCAGCGCCGGCACCGCGCCGTATCTTCATCTCTATTATGACGTAGATAAAGCCAGCCAGCTTGACGGTCAGACCCCGCCGAAGCTGAGCCGCAGCACCGGATACGGGCACGACCAGTCCCAGCGCTCTTGCGCCGCCAACCCCGCGAACAACGCCTGATTCGCGCTGAATAGCTCCGCCAGCGTAAGAGGCAGACCTTGGAGGCATACGCAGCAACAGGCTGCGCGGCACGGTGACCGATGGCACTCAAGGTCCGATCAACAGATCGGCGATTTTGAAGACGGCGCCAAGCACTGCGAGGCCGCCGAGCAGCCAGCAGGTCTGGGCAGCCATGGCCTGGTGCAGGTTGACTTCGAACTGCTTGATCTGCAGCTCGATGTCTTTGAGCTGCTCCTGCAGGCGCGCCCCGACTTCCTTGATCTCCTTCTGCAGGCGTAGTTCATTCTCGCGCACATGCCCTTGCGTGGCCTGCTCGTTGATCTGGATGAAGCGGGCCTCCAGCGCGTCGAAGGCACTCGCGATCAGATGCGCGCGCTCCTTCTCATCCGTGGCCTCGGTGAGCTTGGCGTAGAGGTCCAGGGCGGCGCTCATGGATGCATGCTCCAGGTTGTCGGCTCGTTCAGGAGTCTACTGCTGTCATCGGCGATCATGTACGCTTTGGTGCACGCGGCGAGGCCGACAACCGACCGCACACCTTCGCGACTACCCAGCCTGCGCCCAATCCGCCTATACCAGATTGCGCGCGGCGCTGTCGAAGACCAACCCGAGCTCGAACAGCCCTTGCTTGGGCAGCCCCCGGTACTTGTCGCTGTAGCCGCGGGCGCGGATCTGGGCCAGGGCAGCATTGTCGGGCTGATCCGCAACCGGTGCCGTCTTCCCGTCGGGGCGAGCCGCGTCGCCGGCGCCGCGCCGGACCTTGATCTCCATGACGTAGATGAAGCCAGCCAGCTTGACGGTGAGATCGACCTGGCCTTGGTTCGTGATGTCCTCGGGGATCACCTCGGCATTCAGGCTGGCAAAGAAGGCGTAGAGCACGCTGGCGTAGTAGCCCTCGGTATCGGCCAGGTCATTACCGGTGAAGTTGCGCCACGGGACCCCGGCGAACAGGCGCTGGATGGCGGCGATCAGGCCATCCACATCGCCGCTCGACAGCGGGCCGTAGAGCGATTGCTGCCAACCCAGGCGCTCGCTCGGGTAGTGGCCGGTATAGCCATCGGCAAGGTGGTTGGCGAGCGCCTGACGGACCTCCTGGTTCGGAATCCGCAGCGCAAACGACCATTGCCCGAATTGCTCGGTGATGTGGTCGATGGTGAGGTAACCGGCCTGGAACAGCAGGGTGACCGGATCGATGCGCTCGATATCGAAGGAGTCGAGGATCTCTTCGCTCGCCTCGATCCCCTCGAGCTTCGGCAAGAACATCCTCCGGCATCGCAGCAATTCGATCAGGAAGCTCGGGCTGCCGGTCTCGAACCAGTAGTTGCGGAAGGCTTGCCCTTTGCGAATGAAGAGCAGGATGTCGAACGGGTTGTAGACCGGCTCGCCGAGGAAGCCATAGCCGTTGTACCACTGCCGCAGCCGGTCCCAGTCGACCCCGCTCAGATGCTCGCCGAAGCTGGTCTCGAGGTCGGCTTGAGTGTAGCCGCAGACGGTGGCGAAGCGCGCGTCGAGGGTGAGATCTTCAAGTTGATTGATCCCCGAGAACAGGCTGACCTTGCTGAACTTGGTCACCCCGGTCATGAACACCAGCCGGATGTGCGCGTCCTGCGCCTTCAGGGTCGAGTACAGGTTCTTCAGCCCTTCGCGCAGTTCGGCGGCGCGTTCCGGCTCGGCGATGTTGTCCAGGATCGGCTTGTCGTATTCGTCGACCAGGATCACGACGCGCTGGCCGGTAGCCGCCTCGGCCGCGCGGATCAAGTCGCCGAAGCAGCCCGGGATGTCGTTGTGGCTCCAGTCGCAGGTCACGCCGAGCCGCGCGGCGTTCTCGCTCAGCAGACGCTCGATGCGCCGGTCGAGCCCCGCGCGACTGGTCAGCACCCCGCCGGCGAAGTCCAGCCGGATCACCGGATGCCGCTGGGACCAGTCCCAGCGTTCATGGATGAAGAGCCCACGGAACAGCGCCTCGCTGGCGTTGAACAGCTCGTTGAGCGTGTCCAGGAACAGGCTCTTGCCGAAGCGGCGCGGGCGCGAGAGGAAATAGTACTTGCCGGTGCTCGCCATCGCCCAGGCGTGCGCGGTCTTGTCGATGTAGACGTAGCCTTCCTCGATGATCTCGCGGAAGGTCTGGAGGCCGATCGGGAGCTTTTTCATGGGCCACGTCGATGATCAGGCAAAGCGCTACTCAGTGCTCAGTGTAGAGTATGCTCACGCCGAGCCGTTGGGCTCGCAGGGAGTGGCGTCAGGTCTGTTCGTGTCCTTGCAAGCCAACATCATGCTGACGGCGTTCATGCGTTGGCCTCGAGCGCGGTCATGCGGCGATTCAGAAGTCGGCGCCATCGGCTTCGCGACTGCGGATCAGGCTAGGGTCTCGGTCTCGAACGCCACCAGCGCGCGCCGTTCACGACTGAATTCGATGCCGACCAGATGGATCGGCAGCCCCTCGGCGCGGTACTTGTCGGCATAGCCGCGGGCCTTGATCTGCGCCAGCGCGGCCCCTTCGGGGGCGAACTCGACCACTTTGAGTTCGAACAGCCACAGGCGGCCATTGAAACGCAAGCGCAGATCGAGCCGGCCGTGGTGGCTGGCGTCCTCCGGGACCAGGTCGAGCCCGAGCGCGGCGAAGTGGCTATAGAAGACGCTAGCGTAGTAGCCCTCATAACGCGCAATCGGGTTGTTATCGTGCCAGGCATGCGGGATCGCGGCGAACAGGCTCTCGACATGCCGGCGCAGCGCCGGGAGGTCATCGGCCAGCAGGATGTCGTACAAGCGGCTCGCCAGTTCGCTCGCTTGGCCGGGGTTGCCGATCAACGCCTTGGACAGGCTGTCGTTGAGCGCGGCACTGACCTCCAGATTCGGATAGCTCAGACTGTATTCCCAACGCGCGCCGATCTGCCGGGCGCCGGTGAAGGTCAGATAGCCGGTCTGCCAGAGCAGCGCCTCGGTCGCCAATCGGTCGACATCGAACGCCGATAGCAGCGCCTCGTCAGCCCGGAGCTTGGCTAGGTTGGGCGTGAAGAAGCCGCGCTCGGTCAGCACATCGACCAGAAAGGTCGGCGTGCCGGTCTCGAACCACCAGGGGTGGAAGACGCGCCGCTTGAACAGCAGCAATACGTCGAAGGGATTGTAGACCGCCTCGCCGAGCCAGTTGTAGCCGTTGTACCAGGCCCGGATCTGCGCGCGGTCCAGACCCTCGAGTTCGGGCGCGAAGACCGCGTCGAGATCGGCCTCGGTGTAACCGCAGAGGGCCGAATAGTCGGCGTCGACGGTGAGATCGTAGAGATTGTTCAGCCCTGAGAACAGGCTGACCTTGCTGAACTTGCTCACCCCGGTGAGGAACGCGAAGCGGATGTGCGCATCCGAATCCTTGATCACCGAGTACAGATTGCGCAGGCCATCGCGCAGCCCGCGCGCGGTCTCGGCCTCGAGCAGATTATCCAGGATCGGCTTGTCGTACTCATCGACCAGCACCACCACCCGCTCGCCGGTCTTGGCATGGGTTCGGCGGATCAGCTCGGCGAAGGCGCCGGCGATGGTCGGCTGCTCGCAGCGAATACCGAGCTCCGACTGGTTGAGCGCCAACTGCTCGCGGATCTTGGCCTCCAACTCGGCCGGCGTGCGCACCACCCCGCCGCCGAAGCTGAGCCGCAGCACCGGATACGGGCGCGACCAATCCCACCGCTCATCCGCCGTCAGCCCCACGAACAACGCCTGATTCGCGCTGAACAGCTCCGCCAGCGTATCGAGGAACAGGCTCTTGCCGAAGCGCCGCGGACGGGACAGGAAGTAGTACTTACCCTCGTCGATCAGCCGCAGCGCATAACCGGTCTTATCGACGTAGTAATAGCCCCCCTCGCGCATCTCGCGCAAGGTTTGGATGCCGATCGGGAGCTTCTTCAACGGTGATACCGAGGATGGCAGGTAAGACTTCGCTCAGGCGTTCAGTGTAGACCGTGCTCACGCCGAGCCGTTGGGCTCGACGCGCAACTCACCCGGAATCCAGCTTGGCAGCGAGGTTGATCTTCCGGCTCAATCTCGAGCCGGCCGCACGGCGCTACTCGTCGGTCACACAGCCCTCTGAGGCCGGTTTGACCGTCTTGATGTACTTGTAGAGCGTGCCGCGCTCGGCCTTGTAGGGCGGCATGCTCCAGTTGGCGCGGCGGCGCTCTAGCTCAGCGTCGTCGACGTCCATCGCCAGCAGCCGCTCGCCGGCATCGATGGTGACAGTATCGCCGTCGGCGAGCAGCGCGATCGGGCCGCCCGCCTGCGCCTCCGGGCAGACGTGGCCGATGATGAAGCCGTGCGAGCCGCCGGAGAAGCGCCCGTCGGTGAGCAGCGCGACGTCCTTGCCGAGGCCGGCGCCCATGATGGCGCTGGTCGGAGTGAGCATCTCGGGCATGCCGGGGCCGCCCTTGGGGCCCTCGTAGCGGATCACGACCACGTCGCCCTTCTTGATCTGGCCGTCCTCGAGCGCCCGCAGCATGTCCTCCTCAGCGTCAAAGACCCGTGCGGTGCCCTCGAAGCGCAGCCCTTCCTTGCCGGTGATCTTGGCTACGGCGCCTTCCGGGGCCAGGTTGCCGCGCAGGATCTGGATGTGGGCGGTCTCCTTGTAGGCATTCTCGACTGGCATCACGATCTGCTGACCATCACTGAGCCCCGGCAGCTCGGCGACGTTCTCGGCGAGGGTGCGGCCGGTGACGGTGAGGCAGTCGCCGGTCATCAGGCCCTGCTCGAGCAGGTACTTCATCACCGCCGGCGTGCCGCCGACCTGATGCAGGTCCTCCATCACATACTTGCCGCTCGGCTTGAGATCGGCCAGGTACGGGGTGCGATCGCTCGCGGCCTGGACATCCTCGAGCGTCAGATTGACGCCGATTGCGCGCGACATCGCGATCAGATGCAGCACCGCGTTGGTCGAGCCGCCGAGCGCCATCACCATCGCCAGCGCGTTGTCGAACGCGGCGCGGGTCATGATGTCACTGGGCTTGATGTCCTGCTCGAGCAGGGTGCGCATCGCGGCGCCGGCGCGGCGGCACTCGTCGAGCTTGGCTGGATCGGTGGCCGGGACCGACGCGCTGTACGGCAAGGCCATGCCGAGCGCCTCGATCGCCGAGGCCATGGTGTTGGCGGTGTACATGCCACCGCAGGCGCCGGGGCCGGGGCAGGCGTGGCGGACGATGTCCTCGCGCTCGGCCTCGTCGATGTTGCCGGCGAGGTACTGGCCGTAGCTCTGGAACGCCGAGACGATGTCGAGCGGCTGACCGGACTTGCCGTGGCCGGCGCGGATGGTGCCGCCGTAGACCATGATGCCCGGGCGGTCGAGCCGCGCCATCGCCATGATCGAGCCGGGCATGTTCTTGTCGCAGCCGGGCAATGCAATCAGTCCGTCGTACCACTGGGCGCCGACCACGGTCTCCATCGAATCGGCGATCAGGTCGCGCGATTGCAGCGAATAGCTCATGCCGCGCGTGCCCATGCTGATGCCGTCGCTGACACCGATGGTGTTGAAGCGCATGCCGACCAGGCCCGCCCCATCGGTGCCGGCCTTGACCTCGGCGGCAAGGTCGTTGATGTGCATGTTGCAGGGGTTGCCCTCCAGGTAGACGCCGGCGATGCCGATCATCGGCTTACCGAGGTCCTCTTCGGAGAGGCCGGTGGCATGCAGCATGGCCTGGGAGGCGCCCTGGGATTTGGGCTCGGTGACACGGGAGCTGTAGCGGTTGAGCTTGGTGGTCATCGGTGATCTCTCTCGGGGATAGGACTCTGGGGGTATGACGCTGGAGGTATGCCGCTGGGCGGACTGATGACGCTCAGGCCGCGAACAAAAGCAAGCAGACAAGGATGATCAAAGGACGAGTCGACGCGAAGACGCCTCGCATGAACCAACCTTATTCCGTCCCAATTGATCGTTCTAATGATATTTTTTGAACTGATCGATCGCCAATCGCGAACACCCGGGTCGACGCTGGCATCACCCTAGTGCAAGACAGCGGAACTCCCGAGACCGATCGTCGCTGCCCCCCAATGGTCGTGGGGTAGGAGCCCGCTTGCGGGCGATTTTCGCCGTCGCGCCCGCGGCCTGGTCGCCCCCAAGCGGGTTCCTACAGTGCTGAGAGCCAGATGACAGGAAAAGGGTCTCGGCATTTCTGACGCGATGCACTAGAAACGGCACCTAAGCGGCCTCCAAAGGAACGTCTGCCTGCCTGATCGGAAACAGGCCAACAGACACAACAAAGCGGAATCGTATGCAATTTCAACGGGGCAAGCACGCTGATGTCGCTTCAACCGAACCTGAGCACCGAGTTGCTACGGACCTTCGTCGCCGTGGTCGAGCTGGACGGCTTCAATCGCGCCGCGGCGCGGCTGCACAAGACGCAGTCGACCATCAGCCAGCAGGTCCATCGGCTCGAGCAGGAGCTCGGCGTGGCCCTGTTCGCGCCCGATGGCCGCAAGCGCCGGCTCACCGCGGCCGGCGAGCGCTTCGTCGGCCATGCCCGGCAGCTGCTGCGCATGCAGGAGGCGGCGGTCGCCGCGGTGGCCGAGAGCGAGATCGAGGGCGAGCTACGGCTCGGCGTGGCGCAAGGGCTCTCGGAGGGTCCGTTCCCGGAGCTGCTCGCCCGCTTCGCGCAAGCCTACCCACGGGTGCGCCTGCATGTGCACACGGGCTTCACGCAGGACCTATCCACAGCCTTCGAGCGCGGCGACTACGATCTCATTCTGACAGTCTGCCGCGCCGGCACGGGGCCGATCGCCGGCCGCCGCTTAGGGCAGGCCCAGCTGCACTGGATCGGTCCGGAGCAGGGCGACGAACACCGGCGGCGGGAGCCCGGCAGCCCGCTGCCGCTGGCGACCTTCTCGCCGCCCTGCACCTTGCGCGCGGTCGCGGTCGACGCGCTCAACGGCGCCGGCATCCCCTGGCGCGTCGCCTATACCACAACCAGCCTGCCCGGCCTGATGGCGGCGGTGAAGAACGGCCTCGGCATCACCGCCCGCACCGAGCGCGCGCTGATCCCCGGCACTACCGTCATCGCGCCGAGCGAGCACCTGCCACGGCTGCCGCCGGTCGACGTGGTGCTGCGCCAGGCCGGCCAGAGCCGCATCGGCGATCGGCTCGAGGCGCTGTTCGTCGAGACGCCGCCGCAAGCGGCCTGAACCTCGTGCAAGACAGCGGCACCCCCGAGACCGATCGTCGTTGCCCGCAATGGTCGCAAGCTAAACCGCGTCCAGAGACAGAAGCGTCATTTTTCCGCAGCCGGCGCGGTCAAAATGGCACATCCCAAACTGGACGCAGTGTAGTGCAAGACGTCGGCAATCCCGAGACCGACTGGCGCTGCCCCAATGGCCGTGCGGTAGGAGCCCGCTTGCGAACGATCTTCGCCGCCGCGAGCGCGATCGGGTCGCCCGCGACCGGGCTCGTACAGCGCTGGGCGTGATTGCAAGAGAAGGGTCTCGGCATTTCTGACGCGCTGCAATCGGTGAGATCGTGCGGACCGCCTCGGGCGCGCAGGTCCACCTCACTGGATCAGACTCTCGTGGCATCACGACCCCCCTCAATCGACGCCGAAGACATACCCGAGGTCGATCTCGCCGACCTCGAAGGGCGGGATGCGCACGCGCTCCGGCATCTCATCCTGTCGGTACGCGGCCGAGGCGATGACGCGATAGCCCTCGCCCTCGAGCGCATAGGCGATCAGCGAGCGGTCCTCGGGTGAGAGGACCCAGTAGTACGGGACGCCGGCGCGCTGCAGCAGCAGGAGATGATGCACGAGATCCTTGCGCTCATGGCCGGGCGAGAGGATCTCGCAGACCCAGTCCGGGGCCAGCGTCATCACGCCCCTCGGGGGCGACGGCAGGCGCTCCTTGCGCCAGCCGGCCAGATCATGGCTCGGACACTGGTGCTCGCTGTATTCAACCTAGAAACCGCAGTTGACCACTTCGCAAAGCATGCAACCCTTTGCATCAACTCCACTTCTGGCGCTTTTTGAGGCGCACCCGTGGATGATGGCCGCTACGACCACCAGTGCACGCCCCGCGCGGCGCCCAGCGTTGTGACAACTCGTTGGAAGAGAATGACTATTCCGCCTCGTTGTGCCTAGCTGGACACCCCGCGGGACGCACCCTGGCGGCCGTCCTCCGGGTAGAGACAGCCATTACTGGACCATCCCCCCCACAGATCCGGACGTGACCAATTCGGTCATCCGGTTCCTCGGGATACCAGGATCGCAACCCCGATCCTGATGGATAACTTCACGACCCTGCAAGCAGTCACACGGCATGGATGATCCTGGGTCGGGGCAACGGCAGGCGCTCCAGCAGTGCCTGGAACTTGCTCCACGGCATGGCGTGCTTGCTGCTGCGACGGTGAAGCCAGTACTGCCAGGCGCGCAGCACTTGCTCGCGCACCGCTGCCAGGGCTTGGAGGTTGCCGCGGACACCGAAGTATTGGTAGTGGCCGCGCAACTTGGCGCTGATGATCCGGTGTTGTTCCTCAAGCGCGCGGTGGCGATTTCGCCGACACCACGCCCGGATGCCCTGGATGTGCTTCTTGACCGTCTTGCGCTTGGTCTTGCGCTTGATGACCCAGTAGCCCCGCCTCGATCTTGCCCAGTAGTGGGTGAATCCGACAAAGTCGAACGTGTTGGCGCCCTGGCCGCTGCGTTGCGCGCGGGCAGGTCTGCCGAACTCGATCAGGCGGCTCTTCTCGGGATGCAGGTCCAGTCCGAATCTGGCGAAGCGTTTCGCGAGCACCTGCAGGACGCGCCGTGCATCGTCTTCGCGTTGAAAGCCAAGGACGAAGTCGTCGGCAAAGCGCACCAAGAAGCAGTGGCCTCGCAGCCGCGGCTTCACTTCGGTCTCGAACCACACATCCAGTACATGGTGGAGGTAGATGTTCGCCAACAGCGGGCTGATGACTCCGCCCTGTGGCGTCGCTTTGTCGGTGTAGCTGAGTGTTGCGCCATCCATGACGCCGGCGTGCAACCATTTGCCGATCAGCCGCATGATCCCACCATCATTGATCCGGCGCTGGATAAAGCTCCGCAGCCAGCCCCGGTCGATGTTGTCGAAGAATCCTGTGATGTCTGCGTCGTCGATCCATCGGATGCCGTGCGTCATGCATTGCTCGCGCAGCTGCGCGAGGGCGTCATGGGCGTTGCGCCCTTCCCGAAAGCCATAGGAGCACGGTAGGAAGTCCTGCTCGTACACCGCTCCCATCAGCATCGATACCGCTTTCTGTACGATCTTGTCTTCGATTTCCGTGATCCCGATCGGGCGTTTCTTGCCGTCGTCCTTGTCAATCCACACGCGCTTGACCGCCGCGGCCTGGTAGGTCCGCGTGCGCAGGCGCTCGTGCAGCCCGTTCAGGTTGCCCTCCAGGTCTTGCGCATAGTCCCGCGCGTCGATCCCGCTCAGCCCCGGCGCTCCATCGCGCCCGCAGCCGGTAGTAGGCTTCTCGAAGCAGATCGAAATCCATGTGGTGGATCAGGCTGGTGAATACCTGATCCGGATTCGCCTGTGCTTGCGCTGTGATTTGCCGAAGTTGCGGTGTGATGAGGTGTGGCCTCTGGGTGCCTGTCATCGTTCCCCCCGGCAAGACGTTATCCCCGGCTTCGCCTTCCCTCCAGCGGGTCCCTCGGGTCTCGGTTCCCCGCCTTCTCGGCTTCTCCTGCTCTCAGCCATCGGTACTATGCTCCGCTAAGACTACCGTTGCTCCGTCTCGGGTTGCTTCGCATGCTCGCTCGCGCCCCGATACCTTGTGTCCGCGCGTTCGTTTCCGCCCCTCGGGACGATGCCTGCGGTGCGCGGTTCCCGCTCGGCTCTTGGCCCTGCTTGTTCTCCGGCGTGCCTCACCGGTGTCTTCACAAGGAGATCACGGTCCTCTCGAGTTCCCAGGCTACCCCTGTGCGTACATGCCCCGCTCTCGGACCCCGGTGGTGTCCCCTCGACTCGCCTTTGCGTCTCCGGGACTCAATGCCTTCCGGCGCAGCCAAACCGTCGGCTTTCCCGGCTCTCACCGGTTATCCTCTCGGACCACAACTATGAAATTTTCGGGGCTCTATCACGCGGCCTGCACGCTCGCTACACCTGGCTTCACACATACCCTTGCGGTCTATGCATGCAGGTTCGCTACAGAGTCGGCGGCTCACCTCCTCTGACGGGAATCGCACGGCTTCCCGTGCTCACCCGCTGGGTAACATTGACCAATTTCACGGCCTCCGTGCCGCTCCCAAAGTCCTGGACTTACTCGACACAAAACTGCGGTTTCTAGGTTCAACGCTCACCTCGGTCGCGATCCACCAGCCTCGGGGACCGCCGTGACGGGTGATCAACGCGATCTCGGCATTCAGACCGGACTGCGCCAGCCCATGCTCGATACGGGCCATCGGGCGCTTGACGATCTCGCCATCGATCAGCTCGACGCGCTCGTCCTGGGCCCAGGCCGCCGTCAGCGCATCGATGGTCTGCCGCTGCTTCGCTTCCACCCCGCCCCCGTCATCACCTGATCGAGCTCAAGCCGATCACTGCAGCCTTGAAGGCCCGACCAAAACGGCCGTTCGACTCCTGCAAGCCCCTGATTGACCGAACCGCAAAAGCCAGCCTGTTACCGTGAATCATGCGGGATTCATCGTCCGGGGTGGCGGCCTGCCATGAGCGTTAGCCATCAGGATCGAGCCGCCAACTACTTGACCGACCTCGCTGCGCCAGTGGCCGCCGCGCGGCTCAGCCGCGCCGGGCGAGCGTCGGCAGATGCTCACCCAACCCGAGCGCCTGCCGGATGAACAGCGGCTTGATGCCGGGCAGGTGCGCGGCCACGGCCAGCCCCAGGTTGCGAGCGCCGACCAGAAGCGGGTTGCGGTTGCCGAAGAGGCGCTTGAAGCCGTCCATCGCCGCGACCATCGCGGCATTGTCGCCGCGGCGGGCGCGCTCGTAGCGGCGCAGGGTCTGCAGGCTGCCGAGCGAGCGACGGCGCTCGCGAGCATGGTCGAGCGCATCGATCAGCGCGGCGACGTCGAGGAAGCCGAGATTGACGCCCTGCCCGGCCAGCGGATGGATGCTGTGCGCGGCATCGCCGACCAGCGCGGCGCGCGGGCGCACGTACTCGCGCGCATGCTGGCGACGCAACGGGAAGGCGGCGCGCGGGCCGCTGCTCAGGATCGGGCCGAGGCGCTTGTCGAAGGCGACCTCGAGCTCGCCGATGAAGGCGGCGTCATCCAGGGCCAGCAGATGCTCGGCGCGATCCTCGTCGGCCGACCAGACGATCGAGCAGCGGCCATCGGCGAGCGGCAGGAAGGCGAGCGGCCCGGTCGGCAGGAAACGCTGCCAGGCGGTCTCGCGGTGCCAGTGCGCGACCTCGACATGGGCGACCAGCGCGCGCTGCGCATAGTCGAGCGCGTCGACCTCGATGCCGAGCGCCTCGCGCACGAAGGAGTCGCGCCCGTCGGCGCCGACCACCAGCTCGGCCGAGAGGCCGCGCGCGTCGGCCAGGCGCAGCAATGCGTGGGCGCCGTCGGTCTCGAGCTGCGCGAGCGAGGCCGGGCAGAGGAGCTGGACCCGCTCGGACGCCTCGAGCCGCTCCCAGAGCGCGAGGCGGATCGCGCGGTTCTCGACGATGTGCCCGAGATCGGGCTCGCCGAGCTCGGCTGCATCGAACTGGATCGCGGCACCGCCAACGGCATCCCAGACCACCATCTCCCGATAGGGACTGATGCCGAGCTCGACGATGCGTGGCCAAGCACCGATGCGCTCGAGCAGGCGCTGGCTGGCGCGGCTCAGGGCCGAGACGCGCAGGTCGATCTGGCCGGCAGGCCAGGTGCGCTGCGGCGGCTGGCCGTCGATGACGGCGATCGTCAGTCCGCGCTCGGCGCAGGCGCAGGCGAGCGCGGCCCCGACCATGCCGCCGCCGACGATCGCGAGGTCGACATGACCGAGATGATGAGGATCGGCATCGGACATGGCTGCGGTTCCTAGGCTTGACTGGCAGGGTCTGCTTGGCGCGCGGCGTCGGCCGCGGCATCGGTGACGGGGGTCGGCGTGCGGGGCGGCTCGGCGAGCAGCGGCACATTGGCGCTCGGCGCCGGCGGCATCGCACTGGTCGCCGGCAGCCCGCGCGCGAGCCGCGGCTGCGGTCCGAGCGCACCCATGAAGCGCCGAGCGAGGTGATGCCGCGCCGGTGGCAAGAGATCGAGCCCGAGCAGGCCCAGGTTGCGGCCGGCCCGCACCGGTCCCCAGGGGTTGACGAACAGGCGCGCGAGCCCGTCGGTGAGGCCGGCGATCAGCGCATGCTCGGGCGCCCGCTGCCGGCGATAGGGGCCGAGCACGGATGCGCCGCCCGGGTCCTTGGCGGTCATCTTCGCCGCGACCAGCAGATCAGCGAGGACCGCGACATCGCGCAGCCCCAGGTTGAAGCCTTGCCCAGCGACCGGATGCAGGGTGTGCGCCGCATTGCCGATCAGGATCAGCCGCTCGCGCGTCAGGCGCTTGGCCAGCATCAGCTTGAGCGGATAGGCGATGCGGCGCCCGGGGCGGGTCAGGCAGCCGAGCCGGCCGCCGAAGCGCGTCTGTAACGCGGCGAGGAAGTCGTCATCCGAGAGTCCCAGGATCGCGGGCGTCTCGGTCTCGTGCGCGGTCCAAACGACGCCATAGCGGCCCTCGGTCATCGGCAGCATCGCCAGCGGGCCGCTGTCGGTGAAGCGCTCGAACGCGGTGTCGGGGCGCGTGCTGGGCGGAATGCCCTCCGGGGTCACGGTGGCAATGATCGCGTCGTAGCCGTAGCGCTGCTCGCGCACCGTCAAGCCGAGGCGCTTGCGCACCGCCGACTCGGCGCCGTCGGCCGCAACCAGCAGCGCGGCGGTGAGCAGGCGCGAATGGCCGGCGACCGCGACCTCCAGACTCACGCGCTCCTGGGTGACCTGCAGGCCGACCAGGCGCCCGGGGCGCAGCAGCGTGATCCGCGGCGAGGCCTGCAGCCGTGCGCTGAGCGCCGCGCCCATCGCGCGCGCCGGGGCGACATAGCCGAGCGCCGGCACGCCTTCATCCTCGGCGTCGAGATGGGCGAAGCCGAAATGGCCACGATCGGAGACATGGACGTGGCGGATCGGCGCCGCCGCCGGCGCGATCTGATCCCATAGGCCCATGCCTTCAAAGATGCGCGCGCTGCCGCGCGAGAGCGCGATCACGCGCTCGTCGTAGCTCGGGTGCGTCGGGCCATCGGCCTCGGTGGCCTCGACCACGGCGATGCGCAGGCCGGTGTCGGCAAGCGCGACGGCCAGGCTCGCGCCCACCAGGCCGCCCCCGATGATGACCAGATCATAGTCGTGCATAGGCAAATCTCGCGTCGTCGTCCTCTCGCGCACAGCATCCTAGCCTGCAAGCGGCCTAGTGGTGCGCGCAATGCGCGCTGTCGCGCCGCATCATGTCCTCGTCAAGGTCGCCCCGGCGAGCGACGATCATCGGTCCTCGCCCGGCCGCCGCGCAGATCGATCAGCAATGTTAAGGAGAGGCTGATCGATTGGCCAGCCCGGCCAACGATCAGGCAGCGCTCGCCATCAATGCCTCAATCGCGTCCGGGTCCTTGGGCACATCGGCCGACAGGACCGCATGGCCGTCCTCGGTGACCGCGACATCGTCCTCGATGCGGATGCCGATGCCGCGGTACTCGGCCGGGGCCTCGGCATCCGGCGCGATGTAGAGCCCCGGCTCGACCGTCAGCACCATCCCCGGTTCGAAGCGGCGCCAGCGCCCGTCGAGCTTGTACTGGCCGACGTCATGGACGTCCATCCCGAGCCAATGGCCGGTCTTGTGCATATAGAACGGCTTGTAGCGCTCGTCCTTGATCAGCTGCTTGAGATCGGCCCCGTCCGGGGCGATCAGCCCGAGATCGACCAGGCCCTGGGTCAGGACTTTGAGCGCGGCCTTGTGCGGCTGGTTCCAATGGTTGCCGGGGCGCACCTGCGCGATCGCCGCCTGCTGCGCCGCGAGCACCAGCTCGTAGAGACGCCGCTGCGAAGCGCTGAAGCGGCCGTTGGCCGGGAAGGTGCGGGTGATGTCGGAGGCATAGCCGTCCAGCTCGCAGCCGGCGTCGACCAGCACCAGGTCGCCGTCGCCGAGCGCGTGGGCGTTCTCGACATAGTGCAGGACGCAGGCGTTGGCGCCGCTGCCGACGATCGGCGGATAGGCCTGGAAGCGTGCGCCCTGCTCGGCGCAGGCGGCGATGAAGGTCGCCTCGAGCTGCTGCTCCGGCAGACCAGGACGGGCGTGCTGCATCAGCCGCTGATGGGCCGCGGCCGAGATCGCCGCCGCGCGGCGCATCAGCTTGAGCTCGGCCTTGGATTTGATCAGGCGGCGCTCGTGCAGCAATTGATCAGAGCTGATCAGCGCCGTCGGCGCAGTGACGCCGGTGCGGGCCTTGGCGCGCACCGCGCGCAGCCAGCGCATGACCTGGAGATCGAGCCCGTCGTCGACGCCGAGCGGATAGTAGACCCGGCGGCGGTCGGCGAGGATCTCGGGCAGCTTCTCGTCGATCTCGGCGATCGGGAAGGCCTGATCGGCGCCGAACGCCGCGACCGCCCCCTCGACCCCGAAGCGATACCCATCCCAGACCTCGCGCTCCGGGTCGCGCGGCCGGCAGAAGAGCACGAAGGCGCCGTCCTTGCGCTTGGGCGCGAGCACCGCCACCGCCTCCGGCTCCGGGAATCCGGTCAGCCAGCTCAGGTCGCTCGCCTGACGATAGGGATGATGCACATCGCGGTTGCGGATCACCTCGGGCGCAGCCGGTACGATCAGTACCGAGTCGGGGCCCAGCGCGCGCATCAGATCACGCCGGCGGCGCTTGAGCTCGGCCATGCTGTAGGGCGGGCGTGCCGGGGATCTCGCTTTGCGGTCCGCGCGTGCAGTCGCGTCTGGGCTCATTACTGGGCTCATCAATGGACCTCCTGGCCGGGTCCCGACTGCGTCGTTGGCGCGCCAACAGCGTCTGCGCCTGCAGGGGATACCGACTCGCGGATCGCCATCGCCGCCACCCGCAAAAATTCGGTGATCTCGGCCAATGCCTGCTCGTCTTCTTCACCCTCGTCGATCGCCGCCAGGTCCATTCGGGTGAGCTCGACCAGGTCAGAGAATGCCTCACGCGCTTCGCCGTCCAGACCCTCAGGTTCAAGTCCGCCGAGCGTCAAACCAAACAACAGCCCCCTTACCCAGTCATGCACGGCCAGCGCCCGCTCGCGCAATGGACGGTCCTCGGGCGGTAGCAGCAGATTGAAGCTGACAGACGGCGGCGCGATCGCCTCCTCGGTCCAACGCGCCAGCGTGGCGAGCTCGGCCAGCAGCGCATCGCCATCGATCGCGGTCTCGGTTTCGGTCTCGGTCGGCTCCGGTGCATGCGAATGATGCGTGTCGCATGCGTGGCCATGCGCTTCGGCATGGGCGTCCAAATGACCATGATCCTGTTCATGATCGAGCCCCTGGCCGCTGCCAGTCGCACCCACCTGACCGGCGACGGTCAAGTCGATCGCCGCTGCGCCCGTCTCAACGGCGCCGCCGTCCTGCCCAAGCGAGGACGCTTGCTGCGCACCCGGCAGTTCAGCCGACAGCCCAGCCGACAGTCCAGCTGGCGGCTCTGCTGGCTGTGCCTGACCGAGCAGATGCTGGGACCAGCGCACAACCGCCCTGGGCGGCGTTCCCAGTTGCGTCGACCAACGCCCGACCGGATCAGGCTCATGTGCGGCCAATAGACCGCAGAGTATCGCCTGCGCCTCCGCGGCACTGGGCGCAAGCTCGACCCCAGCCAGCAGCTGGTCAAGCCTGTCATAATCGGGAACGGGATCGGAGACCATCAACAATTCCTGAAATAGCAGTTGCTTCGACGGCAAACCAAACGGTCGCGCGAGGATTTCAAGCGCACCGGGCGCACCGGGCGCAGCGGTAGCGCGGCAAACGACGATTGCGGGGGAATGAGACGCACGACCTCGTTTGACCCAACCTTGGCCGCCTTCTATAGTCGCGCAAGGCTTTTCAGCTGGGGTTTGGCATGGCCGATTTCGATATCGATCTATTAGAGCAACATGTGGATACGCTGATCCGCAAGTGCCAGCAGCTCAGCCATGAAAACGCCTCCCTGCGTGCAAGCCAAGAGCATCTGGTCGCCGAGCGCGCTGAACTGATCGAGAAGACCGAGCTCGCGCGTAGCCGACTTGAAGCCATGGTCGCACGTCTCAAGGCGATGGAGGAGCAACTGTAAATGACCGCTTCTGCTCACGACCGGGCCGTACCGGTCACGATCCGCATCCTCGATAAGGAGTACCGCATCGCCTGTGCGCCCGAGGAGCAGCATGGGCTCATCGATTCCGCGCGGCTGCTCGATGAGCGCATGCGCGAGGTCAGGCAGAACGGCCGTGTCATCGGCGCCGACCGCATCGCCGTGATGGCCGCCCTCAACCTCGTCTACGAGCTGATGCGCGAGCGCGACGCAATCAAGGAACAGCACCATCGACTGCAGGCCATCCAGGATCGGTTGTCTGAGGCCATTGAAACGCCGCAATCAGAGGCATCCGAGCCGCCTCAAGATCCGGCCGGGCTGGACGCTGCGAACGATAAGGTATAGTCTCGTTCTCAGACATCTCCTGCGGTGTGCGGCAGTGGTCTGGGTATTTTCTTGAGCCTAATCCGTACCCAGGGAGCGCCAAGAATCGAGCCGTTGTGCATGTCCGCCTCGAGCGGAAAGCCTGAAGCACGATGCAGCGCTCCCACTTGAACCCTCTGGTTCAAGAACGAAGGCCTGCACCGGCACAGGCGGGAGATGTCTCTCCCTTGATCTGCCGCCGCTCGTGACGGCGCGCTTCAGCAGCCTCCCTCAGTGTCATCGCCGTGAGCGATCCGTTTCTACGCCGCCGCCTCCGAAAGGCTCGGCGCCAACTGAACCGCCGTGAGCAGCAGGATCATGCCAGGGCTGTGGCATCCCGGTTCGTTCGCTGTGGATTCGGCCATGCGGCGCGCCGGATCGCGCTGTATATCCCGACCGGCGGCGAGCTCGACCCTTGGCCCCTCGTCGAGCGACTCCACCGCAACCGACGCTGGTACCTGCCCGTGCTGCGCGGCCATGCCCCCGGACGGCTTTGGTTCGTTCGCCATAGACCCGGCGAGCCATTGCGCCCAAACCGGTACGGCATCCCCGAGCCCGCCCGCCGCAACCGGCAGATCCTGCCGACCCATGGCCTTGATCTTGTCCTGGTGCCCTTGGTCGGATTCGATCACGACTGTCACCGGATCGGCATGGGGGCGGGCTTCTATGATCGCAGTCTCGCGTTCTTGAGCAGCCGCCGCTATTGGCAGCGACCGCGGCTCGTCGGCCTCGCGCACGAGTGCCAACGCGTCGACAGGATCGAGCCCAAACCCTGGGACGTGCCCTTGGACGCGGTGATCACCGAGGCATCGGTCTACCGCCGGCGATGACCCGGCGAGCGCATGCCAAGAAGACCGCTAGATACCATCGGTTAGATATACCCAAAGCACGTCAATGCTCGGCACGGCAGAGCGGAGGGTCGGGTGACGGCGAGCGGGGGTGTCGACGGCATGGATGCCGTCGTCAAGCCTCCAGGGATGGATTCACGGCGTCCCCCGAGCGCCGTGACGCGACCCAGAGCGGTCGAGGAAAACCGAAAATCGGTTTGCGATGGGTATACCATCGGCCGCAGTCGTTCATCCGCACCGAAGAGCCGTGCGATCGAGCCGCGATCGAGTCCGGGCGCCCGACGCAGCGTCAGTGCATCGACGCTCATCCGCCGCGCTCGATCCCGGCGAAGAGGCGATAGGCCGGGTTCTCGGTCTCATCCCAGAATGGGTAACCCAGACCGGTGAGGAGCTCAGTGAACTCGGAGTCGTCGGCCTCCGGCACCTGAATCCCCATCAGGACCCGCCCGTAGGCCGCGCCGTGATTACGGTAATGGAACAGACTGATGTTCCAGCGCCGTCCGAGCCCTGAGAGGAAGCTCAGCAAGGCCCCTGGACGTTCCGGAAACTCGAAACGGACCAGGCGTTCGTAGCTCACACCCGGTGCATGACCGCCGACCATGAAGCGGATATGCAGCTTCGCGGTCTCGTTGTCACTCATATCGGTGACGGCAAAGCCCTTGTGCTCGATGCGCTCGATCATCTCCTGCCGTTCGGCGAGACCACCACCAAGCTCGACACCGACGAAGACCACGGCCGCGTGCTCATCGGCGTAGCGGTAGTTGAACTCGGTGATCTGCCGCTTGCCAAGGGCCTTGCAGAACGCGAGGAAGCTACCGGGGCGCTCCGGGATCTCGACCGCGAACAAGGCCTCACGCCGTTCGCCGAGCTCAGCGCGCTCGGCGACATGGCGCAGACGATCGAAATTGATGTTGGCCCCGCTCTCGATCGCGATCAGCGAGGTGCCCCGGACACCTGTGCGCTCGACGTACTGCTTGAGTCCGGCGACGGCAAGCGCACCGGCCGGCTCGGCAATACCACGGGTATCGTCGAAGATGTCCTTGATGGCGGCACAGATCGCGTCGGCACTGACCAGCTCGACCTCATCGACCGTTTCGCGCGCGATTCGGAAAGTCTCCTCACCGATCTGCCTGACCGCGACCCCATCGGCGAACAGCCCGACCTCGGGCAGCACTACGCGCTCATTCGCGGCAAGCGCCGCATGTAGGGTCGGGGCATCCGCCGGCTCGACCCCAATGATCTTCACCTCCGGATGGATCGACTTCACATAGGCAGAGACGCCCGCAATCAGGCCACCGCCGCCGACCGGCACGAAGATCGCGTGCGGCGGGTCCGGGTGCTGGCGCAGGATCTCCATCCCGATCGTACCCTGCCCGGCGATCACATCCGGATCATCGAACGGATGCAGGAAGGTCAGGCCGCGCTCCTCCCGCAGCATCATCGCATGCTGATAGGCCTCATCGAACGAATCCCCGTGCAGGACCGCCTTGGCGCCCCAGCTGCGCACAGCGTCGACCTTGATCCCCGGGGTGGTCTTCGGCATCACGATCACCGCCGGCACGCCGAGATGGGAGGCGCCCATCGAGACGCCCTGGGCATGATTGCCGGCCGAGGCCGCGATCACCCCGCGCTCGAGCGCGGCGGCCGGCAGATGCCGGAGCTTGTTGTAGGCGCCGCGGAGCTTGAACGAGAACACCGGCTGTAGGTCCTCGCGCTTGAGCAGGACGCGATTATCGAGACGACCCGACAATCCCTTCGCCATTGTCAGCGGCGACTCAAGCGCGACATCATAGACTCGCGCCTTCAGGATGCGCTCGATGTAGGCATGGAGCATGGTAGGGGAAAGAGCGGCAGCAGCAAACGCGTCAGCATACGCCAGAGCAGCGACTTGAGCCTTTGATATACTCCAATCAAACTGCGGTCATCGCGAATAGGCGCCTGCTCGAGCCGGGCCAGCGCGATCACTGATCGAATCATTCTTCATCTGAGCCACGAGGAGAAGTCATGGGCGCTGCACAGAGCCAGGACGAATTCAAGAAGCAGGCGGCCGAGGCCGCGCTCAATCATGTCCAAGGCGGAGTCGTCGGCGTCGGCACCGGCTCGACGGTCAATCACTTCATCGATTATCTGGCCACGATCAAGGGCCGCATCGACGGCGCCGTCTCGAGCTCCGAGGCATCAAGCAAGCGCCTTGAGCAGCACGGCATCCCGGTCCTCGATCTCAATAGCGTTGGCACCCTGTCGCTCTATGTCGATGGCGCCGACGAATCGAATCAGTCGCTGCAGCTGATCAAGGGCGGTGGCGGCGCCTTGACCCGAGAGAAGATCGTCGCCGCCGCGAGCGAGCGGTTCGTCTGCATCGCCGATGAGAGCAAGCTGGTCTCGGTCCTGGGGCGGTTCCCACTGCCAGTCGAGGTGATCCCGATGGCACGCAGCTATGTCGCGCGCGAGCTCGCCAAGCTCGGTGGCAACCCGGTCTGGCGCGAGGGCTTCACGACCGACAACGGCAACCTGATCCTCGACGTCCATGGGCTCGAGATCGCCGAGCCGATGGCGCTCGAGCAGGATATCAACAACATCGCCGGCGTCGTCACCGTCGGGATCTTCGCCCTTCGTCCCGCGGACGTGCTGATCCTCGGCGCCGCAAGCGGCCCGCGGACAGTGACGATCTAGCGTCGCCGTCGATGCCTGCTGAACCGACTCCCGCGGTACCGCAGGGCGCACTCTGACTGAAGAAGCGGCAGCTGGACGGCTCCCAGCAGGAAGCCTTCCCGGTCCCGGGTCGCATGCCTGAGCTCGCGTTCAGGACCGCCCGCGTAGCTGATCCAGCTCGGCCTGCAGCGGCTCTGTCACCGGTGTCAGCTTACGTCGCATCAGGCTGCCGAGGGTCGTCGGATCGGGCAGCAGCGGCCGGATCAAACCATAGCCGGTACCCGATAGCACCCGCATCGCCGCCAGATCCGGCGCCGCCGCGGGCAGCCGTTCCAGCACCCGCTGAACCGATTCGGACGCGACCTCGCCGTCAAGGCCCGCAAACGCTCGCCCATCGGCGAGTAGCGGCTCGATCGCCAGGTCCGGATCGCCCTCGGGTCTGAGCACGTAGAAGTACTCCCGCAACAGGTCGAAACCGGCACTGACGATCTCTTGATTCGGCGGTTTCGAGAGCACCGCCGAGAGGGTCTTAAGGAAGGTCTGCCCGCTGGCACTGGTCACCCGCACGAGCAGTCCGGCCACCGCATTCCCCGCAGCAAGCTCATCGGCAAGCGTCGCGGCAATCTCCTCAGCGTCGGCACGCGCCGGCTCCTGTTCGGGCAGGTCATCTGGGCGTGCACGCAGGAAGCCTACCAAGTAGGCCTGCTTGCGCGCCGACTTCTTCCAAAGCTCCGCGATCCTCTCGTCGCTGAGCAGACCGGCCTGCAGTACGAGCCGAACCGACTCCATCATCTTCTCGTGATCGGTCTCGAACGGGAGGTATTCGACCAGATAATCGGCCAGCACCGGTCCCATCTCACTGGCGACGATCGTCGGGTTCTGGAGCATGCTGCGCGCATTCTCAGCGTCTTCCATCGCCCACCAGGCCCGGCGGGCGAGCTCTGGTGTCAGCCCTGGCGAGCCGACCGCGGCGACCACGGCCTCCGATTCGCCGAGCATCAGCAGCTGCTCGAGGCTCTGATCGCGCATCTGGCCCATCCGCGTCCAGCGCCGCAGATAGACTGGATAGCCCCCCGGCGAGCCTAGGATGTGGCCCGAGATCAGCTCCTTGACGGCGCGCAGATAGGTCTCCGGCGAGCCGGTCGGATTCAGAGCGACCTTGGCTTCACCGCGTTCGGAGAGTCCGTAGACGATCAGCCGCGACTCATCGATGCGAATCGCCTGCGGACGATTCGCGAGCAGCACGTTCAAGCGCAGCTTGTCTTCGCTCGAGAGCTCCATCTCTTTCGCTTAGGCCCGATCGAGCGCCTGAACAGCCTGAGCATCACCCTCAGGCATCAGCGGGCGGCTGATAGGTTGGGTCCTTGGGGTTCAGGAAGATGAAGTGCGGTTTCCCCGGCTCGATCTCGACGAAGTCCATCACGGTCTCGTCGAGCAACGGCACGTCCTCGGGCGACATCACGATATCCACGCCCTCGCTTTGGAAGCGGATGTCCTCCTCGGTCGCGGCATCGAACCCCATCCGGTAGTCGATCGCACCGTCTTCTTTCTGAGTCGCTGCCAACCGCAGCGACATCCCTTCTGTGCCCCCCTCTTTCGCTGCCCGCATGACCTGTTCTGCGGCAGCCGTCGTCAGTTTGAACATAGGTCTCTTCCTAGTCGCGTTGCTTCAATGTCGCGAATCCCGGACGCTGTTGACGAATCGGCGCGTCCAATGCACCGAGCCGGTGTCGCGCAGGTGCGCATAGCTCGCTAGCAGATTCTGCTGAATGATACCGTCATGGGCGCCATCGATGCCGGCTCCGCGCAGCACCCGATAGGCGTAGCGCCAATCCGGCGATGGGGCAATGATCGCTGAATGATGGAACTCATGGGCGCAGATCTCGGCTGGCTGCTCGGCGTCGGCCGGCCACGGAAAGGCCTCTGTCTCCTGGAGGCGCATGTAACCTCTCCCCTGCGGTCTTGGATGCATTGCGACATCGGCAGCGAGCACGCCGCACATGCGGCGAGTCTCGCCCTTCCAATGCAGACGATCGCAGAGATACATCAGCCCACCACATTCTGCATAGGCCGGACCACCGTCCGCGATGAAGGCCGCAATCGCTTCCCGCATTGAGTGGTTCGCCTCCAGCTCGCGCATCCGGCATTCGGGAAAACCGCCGCCCAGGATCAAGCCATCGACCTCAGGCAGCGCCGCATCGGCAACCGGGCTGAAAGGCATCAGCTGAGCGCCCGCCTGTTCCAGCCGGACGAGATCGCCCGGGTAATAGAAGCCGAAGGCGTCATCCATCGCAAGCCCGATGCGCACAAGGGGCCGGTCCAGCTGCGGGGTTGAGGCCAGGCGAGGCATGGCCTGCTCCAGGGTCGGCGAGCACGCTGCGATGGATAGGACCTGATCCAGATCCAGCGACGATGCGACCAAGCGGCGGATGGATTCGATCGTGGCCTCGACCTCGGCGGCCTCATTGCTCGGGATCAGGCCGAGGTGGCGCTCTTCGATCACGACCTCGGGCGCACGCGGAACGGCCCCAACGACCGGCAGGTCAGTGTAATACTCGACTACGCGGCGCAGGTTTGCTTCGTGTCGACTGCCTCCGACGCGGTTCAATACGACGCCGGCGATGTTGAGGGCCGGATCGAAGGCCTGATAGCCGAGCAGCAGCGGAGCGATCCCGCGACCCATGCCCTGGGCGTCGATGACAAGCAGCACCGGCGCCTCGAGCAGCTTCGCCAGCTCCGCATTGGAGCCGGCACCGTCCAGGTGGATGCTGTCGAAGAGCCCGACATTGCCCTCGATCAGCCCGATCGTCGCGGCGCCGGAAAAGCGCGCGAACTCACCGCGGATCTCGTCGACCCCCATCGTATGGAAGTCGAGGTTGAAGCAGGGACGGCCGCCTGCTGCACGAGCGAGCCAGAGCGGATCGATGTAGTCAGGGCCTTTCTTGAAGGTTTGGACGACCTCTCCGCGCTGCAGCAACTCGCGCGTTAGGCCGATGCTGAGGGTCGTCTTACCCGACGACTTTTGCGGCGCGGAAAGGTAGAGGTGGGCCATTGCAGTTACACAGCGGCGCGGGGATGGATGCGTCGCCGAGCAGCCAGCGCACTCAGAACTCCCGCGAGATCGCGGTCGGCCGAGGAGACGCGGTCAAGCGCCGCCCGCCGGCCAACGAGATGGATCACCAGCCTTGCGCAATCAATCCAGACGAAGGCGATCAGGCATGCCGCGCGCTTGCATGTGGATCGACGTCGCGATCGGCGAGCGACTCGGGCAGAAACTGCAGCACCCGAATCCCGACCGCGGTGATCAGCAGCGCAACACCAACGCCGCCCAGGCCGAGCAGCAGTTCGGGGAAGCTCGGTGAGTACGGAGCGACCCGACCGCCGACATCCCCGGGCGCCCCGAACTGGATGACCGTGTGCCCCGGAAACATCTCTTGGGGATAGGCCTGGCTGCCGATGATGATCACGTACATCGCGGCCAATCCGCCGGCGACCACGAGCGCACTGGCCGTCGCGATCCAATCACGCTGCTTGCTCAACTCCGGATGGTAGACGATCCCGAGCGGGATCAGACCGCCGATCAGAACCCAACCCACCCAGAACAGGGCCGTATAGAGACCGCCGTTGATCAGCAGGAAGGCCTCGATATCACTGTTCTTGGCACCATAGAGCTTGGTCAAATGGTAGACCAGCGTGAAGTACAGCACCGCGGCAACGAACAGCCCGAGCAGATTCTTCAACCGCTTGAGCATGGCCTGCCCGATCGGCCGCCCGTCCGCGTCGAAGGCGTAGAACAGGACCAGGATATAGATCGCCAGACCGTAGGCGAACGACATCACGACGAAGAGCGGAGCCAGGATCGCGGTGTCATAGGCCTCCCGACCAACCAGGAAGCCGAAGATGGAGCCGGTACCAGTCGTCAACGCGAGACGCCAGAGGAACGCAAAGGTGCCGACCGGTTTCTGCAAATGATTTCCCTTGCGCTCGGCCATCGTCCAGAGATAGCCGATAACGATCGCGGCAAAGCCGGAGTACAAGAAGATGTTCCAGGCGAAGATCGAGCTGAAGTTGTAGGTTGTCATCGCCACCAACAGCCGATCGGGCCGCCCCAGGTCCAGCACCAGGACGAGCAGCCCGCCAACGAGCAGGGCCACGGCGAGCAGTCCAGAGAGCCGCGCGAGCGGCTTGTAAGCCACCTTGTCGAATACGGTGCCGATCGAGGCGACGTTGAGCGCGCCGGATGCCGCGATGATCAGAAATACAGCGAACACGTGGGGCGTGCCCCAGACGACCGAATTGGTCATGCCGGTTACCCAATGCCCCTCGTGCTCCATATAGAGCGCCGACAGGCCGCCCACGGCGATCACACCGGCGAGCATTGCAAGCAATCCCCAATAGCGTTGAGGCTCGACCAGCCACTCGCGATAAACGATTCTCTTCATGCTGACTTCTCTAGCGTGGTGCAATGGTGTCAAGGCTTGGCGTCATCCGATGGACTGTGGCCTCGACTCGCGGTCAGATGCCAGCGTAGCGCACGCCGGTATTGAGCCCCAGGTCTTGGCGGATCTGGCGATTCGGCTTCTTGGCCAGCGCTTGGCGCAGCGGACCGGTCGGGTCCTTGAGGTCCCCGAAGACCAGGGCCTGATGGCCTTCGGCCGAACAGGCATCCGCGCAAGCGGTGGAGATATCTCCGGTATCGAGCCGATGTGCGCATAGGTTGCAGCTTTCGACACATCCCTTGCCGCGCGGCGCCCGGGTCAGCTTCTGATCGACCTGCTCGTGGATGAACGAGCGCGCCTTGTAGGGACAGGCCATCATGCAGTAGCGGCAGCCGATACAGGTGTGGCGGTCGACCATGACGATGCCATCGGCGCGCTTGAACGATGCACCGGTCGGGCAGACGTCGACACAGGGCGGATGTTCACAGTGCTGACACATCAGCGGCAGATTCGTCACCTGCCCAGTCAGGTTGTCCTGCAACTTGACCTTGCGGATCCAGGTGGCACGCTGATTCTGCCACTTGAGCTCATCGTCACCGAGCGGCTGCGACTGAAGATTCAGACCGTTCTCCTGATCGCAGGCATCGACACAGGCGGTGCAGCCATCAGCACACTTGCTGGTATCGACCAGAAGCCCCCAGCGATGGGCATCACTGACCCCGCCAGTCGGTGCCGCCGCCTCGGAATCGACGGTATGCAGCACCATACCCGGGGCGACGGCCGCCGCAGTCAAGCCGGCGGCAGCGCCAAGAAAATCTCGGCGGCCTTGGTTAGTCGGTTCGGATTCGTTTTTCATCGATTCGCTCGCCTCGCTCACTGCTTCACCGCTCAGCGCTGGTCGCAGCGAGCGGCGCTGCGCCGGTCGGATGCGCATGCGCGGCAGCAACCTCGTGGTTCCAGGCCTCGCCCTTGGGCACCGTGGCGTGGCAGTCGAAGCAGTTCATCTCCACCGCGGCATAGTCATGGCAGCTGCTGCAGAACTGTCCCTCTGCGTCGATCTCGATCGGCGTGCCCTGACGGTCGTAGCCGACGTGGCATGAAACGCAGCCCGAGAGGCTATGCTTGGCCCCACGAATGCCCCCATAGACCGTCTCGTCGCGTTGGTGACGGATCAGCTCGAAGTGATTGCGGCGCATGTATTCGGTCGGCTCGACGCAGTTCTCGACCGCCGCCGCTTTCGAGCTGGGTTGCACGAAATCGCCGACCTCCTCGGCCTTGGCCATCGCGCTCAGGCCGAGCGCGACGGACAGAAACGCGAGGAGGACGCCTTTGGACAAGACTTCTGCCATCGACGTCTCCTGCAGTGCTGTAGGTTGCTTATTCACCGAGGCCCATCTTGATGTAGCCGGTCGGGCAGACATCGGCGCAGATATGGCAACCGATGCACTTGTCGTAGTCGGTATCGACGTAACGACCAGTGGTGCTCTCGGCCTTGTTGACCCGGAACACGGCATCCTGCGGGCAGAAGATCACGCAGTTGTCGCACTCGAAGCACATGCCGCAGCTCATGCAGCGCTTGGCCTCGTTGACCGCGTCCTCTTCCGAGTAGCCGATCACGCGTTCCTTGAAATGGCCAAGCACCTCTTCCGAGCTCGGCACCTCTTCCTTGCGCAGCACCCGCGGCGTGTACGGGAAGTGGCCGAGATAGAGCTCATCGTGCGGGATGACCTCGGCGCCGGAGCGATCCTCATAGTTATGGATCGCATACTTGGCGTCGGAGGTCCCGCGCAGGTCGCCGCTCTCGTTGACGTCGAAGGTCTCCGGTGCCAGCTTCGCCTCATTGAGCTTGGCCAGCAGGTCGAAGTGGTGCACGTCGACCTTAGGCCGGCGCTTGTGCTCGGCCTTGTTGACGTACTCGTCGATCGACTCGACCGCGATCCAAGCCTGGCCGATGGCCGTCGTCAGCAGGTGCGGGCGGATGATGTCGCCAGCGACGAAGTGGCCCGGCTTGTCCGGGACCTGATAGAACTTGTCGCTGTTCATCAGGCCGCGGCCATTATCCAAGTCTTCGAGGCCGCTGAGCTCGCCGCCCTGGCCGATGGCCGCAACCACCAGATCGGCATCGAGCACGCGCTCGGTGCCCTCGACCGGGGTCGGGCGTCCATCCTTCATCTCGCAGTCGGCGACCTTGAGGCCGATGGCGCGGCCCTCGTCGTTCTTGATGACCTCGGTCGGCATCACGCCGTCGAGGATGGTCACACCCTCGTGCAGCGCGTCATGGACCTCATGCTCGGCCGCGGTCATCTTCTCGCGCGTGAACAGTGAGGTCAGCGTCACCTCGGCGCCCTCGGCGGCCGCGGTCATCGCGGTGTCGTGGGCGACATAGCCGTCGTGGATCACGGTCTCAGGCAGATCGCTCTTACCGGACTTGGTGATGTGGCCAAGACGGCGGGCGACCGAGACGACGTCGATCGAGGTATCACCGCCGCCGACGCAGACGACCTTCTCGGCCGTGACCTTCATGCGGCCTTCGTTGAAGGCCTTCAGAAAGGCGACACCGGAGACGCAGTTCGGGGTGCCCTCCCAGCCCGGCACCGGCAGCCCGCGGCCGGACTGACAGCCGATGGCCCAGAGGATGGCGTCGTAGTCCTGCTCGAGCTGCTCGACCGTGACATCAACACCAACCTTGGTGCTCATCTTCAGCTCGATGTCACCCATATCGAGGATACGGTTGATCTCGGCGTCCAGGGCATCGCGCGGGACGCGGTAGCCCGGAATCCCGTAGCGGAACATCCCGCCGAGTTCGCTGTTGGCCTCGAACACGGTGGCCGCGTGGCCCTTGCGACGCAGCTGATAAGCCGCGGCCAGGCCGGCCGGACCACCGCCGATGATCGCGATGCGCTTGCCGGTGCTGAACGGGGCGGGCTCGAACCTGTAGCCCTGCGCGGTGGCGTTGTCGCCGATGAACTGCTCGACCGCGTTGATGCCGACGAAGTCCTCGACCTCGTTACGGTTGCAGCCGTCCTGACAAGGCGCCGGACAGACACGCCCCATCATCGACGGGAACGGATTCGCATCGGTGGAGCGCCGGAAGGCGTACTCCTGCCAGGTCATCCCTTCTGGTGGCTTCTCGAGACCGCGCACGATCTGCAGCCAGCCGCGGATGTCCTCGCCCGATGGGCAACTCCCCTGACAGGGTGGCGTCTTGTGCACATAGGTCGGGCACTTGTGCGAGGTGTCCTGAACGAAGATCTGCTCGGTCAGGTTATCCCAGACGTTGTCGCCATCCTCGAAGCGGCGCCAGGAAAGTTTGGTCATTTCGTCACTGGAAGTTGCCATCGATAACGCTCCTAAGAACAGTCGAAGTCGAGCTAGGCCCCTGAATCGATTCGTTGGCGCGGGCTACGAGGCGTACCCCAAGCTCGTGTTAGCTGCTTTCTCAATCTGCCGACCCTATTGCCGAGACGCGCCCTGCTGCCGGCTGATCGTCAGGCCGCCTCGTCGGCGGCCTCGTCTTCGTCCTCGGTCTCCTCGCCGGTCAGAACCAGCGCATTCGAGACCAGCTGGTGGACGCTGACGATCTGGTCGAGGTCCATGCCGTAGTACGGCAGCACCTTGGTGAACTGGCTCTTGCAGATGGCACAGATCGCGGCCATGTGCGTCACACCTTTCTCCTGGATCACGTTGTTCAGCGCCTCGACACGCGGCTGCGCCCCTTTGACCCGCACCTCCATCAGGTCATCGGTCAGAAGGCCACCACCACCGCCGCAGCAGAAGGTGCGGTCGCGGATGGTCTCCTCGTCCATGTCATAGAAGTGATTGCAGGTCGCGCGGATGATCGCGCGCGGGATGTCGAACTGCCCGCCGGGCCGGTCGCCCATCCTTGAGGCACGGGCGACGTTGCACGAGTCGTGGTACGTCAGCACCATGTCGTCATTGCGACTCTTGTCGAGGTTGAGCTTGCCCTCTTGGATCAGCCCATAGGTGAACTCGCAGATGTGCTGCGGGATCGGGTAACGCTGATCGAGGAAATCCCAGGGGCCGGCCAGCGTGTTCAGGAAGCTGTAAGCGACGCGCCAGGCATGACCGCACTCGCCGAACACGATGCGCTTGACACCGAGCTTGATCGCGGCCTCGCGGATGCGGAGCGCGACCCGGCGCATGTTCTCGTAGGAGCCGATGAACATGCCGAAGTTGGCCGCCTCGGAGGCATGACTACTGAGTGTCCAGCTGACGCCAGCCTCGTGGAAGACCTTGCCATAGCCGATCAGCCCATCGACATGGGGCTCAGCGAAGAAGTCGGCCGAGGGCGTGACCAGCAGGATCTCGGCCCCTTCCTGGTCGAGCGGGTACTTGACCTCGACGCCGGTGTCATCGAAGACATCCTCCTCGAGCCCTTCGAGGGTATCGGCCAATGCAGGACCGGGAAGGCCGAGGTTATTACCGATCTTGTAGACCTTCCCGATGATCTCGTTGCAGTATTTTTGCCCGACGCCGATGTGGTCCATGATCTCGCGCGCGGCCATCGAGATCTCGGCGGTATCGATGCCGTAGGGACAGAAGACCGAGCACCGGCGACATTGGGAGCACTGATGGTAGTAGCTGTACCAGTCGCCCAGGACCTCTTCGGTCAGGTCCTCGGCCCCGACCAGCTTTGGAAACAGACGCCCTGCGAGCGTGAAATGGCGCCGGTAGACCTTGCGCATCAGGTCCTGTCGACCGACCGGCATGTTCTTCGGGTCATGGGTGCCGAGATAGTAATGGCACTTATCGGTACAGGAGCCGCACTTGACGCAGGAGTCGAGGTAGACCCGCAGCGAACGATAACGGCTGAGTAGGTCACCCATCTTATCGAGCGCCTTCTTCTGCCAATCGTCGACGAGCTCCCCCGGAAAGCCAAGGTCTGCCTGGAATTGCGGCTTCGACTTGAACGGGCTCGAGTGCGCCATCACGCCAGGCTCGACAGCCGGGATCTCGGGATACTGTTGGAGTTCGGGGACTTCGAAGTCGGCCTTCGCCATGATTCAACCTCGCATCGAAACGTCGCTAAACATCATCGGAGAGACAGGATTGTGTCAGTCCTGTTCCAGACGCCGAGCCCAAGGCGCGAGGTGGCGCTGCTCGCGAGGATTGTCGACCTGGTTTCGCGACGGGCTGAAGAAGAGCCCCGGCGCATGCAGGAGCTTGCTGTATGGGAAGATGATCATCAGCACCGCCACCAAGAGTAGGTGCAGCAGCAGCAGCGGGTCGGCCGGCAGCGTATAGACCTGGCCGACATAGAGCCCCTGAAAGAATTGCTTCACCCGCATGATGTCGGTGTGAACCACGAACCGCATCATTAGACCGGAGAGGCCGATCGTGATCAGTAGGGCCAGGATCAGATGATCAGACAAGGCGGTGATATAGCGCACTCGGTCGACGAGGAAGCGACGCCCCCAGAGCCCGGCTAGGCCGATGACCATTGCAATACCGCCGTAGATACCGAACGGCTGAATCAGCTGGATCGGCATCGGGACCGGCTCTAGGAAGTAGCGTAGATGCCGCAGCGTGACCAGGAACAGGCCGAAGTGGAACATCCAGCCAAAGATCCAGGTCCATTTACTCCCGCGGAACAGGCTCTCGAAGAACACCACCTCGCGTGTGAGACGCAGCGCAACGCCCGTCTTCGTGGTCGGCGCTGGTGTCGTCGGGATCTTCAGCGGCGCAGGGGTGCGCGCATATTGGATGACCTTATTGGTCAACCCGGCGACCAGCACAAAGGCCGCGAAATAGAACAGACCGGCGTAAACATCCGACAGAAACGACATGTTTCCGCTACCTCAGTGGCGTAGGCTCAGTGGTGTCCGCTCATCAAGAGCCGGACCTCTGGTGCGCAATATCGAGAATGCGATCGGAGCCGGGCGCGGCCAGTCATGGCGTGCCCGGCGAGACCGAGCCGTACTGGGCTCGGCCCATCGGCCGGCCCTCGGGCCGACCGCACGGTCGATGCGATCAGACGCAGCCGGTCGGCTTCGGCAGGCCAGCGTAGCGGCACGCCTGCTTGGCCGGGCCATAGGGGAACAGACCGTACAGGTACTTGCTGTTGCCCTTATCCTTGCCCATCTTCTTACCAACAGCCTTCGTCAGCACCCGGACCGCCGGTGCGATCTGGTACTCCTCGTAGTACTCACGCAGGAAGTTGATGATGTCCCAGTGCTCGTCGGTGAGCTCGAGATCATCTTCCTTCGACATCACCTCAGCGACGCCGGGCTCCCAATCATTGATGTTGGCCAGGTAGCCTTCTTCGTCGGTCTCGAACGTCTTACCATTCACTTCGATTGGCATCTTTGCTCTCCTCGATTCAGTGAGAAACAGAAAAAACTACAACCAGGCCTGGACCTTTTCGTGCTCCGCGGCGAGATCCACGAAGCCGGCATAGTCCACGACGCTGATTCCGGGAATGACGCGTTCCTCGGACAGGCCACGAGCCTGGAGGTCAGGCCCCAAGACATAGACCTTGACGGAGTCGAGCGCGCCTTTGACCTGGGCCTCGGCACTGGTCTGGGCAAGCGCGGCATAGACGCCGTCCTCCAGCAGCAGGACGGCCGAGCCGGCACTGGCGTGACCGAGACAGGCGGCCAGCGACGTCTTCTCGAACGGCGACTTATTGACGGTGTGCAGTGTGCTCATCGTTCTCCTCGTGATCGCGCGATCGTCAGAAGCTGAAGACGACGTCGGCGCCGTCCATGATAGCGGTCATCTCGGAACGAGTGACGAGGTGGATCGAATCTTTCTCGGCCCAGTCGTCATCCTCGTCCTCCCAGGTCAAATGCTGAAGGTCATCGAGCGACAAGCCGCGCTCTTCGAGCGACTCCTTCTCGACATAGATCTTCTTGACCTCGTAATCGCCCAGCGCCGCATAGGTCGGCGAGAAGTTCTTCATTCCAACCGCCGAGGTGTCCTGGTTCTTGGTCAATTGGAAGACACCGTCCTCGACAAAGGCCAGGCTGACGTCCTGATCGAAGGCCGCCCCAATCAGCACGACCTCGAGCGACTCCCAGGCATAGATGGTGCCGTAGGGCGCCTTACGGTTGAGGTAGAGAAACTGTTTAATGCTTTCAGACATGATGGATTCCCCTCGTTTGCGTTCCGGTCGGGTTGATCAGTCGCCGAAGACGACAAGCCGGTCGGATTGAATCGCCGCCTCGACCAGCTGTCCGAGGCCGGAGATGCGAAACCGGGGATGGATGTTGGTGGCATCCTTGCCGTTGCGTTGCGCCTCACCCTCGTCGACCACGCCGCGCCGCTGAGCAGCGGCGACACAGACGACCATATCGAGGTCATATTGTTCCGCAAGCTCGGCCCAGCGCTCGACGATGTTGCGGTCGTCCTGAGGCGGCGTGGTTAGCCGCGTCGAGTTGTTGACGCCATCGTGGTAGAAGAAGACACGAAACACCTCGTGCCCCTTCTCGAGGGCCGCCTTGGCGAAGAAATACGCCGAATCGGCAGCCTGGTGCTGGTAGGGTCCTTCATTGACCTGGATTGCGAACTTCATTGCGACCTCGCTAGTGTGGGCTCCGGAATCCGTTCGTTAGAAACGGATATAGGAAGAGGCGTTGAAGCTGGCACGAGAGCCGCGCCAGGTATCGATGTGGTACTTGGTGAACGGCAGCTCGACCTCTTCGAAGAAGCGCGGCCAGCCGATGCGCTCGATCCACTCGTTGATCCGTTCCCAATCCCGGGCGCCTTCCTTGTAGGCCTTGAGGATGCGCTTGACGATCGCGGTCGCCTCGGGCCAGCGCGGCGGGTTGTTCGGGATGCCGGCGGCGACGAGCTTCTGGAAGGTCGGCTTACCGCGGGCGTTGGAGTGGTTGCCACCGACCCAGATCGCCAGCTTGGTGTGCTCGGCGTCGTTGATCTGCATCGGCGGGCACGGCGGATAGCAGGCACCGCAGCAGATGCACTTGCGCTCGTCGACCTCGAGCGAGGGCTTGCCGTTGACCATCGCCGGGCGGATGGCCGCGACCGGGCAGCGGGCGACGACCGACGGCCGCTCACAGACGTTGGCGACTAGATCGTGGTTGATCTTCGGCGGCTTGGTGTGCTGCACGTTGATCGCGATGTCACCCTGGCCGCCGCAGTTGATCTGGCAGCAGCTGGTGGTGATATGCACCCGGTTGGGCATATTGGCGTTGCGGAACTCGTCGATGAGTTCGTCCATCATCGCCTTGACCACGCCGGAGGCGTCGGTGCCGGGGATGTCGCAGTGCAGCCAGCCCTGGGTGTGCGAGATCATCGTCACCGAGTTCTGGGTGCCGCCGACGATGAAGCCGGCGTCCTCGAGCGCGTTGATCAGCGGCGTGACCCGCGACTCGTCGGTCACCATGTACTCGATGTTCGAGCGCAGCGTGAAGTGGACGTAGCCGTCGGCGTACTCATCGCCGATGTCGCACAGCTTGCGCAGCGTGAAGACGTCCAGGATGCGCTGGGTGCCGGCACGGACGGTCCAGATCTCGTCGCCGCTGTAGGCGACATGGCGCAGCACGCCCGGCCGCGGATGGTCGTGCCACTTCCACTGCCCAAAGTTCTTGCGCATCACCGGATGCATGTACTGCCACGGGTCGGGACAACCAGACTCGATGGGCTCGCGCATGTCTTTAGCCATCGAAAACTCTCCAGTCAATCAGAAAACAATTAGGTGCTGATCTAATTCGGCGCGACTCGGGCCGGCGAGCACGCCATTAGGCGCAGCTCGCCGGCGCAGGCCTAGGCCGGAGGTCGGCGGGACGTTAGCCCGCGGCCTTCTCGGCTTGACGCTCGAACCACTGCTCGGCCGCCTCGTCCCAACCGTCCATCCGGACGTAGGAGCTCTGACGCGGGTGGCTCAGCATGTTCGGATCAGCCTCGATGCCGATGCCATCGAGGAAGTTGGCGAGGCCGATGCGCTCGATCATCTCGCCGCAGCGCTCGTGCTCGAGCCCGTTCTCGGCCCAGAAGTCGATGATGTTCTCGGCCATCTCGACCATCTCTTCGTAGTCTTCCTCGGTCTCGAGCTTCTTGAATGGCACGATCACGGTGCCCATCAGGTCACCGATCTTGAGCGTGCGCTTACCACCGATCAGGATCGTAACACCCTTGTCGTCGCCGGGATGCAGCGCCTTCGGCATCACGTTCAGACAGTGCATGCAGCGCACGCAGTCACGGTTGTTGACGTTCAGGGTGTCGTCGTCGTTCAGCGACAGCGCCTGGGTCGGGCAGCGGGTGATGACGTTATCGATGATGTACTGGCGGCCCTTGGCCTTGACGTAGGCCTTCACCTCATCCTGATCGACCTTCATGTCGTCGCGCCAGGTGCCGAGCACGGCGAAGTCCGAGCGCTCGATCGCGTTCTGGCAGTCGTTCGCGCAGCCCGAGACCTTGAACTTGAACTTGTACGGCAGCGCCGGACGGTGGACGTCGTCGGTGAAGTTGTTCACGAGCGCACGGTGGGCCTTCAGCTCGTTGGTGCAGGACATCTCGCAGCGCGCCGCGCCGACACAGGACATCGCCGTCCGGACGCAGGGGCCGGCACCGCCGAGGTCCCAGCCATAGTCGTTGATCTCGTCGAAGAAGTGCTGGGTCGCCTGGGTGTCGGCCCCGATGAACATGATATTACCGGTCTGACCGTGGAAGGTAACCAGACCCGACCCGTGCTTCTCCCAGCTGTCGGCCAGCTGACGCAGCATCGCGGTGCTGTAGTGATTACCAGCCGGCGGCTGGACGCGCAGGGTATGGAACTCCTTGGACTTCGGGAACGCCTTGCCGACCTCGGAGAAGCGCGGAATGATGCCGCCGCCGTAGCCGTAGACCGAGACGGTGCCACCCTTCCAGTACCCTTTACGGGTCTCGTAGGAGTGCTCCAGCTGGCCGAGCAGGTCGTTGGTGACGGAGTTGATGCGCTCGTCGCCGTGCTCGTCGCGAAGGCGCTTGATGCCCGAGATGAAGCTCGGCCAGGGGCCGTCCTCAAGTTGGTCGAGCATCGGAGTTTGGTGCTTATCGAGGGCCATGTCGCTATCTCTCCTATCGAGAAACGTCGTGGTAAGACAGAGTTCGAATTCGGATTCTCTCGCGGCGCCGTATGCCACGGGAACGAACTATACGGCGCACCGCGCTACCCGCAAACCGCACCTTAGGGAGGGGGTAGATCAGCTCCGACTATCCCCATCGGGATAGTTGACAGCGCCACTTTTTCTTCTTCCGGATCAGTAACCTAATACGCCCGAGAATAGTCGGGCGCCGGTGGGAAGAGCTTAAGCGCAGCCTTGCGCTCTGTCAACATATTCTAATATTCCAATAGCTTACCCCGGCCGAACCGGTGCGCACCGAAACCCGCTTCAGCGCCCCGGGAGCCCGTTCGCGTCGGCTCGGCGTCAGTCACCGGCACCAGTGAACGGCAATGGGCCAGGCACGGCCTGGATCGCATCGCGGATGGGCCGGCGGGAGGTCCCTCACCCGGCGAGTTGTTTTTGCCTCAACGCGACTTCACCTGCTCGGGACGAGGGCGGATGGCCGGACAGCCCCGGTCACTGCCATGCAGCGGCGACACGACCGGACAAGGTACTTCTGTTAGCGAGGTTCAGACCGCATGCTCAAGCTCAGCGACGTGCTTGTCTCCCAAAAGGAGATCGAAAGCTTCGAAGAATTGGTTCCAGCGATTCAGGAGATCGCTCGCCATGGCGAGCGCTTCTTTCGCATCGACGTGAAGCCACCATTCTCCGATACCCCGGAGGACTGGGAAGACCGCCTTGAGGCCGCCTTCAGCGGTCTGATCCGCTAGCCTCGAGCGACTCGACGGCGCCATGCAGCTCGAGATCGTCGCGCCGGCTTTGGCTCGACCAAGTACGCGCTGCAAGCCGGCTCTCGAGAAAGGGCCCTCGAGAAGCGGCCGCAGCAAGAGTCCTCCGCCTCGCGCGCGAGCAGGATCGCCCGACCCAACGGAGGTTGAGACGGCCGGCCCGTCTAGAGCCGAGCACTTGTCGCCGAGCAGCATGATCGAGCGGAAGGGTCGCACTCGACTCGCGTCCTGACCAGCCGCATGCACCGAACAATGCATCACCGATATTCAAATGAGGACAGCGCCGTTACCGGCGACGAGAGCAGATGCCATGAAGCCTTACGACATCACGCGGACCCATCTACAGGATAGCGCCGCCGATTCCGTCACCAATCGCGCAGCGGAAGAAGCCGCCCTGGAGTCGCATCTGCTGGCGCTCGAAGAACAGTACACGACCCTCTCACGTATTGGTGCCGACCAGGCAAAGCTCGCCGAGCTGCAGCTTCAGCAGGCGCGCACGCTCGTCGGTCTCGGGCGTGGCGAGGACGCCTGGCCACTCGCTCGGGCCGCTTTCGATACCTTCATCGAGGCCGAGGCCTTCGAGTCCGCTGCTGACTGTTGCGACGTCCTGTTTCGCGCCGAGCAGCCTGAGTCGCTCAACGCGCTCGGACAGGGCATCTGGCTGGCCGTGACCTACCCGATCGACGTCGAGCTCTCGATCGAGCTGCTCTCGCACGTCGTCGATGAGACGCCCGACGATGCCGACGGGGCAGCGGTCGCAGCAACCACGGCCCTCTTCCTGGCGGATGTGCGCGCCGAGGGTAGTCAGCGGGACAACCTCACCTTTTTCACCTCTCAGCTGCTGGCCGATGTCGCAAGGCGCCACAGCGAGGTGCAGTCACAACAGGCATTCGACCTCTGGCGCGACCGGTTGGAGCTGCGGGAGCCTGACAAGTTCCTGGTCCGGCTGCGCAATGTCGTCGATGTCCTGGTCCAGGACGACTGGTGGTTCGATCGCGATGCCCTTCAAGGCAAGCTTCCCGTCAACTGAGGATCGCGTTCATGTTCTGGCAAGAAGCGGAGCAGGAAAAACAGCCACAGGTTCCCGATGACGTCGTCGACGTCTTGTTCGCGTTGCAGTGCAAATCGCTGCCTGTAGACCATGCCCATGCGCTGTCGCAGGCCATCTTGCAGGCGGTGCCTTGGCTCGCCGACGAGGACGCGGCAGCGGTTCACACCATCCATGTCGCCGGCTCGCAGAACGGCTGGGAGCGCCCGGCCCATGACAGCTCTGAGCGTCTGCTGCCATCGCGACGCACCAAGCTCGGCGTCCGCGTCCCTCGCTATCGCGTCGACAACCTCAAGACCGCCCTTGAGGGCCGGACGCTCAGGGTTGCCGATGCCGAGGTCGCCCTCGGCGTCGGAAAGGAACGCCCGTTGAGCGCTGAGACCACCCTCTTCGCGCGCTATATCGTCGCCGAAGCCGATGAAGACGAGGATCGGTTCCTACGCCGGATCGCAACCGAGCTCGCCCCGCGCGGCATCAAGGTTCGCAAGGCCCTCTGTGGTAAGACGCAGCCGTTAGCGACCCCCGAGGGCACGCTGCTGACACGCAGCCTCATGCTCGCAGACCTGACATTGGAGGAATCGTTCGAGCTGCAGCAGCACGGGATTGGCGAGCACCAGACGATGGGCTGCGGCATCTTCCTGCCGCACAAAGGGATCGAGGCAGCGGGCAAGGCAACAGGCTGACGCTCCCTCCGCGGAGACCGAGGCGGCGCGCCAGCCCGGCGCGGCTCTCGGTCGCCGAGCCTGAAAGCGAAGACCTGCCTCGTGCATCCAGATGACGCCTCCACAAGAATTGACTAATATTCGAGGGTTTTCACATGCGAGCGCCGAGCCCGTCGGGTCCCGGTGGGCCCCGACGGGCTCGGCGCCCATCCCTGACCAACCCGAAGCCGCTAGTGATTCGCCCGGCGGCATTGAACGACGAGAGGAGCATTCGCAATGGCGATCGAAGTAAATGGTAAGACCATCGAGACCACCGATTCCGGCTTCCTGGTAGACCCGGCCAGCTGGGATGAGGACGTCGCCCAGGCCTTGGCCGAGATCGAGGGCATCGAGCTGACCGAGCGCCACTGGGACGTCATCCGTTACCTCCGCGACGAGTACTTCAACAACAATCAGCACCAGCCAATGGAGCGCGTCCTACTAAAGGACCTCGGAAAGAAATGGGGCAGCAAGCCGAGCAGCAAGGAGGTCTACAAGCTCTTCCCGCTCGCACCGACGAAACAAGGCACCAAGATCGCCGGGCTCCCTGAAGTCCAGCGCAAAGGCGGCTATTGACAGCGGATACTGAGCCCTACCCCGAAATCACACGGCAGGCACGGTCATGTGGCGGGCCTGCCGTGGGTCGAGCCCGCTGGGCCGGCCCGGAACCACTGCCCGTGCCCTCACGCACGATCATCAGCCACCCCCGCACGGCACGGACATCAGTGCTCGCACTTCTCGAGCTTTTCGCGCGCTCCGGGCAGCACCGAGATCAAGAAGGTCGAGATCAGCACCACCGGGGCCAGGATCATCAGTACCAGCGCCAGCAGCAGCACGATCTGCTGGGCGTAGGCAACGGCCGGCACCACATGCGTGGCGGCCAGGAACAGCAGCACCGCAGCAACAAAGAAGACGAACGACACCACCACGCCCTCACGCATGGTCCGGCAGCCAAGGATCAGCAGTTGATGAGCCATCGGATTCTCCTCCTGACGACAGTCCGTCTGCACGGCTGTGTGGTTTACACCGCGTCCAGTGTGGGATGCGCAATTTTGACCGCGCCTGCTGCGGAAGAATGACGTTTCTGTCTCTGGACGCGGTTTAGAAGCAGACGAAGGCGATCACAGCGAAGCAGAATGCAAGATCGACTCAGGCGCTCAGAGATCCGAGCCTTCGGCCTTGGCGCCCGCCCTCCCACTGCTGTCAAGCCCAGCGGCGAATAGACGCTGCATCAGGTCCATCCCGGCCAAGCTCGTCTTCAAATAGGGCTGCATCAGATCGAGCGGATCATAGCCCTCCAGGCCCTGATCGATCCGGGCCTGAATATCGTCGAGCATGCGCTGCTGCAACCCCTCGAGGTCCGGCAGCCCCATCAATTGGCGCAGCTCAGCCGGAGACGCTTCGATATCGACATGGAACTTCATCGTATCCTCCAATCAGGCCGGCCAATCATTCGAAGATCCTCACAGTACTCTACCCCCTCGACATCAGGACGCTGCGCTCGCCAAGCAGCCTTCTCGATAGGGTCTCCAAGCCACTCAGTGACGACTCGAGCGCGGTGGTAGCTCCCGCGGCAGCGGTTCATCCACCATCATGCCGCGCCGGACACGTCGGCCGACCAATACGCAGGCCCGTTCGAAGGCCCGCTCGGCCGCCGCGGCCGCCCACTCCCAATCAAGCGGTGCCGCGTTGGAACGGACCTGCCAATGACCCACGATCAGCACGCCGCCGGCCCGCACCTCGACGGTCCAATCATGCCAGGTCAGGTCACTATCCTGCTCATCGGCGAACGCCTGCTCGACCAGGCGCACCGCCTTGTCACCCGTGTCATCCATCGCCGCGATCTGCGACAGTACCGCATCCTCGTCGATACAGCTCTCCCAGCCGGTATGGACGGCCGAGGCGGTCTCCATGATGGCATGAACGATCAGCTCCGGCGTCAGCCGGAAGCTCAGCGGGCTATCCCAGTCCGGGTCAGCGGTTGGATCGAAGTCAGGTACTTCAGAAGTGATCATTGATGAATGCGCGGCAACGAAACGACGTCGCGCCTTAGCTTAAACCGAGAGGTGAACCCATGTCTGTTCTCGTAGACCTTAGCATCTTCCCAGTCGGACAAGGGGAGCATCTCAGCGCCTATGTCGCACCCATTGTCCAGCTGATCGCCGACAGTGGGCACCCGTACCGTTTGACGGCGATGGGCACGCTGATCGAGACCGAGCAGCTTGGCGACGCGACGGCCTTGATCGAGCGCGCCCACGCGGCGCTCTCGGAGGCCGGTTGCGAGCGTGTCTACGCGACCGTCAAGCTCGACATCCGTCAAGGACCGGTCGGCCGGCTCGAGCAGAAGACCGCGAGCGTCGAGGCGCGACTCGCCGCCTCCTGAAGCCTGCCAGGGCCATCTAGGCTGCGATCGGCTCAGCGCCGCCGCGCCGCTTCCGTATCCGGGCGGCTGCATCCATACTCGTCTGAGCCCATCCGATCGCCCGCAGCGCAGCCTTGCGCGACTTCAACCCCGTCACGGACCCCACAACCGGTATGTCTTCCGACAGCGACTCTCTGCACCGATTCGTCTTCGAACGCTCGCGCGTTCGGGGCGAGCTCGTTCGGCTGGACGCCGCATGGCAGGCGGTATTGGAACGCCATCAGTATCCGGACGCAATCAAACAGCCACTGGGCGAGGCGCTGGTCTCGGTGCTGCTGCTCACCGCAACGCTCAAGCTGGAGGGATCACTGATCCTACAGGCCCAGGGCGAAGGACCGCTGCGGACGCTGGTCGCGCAGGCTACCCATCAACACCAGATCCGCGGGCTTGCCCGCTGGGATGGCGAGATCACGCCAGGTACCCTGCAGCAACTCTTCGGCAGCGGACGGTTGGTGCTGACCATCGACGCCAAAGGCCGCGACCGCTATCAGGGGATCGTCCCGTTGGAGGGCGCAACCATCGGCGAGGCGCTGGCAAACTACTTCGCCACCTCGGAGCAACTGCCATCACGTTTCTGGCTTGCGATCAGCGATCAGCGTGCGGCCGGCCTCATGCTTCAACGCCTGCCCGGCCAAACGGAGGACGAGGACGACTGGAACCGCGCCGTCATCCTCGCTGACACGGTCCAGCCCCAGGAGCTGCTGCAGCAGCCGACCGAGAACCTGTTGCGGCAACTCTTCCACGAAGAGACGGTGCGGCTGTTCGAGCCGGAACCGGTCGCCTTTCGCTGCGGCTGCTCACGCACACGGATCGCCAAGAGTCTCCAAACGCTGGGGCGCGACGAGCTCGACGCGATCATCGCCGAACAAGGGGCCATCGAGGTGACCTGCGAGTTCTGCAACCGCGGCTACCGCTTCGACGCCGTCGATGCCACCAGCCTCTTCACCGGCGTGGTCAGCAACCCGGCACCGCCCACCCAGCACTGAAGCAGCCAAACGATACGAAGAGACCAAGCTCGAGCCAGGCGGATGCGGCGAGTTGCCCGACCCCCCCGTGATATCCTATCGGCACTGAAGGCCATGTTCGCCGCTGCCACACCTCCTATCTGACCGTCGCCATGTCCTATCTGCTCGTCCTCTACTACAGTCGCTTTGGCGCCACCGCCGAGATGGCCCGCCAGGTTGCACGCGGCGCCGAAGAAGCCGGCCTCGAAGCACGCCTACGCACCGTCCCACGGGTTTCCACCGTCTGCGAGGCAACCGAAGACAGTGTACCGGCTGCCGGCGCGCCCTATGCGGACCAGGACGATCTCAAGCACTGTCGCGCACTTGCGCTCGGCAGCCCGACCCGTTTCGGCAACATGGCCGCGCCGATGAAGTATTTCCTCGACGGCGGCTCGGCGCTCTGGCTCGCAGGCGACCTCACCGGCAAGCCCGCCGGTGTCTTCACCTCGACAGCCAGCCTGCACGGTGGACAGGAGTCGACCCTACTATCGATGATGCTGCCGCTCCTGCATCACGGGATGCTCGTGATGGGGCTGCCGTACAGCGAAACCGGGCTCGTCCATACCGAGGCCGGTGGCACCCCTTACGGCCCCTCTCACGTCGCCGGCATCAACAACGATAAGCCGTTGACCGACATCGAGCGCGATCTGTGCCAGGCATTGGGCCGCCGCCTGGCAAGCACCGCAATCGCATTGGACACCTGAGACCGCCAGTGCCGGAGGCGCGCTCGCGGCAACTTCCGCTTCCGCTCCAGCAGCCTGCACCCCAGGGGCTGGCAGGCTTCATCGCTCAAGGCAACGAGCCGGTCATCGCCGCCGCTAAGCACTGGGCGCAAGGCAGCGGCGAGCCCTATCTCTACGTCCACGGCGCCGTGGCGAGCGGTAAGTCTCATCTGTTGCGCTGCACAGCGGACGAGGCATGGCGACAAGGCCGCCAGGTCGTCTACCTGGCGCTGGATATGAAGGGACTGTCACCAGCGGTCCTCGACAACCTCGAGCACGGCGACGGGGTGCTGCTCGATGCCCTGCAGGCCCGCATCGGCACCGACGACTGGGAACGCGCCCTCTTCAATCTCTACAACCGGCTTCGTGACCGCGGCACGCCACTGCTCATCGCAGCGCGCCCCCCAAGCGGCGGACTCGGCGTTCATCTCCCGGACCTGGCGTCGCGACTCGCATCCGGGGCCAGCTTCAACCTGAAGCCGCTCGATGATGAAGGACGGGCGGCGCTGCTCAGGGCCGGCGCCGCCCAGCGCGGGCTCGACCTCGCCGACTCGGTCGTTCGTTACATCCTCAGTCGATGCTCGCGCGACCCCGGCAGTCTGATCCAGCTGCTCGACGGCATCGACGCGGCGACGCTCGCTGAGCACCGGCAACCATCGATCCGCTCCATCGGCCGACTGCTGGAGCAGATCCAGCACGCCAACGCGCCCGATCCCGACTATCGCGATCATCATTGAGCCCGAGCAAAAAAACCTCTTGCTATCGCTTGAACAGCTCTGTCCAAGTTGCTTTGATACCGGGTCAAATACAGGGCTCCTCGGAGAGCCGCCCATCGACGGCTGCGAGTCGCGCCCTGACCGACTGCGAGCCAAGCCCGCTGTGCGGGCGATACCACGAGCTGATCTCATGGCCTTGATCGATTGTCCAGAATGTGGCGGCCAGGTATCTGACCGTGCCCCCACCTGCCCACACTGCGGCGTCCCGATTGCGCACACCGCCGGCGCCGATGCGTCGCCGCAGCCGGCGTCAGGCGGCCCACAAGCGACCGAGCCGGCTCAGGCGTTCTCACCGGCGACGGCTCCGGCAATGGCCGCTGGGTCTGCGACTGCCTCCAGCGAAACCATCGAGCCCTTCCGGTTCCGGCTGGCCGGCCGCCGCATCCCGATCGCCGGGCTCCTGTTTTGGGGCGGCATGGTCGTCGGCGTGATCTTAAAGTTCGCGTTTCCACCGGCGCCGGACGCCGAACCGGAGCTTTGGCGCCGACTGCCCTGGGCCATGATCTGGGTGGGCGTGCTTTGGTTCGCCGTGACCGAGTTCACCGCCCTGATTCGCAATAAGCTGCGCAACCGCTGATCACCCTGCGCGCCTTTGAGCAGAGCCATCTGGCCGGGCCGCTCTGCCGCGACCTGAGCAAGCATAGCGGGCAGCAAGCATAGCCGGCCGAGGCGGTCATACAGTGTGTCTCGGCCGCAGGGCGCTCAGCCCTGCAGGATCTCGTTCCCGCAGGCTGGGCCTCGCTTGGGGCTCCTCCCTCAGCCCCCTCACCCCTATCAGTTCGTCAGCGGCCGTTCCTGGTATCGCCCAGCGATATCGCTCAAGCTATATCACCCAGCACCTGACTTCGTGGTCGCGGCAAGACGTCCAGATGGCCCTGATTTCAACGCCTGGACGAAACGCTTGGACGAAACGCCTGGACGAACGGATGGGCGGCAAGACCCGGCCCCAGCTGGCTTGACCCGATCGCGGCGCCCCGCCTGGCTCGATCGCTGATCCGCTGTATGATCCGCTGTAGAGGTTCAACAACCTGAAGCGCCGCGCTACAGACAGCTCCAGGGTCACACTGAGTGCCTGAACGAGCGGTAAGGGCTTCGCAAAGACCGGTTCGCCAAGACCGCCGAGCGCTTCGCGACCCCTGTCCTGGGACTGTCCTAACATGACCGATCACCGGGTTATTCCCGGCGAGACTCGACATGCGCCTGTCGCATCTGTCGTGTATCGTCTCGGTTCGAGGTTCATTGACCGCTTCGCTTGACACGGGAAGACCGATGCCAATCAACGCACCGCCACCGAGCGTCCGCGTCGTCACCCTTCGGATCGACGGGCTCGACCTGTCGGCCCGCGAGGACGAGACCATCATCGAGGTCTGCCGCGAGAACAAGATCCCAATCCCAAGCCTGTGCTGGATGGACGGGCTCTCGGTCGTCGGCGCCTGCCGGCTCTGCATGGTCGAGGTCACCGGCCAGAACCGGCTGCTCGCGGCCTGCGCGACACGCGTCGCCGAAGGTATGGAGGTCACGACCGACTCGGAGAAGCTGCGGCGCTATCGGCGCACCCTGGTCGAGCTGCTGTTCGCCGAGCGCAATCATGTCTGCTCCGTCTGCGTCTCGAACGGCCACTGCGAGCTGCAGTGGCTCGCCGAGGCCTGCGGTGTCGACCACGTGCGCATGCCTTATCGCAATGCAGGCTATGGGGTCGACAGCAGTCATGAGATGTTCCGGGTCGACCACAACCGCTGCGTCCTCTGCACCCGCTGCGTTCGTGTCTGCGACGAGATCGAAGGCGCCCACACCTGGGACCTGATGGGCCGCGGCAGCGACTGCCAGGTGATCACCGATCTAGCCCGTCCCTGGGGCGAGAGCGACACCTGTACCAGCTGCGGTAAGTGCGTGCAGGTCTGCCCGACTGGCGCCCTGGTCAAGCAGGGCACTTCCGTCGGCGAGATGGTCAAAGATCAGCACTTCCTGCCGATTTTGGCCCGACGGAGGTCCACGCGATGACTGCACAGGCTGAGGCCGCCACGGCCACACAAGCTTCCACGCAACCCGCCGCCGGCAAGGTCAAGGTCGCGACCATCTGGCTCGATGGCTGCTCCGGCTGCCATATGTCGTTCCTCGACATGGACGAGCGTCTGGTCGAGCTCGCCGAGAAGATCGAGATCGTCTACAGCCCATTCGTCGACGCCAAGACGCTGCCCAGCCAGGTCGACGTCGGAATCATCGAGGGCTCCATCAGCAACGAGGAAGACGAGCACAAGGCCCGGCTGTTCCGGGACCGATGCAAGCTGCTCGTGAGCCTCGGCGACTGCGCGGTCAACGGCAACGTCCCAGCAATGCGCAATCCGTTCAAGCTCGAGACGGTCTACGAGCGCGCCTACCTCGAGAACGTCAATGTCAACCAACAGATCCCGACCGACGGCGTGCCGGCCCTGTTGAAGACGGTGCGCCCGGTGCACGGGGTGGTCGATGTCGACGTCTTCATCCCGGGCTGCCCGCCCAGCGCGGACACCATCCATACCATCCTGAGCGACCTGATCGAGGGACGCACTCCCGAACCGATCAAGGTCACCCGGTTCGGCGCCTGAGGACCCAGAACCGGGATCGATCTGCTGGTAGACAGGTCCAATAGCCACTATCCAGAGGGTCCGCGATGACCCTTTGCACCCTGCCCGGAACCGCGACCATGAGCCGAACCATTAGCATCGACCCGGTGACCCGCATCGAGGGCCATGCCCGCATCTCCTTGCAGCTCGCCGATAGCGGCGAGGTCGAGGACGCGAAGTTCCACCTGACCCAGTTCCGCGGCTTCGAGAAGTTCTGCGAAGGCCGGCCGTATCGGGAGATGCCCGCCCTGACCGCACGCACCTGCGGCATCTGCCCGGTGAGCCATCTGCTGGCATCGAACAAGGCCTGTGACGATCTGCTCGCAGTGAGTATTCCCCCGACGGCCGAAAAGCTGCGCCGCATCATGAACCTGGCGCAGCTGCTGCAGTCGCATGCGCTGTCATTCTTCCACCTGTCCTCGCCGGACCTGCTGCTGGGATGGGACTCGGACCCGGCCCAGCGCAACATCTTCGGCGTAATGGCCCAGAACCCTGAGCTGGCCAAACAGGGCATCAAGCTGCGGCAGATCGGCCAGACCATCATCGAGATGCTCGGCGGCAAGAAGATCCATCCGACCTGGGTCGTCCCCGGCGGCGTCAACGAGCCGCTCGACAGCAGCAAGCGCGAGGCGATGCTGGAGATGCTGCCGAACGCGCTCACCATCGCCAAGGACACCTATGCGCTGTTCAAGACCATGGTGCCTAGGTTCAAGGACGAGGCCGAGCATTTCGGCACCATGCCGACGATGTTCCTATCGTTGGTCTCGCCGAAGGGTCAGCTCGAGCACTATGACGGCTTCCTGCGGCTCAAGGACGCCGAAGGGCGGATCGTCGAAGACATGGTACCGCCGTCGGATTACCCCCGCATCATCGGCGAGGCCGTCGAAGACTTCAGCTACATGAAGTTCCCGTATTACAAGCCGATGGGCTATCCGAACGGGATCTATCGAGTCGGACCGCTGGCGCGCCTCAACAATGCCGACAGCTGCGGGACACCGTTCGCCGACGTCGCCCTGGCCGAGTTCCACATGCTGCAGGAGGACTCCGGGCCGGTTCGCTCGAGCTTCCACTACCACTATGCGCGGCTGGTCGAGATCATCTTCGCGATCGAGATGATGCAGCGGTTGCTCAAGGATCAGGGCATCCTGGACACCCGCGTCCGCGCCCGGGCCCGCGGCAATCGCAACGAGGGCATTGGGGTCGCCGAGGCCCCGCGCGGCACCCTGATGCACCACTACAGGATCGATGATGCCGGTCTGATCAGCTGGGTCGACCTGATCATCGCCACCGGCCATAACAATCTGGCGATGAACCAGAGCATCAAGCAGGTCGCAGACGCCTATGTCGACGGCAACAAGCTGTCCGAAGGCATGCTGAACCGGGTCGAGGCGATGATCCGCTGCTACGACCCCTGCCTCTCCTGCGCCTCGCATGCGTTCGGGCAGATGCCGCTGAGCATCGAGCTCAAGGACGCTGCCGGAAACACGCTCGATCGGCTGGTGCGCGACGCATGATCGACGCTGTTGCCGGCTTGCTGGACGCCCAGGGTCCCGGCCACAGTCGCCAGAGGCCCGGTGACGCGCAATCCCGCGGAGAGCATCGCAGTGTGGCCCAGCCCAGTGTGGCGCAGCCCGCTGTGGAGCGTCCCAGCGTGAAGGCCCCCGACGGCGAGCAAGTCGGTGGCGAGCAAGCCGGTAGCGGCTACTTGCCTGAGTCCACCGCCAGCAACCAGCAACAGGCAGCCGCAGGCCCCCAGGCCGCTCGGCCACTGCGCGCGCTGGTGATCGGCTACGGCAGCCCGATCCGCGGTGACGACGCCATCGGGCCACTGGTCGCCGATCGGCTCGCAGCGCAGCTCGCGGCCGACCCAGCGCTCGGCGACGGCGTCGAGGTCCAGGCTCGCCACATCCTGACCGCCGAGATCGTCGACGATCTAGTGCGCGCCGAGCGCGTGGTCTTCATCGATGCCGCCGCCGACCTCACGCCCGGCGAGGTCCGCTGCTGCCGCCTGGCCCCGGACACTGCGACCCTCTCGACGATGGCGCATTTCCACGACCCGCGCGAGCTGCTCGCCTGGTGCGCGGCCCTGTATCAGCGCAGTCCGCAGGCCTGGCTGGTCTCGGCCGGTGGCGCCGACTGGGGCTATGCCAGCTACAGCCTGAGCTCCACCGCCCAAGGCGCGGTCGAGCCGATGATCGCCGAGATCCTCGTGTTGATCAGCCCTTCACCCTGAACGCCTCCACTCCGGAATCGAGTCACCCCTAGCCACCTAACCACCATGCGCGAGATCGTTCAGATCGACATCGCCGGCCCCGACCGGCCCGGCATCACCATGGCCCTGACCGAGGTGCTGGCACGCGACGATGTCGCGGTGCTGGACATCGGCCAATCGGTGATCCACGACACCCTGGCGCTCGGCATGCTCGTCGAGCTGCCCGAGGAGCCGGCCGGCTGCCCGGTGTTCAAGGAGCTGCTGTTCGCGGCGCATGACCTCGGGCTCAGCGTGCGCTTCACCCCGGTCGACCCGGATCACTACGAGGACTGGGTCGCCGAGCAGGGCAAGGCACGCCATATCCTGACCCTGCTCGGACGCGAGATCACCGCCGCCCAGATCAGCGAGGTCGCCGGTGTCGTCACCAAGAACGGGCTCAACATCGAGCAGATCACCCGGCTCTCGGGCCGGGTCTCGCGGCGCAGCGCGCGCTCCAGCCGTCCGGCCAGCGTCCAGCTCTGGCTCAAGGGTCCGGTCGCCGACGTCGGCGCCCTTCACGCGAGCTTCCTCGAGCTCGGCCGCCATCTCGAGGTCGACATCGCGATCCAAGAGGACGACATCTTCCGCCGCAACCGGCGCCTGGTCTGCTTCGACATGGACTCGACCCTGATCCAGACCGAGGTCATCGACGAGCTCGCCGCTGCCGCCGGCGTCGGTGAGCAGGTCGCCGCGATCACCGAACGCGCGATGCGCGGCGAGCTCGATTTTAGCGAGAGCTTCCGCCAGCGCATGGCGCTGCTCGAGGGGCTCGACGAAGCGGTGCTGGCCGGTATCGCCGAGCGGCTGCCGATCACCGACGGCGCCGAGCGGCTGATCCGCGCGCTGAAGCAGCTCGGCTACCGGGTCGCCATCCTCTCCGGCGGCTTCACCTACTTCGCCGAGCACCTGCAGCGGCGCCTCGGCATCGACGACGTGCACGCCAATGCGCTCGAGTTCGAGAACGGCCGGCTGACCGGACGCGTGATCGGGCGCGTCGTCGACGGCCAGCGCAAGGCCGAACTGCTGCGCGAGCTGGCCGAGCGCGAAGGCATCCGGCTCGAGCAGGTCATCGCCGTCGGCGACGGCGCCAATGACCTGCCGATGCTCTCGATCGCCGGTCTCGGCATCGCCTTCCATGCCAAGCCCCTGGTCAAGGAGCAGGCGCGGCACTCGATCGCGACCGTTGGGCTGGACGGCATCCTCTATCTGATCGGAATGCGCGAGCGCGATCTCGACGCGCTTGGCGGGTCTGCGCCCGCCTCGTCACAGTGACCGCGCTTGATCGCTGGCTGGATCAGACTGAGCGGCGCTATGGACACGTGTGGCAGTCCAGCTCATGCCAGCGGTTATCTTTCCATCGGCGCAGTCACACCAAGGCAGCACCAGTCAGTTCAGACCTCCCGGAAACGCAGAAAACCGACGCAGCTTTTTGGACAGCTACCTCCTGAGCAGCCGATCTAAACCGGCGCCTCGCCGACCTCGATGCGCAACCACTTGCCACCGGGAATCTTAGCCCCCAAGCCGGTGAGCTTCCGGCACAACTGCTCCTGAGCCGCCCGCCGTGCCGGCTGCTGCAGGGGTTCCAAGCGCACCACCACCCACTGCCCATCGCTGCGAGTCCAGCCGTGGCAGTTGAAGATGGCATAGAGCAGATCGACCCGATCGCTGTCTTTGGCATCGAGTGGCTCGAGCCACTCGATGAGTTGCCGGCGCGCATTCCAGACCGCGGCGGTGACACTATCGAACAGGATCTTGCCCTCGTTGTCGATCGCCTGGAAGGAGCGGTAATCGCTCAAGGTGCTGACATCGACACGCTCGGGCAGCTGATCGCGGTCGGCTTTCAGGCGTTTCAGCTCAGCCTCAGCAGTGGCGATCTCAGTGGCGAGGCGCTGCTGTTTGCTGTTCGCACGCGGCGTGCCGTCCTGATTGGTGCTTGGCGCGCTCTTGGCCTGTTGCTTGTAGAGGCGATCCAGCTGGGTCTTGAGACGCTGGCGTTGCGCATCGAGCGCCTTGATCGCAGGATTGGCGATGTCCTGTTTCGCGCTCTCGCTGACCCCAAAGCCGGGATGATAGTGATAGGGATGACGCTCTTTGAGATGCTTGAAGGTATTCTCCGAGGCGCCCCAGCGACCGAGCATGGCGGTGGCGATCGCCGCTGGCGTCAGCCCGAGCGTGCCATCCCAGCACAGCACACTGGAGCGATGATCGGTGCGCTGATTCCAGATCACGACCCGGCGCAGCTCGAAACGCTGCTCAGGCACGGCAGCGGCGTCCTCCGGCGATGGCTCGGGCTGAAACGAACAAGACTTGATCTCCTCCAACAGCCGGTAGTCGGTGCCGTTGATCGACACCGCCTCGGTGAAGCAGGCCGCCTCCAGGGCGCGCAGACGCGCCGCATCGGCGTGCTTCTCCCAGGTCACGAACGGCGTTTGCTGCGCTACCAGCGCTGAGAAAAAGCCCAGCCCATCGCCCTCGCGATCGAACACCTGCAAGGGCATCACCCCGAGTGCCTGCTCACGGGCGTAATCACCCAAGGCCAAGATGCGCGCGCGCAGATCGCCCTTGCCCTCTTGGATCTCGAAGCAGACCACGCGCCCCTGTCCATCGCAGGTGACCAGATTGGTCTGCCCGGGGGTCGGCATGCGCCGCTGGGTGTGATACGTGTGATGCACCTTTTGCTCGCCGGTATAGGGCAGCAGGTGCCCATCGGTGAACCAGACCTGCGTCCCCACCAGACCCCGCTGGAGCTGATCGGCAGAAAACGCCGCCACCAAGGCCGTCGCACGGCCTTGCTCGGCGACGCCATGGAACCAGCCCCAGAGGGTCTCCAGGCCAGGCAGCACCTTGAGTCCGAGCAGGCGCCCGGCCTCTTCGCGACGCTCATGCTTGAGCTGCTCGATCGAGCGGATGTTGCGCACCGCCATGAGCACGAACACCATGAACAGCCGCCAGCCGTTGCCAAACAGCCCCATCACCCGCGCCAGCCAGTGCCATTGGCTGATCAACAGGATGATGACCGGGAAGAGGCCCGCATAGCGACTCGCTTCCCAGCCATGGGTGTCGGCGTAGGGCTGCTCGGTCACGGCGGCCGCTTCGGACTGAGAGGTCGGCGAGGGCACCGCCAGCGTTGCGCCAAGGGTCGCGTCGATGGCCGGCTCTTGGAGCACGAAGGCCGCCGGGGGCGCCTCGTCGTTCCAGTCGAGCTCCGGCTGCGGATCAGCACCCGGCTGCGCGCGCTTGGCCTGGCGCAGCGCGGCGAGCTCAATCGCCTTGGCGCCAGGACGGCGCTTGTTGACATGCCGATGCCGATGGCGCGCCTCGTCCTTGCTCTGCGCTGGACTGTAGCCGTGCAACAGCCCCTGCACGCCGAATTCCCGGTAGCTCTCGCGATCGTTATGCAGGGTCTGGCGGCTGAGCTGGAGCGCCTCGGCCAAGCGGGTCTGGTTCACCCCATGCTGCAGCAGCTCGACCCCCACCAGGCGCCGTTCGGCCTTGTCGCGCAGGTTCACCCGCTTCATGAAGCTGCCGCGATGATAGAGATCCCCGGGCTGGCGCGGGCCGCGTGGCAGCACGAGCGCATAACCCCGGCCCCGATCGAACCGAGTTTCGCGATCCGATGACCCGGTTGGATCGGCAAGCAGATCGATTTGGGTCACGGGGGAGGCTCCTGAGGGTGGGCGCTGGTTCAGGGGGGGGGGGTGATGCATCAATGGCTTTTCATATTCCAGACGACTTTCTATCTTGATCAGATAGCTGAGCGCATGATTGTCCAAATTACAAAAGTGCTGCAAACGGGTGAAATGTCCAAAGAACGGTGGTATCCGACGACAATCAAGCACTTGCTGG
>NZ_NRSJ01000036.1 GCF_016584085.1 Halochromatium glycolicum | reverse complement strand
TCGAGGAGCGTCGCCGGGAGCATAGCCGGGCTATGTGACCGGCGGCGCGACGAAGAAGGCGAGCGAAAAGACCAGCAAGGCGGTATGAGCTTTGACAGAAATCGCCTAAGCCCGAGCACGCGACGAAACATCCACCGAACCGCGCGGAACCCGAGCCGGCTCAAGCGCACCGGTGGCTGCTAGCCCGGCACCGTCGGGAAGCCCGCCCGCGGCCCCATCTCATAGCGGTCGCGCGCGTACAGCGGTGGCGACTGCATATAGATCGCGACCAGCTCAGCGATCGACTCCAACGCATCCTGGTGGATGCGCTCGTAGCCGTGTGACGCATCGATGCCGAAGGTCACCAATGCCGTGCGTACATCGTTGCCGGCCTCAAGCGCCGCCGCACTGTCCGAACGGTAGTATTTGAAGACATCACGCTGATGCGGAAGCTGGAATTCCTGACAGATCTGGATGATCCGGTGCGTGAGGTGATAGTCGAACGGGCCGCTCATATCGGCCATGCAGATGGTCGTGCCGAACTCGCTCGAGTTCTGCCCGGGCGCGGTGGTACCGTTATCGATGGTCAGCATCTCGGCGACGTCCTGATGCAGCGCGGCCGATGCGCCGGAACCGACCTCCTCCGAGATCGTAAACAGCGGATGACAATCCACCGGCAACCGCACATCGCCCTCCCGCGTCGCCTTGACCGCGGCAAGCAGCAGCGCGGCGCCCGCCTTATCGTCAAGGTGGCGGGCGTTGATGAAGCCGGTCGCCGTGATCTCTGGCGCGGTGTCGACCGCAACGAAGTCGCCAACGTGGACACCGAGCTGCAGCAGCCCCTCGAGATCGAACACGCGCTCGTCGATCCGAAACTCGACGTTCTCCCAACCGCCGGGTTGGCTGTCGATCTCCGGTCCGAATGTATGGCCGGAGGCCTTCAGCGGCAGGATCGTGCCCCGGTGCTGGCCGATATCGGTGAACAGCGTGCAGCGCGCGCCCTCGGCAAAGCGGGAATTCCAATGACCGACCGGCACCAGCTGCAGCCGGCCGTTCGGCTTCAGCGCCTTGACCATCGCACCAAGCGTATCGATGTGCGCGACAATCGCCTTATTGGGCCGCTCCGTCTCGCCCTTCAGCGTCGCCCGGATGGCGCCGCGGCGGGTCAACTCGAAGGGGACATCCAGACGCTCGAGCTCCTCACAGACCAGGTGCACGACCCGGTCCGTATAGCCTGACGGGCTCGGCGTGAACAAGAGTTTCAGCAGGATATCCAGCAGGTATTCGGTGTCGATTCGGAGATGCTTCAAGCGCGGAGCTCCCGGGCAGCTGTCTGCGGAAAGAGCAGATCGACGAAGCGCTCAGCGGTTGGCTGGGGCTCGTGATTCGCAAGCCCCGGCCGCTCATTGGCCTCGATGATCACATAGTCGGACGCGGTGACGTCCGGTACCAAGAAATCCAGGCCAGTCACCGGAATGTCAAGCGCGCGGGCGGCCTTGCAGGCCGCCTGCGCCAGCGCCGGACTCAGATTGTCGGTCACGTCATGGATAGTCCCGCCAGTGTGCAGATTCGCCGTCTTGCGGACAACCAGTGTCTGGCCGTAGGGCAACATATCCTCCATCCTGAAGCCGGCCTCCCGGATGCAGCGCTCGGTCTCGGCATCGACCGGAATCGACGACTCACCGCTCGTAGCGGCACGCCGGCGCCGACTCTGGATCTGGATCAGCTCACCGATGTTGTGGGCACCCGTACCGACGATCTGGGCAGGACGACGAATCGCCGCGGCTACGACCTCAAAGTTGATCACGATGATGCGCAGGTCCGCACCGGTACAGAACTCCTCCAGGATCACCGTCTCGCAGATCCGTCGGGCGTTCTTGATGGCCTGCTCGAGGTCATTCGGATCACGGATATCGACACTGATGCCGGCCCCCTGCTCGCCGCGGGCCGGCTTGACGACGACGCTCCCATGGCGTGTCAGGAAGGCCTCGGCCTGATCAAGGGCCTCGTACTCGCATTGATCCGGCACCCGCAGACCGGAGCGCTTGAGCAGACGCTGGGTCACGACCTTATCGTCGCAGCGGCTCATCGCCACCGCAGTGGTCAGTTCGCTCAATGACTCGCGGCAGACGATCCGCCGTCCGCCGAGCCCGAGCGCGAAATAGCCCGCTTCGGCATCGATCACCTCGATCCCGATACCACGGCGTCGCGCCTCGTTAACGATGATCGCCGCGTAGGGATTGAGCTGCGCCGCGGGCTGCTTACCGATGAATAAGGGCTCGTTGTAGGCATTCTTGTTCTTGAGCGCGAACACCGGCACGCGCTCGAAACCGAGCTTTTCGTAGAGCCGGATCGCGCCCTTGTTGTCGTGCATCACCGACAGGTCGAGGAAGGAGCGCCCACGCGCCTGATAGAACTCGGCAACCTGCCGGACCAGCGTCTCGCCGATCCCGGGATAAGGGGCCTGGGAGTCCACTGCCAGTGCCCATAAGCTGGCGCCGCGCTCGACGTCTCCAAATGCCTCGACATGGTCGACGCCGTTGACACAGCCGAGGATACCCCCGTCCTGCTCGTCCTGCGCGACCCAGAACTGGATCACCCGGGAGGCGCGCTGCTCCCAGATGAACTCGGCATTCGGCGGCACCATGCGCCGCGCCGCGTACAGCCGGTGCACGGCCTCGGCATCGGCTCGGCTGTTGAGCAGCCGGACGACGAAGCCCTTTGGGCGCCGATGCGAATACTGGTAGCGGTCGAGCCAGAGGCGAAAGGTGTGCGACGGGTCCAGAAACAGGTCCTGCGGCGCATAGGATAGGACCACATGCGGATCGCGCAGATACATCGCGACGTCGCGTCGACCGGATCGTTCCTCCTGCAGGCAGCGGGCGAGGCGCTGCGGGTCATTGAAGGTCTGGCCGAAGATCAGGCGGCCCCAACCACAGTCGACCGCCGTCTCCGACCAGATCTCGTTCTCGTGCCGCCGCTCGTTGTCCCAGCTGCTGACCGACTGCGCCCGCCGACGTTCGAGCCGGTGGTGGATATGCTCTCGCGTGCTCATTGCGCTGTCCCCTCGTCCCGGTTCGTCCGGTTATCTGCTGTCGTGACTTCAAGGCGCCTTCGGCTGCGGCCGTTCGGCCAATCCGAAGGTCCTTCCTCCCAGCAAGGGCCCGGCGCGTCAGATGCCCTGCTCTTGTAACCAGAGCTCAAGCAGGGTGACCTGCCACAATTTGGAGCCTCGCAGCGGCGTGATGTGCTCATCTGGTGCATCGAGCAGCTGCTTGACGTAGTCGGGCTGGAACAGCTCGCGCTCGCGTGCACGCTGGCTGAGCACTGTCTCCCGCATCATCTCCAGCACCTCGCCGCGCGGGTATTTCAATGCCGGGACCGGGAAATAGCCCTTGGGCCGGTCGATGACCTCGCTGGGGATGATCCGGCGGCCGACGGCCTTGAGCACACATTTACCCTCATCGCAAAGTTTGTGCCGCGCCGGAATCCGCGCCGCGAGCTCGACCAGCTCATGGTCGAGGAAGGGCACCCGCGCCTCGAGGCCGGCCGCCATCGTCATGTTGTCGACGCGTTTGACCGGGTCATCGACCAGCATGATCTGCTGATCGATCCGCAGCGCCTTATCGACCGCTGCCTCGGCACCGGGCAGCGCGAAATGCCCGCGGATGAACGCGCGGCTGTAGTCCTCGCCGTGCAGCCGCGGATGGACCGCGCGCCGGTATTCGTCGTGATCGCGATCGCAGAATACGCGCGCATAATCGGCCGCCGGGTCTTGGCTCTCGAGCATCGGCGGATACCAGTGGTAACCGCCGAAGACCTCGTCGGCGCCCTGCCCGCTCTGCACCACCTTGACATGCTTGGCGACCTCCTGCGAGAGCAGGTAGAAGCCGATCACGTCGTGGCTGACCATCGGCTCCGACATCGCCCGCACACAGCCCGGCAGGCTCGAGAGCAGCCGATTGCGCGAGTCGACCTGGATCTTGTGGTGCTCGGTGCCATAGTGCTGAGCAATGATGTCCGAGTATTGGAACTCGTCGCCGGCCTCGTCGCCGACGCTCTCGAAGCCGACCGAGAAGGTGTTCAGGCCACGCTGACCCTGCTCGGCCAAGAGGCCGACGATCAGGCTGGAGTCGAGTCCGCCCGAGAGCAGCACGCCGACATCGACATCGGCGACCAGCCGGCGGTCGACCGCGGTGCGCAGCGACGCCAGCACCCGCTCCTGCCAATCCTCGAAGCTCAGCGCCTGCTCCTCGGCGCTGGCGACGAATTGAGGCTGCCAGTACTGGTGCTCGCGGGCCTGGCCATTGGGCTCGATCACCCGGATGGTCGCCGGCGGCAACTTGCGCGCCCCGCGCAGGATCGTGTGCGGCGCCGGCACCACCGCATGGAAGTGCATGTAGTAGTGCAGCGCCACCGGGTCGAGGTCGGTGTCGATGCCGCCGCCGGCGAGCAAGGCCGGCAGGGTCGAGGCAAATCGCAAGGCGCCGGGCTGCTCGGCATAGTAAAAGGGCTTGATGCCGAGGCGATCGCGCGCCAGCGTCAGCCGGCCGCTGTCGCGCTCGGCGATCGCGAACGCGAACATGCCATGGAAGCGCTGCACGCAGTCGGCTCCCCAGGCATGGAACGCCTTCAAGATGACCTCGGTATCGCTGTGCGAGAAGAAGCGATAGCCCTTGCCCTGGAGCTCCTCGCGCAACTGCTTGTAGTTGTAGATGCAGCCGTTGAAGCCGATCGTCAGCCCCAGGTCGCTATCGACCATGGGCTGATTCCCGTGTGCGCTGAGATCGATGATGCTCAGCCGGCGATGACCGAGCGCGATCGGACCTTGCTGGACCAGACCGCTGCCGTCCGGCCCGCGCGGCTCCATGCTCTGGTTGGCAGCGGCCAGCGCGCCTAGGTCGATCGGCTGACCATCGAAGCGGATCTCACCGCAGAATCCACACATCAGGATATCCTCGAGGTATTAGGTTGAAAACGGGACAGGCACCACAGGAGCCCAGCAGCCACTGTGCCAACGGGGCCAGGCTCGGGCCAAGCGGGAACGGGCCAGAGACAATACGGTCAGATCGCAGCCGGGATGCGTCCATCCACGAGCGCAGGCCGCGAGCACAGGCGGCAACGACGAGCGACCAGCGCGCAGACTGCCTGCTGATCGACTTCAGGCACCTGACACCGGGGACGGATTGCCCCGGCCGGCACGGAATGGGCAAGAAGCGAATGACGCCACTCCGGTTGGTTGGATCACGCGAGCGCCGCAGCGGTCGCGGTCGAGCCGGGATCGACAATGGGGATCAGTGACTCGCGGGTCGAAGATGAGAGACGGATCACACTGTCCGTATAACCAATAGTCTACCTAAACCCGCTCGGCCCTTCCATTGATCGCGGCCGAGCCTCGATGGCGGTCGCATTTCGCGTCCGGCGCCCCTACTGTTCGCTAGCACGTCAGACGACGGACGTACTCAGGGAGAGACCAAGCCGTTCCCCGTCCCGGCCCAACGCCGCCGCTTGGACGAGCGAGGCCCAAGGCTTTCTCCGAGCCCGTCGCCGCACAGGAAACGAAGCAACATGCCTGCACACAACAAGCTCTCGCGCCTCCAGAACGATGGACACTATGCCGACAGCTTCGAGCCGAACGACGAGCGCGAGGTATACGATGCCGACAAGGAGGGGCTGGTCCGCCAACTCCTTGGCCGACTCGTCGAAGATCCCGATCGCGAAGGGCTGAAACGCACTCCGTTACGGGTTGCCAAGGCGCTGGACTTCTTGACCAGCGGGTACAGGATGTCGGCCGAAGCCATCATCAAGAACGCGCTGTTCGAGGAAGATGTGCGCGAGATGGTGATCGTTCGCGACATTGAGTTCTATAGTCTCTGCGAGCACCACATGCTCCCGTTCTTTGGCCATGCGCATGTCGGCTACCTGCCCAATGGCAAGGTTGTCGGACTGAGCAAGATCGCACGCGTGGTCGATGTCTTCGCGCGCCGGCTTCAGGTCCAGGAGCGGCTGACCAGTCAGGTCGCCGACGCATTGATGCAGCACCTCGGCGCCCACGGTGTTGCGGTGGTGATGGAGGCGAGCCACACCTGCATGATGATGCGCGGCGTCCAGAAGCAGAGCAGCACGACGATCTCCAGCGCGATGCGCGGAACCTTCGAGTCCGATGCCCGCACCCGCGCAGAATTCATGGGGTTCCTCGAGCGCTGAGGCGCGCTGACCCGGCAGCGCCCGACCTGCTGCGCGCGCCACGCCGCACCGAAAGAACCGAACGATCCGCCCAGAGCAAGCGATCTAGAGCAAGCGATCTAGAGCAAGCGATCCAGAGCAAGCGATGCCAGAGTTTCCCGACCGCCATGAGCAGATCCGATTGGCCCATGCCGAATTCATTCGCCAGGTGGCTCAGACCTGCGGCCGACCTGAACAGCATCAGACCTTCGAGGCCCTGCTGACACAGGCCGAGCAGCAGGGCTGGAGCGCATTGGTCGCCAGCATCCGGCGCATTGCCGGCGGTGAGCGCGACCGCACCCTGTTTGCCGGCTTGGATGAAGAGGACCAGATCATCGCTGATGCGATCCTGCGCGGTCTGCAGGACCCGAGCAGCTTGCCCGATCCAGCCCAGCGTCAGGACCCGACCCTCGCTGCGCCGGGGCTGGCACACATGATTCATGCGGCGGGCACCGGTCATCCCGAGGCCTTGATGCTGATCGGGAATATGGCCGAGCAGATGAGCTCTGTCGGCGGACCGATGGCGCGGCTCGCGGCCATCATCCGGCCGCTGATCAACGGCGAGCGCGACGCACAACAGCTGACGCGCGGGATGGACAGCCAAGGCCGACAGCTGGTACTGGACTTGCTCGACGAGCTCAGCCGGCTCGAAGGGCCTTCACCCTCTTAGGAGCCCGAACAGAATAGCTCATTTAACCTTTAAAATCAGTTCCTTGTGCGATTAAAGCGGGCGTTTTGATCGCAACGTTTAGAAGCCCAACGTCCATGGCAAGGTGCCACCCGGGACACAGCCCACCCCCCAGCCTACCGCGCAGCAGCCTCGCCCAAGCGTTCAGCCTGCTGTGGCGCAATTCGCGATAACGTCGACGCGTCGGCGCGCTAGACTATGCAGATGACGCTGGTGCGCCAGCGTCGCGGCTTCAATCCAGGTCGTCGTGCGTCATGGTCCGCCCGCACTCCAACCCGCGTCCAGCCCCTCCGCCCGCAGCACTCTCCCCGGCCCTGCGCCGGTTGCTCTGGATCATCTCGTTCCCAACGGGCCTGCTCGCGGTCAATTCACTCTACCTGCTCGCGATCAGGCTGACCGAACATCTCAGCGGCGCCGGATTGCAAAATCCATTCTATCTGACAATGTTCCTCGCCCACCTCGGGCTCGGCCTGCTGCTCGTCGTGCCGACCCTGGTCTTCGGCGCGCTGCATTTCCGGCGGGCACAGCTGCGGCCGAACCGCTACGCGATCCGCGCCGGCATGGGTCTCTACCTAACACTGGTGCTGCTGTTCGGCTCCGGCATCCTATTGACCCGTTTCGGCTTCTTCGAGATCAACGACCCCGACGTGCGCGCCATCGCATACTGGGTCCATGTGGTGACCCCACTCGCGGCAATCTGGCTCTTCCTGCTGCATCGTCTGGCTGGTCCGCCGCTGCGCTGGCGGCTTGCCGCGAGCTGGGCCGGCGCCGCAATCAGTGTCAGTCTGATTGCCGTAGCGCTGCACCTGCTCTGGGCAGCGCCGAGTCCACGGCTCGAGCGCGCCTTCATGCCCGCACTGGCGAAGGTGCCGGTGGCGGACAGCGCACAGCCGCCGATCCCGGCCGACCACCTGATGGGCGATGCCGCCTGCGCCGAGTGCCATGCCGATATCGCGAAGCGTCACGCCGGCTCGATGCATCGCTTCAGCTCGTTCAACAACCCCGCCTACAAGAAGACGATCGAAGACACCCGAGCCGAATTGTTGGCGCGCGATGGTCATCTCGAGGCCAGCCGGCTCTGCGCTGTCTGCCACGATCCGGTGCCGCTGTTCTCAGGGCGTTTCGATGACGCGGAATATGATCCGGCGACCGATCCGGCCGCCGAGGCCGGCATCACCTGCCTGAGCTGCCACGCGATCAGCGCGATCAACAGTCCGCGCGGCAACGGCGATTACACCCTGATCGATCCTCCCCGTTATCCGTTCGCGTTCAGCGACAATCCCCTCCTTCGATCGCTGAACCGGCAGTTGATCAAGGCCAAACCGGCCTTCCACAAGCGCACCCTACTCAAGCCGGTGCACCGCTCGCCGGAGTTTTGCTCCGGCTGCCACAAGGTCCACCTGCCCCCAGAGCTGAATCACTATCGATGGCTGCGCGGCCAGAACCATTTCGACAGCTTCCGACTCAGCGGCGTCTCCGGGCATCGGGTCGACAGCTTCTACTATCCGGAGCAGGCCAAGGCCGGCTGCAATGGCTGCCATATGCCGCTGCAGGCATCGAACGACCCCGCTGCCAGAGTGTTTGACGCGCGGGGCGAACGCGCCGTCCATGATCACCTCTTTGCGGCAGCCAATACTGCCGTCGCCAAGATGGTCAGCCGGCCCGAGGCCGAAAACGCCGCGCGCGTCGCAATGATGCAGCAGGCCGCGCGCGTCGACCTCTTCGGCCTCAAAGAGGGAGGGCGCATCGAAGGCAAGCTGCACGCCCCACTGCGCCCTGCGCGTCCGGTGCTCAGCCCTGGCGCGGCCTATCTACTCGAGATCGTGGTCCGCACCGACGGCATCGGCCACGCCCTGACTCAAGGAACAGCCGATTCGAACGAGGTCTGGCTGGAGGTCGAGGCCAGTCTCGAGACCCGCGGCGGAACAGGCATCGAGCCAGACCTCGCGCCCGGCCTCGGGGCCGGCACGCGAACTGGTCCGGGAGCCAACACCCGAGACAAGCTCGCCGCGAGCGGCAAGCCGGGCAATGATTCAGCGGTCAGGATTTCTGTCCCGCCTGCAGGCCAGCCCGCAAGCCGGCCCGCAAGCCAGCCCGCAAACCGGCCCACAAGCCGGCCAGACGGCGGTGACGGCAACGCAAATGCGCGCGTCATCGGCCGATCAGGCGCGCTCGCGGACGACGGCAGCGCCGATGAATGGGCCTGGTTCGGCAACGCCTATCTGCTCGACCGCGACGGCAATCGCATCGAACGGCGCAACGCACAGGACATCTTCGTCGCACTCTACGATCACCAGATCCCGCCCGGCGCGGCCACCGTGGTGCATTATCGGCTCGAAGTGCCCGCCAATGCCCGCGGCACGCTCCGGCTCGACGCCGCGCTGCGTTATCGGAAGTTCGATACCCGCTTCTACCGATACCTGCTCGGCGATGCCTTCCAACGCAATGACCTGCCGATCACGACGCTGGCGCGCGATCAGCTAGTGCTGCCAATCGGTACTGAGAGGGAGGTCACCACCGCATCAACCGAGGGTGCAAGAGTCCCTCCCCATCTGCCTCAGGCTCGCCCGGATGACCCGGTCGCCGCGATCCCAGCCTGGCAACGCTGGAACGACTACGGTATCGGCCTATTGCGCCAGGGCAAGCGCGGCGAATCACGCCAGGCCGAGGCCGCATTCAAGCAAGTCGAGGCACTCGGCGGCGCCCCGGGACCGCTCAATCTCGCCCGCGTGCTGCATCGCGAAGGCCGCCTCGAGGAGGCCGCTGCGGCGCTCGCACGCGCTCAAGCCGCTGAACTCCCCCATGGCGAGGCACCGCCATGGACCCTCGCCTGGTACACGGCGCTGATCGCCCGCGACCTCGGCGACCTCGACCGCGCCATCGATGCCCTGGAGGCCTTGGCCGAGACCCGCTTCAGCGATGCCCGAGCGCGTGGCTTCGATTTCAGCGGCGACGACCGGATGCTGGTCGAGCTCGGCCGCACCCTCTACGAGCGCGCCCGCCGCGAGCGGGGGCCAGAGCGCCAAGCCACGCGGCGGGAATACCTGATCCGCGCACGAGCGCGGCTGGAGCAGGCGCTCGGGCTCGACCCCGAGAGCGCCGCAGCGCACCACAACCTGAGCCTGGTCCTCGCCGAGCTCGGCGAGCCGGTGCCCGCAAGCGAGCATCGCCAGCTGCATGAACAGTATCGGACCGACGACAACGCGGTCGAGCGGGCAGTGAGCCTCCATCGAAGCCGCAATCCGGCTGCCGACCACGCCGCCGAAGCGGTCGCGATCTACACGCTCGCCGCGCCAGTCTCAGACACCGCACAAGCACAAGCACAAGCACAAGCACAAGCACAAGCACAAGCACAAGATTAAGCGCGCGCCAGTGAACAACGCAACCCCCAATCGACTCAATCGCGGCGAGGCCCGCATCAGACGCGCCTTCCTGATCTCGGTCACACTCATCGTCGCTGCGGCCGTGGCCGGCCTGTTTACGCTCCTGCTCCTTGGTCGGGACGAGCCAAGCCCCGAGATCGATGATGCCGAGATCGCAACACCGGTGGTTCCCCCCTCGCGGGTCACCGGCACCCAAACCGGAGCCGGCGCCAGGGCCGACGGCGCAAACGCCGAAGCCGAGGCCGGAACACCTCCGCCGCTTCCGTTCACCGACATCACCGAGCAGGCCGGTATCGATTTTGTCCACATCAACGGCGCGTACGGAGACAGGCTCATGCCGGAGACGATCGGCAGCGGCGCCGCGTTCTTCGACTACGACCGCGACGGCGACCAGGACCTCTTCCTGGTCAACTCCCGCGAATGGCGCGAGCATCAAACCCTTGAGACGCCGCCGACCCAGGCGCTCTATCGCAACGACGGCAGCGGCCGTTTCGAGGACGTCACAGCCGAGGCTGGACTCGCCATCACCACCTACGGCATGGGCGTCGCAATCGGCGACATCGACGGCGACGACTGGCCCGACCTCTATCTCACCTCGTTGAACGAGAACAGGCTGTTCCGCAACCGCGGCGACGGCACCTTCGAGGAGATGACCGAGCTCGCCGGGGTCGGCGGGGCCGAGGACCTCTGGTCGTCGAGCGCAGCCTTTATCGACTATGACCGCGACGGCGACCTCGATCTCTTCGTCGTCAACTACGTCGACTGGTCGCCGAAGATCGACCTTGAGATCGACTTCCGGCTCACGGGCCTCGGACGTGCTTACGGTGCCCCGCTCAACTTCGTCGGCACCAATAACCAGCTCTACCGCAACGATGGTAATGGCCGCTTCACCGATGTCTCACGTGAGGCGGGCATCCTGGTCTTCGACGAGGTCAGCAGAATGCCGGTCGGCAAGGGCCTCGGCGTCGTCGCAACCGACCTCGACCGCGACGGCTGGGAAGACCTGGTGGTCGTCAACGACACCGTCCGCAACTTCCTATTCCGCAACCGCGGCGACGGCACCTTCGAGGAGACCGCGATCTTCGACGGCATCGCCTACGACCGCAACGGCAAGGCCACCTCGGCGATGGGCGTCGATGCCGCACGCTTCAGCGATAACGGCGAGCTCGCGATCGCAGTCGGCAACTTCGCCAACGAGATGGCCTCGCTCTTCGTCACCACCAACGGCCACCCGCCGTTCGTCGATGAAGCGGTGATCCAAGGGCTCGGCCCGGCCTCGCGCATCCCGTTGACGTTCGGACTGCTGTTCACCGACCTCGACCTCGATGGGCGCGAAGACCTGGTCCTGGCCAATGGCCACCTTGAGCATGAGATCCACAAGGTCCAACAGAGCCAGCATTATGCCCAGCCGCCATCGCTGTTCTGGAACTGCGGCGACCGCTGCGGTGAGCGCTTCGTCCCACTGCAACCACCGAATGCCGAGCTCGGCGATTTCGCGCAGAACCTGGTAGGTCGCGGTATCAGCTACGCCGATATCGATGCCGACGGCGATCTTGACCTACTGATCACACAAAACGGACGACGCCCGGCCCTGCTGCGCAACGACCAGCAGACAGGCCATCATTGGCTGCGGCTTGAGCTCGTCGGACAACCCCCGAACACTGGGGCAATCGGCGCGCGGGTTAACTGGACGGTCAATGGCATTACCCATGAGCGTGCGGTGCAGCCAACACGGGGCTATCTCTCGCAGGTCGAGCTTCCAGTCACAATCGGCTTGGGTACGGCAGACGAACCAGCAGCGATCTCGATCCAGATCACCTGGCCGGACGGGTCCGAACAGACGCTCCAACCCGATCGGCTCGACACAACCTTGCGCATCACGCAGCCAGAGACCCCATCCTGAACAACAGCGTTGCGCCCTTTAAGAGCCAACTGCCGAAGCGCTCAATCTATACCCGAAGCACGTCAATGTCCCCCCATCACTGCCCCCAGCGCCGTGACGCGACCCGGAACGGTTGAGGAAAACCGAAAATCGGTTTGCGATGGGTATAGCAAGGGAACAAAACCTTGCGCTTCGATGCCGGCTGGGCAAATCCTTCAGGCCTGGACCCGGCGGCAAACGCAGCTGCTGCACGCTGCTCAGTTGGACGAGGAGGCAGTACAACGCCAAGGTCTTAGGCGATTTCTGTCAAAGCTCATACCGCCTTGCTGGTCTCTTCGCTCGCCTTCTTCGTCGCGCCGCCGGTCACATAGCCCGGCTATGCTCCCGGCGACGCTCCTCGAAGGCAAACGAACATCCTGCGCAATTCGGTACGAGCTTTTCCGGCAATCGCCTTAGCGTTCGACGTGCTGGTCGGCGAGCTATCAGCACTCGCGTAACAGTCGGCGCCGGTCTGTATACCGACGCTACAGCACACGATATTCTTGGCTGAGACAGAACATGATCTACTCTAGGTTCTGAACCTGCTCGCGCATCTGCTCGATCAGAACCTTCATATCCACCGCTGCGCGGGTGACATCCGCATCGGAGGATTTGGAGCTGAGGGTATTGGCCTCACGATTGAGCTCCTGCATCAGGAAGTCGAGACGCCGACCGATCGGCTCGTCGGCATCGAGCGTGCCCCGGATCTCGGTGAGGTGGCTCGCGAGCCGATCCATCTCTTCGTCGACGTCCAGCCGTTGCGCAATCAGGGTCATCTCCTGCTCGAGCCGAGCCTCGTCAAGCTCGTCGCGGACCTCGGAAAGGCGCTCGGCGATCCGGGCACGGATTCCGACGAGCACTTCGGGCATGCGCTCGCGGACCTCATCGACTCTTGCCTGGAGCTTATCGCAGCGCTCGAGCAGCAGGTCTTTCATTCGGTCACCCTCGCGCTCGCGAGCCTCGACCAGTGAGTCGAGCGTCTGCTCGAGCAGCGTCAACGCCTCGTTGCCGAGGCTGTCGAGGTCCTTCGGCGGTTCCTCGAGCATGCCGGGCCAGCTCAGCAGATCGAACAGGTGAGGCGCGGCCGGCTCGCCGATGCGGGTCGCAATCTCATCAGCGGCCTTCAGCAGCTGCTCGAGCAGCACCCGGTTGACGCGCATCTCGCCTTGACCACCGGTTTGCCCGGACAGCCGCAGCGTAACGTCGATCTTGCCGCGACTCAGATGCCGGCCGAGAACCTCACGAACCTTCGGCTCGAGCCCGCGCAGCTCATCGGGCAGCCGAAGATGCGGTTCGAGATAGCGATGGTTGACGCTGCGGACCTCCCAGGTCAGTTCACCAGCCTCGGTGCTGCAATCTTGGCGGGCGAAAGCGGTCATACTTCTGGCCATAGCGAGTGCTCCGGAGCGGGTAAACGATTGAACGACGCCGAGGCCGCGATCGACCTGGTGCACAGTCAGACACAGCGAGGCGCAGACGTCATTCTATTCCAATCAGTTGCCCCATAGCTGGAGACCGCATGCTGCGGCCCTGACACCAACGACCACGAACGACCACGAACGACGTTCAGGTCCGTCGAGAACGGCATCCAAGGCGAGGCGCAGGCAGCTGCTGCGCATGCTGGCGGCGCACTGCCGATGGGGCGGCGACCCGGGTCCACGGAGTCCTGTCCACTCAGCCGGGTCCGTCCAACCAGATGCCTCCGGGTCGGCTCGCTCGGCCGATTCCACCGCGTGTTGACCGCATCGGCGATCCGACCCGGGCATTCGGCTGCACGCCGCTCATTGCGCGGCCGGATCACCGTCGCGCAATCGTGCGACAATTGCAACGCAGGCGCCCCAAATCTGCCGCGTCAGCGACTCAGGTGCCTGCGGCTGTTCGCCAAGGCGCCGACCGCCAACACCAGAATCGCCTTCTTCGCCGATACCGGAGCCGCCTCATGCGCCCATCCGCCCGTCTCCCCGATCAACTGCGTCCGGTGCGCTTCATCCCGGGCTTCACCAACCAGGCCGAGGGCTCGGTCCTGGCCGAGTTCGGTGAGACCCGCGTACTCTGCACGGCCAGCGTCGAGGAGCGCGTTCCGCCGTTCCTGCGCGGTTCCGGGCAGGGCTGGATCACAGCCGAGTATGGCATGCTCCCGCGTTCGACCGGTGAGCGCACGCCGCGCGAGGCGGCACGCGGGCGCCAGGGCGGACGCACGCTCGAGATCCAGCGACTGATCGGCCGCTCGCTGCGCGCGGCGGCCGACCTCGAGCATCTCGGCGAGCGCACCATCACGCTCGATTGCGACGTGATCCAGGCCGACGGCGGCACCCGCACTGCGGCGATCAGCGGCGCCTGGATTGCGCTGCATCTCGCGCTGCAAGGGCTGCTCACAACCGGCAAGCTCGAGCAGACGCCTTTGAGCCGGCAGGTCGCCGCGGTTTCGGTCGGGGTCTACCAGGGCACCCCGGTCCTCGATCTCGATTATGCCGAGGACAGTACCGCCGAGACCGACATGAACGTCGTCATGACCGATGACGGCGGGCTGATCGAGGTGCAGGGTACCGCCGAAGCAGCGCCATTCTCGCGCCCCGAGCTACTCGCGATGCTCGATCTCGCCGAGCTTGGCGTCAATGCGGTCATGGCCGCCCAACGTGCGGTGCTGAGTGGCGAGCGGACACCTTGAGCCGCACATGACAGGCCACTGCGCAACGGCGCCTAATGAAGGTATCTTAGCGATCCGGCATCCTGATTCTTACTACAGGCGCATGCCATCAGCGCCTGCGAGCTGATCCCTATTTCCAACAACCAACGCCGCAACCTGCTCCGCATGCAACCAAGCCCTGAGAGCCACGAGATCGTCCTCGCCAGTAACAACCACGGCAAGCTGCGCGAGATCGAGGCCTTGCTCGCCCCGGCCGCGCTGCAGTTGATTCCCCAGGGCCAGCTGGGCATCGAGGCCGCTGAGGAGGCCGGTTTGACCTTCGTCGAGAACGCCATCCTCAAGGCCCGCCATGCCGCACGGGCCAGCGGCCGGGCCGCGATCGCCGACGACTCCGGGATCGAGGTCGACGCACTCGACGGCGCACCAGGCATCTACTCGGCCCGCTATGCCGGTCCCGACAGCTCGGACCAAGCCAACTGCGACAAGCTCCTCGCGGAACTGGCGGCACGGGCCGGTTGTGACCGCAGCGCCCGGTTCCAATGCGTGATGGTCTATCTGCGCCATGCCAGCGATCCAACCCCACTGATCTGCCAGGGCACCTGGGAAGGGCTGATACTGGACGCACCGAGAGGCGAGAACGGGTTCGGCTACGACCCGATCTTCGGCGTGCCGACACACGGTCTCAGCTCCGCCGAGCTCGATCCCGAGACCAAGAACGCACTGAGCCATCGCGGGCAGGCGCTGCGGGCACTGGTCGCGAATCTGCTCGAGCGCCCGACACCCTATAATCGACACGCCGGTAGCACCGCAGCGCAACCGCCTGGTAGAAGGGAAGCAAAATGACGTCTTCTCAGGCCCAGGGGATCGCCGAGCGAATCGATGCAGTGCGCACCCGGATCGCCGACGCCGAGGCCCGCTTCGGACGCGCGCCAGGCAGCGTACAACTGCTCGCGGTGAGCAAGGTGCAGCCGGCGCAAGCCATCCGTACGGCCTTCGAACAGGGCCTCAATGCCTTCGGCGAGAGCTACGTCCAGGAGGGTTGCGACAAGCAGGCCGATCTGGCCGATCTGCCGATCACCTGGCACTTCATCGGCCGCATCCAGCGCAACAAGACCAAGACCATCGCTGAGCACTTCGACTGGGTGCATGGGCTCAGCGATCTCCGCCACGCGCAGCGTTTGGGCACGCAGCGGCCTGCTGGGCGCGCACCGCTGCGCTGCTGCCTGCAGGTCAACCTAAGCGGTGAGGCAAGCAAGGCCGGTGCCCCGCCGGAGGCCCTGCCCGAGCTGTTTGAGGAATGCAGTCAGGTCCCCGGTATCGAGGTCGAAGGCCTGATGACGCTACCGGCCCCGGCCGATGAGCTCGATGCGCAGCGACAGCCGTTCGCGGCCCTGAGGGCGCTGCGCGACCGGTTGGCGACCCCGACGCGGCCCCTCGCGACCCTGTCGATGGGGATGTCCCACGATCTTGAGGCCGCTATTGCCGAGGGCGCTACAATGGTACGCATCGGTACCGCACTCTTCGGACCGCGCCATTAGAAACCCTAACAGAATACCCTATGGCCCCTGAGGCCAGTTGGATCAGAAGCTTGCGCGAGTCAAGGGGCTGCTTTGATAGGGTCTCTCAGTCCGACTACCTCTGCAACCGACTGCACGGAATATCGTCCTTTATGCCCATGACCCAAACCCGTATCGCGTTCATTGGCGGCGGCAACATGGCGCGCAGCCTGATCGCCGGTCTGATCGCCGATGACTATGACCCGGCCGGCCTTCGAGTCTGCGACCCTGACCACGAGAAGCGCGAGCAGCTCGCCAGCAACTTTGGTGTGCCGGTGAGCGAGCAGGCCGCCGAGGCGGTCACCGACGCCGAGGTCATCGTGCTCTGCGTCAAACCGCAAGTGGCGGCGGATGCCTGCCGCGAGCTCGCTGCGCTGCTGCACACCCCGCATCCGCTGCTCATCTCAGTGATGGCTGGCGTGCGCGAGGCGACGATCATGGGGTGGCTCGGCGGCTCCGTGCCGCTGGTCCGCGCCATGCCGAACACCCCTGTGCTGGTGCAATCCGGCGCAATCGGCCTGCATGCCGGTGCTGACACCAACGCAGAGCAGCGCAATCTTGCCGAAGAGGTACTACGTGCAGGCGGGCTCACGCGCTGGGTCGATACCGAGGCCGAGCTCGATACCGTGACCGCGCTCTCGGGCAGCGGCCCGGCCTACTTCTTCCTATTCATGGAGGCGCTCGAGGCCGCCGCAATCGCAGAAGGCCTGGACCAGGAGACGGCGCGGCTGCTCACGATCCAAACCGCCCTCGGCGCGGCTCGGATGGCGGTCGAGAGCGATGAATCGCCGCGGCAGCTGCGTCAGCGCGTGACCTCGCCGGGCGGAACCACCGAGCGTGCGATCGCGGCCTTTGAAGAGAGCGGCCTGCCTGGCCTGACGCTGCGGGCCGTTGCGGCAGCCCGACGGCGCGCGCGCGAGCTTTCTGATCTGATCGGGGACGAACAATGACCGAAGCCTACTTCACCAATCCGCTGATCTTCCTGGTCAAGACCCTATTCGGTCTGTTTATCGCACTGGTCATCATCCGTTTCCTGCTGCAATGGGTGCGCGCTGATTTCTACAACCCGATCTCGCAGTTCGTGGTCAAGTTCACCTCGCCGGTGCTGCGGCCACTGCGCAAGGTCATCCCAGGCTATGCCGGAGTGGACTTCGCTGCGATCGTGCTCGCGTGGCTTCTAAAGGCCTGCGAGCTTGCGCTGCTCTCGATGCTGATGGGGCTTGGACGCAATCCACTCGCCGCGCTCGGCTGGGCGTTGCCGGCACTGGTCTCGCTCGTGATCAGCATCTTCCTGTTCGCGGTGCTGATCCGGGTGATCCTCAGTTGGGTCAACCCCGATCCCTACAACCCCGGCGTGATGCTCCTCAGCGACGTGACGGACCCGATCATGCGGCCCGCCCAGCGCCTGCTTCCGCCAATGAGTGGCATCGATCTGTCACCGATGGTGGTGATGATCGGGCTGGTTCTGCTGCAGATGTTGCTGCTGCCGCCGTTGCGTCTACTCACCGGCAGCCCGTTCTAAGGCGATTTCTGTCAAAGCTCATACCGCCTTGCTGGTCTTTTCGCTCGCCTTCTTCGTCGCGCCGCCGGTCACATAGCCCGGCTATGCTCCCGGCGACGCTCCTCGAAGGCAAACGAAAATCCTGCGCAATTCGGTACGAGCTTTTCCGGCAATCGCCTAAGAGCCGTTCTCCCTTATTGTTCCAGCGGCACCAATCCAGACCGAGGAGCCGCTTATTGCCTGTATCTGGCGGCTTCTTGGTGTCCGGATCACATAAGTCGGGACAATGGCCGAGCAGCGCCAGCTCAAAACGCCAGCAGCTGCCAGAATGCGTAGAGCGCAAAGCCGATCACCAGCGCTCCTGCAGCCTGACGCAGCCAGCGCTGTTCGATCAGACGAGCCGCCGCGCCTGCCAAGAGACCAATCCCGAGCAGGTTCGGCAGGGTGCCGAGACCGAACAGCAGCATCAGCAGCGCGCCCTGAAGCGCGCTACCCGAGCCGGCCGACCAGATCAGGACGCTGTAGACGAGACCGCACGGCAGCCAGCCCCAGACCAGACCAACCGCGAGCGCCTGCCACCAGCGCCTGACAGGGATGAAACGCCGCCCGAGCGGCTCGATCCGCTGCCAGAGCAGGGCCCCGAGCCGCTCGACGCGGGTCAGGCCCTGCCACCAGCCTCCAAGATAGAGCCCGAGCGCCAGCATGAACGCCGCCGCGACGCCGTAGAGGATTCGCTGGGTCAGGTGCAAGGGCACGAGCTCGAGCGCAACCGCGCCCAGCGCACCCATGAGCGCCCCGGCGAGCGTGTAGCTGCCGATACGGCCGATGTTGTAGGCGAGTTGAAACGGCAGTTGGCGGGCGATTTGGGCCCGCTCTTCGCGCGGCAGCCCGGCCGTGAGGGTCGCGACCACGCCGCCGCACATGCCGATGCAATGCACGCCGCCGAGCAGCCCGACCAACCAGGCGGTCAGGAGCGTTCCGGAGATCATCGGAGCGTGCGAAGACGCAGCGATCGCCGCACGCTATGATGTCTGGTCGCCGCGGACAACAGATCGGACCCATGCATTCCTACCAACGTGAATTCCTCCGCTTTGCGATCGACGCCGAGGTCCTGCGCTTCGGCCGCTTCACGCTGAAATCCGGCCGCATCAGCCCTTACTTCTTCAATGCCGGCGGCTTCGACAGCGGCGCCAAGCTCGGCAAGCTCGCCCATTTCTACGCCCAAGCCATCATCGCGGGCGGGCTGCAGGCCGATGTGCTGTTCGGCCCAGCCTACAAGGGTATCCCGCTGGCCGCCGCGACCGCCATCGCCCTCGCCCACGAGCTCGGCCGGGATACCCCCTTCGCGTTCAACCGCAAGGAGGCCAAGGACCACGGCGAGGGCGGCGAGCTGGTCGGCAGCCCGCTCCGGGGCGATGTGCTGCTGATCGATGATGTCATCACGGCCGGGACCTCGATCCGGGAGTCGGCCGCCTTGCTCGAGCGTGCCGGCGCCCGTCTCGCCGGGGTGATCATCGCCCTGGACCGCCAGGAGCGCGGGGACGGCGAACGCTCTGCGGTCCAAGAGGTCGGCAATCGCTATGGTATTCCGGTCCAGAGCATCGTCACGCTCGATGATCTGATCCAGTATGTCGCCCATCACAATGCCACCGCGCCGGGAACGCTCGAAGCGCTGCAGCGATATCGCGACGAATACGGCTGCGCGAGCCAACCCCCATCACATTGAGCGCGCAAACGAAAGCGTCGACGCCATCGCAGTTTCCGCGCCGGCGCTGGGCTAGCCTTTAGGCGATTGTCGGAAAAGCTCGTACCGAATTGCGCAGGATGTTCGTTTGCCTTCGAGGAGCGTCGCCGGGAGCATAGCCGGGCTATGTGACCGGCGGCGCGACGAAGAAGGCGAGCGAAAAGACCAGCAAGGCGGTATGAGCTTTGACAGAAATCGCCTTAGGCAGACTCCGGCGCAGCGGCAGGGACCCTCCCGCAGGGTTGTTCGGCCATCATCCCCGCGGGAGGCGTGCCCTCTCTTCCCAGCGACACGCCCGCAGCAGTCCCAGCCCAAGCCACCCATCCGGCCCAGACCAGACGAGCGTTTCGGCTGCACGCCGATCTTGTGCTAGGCTCAAAGACGACAGGCCTCCGGGCGCTTTGCTTCGCGCTGACGCTCTCGTTCAACGGCCACTGATCAGGGTGCCGACCCCCTCATCGGTAAAGAGATCCAGCAGCACCGCATGCTCGACCCGGCCATCGAGGATATGGGCCGCACGGACACCGCCTTGTACCGCCTCCAGCGCGCACCGCGTCTTCGGCAGCATGCCGCCGTGGATCACGCCCTCGGCCACCAATGCATTGACGCGCGCGACATCGAGCTGACGGATCAATTCACCCTGCTGGTCGAGCAGACCGGCGGTATTGGTCAGCAGGATCAGTTTCTCGGCTTGCAATACCTCGGCCATCTTGCCGGCGACCAGATCGGCATTGATGTTGTACGAGAAGCCGTCCTTGCCGACCCCAATCGGCGCGATCACCGGGATGAAGTCGCCTTGGACCAGCATATTGACGACACTCGGATCGATGCTGTCGACCTCACCGACGTGGCCGAGGTCCAGGATCTCGGGCGCGGCCAGCTCCGGGGCGTCGCGCTGCACGACCAGCTTGCGCGCATGGATCAGGTCGCCGTCCTTGCCGGTCAGACCGACCGCAGCGCCACCATGCCGGTTGATCAGGTTCACGATCTCTTTATTGACCGTGCCGCCGAGCACCATCTCGACCGCGTCCATGGTCTCGCGGTCGGTCACCCGCATGCCTTGGACGAACTCGGTCACCTTGCCGAGCCGCTTGAGTAGATCGCCGATCTGCGGCCCCCCGCCATGGACGATGACCGGGTTGATCCCGACCAGCTTCATCAGCACGATGTCGCGCGCGAAGCCGTCCTTGAGCGGCTGCTCGACCATCGCATTGCCACCGTACTTGATGACCATGGTCTTGCCCGAGAAACGCCGGATATAGGGCAGCGCCTCGATCAGGACACGGGCGATGTTGTGGGCGCTTTCTGCAGCGAGCGACATCGGAGATCCTCTAGTCAATACCTATTCGAAAACCAGCCGAGGGCTGATCGTTCAGCGCTCATCTCAAGAAGCCCTAACGATCATCAGGGCACGCCACCGGAAAACGAAATGACGCGTGGTCGGCTCAATCTCAGTGCCGACCGCTATGACCGAAGCCGCCCTCGCCGCGTGCGCTGTCGTCGAAACGCTCCACCAGCTCCAGCTGCGCGTGCACCACCGGCACTAGGACAAGCTGTGCGATCCGTTCGCCGACCTCGATGCAAAAGACATCCTGCCCGCGGTTCCAGCACGAGATCATCAGCTCGCCCTGGTAATCGGAATCGATCAATCCGACGAGATTACCGAGCACGATGCCATGGCGATGGCCGAGTCCAGAGCGCGGCAGGATCACGGCGGCCAACTGCGGGTCCGCGATGTGGATCGCGAGCCCGGTCGGGATCAGCTCGACCGCGCCGGGCGCAAGGCTAAGCGGGGCTGGGAGCATCGCCCTCAGGTCCAGTCCGGCCGAGCCGGCGGTCGCATAGCCGGGCAGCGGAAACCCGCCCCCCAGTCGGTCGTCCAGGACCTTAACCTGCAATCTGTGCGCCATAACGCTCCTCGATCAGCGCCGCGAGCGCCGCCGCCAATGCGGGCTTCGGCATCATCGGCAGTTCGCGCCGGCCTTCGCGCCAGAGACAGATCAGCGCGTTGCGGTCGGACTCGAACCCGCCCTCGCCGGAGCCGACCTGATTCGCAGCGATCATCGAGAGCCGCTTGGCCTCCAGCTTCGCGCGCGCGTGCACCTCGACCTGATCGGTCTCGGCAGCGAAGCCAACGGTGAAGGGCGGCTTGTCCAGCGCCGCGACGCGCGCCAGGATATCTGGATTGCGCACGAGCCGCAGCCCGATGCTGTCGGCGTCCTTCTTGATCTTTGCCGATGCCGACGTCTCCGGACGATAGTCCGCCACCGCGGCGGCGGCGATGAACATCTGGCAATCGGTGACACGCTCCATGACCTCGGCCTCCATCTCCAGCGCCGACTCGACCGCGATCGGCGCGAGGCCAGGTCCAGGTGCAATGCTCGTCGGCCCCGCCACCGCGGTCACCTGCGCCCCACGCTGCTGTAATGCCGCAGCCAACGCATAGCCCATCTTGCCCGAGCTGCGATTGCCGATGAAACGCACCGGGTCGATCGCCTCGCGCGTTGGGCCGACCGTCATCAGCACCTGGACCCCCTGCAGACCCCCACCGCTGCCCGGCAGCAGTACCGCCGCGATCTCTGCCGGCTCGACCATGCGACCGGACCCGACCTCACCGCAGGCCTGCGACCCGGAATCGGGGCCGAGGAGCCGTACATCTCGCGCAGCCAGACGCGCGATGTTCTCCTGAGTCGCCGGATGCGCCCACATCTGATGATTCATTGCCGGCGCCAACGTCAGCGGCGCCTGCGTCGCCAGCACCAGGGTCGTCAGCAGATCATTGGCGAGGCCATGAGCAAGGCGCGCGATCAGATCGGCCGTCGCCGGCGCGATCACCACCTGATCCGCCCAGCGCGCGAGCGCGATGTGGTCCATGCCTGCCTCGGCCTCCGGATCGAGCAGCTCACTGCGCACCGGATGCCCACTCAACGCCTGCAATGTCAACGGCGTGATAAAGGCCCGCGCCGCCTCGGTCATCACGACCCGGACCTCAGCGCCGCGCTCGATCAAACGCCGCACCAGATCCGCACTCTTGTAGGCAGCGATGCCGCCGCTAATGCCGAGCAGCACGCGCGGCGCGCGCGATACCGTCTCGACTGCGCGAGGCGCCGCGGAGGCCATTGAGTCGAATGCCTGATCGCTGCCAGTCATCCTCTCAATCATACCCGATCGCTCCACGAGATCGCCGCAGTTGCTTCGTCGTTATGAAGGGCTTTTCGATGCACGCGACGCCTTGCGCCAACAGCCACTATGCCGCCTGCGCGCGGGCCACTAGCTCCAAGCGCACCTCATCATAGGGTAGGTGCAACTTGCCATCAGCGGTCTTGTCGATCAGCCCGCAGCCAACCATGAGCTGCGCATCGGTATGCACCCCCTTGACATCGCGGCCAACGCGCCGGGCCAACTCGCGCACGCCCAACGGTCCCGCCCCGGTCAGCGCTTTAAGGATGGCCCAGCGGTTGGCCGTCAGTGTGGAGAGTAGGTCGGACGCCGTCTGGAAGGTGTACGCGCAGCCCTGCGGCTCGCCGCGAAAGCCGGCCCGCATGCTGGCTTTCACATCATCCAGGTTGGCGACATTGATCGTCAGTGTGGTCATGGCCTCCCCCTCATATTGTCCCGACTTATGTGATCCGGACACCAAGAAGCCGCCAGATACTGGAAATAGGCGGCTCCTCCGTCTGGATTAGTCCCGGCGGAACAATACGCGGCTGACATCGGACCAGAAATCCTCGACCAGCCGATCCGGATCGGTGAATTGGTAGGGAATCTCGCGATCGTCCAAGTGCTTGTGGTCGCCCTTGCCGGCCTCGTTGTCGTAGCGCAGCACGCAGACGCCATTGACGACCAGGGCCAATCGATGCTTGAAAGGATGCGCGCTACGGATGCGCACTACCAGGAAGCGGCACCGGGAGCTGCCAAATCGACAGATCCACGAAGACGTCTTCCCGGAGTTTGATACGGCGTTTCTGGATCAAGGTCGCCGGCATGCTGTAATAATAACAACATCTCGCGGTGTTGTCACCGAGACAACATCCGGCGACGTCTTGATGATGGGGATTTCCTCGGCCTATCCTGATCCCGTCGCTCCACATTGGGCGACCGGGTCTAAACAGCCTGTAAGCACGAGTGCAAAGGCGCTCACTCGATGGCGCTTTTTTGGAAGGAAAATCCCAAAGATAAGCGCATGACCAAGATCACCGACCTGCCGAAGGACGAGCGCCCGCGCGAGAAGCTGCTAACACGAGGCGCCGAAGCGCTGACCGATGCCGAGCTGCTTGCAATCTTTCTACGCACCGGCGTCACCGGCAAGAGCGCGATCGACTTGGCCCGCGATCTGCTCGGGACCTTCGGAGGTCTAGCCAATCTGCTCGCCGCAAGTCAACGCGAGTTCTGCCAGGCAAAGGGGCTCGGGGCCGCGAAATACGTGCAGCTGCAGGCGGTGATGGAGATGAACCGCCGTTATCTGCGCGAGCAGATCACCGGCCGCAACGTGCTGACCAGCCCCGATGCGACGCGCGACTACCTGAAGCTCAGGCTACGCGGACTGCCCCACGAGGTCTTTGCCTGCCTGTTCCTCGACAACCGCCACCGCGTGATCGAGTATCGCGAGCTGTTCCGCGGCACGATCGATGGCGCCAGCGTCCACCCGCGCGAGGTCGTCACCGAGGCATTGCGCTGGAACGCCGCAGCGGTGATCTTCGCGCACAACCATCCGAGCGGCGTCGCCGAGCCGAGCCAAGCCGATCTCAGGATTACCCGCAGGCTCTGCGACGCCTGCGACCTGATCGATGTGCGCGTGCTCGACCACATCATCATCGGCGAAGGCGAAGGCACCTCGTTCGCCGAGCGCGGCCTGCTCTGACCAGTCAGATCGTCTTCAGGCATGTCGAGTCAGGCAAATCAGGATCTGACTGCGCGTGATGCTGAAGACCCGTCTGCGCCAGCCCGCACGCGATCTTGACTCGGGCATCATTTTTAGATAGCTTTTATCGGCTTAGGCGATTGCCGGAAAAGCTCGTACCGAATTGCGCAGGATTTTCGTTTGCCTTCGAGGAGCGTCGCCGGGAGCATAGCCGGGCTATGTGACCGGCGGCGCGACGAAGAAGGCGAGCGAAAAGACCAGCAAGGCGGTATGAGCTTTGACAGAAATCGCCTTAAGTACACCGCGTTCGTCGAGCGCCTGATCATGTCGCATCGGCAGCGCTCGTCGCGGCCGCGGCCGGCCACCCCTGTCCGGAGCCGTCCGCCCCATCGCCGCAGTGATCATCCGCTTTGGAGCCCTGCATCATGTCCAAGATCTGCCAGGTCACCGGCAAACGGCCGCTGACCGGATTCAACGTCTCTCACGCCCACAACAAGACCAAGCGGCGGTTCCTGCCGAACCTGCACTATCATCGCTTCTGGGTCGAGAGCGAGAACCGCTGGGTGCGCCTGCGCGTCTCGACCAAGGGCATGCGCATCATCGACAAGCTCGGCATCGACGCCGTCCTCTCGGACCTGCGTGCACGCGGCGAGCGTGTCTGAGCAACGATCCGAATTCACTTAGGAGCGAGCAACCATGGCCAAGGCCGCACGAGAAAAGATCCGCCTGAATTCCAGCGCCGGCACCGGGCACTTCTACACCACGACCAAGAACAAGCGGAATCAGCCCGGCAAGATGGAGATCAAGAAGTTCGATCCGGTCGTGCGTCAACACGTCATGTACAAGGAAGGCAAGATCAAGTAGGCCCTGCAGGCGCCGCTGTCGTCGGTGCTGATCCCTCCTCCCGCGCCAATCGCTGCGCGACCGCACCCGGTGACTGGGTGCCGCGCGCCAGGGTCGCATAGGCGACCGGCACCACGAACAGCGTGAACAGCGTCGCCGCGAGCACGCCGAACAGGATCACGGTGCCGATCACCATGCGGGTCTCGGCGCCGGCGCCGCTGCTCAGTAGCAGCGGGAGCGACCCCGCCGCGGTCGTGATCCCGGTCATCACGATCGGACGCAGCCGCACATCGGCGGCCTCGAGCAGCGCGTCGCCAAACGCCTTGCCCTGATCGCGCAACTGATTCGCGAACTCGACGATCAGGATGCCGTTCTTGGCCGACAACCCAACCAGCATGATCAGCCCGATCTGGCTGTAGATGTTCAAGCTCTGCCCGGTCAGCCAGAGCCCGAGCAAGGCCCCGGCCATCGCCAACGGCACCGTCAGCATGATCACCAACGGATGGACCCAGCTCTCGAACTGGGCCGCGAGCACCAGGTAGACCACCGCGACCCCGAGCAGGAATACGAACAGGATGCCCTGCCCGGCCTCCTGGAAGTCGGCGGACTGGCCCTTGTAGTCGATGACCGCCTGCTCGGGCAGCTGCTCATCGGCCAGCCGGTTCAGATAGGCGAGCGCATCGCCGAGCGCCAGATCGTCGGCCAGGTTCGCCTCCAGCGTGATCGCGCGCACCCGGTTGTAGCGGTTCAGACTCTTCGACTCGGCGGTCTCCTCGACCCGGACCAGGTTCCCGAGCGGGATCAGCTCGCCGCTGCTCGCCGAGCGCACATAGAGGTTGCTCAGGCTCGCCGGCGTGCGCTGCGCATCGCGCTCGCCCTCGACGATGACGTCGTACTCCTCGCCGGCATCGAGGTAGGTCGTCACCCGGCGCGAGCCGAGCATGGTCTCCAGTGTCCGGCCGATGGTCTCGACGCTGACACCGAGATCGGCGGCGCGGTCGTAGTCGATCCGTATCCGCAGCTGCGGCTTGGTCTCCTTGTAGTCCCAATCGATCCCTTGCAGGCCCGGATTGTCCCGCTCGATCTCGGCGAGCAGGATATCGCGCCAGGCGGCCAGCTCCTCATAGGTGCCGCCGCCGATCACGAACTGCACCGGCTTGGCGATACGCCCGCCGAACCCTTGACGCATCACCGGGAAGGCGCGCACCCCAGGCAGGTCGGCGAGCTTGGCCCGGATCTCGTCCATCACCAGCTGGGTCTGCCGGCGCTCGCCGAACGGCGCCATCACCATGATCACGATGCCGCTGTTGAAGACCTCGGTGTTGCCGAAGCTGCGCGGGGCACGCACCAGCACCCGGATCGCTTCGCCCGATTCAGCGTAAGGCAGCAGGCGGCGCTCGATCTCGTCCATGTACTCCTCCATGTAGGCATAGGACGCGCCTTCGGGGCCGTTCACGAGCACGAAGAAGGCGCCGCGGTCCTCGCTCGGCGCATACTCCTGCGGCAGCTGCTGCAGCAGCCACCAGGCGCCGGCCAGCGTAGCCAGCAGCATCAGCAGCACCAGCCAGCGCTGGCGCAGGAAGAACCGCAGCAAAACGCCGTAGCCGCCGCGCAGCCGATCGAAGGCCCAGTCGACCCCGACCGTCAGGCGTGCGCGGCGATGGCCCTCAGGCAGCAGCTTCGAGGCCAGCATCGATGACAGGGTCAAGGCGACGAAGGTCGAGAAGCCGACCGCGGCGGCCATCGTCAACGCGAACTCGGTGAACAGCCGCCCGATGTCGCCCTGCAGGAACGCGATCGGCACGAAGACTGCGACCAGCACGATGGTCGTCGCCACCACCGCGAAGCCGACCTGGCGGGTGCCGCGGTAGGCCGCGACCAGCCGCGTCTCGCCGTACTGCTCCATCCGACGGTGGATGTTCTCGAGCACGACGATGGCGTCGTCGACCACCAGCCCGATCGCCAGTACCAGCGCCAGCAGGGTCAGGATGTTGATCGAGAAGCCGAGTACCAGCAGCACGCTGAAGGTCGCGATCAGCGACACCGGCACCGTCACCGCCGGCACCAGCATCGCCCGTGCCGAGCCGAGGAACAGAAAGATCACCAGCACCACCAGCGCGATCGCGATGCCGAGCGTCTTATAGACCTCGAGGATCGCATCCTTGACGAACACCGAGGTGTCGTAGCTCTGGAAGATCCGCATCCCCTCGGGCAGGGTCGGGTTCAGCCGCGCCATCTCGGCTTTGGCCGCGTCGGCCACCGTAATGGTATTGGCCGTCGACTGCTTGATGATCCCCAGGCCCACCATCGGTGTGCCGTTGCCGCGGAAGAAGGTGCGATCCTCCTCGGTGCCGCGCTCGACGCGGGCGACATCGCCAAGCCGGACCAGATAGCCGTCCGAGCCGCGCGCGATCACCAGCCGGGCGAAGTCGTCGGCGGTCCGGAACGCGCGCTCGGTGCGCACGCTGAACTGCCGGTCGAGCGACTCGACCCCGCCGGCCGGCAGCTCGACGTTCTCGGCGCGCAAGGCCTGCTCGACATCGGAGACGGTCAGCCCGCGCGCGGCGAGCGCATTGCGGTCGATCCAGATGCGCATCGCATAGGTCTGGCTGCCGCCGACCCGCACCCGCGCAACGCCGTCGAGGACCGAGAAGCGATCGACCAGATAACGCTGGGCATAGTCGGTCAGCGCCGGCACCGACATCCGCTCGCTGGCCAGGTTCAGCCACATGATCACGTCGTCGCTGCTATCGACCTTCTGGATGTCGGGCGGCTCGGCCTCGACCGGGAGCTGATCGAGGATGCCCGAGACGCGATCGCGGACATCGTTGGCCGCGCCATCGATATCGCGGCCGATCCCGAACTCGATCGTGATCCGCGACTCGCCGTCCTCGGAGCTCGACTCGATGCGCTCGATGCCCTCGACGCCGGCGATCCGGTCCTCGATCAGCTGGGTGATCCGGGTCTCGACCACGCTGGCCGCCGCACCGGGATAGACGGTTTGGACCGAGACCACCGGCGGATCGATATCGGGATACTCACGCAACGGCAGCCGATCGAAGGCGACCAGCCCGAACGCGACCAGCAATAGCGACAGCACCGCAGCGAACACCGGCCGTTTGACGGCCAGATCGGACAGGATCATGGCGTGCGCCCCGCCTCACCCGCGTCCTCGCCGGATGGCTGCGCGAGCAGCTCATCGAGCGCCCGTTCGCCATCATCGATCGCCATCACCTGGACCGGCTGACCGGGCCGCGCCTTATCCGCGCCGTGGGTGATGACCAGATCGCCGGCGCTCAGGCCCGCGGTCACCTCGACCTCGCCCGGCCGGCGCAGCCCGACCTCGATCGGGCGCTGCTCGGCGAGCCGCTCATCACCCTCACCCTCGGCAACGCGCATCACCGAATGCTGGTCGCCACGCTGCATGACCGCCGCCTCCGGGATCATCAGCGCCTCGCGCGGGTTGCGCAGCAGCTCGACCCGCATCAGCAGCCCAGGGCGCAGCGTTCGCTCCGGATTCGGGAGCCTGGCACGCACCTGCACCGTGCGCGTGACCGGATCGATGCGGCTGTCGATGCTCGCGACCGCGCCATCGAATAGCCGATCGCCGAGCGCCGCCGCGCGCGCCTCGATAGCGACGCCCGGCGCCAGCGACGGCAGATACAGGCTCGGCACCGCGAAGTCGAGCTTCATCACACTGTCGTCATCGAGCGTCGTGATCACGTCGCCGGGCTCGACCAGGGCACCGAGGCTGATGTCGCGCAGTCCGACGACCCCCTCGAACGGCGCCTTGACCAGCCGGTCGGCCAGCTGCGATTCGATCGCAGTCAATGTCGCCTCGGCCGTGCGCAGATCACGCCGGCGCTCGTCGAGCAGCGAGGCCGAGGCCGACCCGGCGGCCGCCAATGACTTGACGCGCCGATACTGCTGCTCGGCCTCGGCCAGGCGAGCCTGCGCCTCCTCGAGCCGAGCGTGCTCCTCGACGCTGGTCATCTCGACCAGTAGGTCACCCGCCTGAACGCGTTGGCCATCGTCGAAGTGGATCACCGAGACCGTCTCGGTGACGTTCGCGGTGATGGTCACCGACTCATTCGCCCGCAGCGTGCCGAGTGCTTCGACACGATCGGCCACCGGCTCGAGCTCGGCAATGCTCGCGATGACGCCGACGGGCGCGGAAGGCTGAGCCACGACGATCTGAGCCGCCAGGCCCAGCACGAGCAACGGTGCTGCGATCCTCAACATCAAAGCGGATTCCTCTGGTCGATCATCACACCAAGATGGGGCGAATCGCGAAGAAAACAGGCTCATCGGTGGCGCTCAGGCCCGGCATGGCGACTCAGCAACCCGGTTCGACAAGACGCCAGCCTCGCCGAACGACCGGAGCCGATGCGGCCACCCCTGAAAGCGCCAAGAAAGCCTTAGCCAAACAACCAAAAAGGCCATTTAAATCAGTAGCTTAGACTATCTTAGCGACCATTTTGATCGGGCATCCAAGACAACCGCGCGATGCACCTTCAGGTTAAAGGACCACAATCGCAGGGCAATCGTTGCAGTTCAGACAACAATCCGATCCCGGCCCGTGTTCTTCGCTCGATAGAGGTTGCGATCGGCGGCCTCGAGCAGATGATCGAGCTCAGCGCCGGTGTGCTCGGCTACGCCGCCGCTGATGGATACCTGCAATCCCGGCTGCGGCCAGGGCTCGGCCTTGATACCGGCACGGATGCGCTCAGCGAGCTCCAACGCGGTCGCCTTGCTCGCCGACGGCAGGATCACTAGAAACTCCTCACCACCGTAGCGGCCGCAGACATCAGTTCCCCTGATGCGTTGGCGCATGATCGCGGCTGACCTCTCAAGCACCATGTCGCCAACCGCATGGCCAAAGGTGTCGTTGATCGATTTGAAGTGGTCGAGATCGAACAAGATCACCGAAAGGGTCGAGCCCTCGCGATCCGCACGCTCGATCTCCTCGGCGAGCCGCGCGAACAGATAGCGGCGGTTGTAGCTCTTCGTCAGCCCATCGGTATTGGCTGCTTGGTGCAGACGCTGCTGGATCAGCTTGAGCTCGGAGACGTCCACCAGCGAGATCAATGGATGGGTCGCACCCGAAAAATTGACCGGCGCCACCGACACCATGGCCCAGCTCGATTGGCCATCAGCCATTTCGAGCTGGACCTCGCGCTGCTCATCCTCGCCAGAAGGCAAGCCGTCATTCAGCAGCGCCTCCCAAACCCGACTCCCGAGCCGTCCAGCCCCATCCGCGGCCAGGTCCAGATAGCGCACAGCGGCACGATTCGCGCGTCGAATCTTTGGTGCCTGCGCCTCCAGCAGCAGGATCGGGAAGGGGGCCACATCGAGCACAGCGCTCAGGTTGCTCTCGCTTTCGCTCAGCCGGCGCAGCAGCCAGATCACGCCGACCCAGGCCATCGCAATCAGGATCAGGATCGCACCGCCGGTCCAGAACAGCGTCGAACGCACATCGGTTAGGAGCGCCTCGAGTGAGCGGGCATTGGCGTGAAAGGTGGCCACGCCCATCAGGCGGTATTCCTGCGGGTGGTACAACGGCACCTCGGTCACAAAGCAGCCGGAGCACCCGCCTCGGCCGCGCTCCAGCGGGAGCGCATCCAGCGGCAGCTGCGTCGTCTCCGGGTCCAGCTCGAGCCGAATTCGATTCGTCAACGGCTGCCCGCTCTCGCTCTCCCGCAGCAACAAGATCGCGTCCAACCTCGTCTTCAGCGCATTCAAGAGCGAATCAGGTGGCAGGCCCCGACCGAGCAGCAGCTCGATACCGCGCGCCTGCGCCTGCGCCAGGGCGCGCGCCCGACTCTCGGCGTCGTCGCGCAAGGCCGGCTCCAGCACCCAAAGCCAATACCCGGTCATCAGTCCGGACAGCAGCGCAGCGAGCAGTGCGAAGATCACCGCGAGATTCCGCTCGAGCCGGAACGAATAGGCACGGCCGTCAGTGAACCCCGGGTCACTCGCCATGATGCGCGACCCGCAGGAAGAACGTCTTGAAACGCAGCCCAGCCCGCTTCGCCTGCTCGAGATTGACCGCCGGCAGGATACGATCAGCAACGTGGATGCCCGCAACCGCTCCACCGGCCACATCGCCGGCGAATGGTGAAAACGCCAGAACCCGATGGCGCTCAGACAACCGCCGCAGCCGCTTGTGCTCGAGGCCGACGCTGGCAACGAAGATCGCCGCGATCGATTCTTCCGACGAGGACTCGAGCTCACCCAAGGATCGGATGCCCACCGCCAGCGGCAACTTGTCGACCTCACCCAGATCCTTCAAGCTGCGCGCGGCCCGCTGTGCCACCTCATCGGAGCCGCGGTGCACAACCAGCACCCTAAGCATGCCGTCCGGCCCGCAGCGAGCTCGCAGCTCCTCCTGTGCACCGAGCACAGCCGGGAAAAGCTTCAGTCCGACGCGCAGCCGCTGCTGCTCCTCTGGCCAGAGACCTGCGACTGAGCTGAACGGAGCCCAGATCGAGATGGCGAGCACCCAGACCAGCACCGCAGCCCAGCGCCGTGGGCAGGGTTTCCGGACCAATGCGGTGATCAAAAGGCGTAGCCTACCGAGAGCCACCACCGGCGCCCTGGCCGCGGGTAGTCATCGAGATAGGGCAACTCGACACCGCCGAGAGAGGCGGCCTGATCAGGATAGCGGACATCGGCGTCGCCGAGGTTCTTGACCCCAAGATGGGTATAGAGCCCCCGACGCGAGGCGCTGCCGTAGCTCAGGGTCAGATCAGCCGTCGTATAGGCATCCACTGGCGCGCGCGGGTCCCCGACTCGGCGCTCGCGCTCTCCGACGTAGCGCAACTGCAGGGCAGCGGTCCAGGGCTCGACCGGCCGCCACAATAGCGCCAGGTTGCCGAGCAGATCGGTCCCGCCCGGCAAACGGCGATCAGTGCCGCGATTGACACTGTCGACATAGGACAGATTGGCATCGACGCGCAAATCCGCGGCAAACCGATACTCATATTCGAGCTCGACACCGCGCAAGCGCGCATCGGCATTGTTGATATAACCGTTCGCCTCATCGCTGAAGACGATCGGCTCAGTCAGATCGGACTGAAACAGGATCAGACGCGCTCTCCAGAACGGCCTCCGGATGATGTAGCCCAGCTCATAGGTCGCGATCTCAGCAGCATCGATCGAACCCTCGCTTGGATATTCCAGCTCGTAGAAGGTCGGCGGCCGGAACGCGCGGGCATACTGCAGCTTGAGGATGTGCCCGCTGTTCATGCGCCAGACTGCCGCCAGCCGCGGACTGAGATAGGTACTCGCATCGCTGTAATCGTCGAGCCGCAGCGCGCCAGTCAGGGTCACTCGATCATTTAACCGGTACTCGTCCTGAGCCACCAGACTCAAGATTTGGCGGTTTCGAGTCTCGTCGAGCCAGGGAAAATCGATCGCGAAGGCCTCCGGCCAGTCCCAGGTCGCCTCGTCGACCTCGACATGACTCCCCTCGAGCCCGAACAAGACGCGGTGACGCGGATTGGGACGCCAATGCAGATCGGCACTAGCCCGATAGCGCGTCTCCTGATAGTCCTGACTCATGAAGACCGGCTGACCGGGCAGGAAATAATCCTTCGGGGAGACGTAGAGATCAGCGCGGTCGCGGTGATGGCGCAGTGCCTCCAGACGCAAACGCGTGCTCAGGCGTTGACTAAGCTCAAGATCGGCACCGAGCTGCAGCGACTGATAGCCCTGACGTGATGCCAAGCGACTGTCATCCGGCGGCAGGAAATGATTGATGCCGAAATAGTCGCCATAATCGTCATCGAGCACCTTAACCGCCGCGAACAGATCACCCCAACGCAGATCGGCGAACAGACCGCGGTAGCGGCGAGATTCGTTCGACGAACCAGGGGCGAGCGACAGTTCGGCCAGATCGACCCCATAGAGCGCGTCCTCAGCCACTGCGACGCCGCCATCACCCTCGAGCCCGAGCGCATTGACCGAGAAGCTCAGGTCCCGTTCCGGATCACGCCAGAACCAGGCACCGCCGCCACCGTACTCGCCCTCCTCCATGGCCTGGCCGTGCAGCGTTCGCTGCTGCTTGACCGTGATGACATCGATCACACCAGCAAAGGCATACTCGCCGTGTACCGACGCGCCCGGCCCCCGGATGACCTCGATGCGCGCCACCTGCTCGATCGGGATGTTTAGAACCGGGTTGGCCGTCGCAAAGACGGTCGAATTCATCGACACCCCATCGAGCAGGAGCTTGATGTTACCGGAGGCATAGCCGTAACCGACGCCACGGCTCAGGATCTGGCGCTCTCCAGTCATCTCCAGACCCTGACTGATCCCCGGCACCAGCGCCAACGCATCGCCGACGTTGCGCACTCCGCGAGCGATCAGGTCCTGACCGAGCAGGATCGTGGCCATACCAGGCACAAAATCGGCGTTCATGCCGTTTTTGGTAGCCAGCCGGGTCTCCTGCTCCAGCAGCGTCATCAGGCCTTGCAGCGATGCATCGCTGTCGGCCTCCGCTGTCTGTGCCCGCACTGAACCAGGCGCCAGCGTCGGAACCAAGCTGGCCGCAAGCAGAATGCTGGCCAGCTGGATTAGACCCTGCGGTCCGGGCGCAGGCTCTCGAACTCGGTTTTGCATTCTTGTTCTTACGATCCGGCCATGACCCGCGACGCCGCCGCGACAGGCGTGCCTCGCGGGTGTACTGCGAACCGGCAGACTCAGCGCCCCGATGGTCTCGAGGCTGCGTCCACGGCAAGGCAATGGCGGAGAGGGTGGGATTCGAACCCACGGACGGGATCAACCGTCGCCGGTTTTCAAGACCGGTGCAATCAACCGCTCTGCCACCTCTCCGGAGAACCGGCATAAGGGCCAACGCGATGCGTCCGGACGCACTGCCATCGGAACCGCGTGGTCTGGGGCAAGCCACTGAAACAGAAGGCGAGACGGGCATTCTGCTTGCCTTGCCCAGAATCAACCGAGCCATTGCGCAAAGGCTCAGTGACCCAAATCTCATCCCTAAACCGGACGCTAAGGATACCGCAGGTTGCCCGTGTGATGCGAGACGTGTGGATACGGCATCCAGGCCTCCTGTCGTCATGGCCGGAGCTTACCGGTATCCTTGCACGCCAGCGCAGTCGGCTGAAACCTTTGTCCGTTCCAACGGGTCAAACCAGCCGATTTGCGGTAACCTAAACCGAGACTTACAACCTGTTCGTTGCAAACGGAGAGAGTGCTGCTATGGCAAACCCGAACCCCTTCTCGAACCAGTACGCCACGACGGCGCGTGCCGGCTCGGCGCTTGAGACCAACAAGGTCCTCAAGAACACCTACCTGCTGCTCGCCGCGACCCTCGGCTTCAGCGCCGTCACGGCGATGATCTCGATGGCGCTGGCGATGCCCTCCTGGGTCTACCTGGTGTCCGTCATCGGGGCGATGCTACTCGGCATGTTCGTACTACCGCGCGCGGCCCAATCGGCCAAGGGCGTCGGCCTGATCTTCGTGATCACCGGCATGCTCGGCTTTGGCCTCGGTTCGATCCTGTCGATGTACCTGGCCCTGCCGAACGGCCCGAGCATCATCGCCACCGCCTTCGGCGGCACCGCGTTGATCTTCCTCGGCCTGTCCGGCTACGCGCTGACCAGCAAGCGCGACTTCAGCTTCCTCGGCGGCTTCCTGTTCGCCGGGATGATGGTCGTCGTCGTCGCGATGATTGCCAACATCTTCCTGAACATGCCGGCCCTCGCCCTGGCCGTCTCCGGTGCGATCATCCTGCTGATGAGCGGCTTCATCCTATTCGACACCAGCCGCATCAAGAGCGGTGCCGAGACCAACTACATCATGGCGACCTACGGCATCTACCTCGCCATCTTCAACATCTTCATCAGCCTGCTCCAGATCCTGGGCATCATGGGCGACGAATAAACCCACGCCCTACTCTAGCTGATACAGCCCCGGCCCCGGCCGGGGCTTTTTGTTTGTGCCACGCTCAACTACGGAGGTCCCAATGGAGTTGTTCCTCAAGATCGCCGCCGCCGCGGTCCTGATCATGATGCTGTTCTTCCTCTGGCCCGCCTTCAAGGCCTGGCAGGAGAACGGTCCCAAGGCCGAGAAGGGCGACTGGCAAGCCGTGATCCTGCCCCTCGCCGGCGTCGTCGGCCTCGTCATCGTCCTGATCATGCTCGTTCGCTGAGCCGCCACCATCGTCATGCGCGCCGACTCCCGGAACGGCTGAGGGGTCGGGTGGCGCCTGGCGGGAAGCCGGCGCTCCTTCTGCCGCAACACCCAACGACTGAGGTGTCGGTATCGGGTGGTGCCGGCGGGAAGCCGGCGCTCCTTCTGCCGCAACACCCAACGACTGAGGTATCGGTGTCGGGTGGTGCCGGCGGGAAGCCGACGCTCCTTCTGCCGCAACGCCCAACGACGGAGGTGTCGGTGTCGGGTGGTGCCAGCGGGAAGCTGGCGCTCCTTCTGCCGCAACGCCCAACGACGGAGGTGTCGGTGTCGGGTGGTGCCCGGCGGGAAGCCGACGCTCCTTCTGTCGCAACACCCAACGACTGAGGTATCGGTGTCGGGTGGTGCCGGCGGGAAGCTGACGCTCCTGCTGCCGCAACACCCAACGGCTGAGGTGTCGGTGTCGGGTGGCGCCCGGCGGGGGCGTCGATCGCCAGGACGGCGATCGCCGAGCCTACAAGGATGTATTCACGGCGTCCCCCGCCGGGCGCCACCCGATGCCGGCACTGGCACCACCGTTGGAACCCAACGCCTTTATATCGCCGCCGAAACAGCCCTCTGACGGAAGACCAATCGCTCAGCGCCTGCGCGCCTTGGCGAACGCCTCCGCCATCGCCCCGCCAGCTGCCCCACTCTCCTCACGAGCCGACTTCGGACCCGATTTCGAACCCGACTTCGCCCCCGACTTCCCTCGCGACGGCCCGCGATCCGACCCCTGATACGCCCCCCGATCCGATCCCTGATCCGACCTGGCCCCAGTCGGCCCACGCCCACCGGCACCACTCCCGGCACGCCGCCCATCACGCCCATCAGGCCGCCCAACCGCACGCCCGGCACCCGCCTCTCCCTCGGGCACATCATCCAACCGCATGCTCAACGCCACCCGCTTACGCGCCAGATCGACCTCCAGCACCTTCACCTTCACCAACTGCCCGGTGCTGACCACCTCATAGGGATCGCGCACGAACCGATCGGCCAACCGCGAGATGTGCACCAACCCATCCTGATGTACCCCCACATCGACGAAGGCGCCGAAATTGGTCACATTCGTCACCGTCCCCTCCAGCACCATCCCCGGCCTCAGATCGGCCAGCGTCTCGACCCCCTCCATGAAGCTCGCCGTCTTGAACTCCGGCCGCGGATCACGCCCCGGCTTCTCCAGCTCCGCGATGATGTCGCGCACCGTCGGCTCGCCGAAGCGCTCATCGGCGAACTGCGCTGGGCTCAGCCTCGACAACGCCGAGCGATCCCCGATCAACGCCCGGATGTCACGCCCGACCTGCCCGAGGATGCGCCGCACCACCGGATAGGCCTCCGGATGCACCGCCGACGCATCCAAGGGCTCATCGCCATCATTGATCCGCAGAAAGCCCGCGCACTGCTGGAAGGTCTTCGCCCCCAGACGCGGCACCTTCTTCAACTGCGCGCGATTGCGGAACGCCCCATGCTCCTCGCGGAACTGGACGACGTGCTCGGCCAGGGTCGCGCTCAGCCCCGAGACCTGCGCCAACAGCGGCACCGAGGCCGTGTTCAGATCGACCCCGACCGCATTGACGCAATCCTCGACCACCGCATCGAGCGAGCGCGCCAGCCCGCCCTGGTTCACATCGTGCTGATACTGACCGACCCCGATCGCCTTGGGCTCGATCTTGACCAGCTCCGCGAGCGGGTCCTGCAGCCGCCTTGCGATCGAGACCGCCCCGCGCAGCGAGACATCGAGCTCCGGCAATTCACGCGACGCATACTCCGAGGCCGAATAGACCGAGGCCCCGGCCTCGCTCACCACCAGCGACTGCAGCCCCAGCTCCGGATGCCGGCGGATCAGCTCGCGCGCCAGCTTGTCGGTCTCGCGCGAGGCGGTGCCGTTGCCGATGCTGATCAGCTTCACGCCGTGCGCCCGCGCCAGCTCAGCCAGCGCCGCGATCGACGCATCCCACTGATGCTTCGGCGCATGCGGATACAGGGTCGCGGTCGCGACCACCCGCCCGGTCGCATCCACCACCGCGACCTTGACGCCGGTGCGCAGGCCCGGATCGAGCCCGATCGTCGGCAGCCGCCCGGCCGGCGCCGCCAGCAGCAGCGCCTTCAGATTCTTCGCGAAGACCCGGATCGCCTCGGCCTCGGCGGCCTCAAGCAGCCGGTGCTTGAGATCGAGATCCAGGCGCGTCATCAGCTTGATGCGCCAGGCCTTGCGCACCGTCTCGACCAGCCAGGCGTCTCCGGGACGCCCCTGATCGCGCACCCCAACGCGCTGCGCGATCAGGCCCCGGTGCGGCCGGTCTGGCTCCTCGCCCTCCCCAGCCAGCAGCTCCAGCGTCAGGATGCCCTGGTTGCGGCCGCGGAACAGCGCCAGCGCCCGATGCGACGGCAGCTTCGCGATCGGCTCGCGGTAATCGAAATAATCGGCGAACTTCGCCCCCTCCTGTTCCTTGCCCTCGATCACGCGGGCGACCAGGATGCCCTGCTCCCACAACCGCTCACGCAAAACACCAGCCAGCTCCGCATCCTCGGCGAAGCGCTCCATCAGGATCTGGCGGGCCCCTTCGAGCGCCGCGCCCACATCGGCAACCCCCTTGCCGGCATCGATGAACGCCTGTGCCTGCGCCTCCGGGACCAGCGTCGGCTCGGCGAGCAATCGATCCGCCAGCGGTTCCAGCCCGGCCTCACGCGCGATCTGCGCCTTGGTGCGCCGCTTCGGCTTGTAGGGCAGGTACAGGTCCTCGAGCCGCTGCTTGGTCTCGGCGGCTTCGATCTCGGCCCGCAGCGCGTCGCTCAGTTTGCCCTGCTCATCGATGCTCGCGAGCACCATCGCGCGGCGTTCCTCGAGCTCGCGCAGGTAGACCAGGCGCTGCGCCAGCTGGCGCAGCTGATCGTCATCCAGGCCGCCGGTCGCCTCCTTGCGGTAGCGGGCGATGAAGGGCACGGTCGCGCCGTCGTCGAGCAGCGTGACAGCGGCTTGGACCTGCGCAGACGCGCAGTTCAGTTCTTGGGCAAGCAACGGGATAATCGAGGCCATGGATCGAAATCAGAATCTCCTGAGCCGGGAATGCGGCGGCATTGTATACCGACCTTGGCCCCATCCTCGCTTCGGGTGCCGAAAGATCGAACAGCCGCTGACGAGGGTGCCTGATGCACCGATCCCATCCGCACCCGAGCCACGCAAACCTCCATGCTGTTACCATGATTGTTGATCTTTTTGCGCTGGCCAGGGTTGGCCCGAAGCACGCGAGCGCGCTGCGCTCGATCGTTAGCCCCAAAAAGATTCCAAGCAAGCCGATGAAAGCCTCCACGCATTCCCACTCACCCTGCAAGGCCTGCGCCGAAGGGGCCGATCTCGGGTTCGACTTCAAGATGGCCCTGCAGCCGATCGTGAACGCGACCGATCGCAGCGTCTTCGCGCACGAGGCCCTGGTTCGCGGCCCCAACAACGAGCCCGCCGGCACCGTCTTCGCGTCGGTCAACGACCGCAATCTCTATCACTTCGACCAGCTCTGCCGCATCCGCGCGATCGAGCTCGCAGCAGCGTTGAATCTCGATACGATGGTCAGCGTCAACTTCATGCCCAATGCGATCTACCAGCCGGAACGCTGCATCCAAACCACGCTGGAGGCCGCAGGGCGCTGCAACTTTCCGCTGGACCAGATCATCTTCGAGATCACCGAGAGCGAGCAGGTCCAAGACATCCAGCACCTGAAGCGCATCGCCGAGTACTACCGCGAGGTCGGCTTCACGGTCGCGATCGATGACTTCGGCGCCGGCTACTCCGGCCTCAACCTGCTGGCCGATGTCCCGGCAGACCTACTCAAGCTCGATATGGCCCTGATCCGCGATGTCGACACCGACCCGACCCGCCAGGCGATCATCTATGGCGTCATCGATACCGCAACCCGGCTCTCGATGCGCGTCATCGCCGAGGGCATCGAGACCTACGCGGAGCTGAGCGTACTGCAGGAGATGGGCATCGAGCTGTTCCAGGGCTACCTGTTCGCGCGTCCCGCGTTCCAATCGCTCCCATCGGTACCCGATGCCGCCTTCGAGCCGCCGACAGCCTGAAACCCCGAGCGGAGGGCCGACCCGCCGCGAATTAGGCGCCCGCTCGTCGGCCTCGTTCACAACCCTCTGTCCGGCGATCAAGCGGAATGGCTCTGTTTTGGTCCTCTGAAGCTCAGCTCGTGTGCCGGAATCAGCGCTCGAGTCCCCCGTCGACCCGGCACCGGTCGCCGTAGACCGCCATGATCTGCCGAAGCTCGTTCAGGATCAGGCCGCGCTCGGCCGCCGAGAGTCCGCGCGTTTCCGGCAGCTCGCCGCCTTGCTCGAGGACGGCGATATCGGCGCGCACCTGTTGGCAGCCGCGCGCGCAGATCGCCTCGATCCGCACCTCGAGGGCCGCGTCCAAATCGGGGCCAGACGGGCGTTGCTGCACAGTCACTCCATGCACACCAACGGCGCCCACGCGGCTCCCTCGCGCTGGCGCTCTCGGGAACCTTGTACCGGATCAGGCTCATATCCAGGGCCGAGCGGCTCGCTCCGGACCCATGGAACAATCGAGCCATTGATGCCCATCGCCAGTCGCATCGCGATGTGCGCGCTCGACCCGAGCGCCAACGCCGGCAGTCCAAGCTGCGCCGCGCTGAGCATCGCCCCGGCCAAGGCCGCATGCTCGAATCCGCCCAGATCCCGCAGCGCCATGTAGGGGTCCGGCGGCAGACTGGCATGGCGCGCCGGCAGCGTCTCGCTGATACCGCGCAGCGATCGGAGCGACCTCTGTACGGAGTTCGCTCCGTCAGCCCACACCGATGAGGAGCCGCTCGCAGCCGCCTCGCCCGCTAGCCAGGCCATCCAGTTGGCATTGGCCCGCGCCAGACCGCCCCCCGCACCGCTGACGACGATCAACCCGACCCCATCGAGCTTGGCCCGTTCCACCGCCTGACGCCCCGCACTCAACGCCCGGTCGAGCTGGTGAGCAGTCATTGCCGTCGCGAGGTCGGCATCAGCGATCCTGTATGCAGGCTCAAGCCCCTCGGCGCCGGCCTCGCCGCTGCCCGGACTGCAGCGCCCGAGCTCGAGCACGACGCGGATCGTGAATGGCCCAGCCGGCGCGCGCGTGCAACCGACTGCGCGTCGCAGCCGGCCGTGCAACGCGTCTTTCAGCGGCGGGATCGCCATCTCGGTCTTGCTCCGGCCCCGCTCTGAGATCGACGAGCCGCCTGACCACCCCTGATCACCCTGCACTTGGAGCAGGCGACAATGTCCGGCCGAAGCGGTCTCGAAGCACGCAGAACCGGCTGCTGCAGGCACCGCCAGCCAAAGCGGACCTGCTTGGAGATCGGTCATCGACTCGACCTCGACCGAGCAGCGCCGGCGGCCAGACCACGGCAGCATCGGCGCGCTATCGTCGCGCTCAAGCGGCCAGGCCAGCGGACGACGAGGCCAGAAGCGCCGGCCCGATCTCGCTTACCATTGCGGATAGAACTCACTTTCTCGCGCAACCCCCCTCCTAAAGGCAAGGACATCTCATGCAACAAGAGCGCAGTATCTTGATCACCGGCTGTTCGAGCGGCATCGGCCATCGGTGCGCACATGGCCTCCATGAGCGCGGTTGGCGCGTGATCGCATCGGCGCGGCGGCCAGAGGACGTCGAGCGGCTGCACAGCGAGGGGCTGAACGCGGTCCAGCTGGACCTGGCCGAGCCAGGGAGCATCGCCGACGGCTTGCAGGCGGCGCTGGCGTTCACCGACGGGCGCCTCGACGCACTGTTCAACAATGGCGCCTTCGGCATTCCCGGCGCCGTCGAAGACCTCACGCGCGAGGCCTTGCGCGCCCAGTTCGAGACCAATCTGTTCGGCTCGCACGACCTGACACGCCGGGTGATTCCGGTCATGCGCGCGCAGGGCCAAGGGCGCATCATTCAGAACAGTTCGGTACTCGGATTCGTGGCCTTGCCGTTTCGCGGCGCCTATGTCGCGAGCAAGTTCGCGCTCGAGGGGCTCACCGACACCTTGCGGCTGGAATTGCGCGGCAGCGGCATCCGCGTCTCGCTGATCGAGCCGGGGCCGATCAGCAGTCGGTTCCGCGATAACGCCTACAGCGCCTACCAGCGGTTCATCGAGCCTGATCGCAGCCCGCACCGACAGACCTACCGCTTGATGGAGGAGCGACTGAAGACGGAAGGCCCCACCCAGCCGTTTACGTTGACACCCGATGCGGTCCTGCGAAAGCTGACCCACGCCCTCGAGCATCCGAGGCCGCGCGCGCGCTACCGCGTGACCTTTCCGACTCACCTGCTCGCTCTGGTACAACGGCTCTTGTCCACCAACGGCATGGATTGGGTGCTGCGTCGCGCCTCCCGCGGCGGACGCGGCTAGGCGGGCTCCTCGCTGCGCGCGAACGGCGAGCGTAGCGCGACCGGCTCGGTCTCGGTCTGCGCGAAGTAACGGGCCAGGAAGGTATCGAAGTCGCAGTCGTCACTGGCCTCGATCTGCGCCTGCTGGGCATGTGACTCGAGCGCGAGACCGCGAAAATGCTCCGCACGCACCGGGTCGAGCCTTTGCTCGCAAAGACCGTCACGGTGGCGCTCGGTCAGCCGCCGAGCGAACTCGGCGAAGCCTTCACCGTTGGCGCGCATCTCGGCGAGGATGCGCGCGGACGGGGTCGCCTCAGGCTCGGCCATCTTGTGCTGTTGCGCGCGCAGCGCTGCACGATAGTCGTCGCCACCATCCTGATCCAACAGCTCGGCGAGCGGCTGCATCGCGTCGAGCACCCCGGCCCCCCAATCGCGCAGTGCGATCGCACCGCCAGAACGCTGCAACATCAGACCTGGCTCGCGGCCGCGATGGGCCGCCAGCACCTCGTTCGCGTCGATCCAGCGTCGCTCCTGCGGCCGGATCACCGGGCTCGGGATCAGCAGACAGTAGAGCATGAACAGCGTCAAGAAGCGCAGTTGCTCCAGATCGACCCCGAGCGGCTCGAACAGATTCACATCGACCGAACGCAGCTCGACGTAGCGAATCCCGCGCCGGCGCAGCGCCAGGGTGGGATACTCCATCCACTCGGTGAGCTGCTTTGGCCGCACGGTGCTGTAGTACTCGTTCTCGATCTGCAGCACGTGGTCGTTCAGCTGCTCCCAGCGGCCGTTGACCTTGGTCCCGATCGGCTCATAGTGCGGGCAGGGCGTCTGGATCGCCCAGGTGAGGCTGCGGGTGTAGGCATCCAGCGAATCGTAGTTGGCCTTGAGCCCGGTCCCCTCCTCCTGCCGGTTCTGATAGCCGATATCGCCCATCCGCAACGAGGTCGCGTAGGGATAATAGTAGGTCTTGCTGTCGAATGAGTGCAGATCGGTGCCGGGGTCCTTAACGAAGCTCTTGCACACCGCGGGCGAGGCGCCGAACAGATAGGGGACCATCCAGCCGAGCCGCTGCAGATTCCGGACCATGCCCATATAGCGGTCATCGCGGAACGCGCCCGGGCCATCGCCGCCAGCCTCCTCGCGCGCCTGCAACAGCGGCCAGATCGCCTCTGGCAACGAGAAGTTGAAGTGCACACCAGCGATGATCTGCATCACTCGGCCATAGCGATTGCCGAGCCCGCGCCGGTACACCGTCTTCATCTGCGCCGCATTCGAGCTGCCATAGCGCGCCAGTGGGATCTCGGCGCCGCCGCCGAGCACACAGGGCATGCTCGCGGCCCATAGGCGTTCGTCTCCGATGTGCTGATAGACGAACAGATGGAGGTCGCGCAGGAAATCGAGCACCGCATGCGGGCGGGCCAACGCGGGTGTCACGAGTTCGACCAATGCCTCGGAGAAGTCGGTCGTGATGGAGGGATGCGTCAGCGCCGAGCCCAGCCCGTAAGGATGCGGGGTTGCGGCCACCCGGCCCTCCGGGCTCACGCGCAGGGCCTCCTTCTCGAGTCCGACGAGTGATTCGGCCAGCAGCGGACGGACGGCGGGGTCCGAGAGCGCCCTCAGCCACCCCCTCGGGATGGCGTACGACAGGGAAGGATCGATCATTCAATCGCGCATGGCCGCGCGCGGACGCTCATCGGCCCGCCGCTCGACGATCACATCGGCCAGGATGCGTGCCGCTTCCTCGGTCAGGATGCGGTCGATGATCTCCTGCTGGCGCTCCAGCGCCTCTTCATCGACATCGTCGGCGTCCTCATCCACGGGCTCGATCCCGCGTGCCCGCAGGAAGGCCGCCTTCTGCTCCTTCAACACCTCGTCACGCCGTTTCGACTCAGCCCGGCGCTCGCGCTCGCTCAGTGAGACCTCATCCTGTGCCTCGATCTCGCTGAGCACACGCCCCTGCGCGATCAGCATCCGAAAGCCATCATCACCCTTGATCCGCTCGGCCGAGCGCCGCTTGAGCCTCTCGAGATCGAACCCAGACGCCGGCGTATAACGCGCGGGCCGAATCCGTGCCCAAGGCAGCGCATTCTCGAGCGATCGCTCGCCATGGTCGACGCCCTGCAGGCCCAGCTCGAAGCGGATATCGGGCTCCACCCCCTTGAGCTGGGTGCTGCCCCCGCTGATACGGTAAAACTCGGCCATCGTCAGCCTCAGGCGACCGAGCTCGGTGTCGTCACCGGGCACATAGCGATCGAGGTCGATCAGCGTCTGCACCGTCCCTTTACCGAACGTCGGCTCACCGATGATGATGCCGCGGCCGTAGTCCTGGATCGCACCGGCAAAGATCTCGGACGCCGAGGCACTGTTGCGATCGACCAGCACCGCGAGCGGGCCGGTGTAGACGACGGCCGGGTCCGGATCGACCTCGACCTCGACCTTGCCAAACGAGTCCTTGACCTGAACCACCGGCCCTTCCTCGATGAACAGGCCGGTCAGCTCCAGCGCCTCGGTCAACGAGCCACCGCCGTTACCGCGCAGATCGATGATCAGGCCGTCGACACCGTCGGCCTTGAGCTCCTTGATCAGCTTGCGCACGTCGCGCGTGGTGCTGCGGAAGTCGTCCTTACCGGCCGACTCGGCCCGAAAATCACGATAGAAGGCCGGCACCTCGATCACACCGACGCGCAGCGACGGGGCGTTCTCGGGTCCGTCGATGATGAACTGTTGCGCTGCCTGATCCTCGAGCTTGATCTGGTTCCGCACCAGCGAGACCTCGCGCATGCGGCCCCCGCCGGCCTCGGATTTCGGCAATGTCTGCAGACGCACGACCGAGCCCTTGGGCCCACGGATCTTGTCGACGACATCCTGCAGCCGCCAACCGACGACATCCTCCATCTCGCCGTCGAGCCCCTGCGCGACGCCGACGATGCGATCGCCGGCGTGGATCTGCCCGGATTGCCGCGCCGGCCCGCCCGGGATCGTGCGCTGGATCACGGTGAATTCGTTCTCGGCCCGCAGCACTGCCCCGATCCCCTCAAGCGACAAGCGCATGCTGATATCGAAGTTCTCGGAGGTGCTCGGCGACATGTAGCTGGTGTGCGGCTCCAGCGTGCGTGCATAGGCATTGACAAAGGCCTGGTAGACATCGTCCGGCGTAAACTGATGGATGCGCCGGGTGATGCCCTTGTAGCGCTTGCGCAGCTGCTCACGGATCGCGTCATCGTCCTTGCCGGCGAGCTTCAGCAGCAGGTAGTCGTTCTTGACCCGCTTGCGCCAGACCTCGTTCAGCTCCACCTCGGTCGTGGCCCAGTCCGCCTCCTCGCGGTTGAACAGGTAGGACTCGTCGCGCGAGAAGTCGAACGGCTCCTGCAGCAGCGACAACGCGTGATCGATGCGTGCATCGACGCGCATCCGATAGACGCGAAAGACATCGAATGCCGTATCCAGCTTGCCCTTGGCGACATCGTCGTCCAGCCGCGGGGCCGAGCGCGCGAAGCGATCGACGTCCCGTTTCAGAAAGAACAGCCGACCGGGGTCGAGGTCCTCGAAGTAGTTGTCGATGACCTGCTCGGCGAAGGCATCGGTCAGCTCGAAATCCCGGTAGTGGAAACGCTCGAGCACCTTATTGATGACGACGATCGTGCGGGCCTGACGCTCATCGGGGAAGAGCTCCGCCAAGCCGACCTCTTGGGTCTTCGCAAGCGCTCCCGAGGCAAATGGCACCAGTAGCGCAACGACCATGACGGCCAGCGTGCGCAAGAAGCGATGGCGATCGGCGGCGCAGGTGCGCCATCCCGAAGCGCTCGGGATGCTCGGTGTGACGGCGGAATTGACGCGTCTGTGAATCATTATCGGACGTCTATGAATACACTCAGGTTGTTAATAATGAGAGTAGCGGCACGGTGACGCGAGATCAATCGAACCGGTCGGGAAGCGCGGTGGCCGTCACGCTCGCGACTCGCGACTGGATGCCCGATCGGGGACGGGGTGTGGCTGTAGCCAGATCAGACTCGCCATCCGGCCGGTGACCCGGTCGCGCCGATAGGAGAAGAAGGTCTCCTCCTCGGTGAAGGTGCACCGATCACCGCCGCTGACGTGGCTCACGCCGAGCGCCTCCAGCCGCTGCCGCGCCAGCAGTGGCAGGTCCGCGAGCCAACGCCCGTTCGGGCTCGGACGGAATGCCTGCGCTGAATCGGCTGCAGCAGCACAGAACGCAGCGCGCACCTCGTCGCCGACCTCGAACGCATCGCGGCCGATCGACGGCCCGAGCCAGGCCATCAACTGCTGCGCCGGCCGCTGCATCCTGGCCACGGTCGCATCGATGACGCCCGCTGCCAGACCACGCCAGCCGGCGTGCGCCGCGGCCACGACGCTTCCGGCCCGGTCACACAAGAGCACCGGCAGGCAATCGGCGGTCATGACCGCGCAGACCGATCCGTGCTGGAACGCGACCGCCGCATCGGCATCGGGCCTGCCGACAACCCCGGCGTCGATGAGAGAGACAGCACGGCCGTGAACCTGGTTCAGCCAAACCGGCTCGGCCGGCACCCCGGCCTGCCGATAGAGCCGAGCGCGATTCGCACGCACGGCCGCCTCGTCGTCACCGACATGCTGGGCCAGATTCAGGCTCTGATAGGGTCCCGCACTGAGCCCACCGAGACGCGTCGTGCTCAGCGCCTGCACCGCGGCCGGCGCATCCCAGTCAGGTCGCAGCAGATCCATGCTCGGCATCCTGTTGCAGTACCGCACAAAGGTCGGCGAGGTCGGCCGCCATCGGCACCTGCCAGTCCATCTGCTCACCGGTGGCCGGATGGAGGAGACCGAGGCCGATCGCATGCAATGCCTGCCGGGGGAAGCGCTGCAGCAGCGTCGCGGCCTCGCTGGAATCATCCGCGGACGCACGCTGTCGCCCACCATACACCGGGTCCCCGACGAGCGGGTGGCGCAGATGCGCCATATGCACCCGAATCTGGTGCGTCCGCCCCGTCTGTAGCCGCACGCCGAGCAGCGTATGCCGACGATATTGCGCCAACACTCGGTAATCGCTCACCGCGGGGCGTCCATGGGCGACCACCGCCATCGCGGTGCGCCGAGTCGGGTGACGGCCGATCGGGGCCTCGACCCGCCCGCCGCTCGACAAGCGTCCCAGGACCAGCGCACGGTACTCGCGCTTGACCGTGCGCGCCTTCAGCTGCGCGACCAGCGACCGATGCGCCAATAGGCTGCGGGCAACGACCATCAGGCCGGTCGTATCCTTGTCGAGCCGATGCACGATGCCGCAACGCGGCAGCGCATCGAGACGCCGATCATGATGGAGCAGTCCATTCTGCAGGGTGCCATCGGCATGTCCCGCGGCCGGGTGCACGACCAGCCCCGCGGGCTTGTCGACCAGGATCAGGTGCTCGTCCTCATAGACCACGGACAGCGGGATCGGCTGCGGGGCGCACGCCTGCGAACGTTCGACGAGCGGCTCGACGAGGACGGATTCAGCGCCGCGCACGCGGTCCTTCGGGCGCGGCGAGCGGCCGTCGACCGAGATACGCCCCTGCTCGATCCATCCCTGCAGACGGCTCCGGGAGAAGGCCGGCAGCAGCTCGGCCAGGACCTGATCGAGCCGCCGACCCGCATGCTCGGGCCGCAGCTGCAATGATTGGGCCGCGGTCTCGGCGTCATGCTCAACCGGGTGCGCTTGGTCGTCTGTGCTGGTCACGAGGTTTCAGTATACTGGCGCGCTGATGATCGATTCACGACGATCCGCGATGGCGCGGCATCCTTGGCGACGTCTAGCGGCAGGCAGCACCATGACCCGAATCCTAGTGACCGCCCTCTTGGCGACCACGCTCCTCAGCGGCTGCGGCATCCTTGGCAAGGAATTCGACGAGACAGAGGGATGGTCGGCCAGCGAGCTCTATAACAAGGCCGCCAGCGAGCTCGATGCGGCCAATTACCAACGCGCGATCGAGCTCTACAAGAAGCTCGACGCTCGCTATCCGTTCGGCCGCTACGCGATGCAGGGGCAGCTCGACATCGCCTACGCCCACTACAAGGCCGAAGAGCCGGAGGCCGCGCTCGCTGCAGCCGATCGCTTCATCAAGCTCTACCCGCAGAACCCGTACGTTGATTACGCCTATTATCTCAAGGGCATCGTCAACTACAACCGCAGCATCGGCTTCCTCGACCGCTTCGTGCCACTGGACACCTCCCAGCGCGATCCCGGCTCGGCCTTGGATGCCTTCAACGACTTCGCCGAGCTGGTGCGACTCTTTCCGAACAGCAAGTACGCGGCCGATGCCCGCCAGCGGATGTTACACCTGCGCAACAACCTGGCCGAGGGCGAGCTCCATGTTGCGCGCTACTACATGGAGCGTGGCGCCTACCTGGCCGCCGTGAGCCGGGCACAGTACGTCGTTGAGCGCTTCCAGCGCACCGGAGCAGTCGAGGACGCGCTCGAGCTGATGGTGGCCGCCTATCAGCGTCTCGGCGAGGACGAGCTCGCGGCCGACGCCCAGCGGGTGCTGGTGATGAACCGCGAGGCCGGACGCTTCCTCGACGACGAGCCCGACCCGAGCGAGGTCAGCCTGGCCCGGCGCGTCTGGGACTATCTCAGTCTCGACGAGAACTAGTGCAAGCCAGCGGAAATCCCGAGACCGATGGTCGCTGTCGCCAATGGTCGTGGGGTAGGAGCACGCTTGCGGGCGATCTTCCCCGCCGTGAGCGCGGCCTGCTCGCCCGCAAGCGGGCTCCTACAGCGCTGAGAGCCAGATGGCAGGAAAAAGGTCTCGGCATTTCTGACGCGATGCACTAGCCTGACTGCATCGCTTCCGACAGTGTCCGCACTGCCGAGACCACGCGCCGAAGCGTCCAGGCTCTCTGTTGCGGTGAGCCTCGACGACTCCGACCTAGATCGCCGCCTCGTCTTCCTCGCCGGTGCGGATGCGAACGACCCGATCGACCGGGCTGACGAAGATCTTGCCGTCGCCGATCTTTCCGGTCCGGGCCGCCTTGGTGATCGCCTCGACACAGGTATCGAGCTGATCGTCGGCCACCACCAGCTCGACCTTCACCTTCGGCAGAAAATCGACGACGTATTCGGCACCCCGGTAGAGCTCGGTGTGGCCTTTCTGGCGGCCGAAGCCCTTGACCTCGATCGCTGTCATGCCGGTGATACCGGCCTGCGACAGCGCCTCGCGCACGTCGTCGAGCTTAAAGGGTTTGATGATGGCTTCGACCTTCTTCATTGAGATTCTCCGTTCAACCTCTCGGCTGGTTAGCGGTTGAGTATAAGAGCCTGATCGGGTGTTGGCCATCCTCGATCAGACGCCGGGATCAGACGCCGGGATCAGACGCCGGGACCAAGCCCGCGATCAGACGCTGAGATCCAGACGGCGGATCAGACGTCGGAATCAGCTGCACGGACCGAGCAACGGCGTACCCTCGGGCACCTTCGGGCACATGACGAAGCGCGGCTCGGGGCTGATCGCCGGCCTCTAGCCCGCCAGGGTCTCGGCGACGGTGCGACCGAGCAGCGCCGGCGAGCGCACCGTTTGCACACCGGCTGCAGTAAGCGCCGCGTACTTCGCCTCGGCGGTGCCGGCCGAACCGCTGACGATGGCCCCGGCATGCCCCATGCGCTTCCCGCTCGGCGCCGTCACGCCCGCGACATAGGCCACGACGGGCTTCGTCATTCGGGCCTGAACGAAGGCCGCAGCGGTCTCCTCGGCATCACCGCCAATCTCTCCGACCATCAGCACCGCCTCGGTATCCGGGTCATTCTCGAACATCGCGAGGCAGTCGACAAAATCAAGCCCATGGATCGGATCACCGCCAATGCCGATACAGGTGCTCTGCCCGAGCCCCTCGGCCGTCGTCTGCTCGACCGCTTCATAGGTGAGTGTCCCGGAGCGCGAGACGATCCCGACCCGGCCGGGCGTATGGATCGCACCCGGCATGATGCCGATCTTGCACGCTCCAGGCGTGATGACGCCGGGGCAGTTCGGGCCGATCAGCACAGCGTCGCTGCGCGCCAGCACCGCCTTGACCTTGAGCATCTCGAGCACCGGGATGCCCTCGGTGATGCAGACGATCACCCGAATGCCGGCATCGGCCGCCTCCAGGATCGCGTCGGCCGCATAGGCCGCCGGCACATAGATCATGGTCGCGTCGGCCCCGGTCTCGCGCACCGCGGCATGGACGGTATCGAACACCGGGAGTCCGAGATGGCGCTGTCCCCCCTTGCCCGGGGTGACGCCGCCGACCATTCGGGTCCCGTAGGCGATCGCCTGCTCGCTGTGGAAACTGCCTTGCCGGCCGGTGAATCCCTGGCAGATCACGCGGGTCGACGCATTCACGAGCACACTCATGGGCGATCTCCATTGGCTGTCGCTGCCGCGGCCCGGACAACCTTGTCGGCCGCATCGGACAAGGTGGCCGCGGTCTCAATGGCAAGCCCGCTCTGAGCCAGCCGCTCCAATCCAGCGGCCGCGTTGGTCCCTTCGAGCCGCACCACAACCGGCACCTGCACGCCGACCTCCTTGACCGCCTCCAGGATGCCATCAGCAATCAGGTCACAGCGAACGATGCCGCCAAAGATGTTCACCAGGACCGCAGAGACCTGCTCATCGCTCAGCACCAGCTTGAACGCCCGCGCGACCCGCTCGGCCGTCGCGCTGCCGCCGACGTCGAGGAAATTGGCCGGCGCACCGCCGTGCAGCGCGATCAGGTCCATCGTCGCCATCGCCAGTCCGGCGCCGTTGACCATGCAGCCGATATTGCCGTCCAGGCTGATATAGCTCAGCCCTTCCGCCCGAGCCGCCAGCTCGCGCTCGTCCTCCTGGGTTACATCCTGCATCGCTGCCAGCTGCGCATGCCGATAGAGTGCATTGTCGTCCAGATTCAGCTTTGCATCGAGTGCCATCAGCTCACCGCCGGCGGTCACCACGAGCGGGTTGATCTCCACCAGACTCGCATCGCATTCGGTGAACAGCCTGTAGAGCCCCTGTAACAGGTCTGCCAACTGTCGCTGCTGCTCCCCGTCCAGCCCGAGGAACAGCCCGAGCTGGCGGCATTGCCAGGGCCTGAGACCAGCTGCGGGCTCGATCCGCGAGCTCAGCAGCGCGTCCGGCTGATTGGCGGCCACCTGCTCGATGTCCATGCCGCCGACGGACGAGGCCATCAGGACGACCCGTTCCGCGGCGCGGTCCACCAGCAGCGCCAGGTAGCACTCGCGGGCGATCTCGACCGGCGCCTCGAGGAGCAGCCGCGAGACCGGCAAGCCCTGCGCCGGCGTCTGAGCCGTCACCAAGCGCGTACCAAGCAGGGCTTGCGCGGCCGCTTCGGCCTCGGCAACAGAGGCGCAGGGCCGCACGCCGCCGGCCTTCCCGCGCCCGCCCGCATGGACCTGGGCCTTGACGACCACTGGCGTGCCAAGCGCATCGGCCGCGGCCCGCACCTCGTCGAGATCGGCAGCCAGCCTCGCCGGCGGCACTGGGACGCCATAACGCGACAGGAGCTCTTTGGCTTGGTACTCGTGAAGATTCATGATGAACGAAAGGCAAGCGCACTGGACCTCGGCATCGACCGCTCACGATTCAGACAGTGATACGGCGCGATCGCGTATTCTGCTGGATTCGGCCGCGGTGACCAAGTCTCGCGTCGACCTTGCGTTCGCTCCCGCAGGCAGAGAGTCTGGCCAGTGATGTCCAAGCGACAAGCCCCAGCCCCCGATC
>NZ_NRSJ01000035.1 GCF_016584085.1 Halochromatium glycolicum | reverse complement strand
TGAGGGGAGAACAAGCCAGCTTCATCAAAGCGTTGCTCTGCAGCGAGGCGTCCATGCGTCCAGAGATCTTCAATGCCGGTCTCCGTGTCTTGTCAGCTGCCATCTCCGAGGATGGCGGGAATTGCTGGCATTAAGCGGGCCGCCTTGACTGCCGCAAGGCCCGGTGCGAACGGAGACAATCCGGCCGCGATCAGGTCTGCGTTGATGGACGCCGAAAACCTGTCTCGGCAGGCGGCTTAGGCATCATTCCTGGGTTCACGGCGGCGCTTGCGCGATGCCGCCGTCTTGGCCGGAGGCTTCTTGATCTCGGCTTCGAGCGCTGGCACGTCGGCGGTCGATGCCGCGATCAGCCGCTCGCCTGAGCTCTCGAGCTCACGCGCGCGAATGCGCTTCTCTTGGCGCAATCGCAGCCCGTACCCGGCCGCCGCGCCACCAGCGGTCGAGATCGTCAGCAGGCCAAGGGTCAGGAATTGCGCGAACATCATCGCGATCCCGACCCCGACGACCCCGCCCACCGCAACGCCGGTGCGGAGCTTGGCGCCGCTGGAGTCCTTCTTCTTGCGCGCCGCCAGCTTCGCCTTCTCGCGCTCGGCCTGCATGCGCAGCTTTTCGCGCTCGCGGGTGTGGCGCTTGTTCTGCTGGGCCAGCGTCTGCTCGCGCACCGTCCCGACCACCGAATCGAACCAGAGCGCCACCAGGAAGCCGAGCAGCGCCGCCAAGGCCGCGAACAGATAGGCGGTCTGCTCGAGGTCGGTCATCAGCGCGGTATAGGTCAGCAACGCGGTGGCGGCCTGCAACAGCAGGATGCCGATCAGGAACCGAAGCATACCGCTGATACGTCCACCCAACATCAGACACCCTCCATCCGCAAGCAGCTGCTACTGGATCGAGCACCCGCCAGCGCAATCGCTGCGTCCGGTGCCTTGGCACGACTCGTCGATGACGCCGTCCCCGCCGAATCGCCTCGGGTGATTGGAGCAACAGCCTGGGCCTGGGCCCGGGCGGTGCCGTCGATCAGCCAGATCCACTCCTGGTCCGGGGCCGGCGCGGCACCGCTGTCGACCTGGCGGTTCGGGAAGATCTCCCTCAGCCGTCGCGCAATCGCAGCCAGGCTTTCGGGCCGGCCGAGCATGTCGCCCGGGATCGGGCGATCGTAGACATCCACCACCGAGTACATGTACTCGGGGCCGAGCGGCTGCAGATCGACGACCAGCAGGGGCTGCGTTGCGCTCATCGGCACCAGGGCTGGACGCAGGCTGGTCACGAGGAACGGACCCGAGGAGGCCTCCAGCCGATCCGCGAGCCCGACATGGCCGTAGAGCCGCAACTGGCGCGCCAGCACCAACCGTGCCTCGGCCGAGAGCCCCGGATAAACCCGCTCATACAGCTCTCCGTCGGGGCGCAGCACGTCCACCTGTATCAGGAAACCGTGGCGCCCGGTGTCGTCATTGCCGCCGGCCCCATTGCTGTTCATCACATAGGTATCGATTGCCCGCAGCAGCTCGCCATAGGCTGCAACATCAACCGGCGAGCGGGCGTCGGTCGGGCCGCCGAGCAGAAAGCTGTAAAGCCCATAACCCGCGCGCGCGTCCGCATAGAGCTCGGCGAGACGATTCGCAAGCTCGGTCTCGACACCGCTCGGTGCCGGGAAGTAGGCCATTGCATAGAGCACGCCGACCTCGGAATCATCGTCGCGCGTCGGACCCACCGGCCAGCGCGGGGGACGCTTCCAGTGCTCGACCCCGAGCTGATTGGGCTGCGGGGGTGCGCCGAGCTCGAACGTCAGCGAAGCCCCCTTATCATGGGTCACGCCTCCCTCGCTCAACGCAGGGCCTTCGGCTCCGGCGCGATCCGTCGCCGCGCGATCGCCATCGCGCCCGGTGTCCTGTCCGCCGCCGGGGCCGCCCCCCGTTCCGGCGCAGGCGGCGAGCAGGGCGGCAGCAATCAGCACTGTGCTTCTCAGCACTTCAAGCATTGCGATCTCGTTAGCAGCAGGATTGGTAGGCCTCGATCGAGCGCCAGCGTGGCAACCGACCGCGAGACCGCTCGCCATGCGTGGCTAGGCCCATCATAGCCGATCCGCCAGTTCCGCATCAGCGCTTGCCGGCGCCGCCGCACCGCTTCGAGATGGTGGTCGTGTCGGCGCCGGTTGTGAACTGCCAGAGCCGATCCAATCCGCGCTCAATCTGGCGTTGAGCCCGAGGCACGTTCGGCCTCATCGAAGCGGAGGTCAGGCATCGGTCTTATCGGCATCGGTTGCGAACCGCCAGAGCCGGTCCAATCTCCGCCCAGTCTGGCGTTGAACCTCAGGCAGGTTCGGCCCCATCGAAGCGGGGCATCGCGCGCCAAGACGCAGCGCAAGCGACCGAGCGCAGTCAGCAGCACTGGCGGACCGGAGTCATCATGCAAGGCATCATCGATAAACCCTTTTCCCCGGCCTGCGAAGAGAACAAGCAGCCCATCCTCGAGGTGCTCAAACCGCGGCTCATCGCTGCACACTCGGTGCTCGAGATCGGCAGCGGCACCGGCCAGCATGCAGTGCATTTCGCCGCGGCGATGCCGCACCTACGCTGGCAGTGCACCGATGTCCCGGCCCATCTGCCGGGTATTCGGCAATGGCTGGATGAGGCAAAGCTGCCGAATCTCCCGGCCCCGCTCGCCCTAGACATGGAGACAGACTGGCTCGCCGCATTCAGCGGCCGGGGCTACGACGCCGTCTTCAGCGCCAATACCGCCCACATCATGTCGCTCGCGCAGGTCGAGCGCCTGTTCGCCGGGGTCGGTGCGCTGTTGCCTGCCGGCGGCCGTTTCCTACTCTATGGGCCGTTCAGTATCGACGGCCAGCACACCAGCGAGAGCAACGCGCGGTTCGACCAGTCGCTCCAGCTACAGAATCCGGCCAGCGGCGTCCGCGATCGGCGCGAGCTCGAGCGCTTCGCCGCCGAGGCAGGGCTGGCACTCGAGGAGGACATCGCGATGCCGGTCAACAACCGCACGCTGGTCTGGCGTCGCTTGGCGAGTGCTGCGGCACCGGTCGATGGCGGCACCTCCGGCCAGTGAGCGCGCGGATCATTCGAGGACCATACCACCATGCGTGACAGTCAATCCGATCTCGACCGCGCCCGCGCCGCCTGGCGCTATCGCGGCCAACAACGCCCGCCGTTCGCCGAGACGCCCGGGCCGGGACAGGAGTCGGTCTGGGATTATCCTCGCCCGCCGGCCTATGTCCCCGATTCACGCCGCATTGCTGTCTATGCGGGCGATGCGCTGGTCGCTGAGAGCTCAAGGAGCATCCGCGCGCTGGAGACCGGCAGCCCGCCCGCGTTCTATCTTCCGCCCGAGTCGGTCCGGTCGGAACTGCTGCAAGCATCAGCGCGACGGACCTTCTGCGAGTGGAAGGGCGAGGCCGAGTACTTCGATGTGGACGGCAGCGAGGGTTTGATTCGCAACGCGATCTGGCGTTATCCCAATGCAGGCGACGACGCCGCCGTGATCGCCGGCTGGTATGCCTGCTACCCCGCGTTACTGCGGTGCTTCGTCGACGATGAGCCGGTGCAGGCCCAGCCGGGCGGCTACTATGGGGGATGGATCACCAGTGAGATCGTTGGACCATGGAAAGGCACAGCTGGCACCGGCCACTGGTGAAGGTCCGGTGCCAGCACGTTTCAGCACTGGTCTGGCACTGGTCTGGCACGGGCCTGACATCGCTCGCTAGCTGATCGCGATCCGCTGCCGCTTGCTCTCCTCAGGCTTGGGCAGATGGATCTCGAGCAGGCCCTTCTCGAAGGTCGCCTCAGCGGCTTCGGTGTCGAGCCCGGGCGGCAGCCGCAATGTCCGGCTGAAGGCACCGTGCAGGATCTCGGCGCGATAGACATTCTCCTCTTCGCGCTTCTCCTCATGCGCCCGCTCACCGCGGATGGTCAGCATGTCACCGGCCACCTCGATGTGCACATGCTCCTTGTCGATGCCGGGAAGCTCGGCCCGCACCAGCAGCTCAGCCTCGCGGTCGATCATGTCGACCCGCGGCATCCGCACGTCCAGGTCGGGTTGGAAGGGTGCCCAATCCGGCCAGATGTCGCGGAACGGCTGCAGTAGCCCGCGCCGCATCATCTGCTCGAACGACCGATCCATTTCATCGAACCAATGGGACTCGTGACGTTGTAGGGCTTTGGTCTCTTTGCTCTTTGCGCTCATCGCGTTCCTCCTGATCACTTTGCCATCTCCTACCTCTAACTATAGCGCACCGTGACGCTGTGGCAAGCGACTGAGAGAACCCGAAAAGCCTTCAAGAACAGAACGATAGAAACCGTTCTCTGGCTGCAGACCACCGTTTTGGTTGCCGTACCGGTTTTTGGTTGCCGTACCGGTTTTTGGTTGCCGTACCGGTTTTTGGTTGCCGTACCGGAGCTAGCCGGAAGCCAGCCCGTCCAGCCAGTGAGTAAGGGTGCGTCGGCGCCGCCAGAAACGCCGCAGGTCGCGGCGCTCGAGCCGCCAGCGACGGCCGTCTGTGAGGTCCAGCTCGATGCCGCCGACGCGGCCTCGACCGAGCGCAGCGAGCGCCGGGTCAAGCCCGGCTTCCAGCTCCCTGAGCGCCTCGATCCAACGCAGCGGATCGGCGTCCTGCAGCGCCTGCCGCAGCCCTTCAAACACCACCAGCGAGCCTGCCAGTCTGGGATCGGCGGCAGCCGCCTCCTCGCTCAAGGCCGCGTGCGAGGCGGTGATCCCTGCCGCATCGGCAAGGCCCTGAGCGAGCGCAGAGCCCGCGACCAAGCGCTGAAATCCAGGCGCTTCCAGCGGCCGCCATGTCCCGCCTCCCCAGAGCCAGAGGGCGTTGATCGCCGGCTGTCCGCGACGCTCGCGCTCGGCATTGACCGGCGACTGGAACAGCGCCATCTGCACCTCGCTCAAGAACCCGGACCAGTGCTTGGCGTCGGTCCCAGCGGGCGAGGCGCTGTCGATGCTGCAGCCATCGACCTGGTCGAGCGGTTGGGTCTCGAGTGCCGGCGGGGCCGGTGGCTGCAGGTACCAGCGCGAAGGCGCCGGCGCGCTTAGTCTTAGGCCATCATCGGCGAATTCGCGATTCAATGCTGCGACCAGGGCCTCTGCCTCATCCACTGAGAGCGCGAAATGGCTGGCACCGAACAGCCGGAGCTGGTCGCGGTCGGCACGCAGATGCACCGGATCAGCATGCAGCAGATAGCCGGAGCGATCCCAGTCTGGATCATCGGCGGCGCGGGCATAGGGTGCACTCGCCTCGGCGCCGAAACGCTGCAGCAGCACCTGGGTCAGCCCGCGCCGCTCGGCTGCATCCGCCCCGTCGTCGTCCTGGCGCTGGCCCCGGGAGAGCAGACGACTCAACGCCGGCGTGGTCGGGACCTGCTCGGCAGGCAGCGGCACCGGTCCAAGCAGGCCCGGTGCCAGCACCACCAGGTCCCGAGGAGCGTCTTCTGGTTCTGTCCTCTTCATACCCGAAAGCCTGCAGCTGTTGATCGCTTCATCCGCATCCCGACCAGCGGATCGTCCTTCCCAGCACTGCATCACCCGCCCCCGCATGACCCTTGCCGACCCGCCCTGTGCTCAGCAACGCGGCACGCAGCGATGAGGCGACCACCCAAGCGGCCCGTCCTCAAGTGAGAGGCTACGGGCCGAGTCAGGGGGTTCCCGAGTCGAATATACCCATCGCAAACCGATTTTCGGTTTTCCTCGACCGTGCCGAGCATTGACGTGCCTTGGGTATAACTCGACCGCGTCCCGATGCTTAGGCGATTTCTGTCAAAGCTCATACCGCCTTGCCGGTCTTTTCGCTCGCCTTCTTCGTCGCGCCGCCGGTCACATAGCCCGGCTATGCTCCCGGCGACGCTCCTCGAAGGCAAACGAAAATCCTGCGCAATTCGGTACGAGCTTTTCCGGCAATCGCCTTAGCCGCCAAGACTCAGTTGGTCGCCTGGCAAAGGGCGTTCAATCTCCGTGCAGGCAAGCGCTCAGAGCTCGCGCGTCGCATTGAACCGGATCTCGGGCCAGCGCTCCTGGGTCAGATCCAGATTGACCCGGGTCGGCGCGAGATAGACCAGCTGTTCGTCGCCGTCGAGCGCCAGGTTCTCGTAGGCCTTCTCCTTGAAGCGCGCCAGCATCTTCGGGTCATCGCATTCGACCCAGCGCGCGGTGTTGACGCCCACCCCCTCGACCACGGCCTCGACCCCGTACTCGCCCTTGAGCCGGTAGGCCGCGACCTCGAACTGCAGCACACCGACCGCGCCGAGGATGATGTCGTTGTTCTTCAATGGCCGGAAGACCTGAGTCGCGCCCTCCTCGCAGAGCTGAAGGACACCCTTCTGCAGTGCCTTGAGCTTGAGCGGGTCCTTGAGCACGACGCGGCGGAAGAGCTCCGGTGCGAAATACGGGATACCCTCGTACTTGAGGTCTTCGCCCTCGCTGAAGGTGTCGCCGATCTGGATGGTGCCGTGGTTGTGCAGGCCGATGATGTCGCCGGGCCAGGCCTCCTCGACCTGTCGGCGCTCGTCGGCCTGGAAGGTGATCGCATTGGCGACCTGCACCGATTTGCCGATGCGCACGTGGCGCATCTTCATGCCCTTCTTGTAGCTGCCCGAGCACACGCGCAGGAAGGCGACGCGGTCGCGGTGGGCCGGGTCCATGTTCGCCTGGATCTTGAACACGAAGCCCGTGAACTTCGGCTCGGCCGGCTCCACCGGGCGCTCGCGGGTCGGGCGCGGGCGCGGCGGCGGCGCATAGGCGACGAAGGCATCGAGCAGCTCCTTGACGCCGAAGTTGTTGATCGCCGAGCCGAAGAAGACCGGTGTCTGCTTGCCCGCTGCGTAGTCGTCCAGATTCAGCGGGTGACTGGCGCCCTGGACCAGCTCGAGCTCGTCACGCAGCTCATCGGCCTGATCGCCGAGCAGGTCGTTCATGCGCGGGTTATCGAGCCCGTCGATCACCTCGCCGGTCTGGATCTTGCCGCCGTGCGTCGCGCTGAACAGGTGGGTGCGGTCGTGGCGCAGGTCGTAGACGCCCTTGAAGCGCTTGCCCATCCCGATCGGCCAGGTCACCGGCGCGCACTGGATCTGCAGCACCTGCTCGATCTCGTCGAGCACCTCGATCGCATCGCGTCCCTCGCGGTCGAGCTTGTTGACGAAGGTCAGGATCGGGGTGCTGCGCAGCCGGCAGACGTCCATCAATTTGATGGTCCGCTCCTCGACACCCTTGGCGACGTCGATCACCATCAATGCCGAATCGACCGCGGTCAGCGTGCGGTAGGTATCCTCGGAGAAGTCGCCGTGGCCCGGGGTGTCGAGTAGGTTGACGATCGACTCGCCGTATGGGAACTGCATCACCGACGAGGTCACCGAGATCCCGCGCTGCTTCTCGAGCTCCATCCAGTCCGAGGTCGCATGCCGCGCGGCCTTGCGGCCCTTGACGGTTCCGGCCAGCTGGATGGCGCCGCCGAACAGCAGCAGCTTCTCGGTCAGCGTGGTCTTCCCGGCATCCGGGTGCGAGATGATCGCGAAGGTCCGCCGGCGGGCGAGCTCGTCTTGCAGCTGGGACATGATCTCCGCTTGCACTCTATGAAACGTGGCAAAACCGCGCAGTATAACAGAGACTTGGCCATCATGACGCTGGATGATCCCGCCGCCGACCGGGAGCCGTGCAACGCTGCCTGTTGAGGTCGATCCCGAACGCGGATCAGTGCCCGACCATCTTCGAGAACAGGCTAATGATCACGACACCCGCGACGATCAACGCGATGCCGATCAGGCCGGCTAGATCCGGCACCTGGCCGAACACCAAGGCGGCAACCACCGCAACCAGCACGATCCCGAGACCGGCCCAGACCGCGTAGGCAATCCCGACCGGGATCGTCTTCAGCACGAGCGACAGGCAGTAGAAGGCGACCCCGTAGCCGAGCACGACGAGCAGGCTCGGCCCGAGCCGGCTGAAGCCGTCGGCCGCCTTCAACGCATTGGTCGCGATCACCTCGGCGACGATCGCGACAACGAGGTAGAGATAGGCCATAGCATATCGAGTCCAGACGTGATTTCCCGATTTCGGAGCACCCGGTCACGGCAGCTCCGGGGAACACATGATGGACAATTCCTAAGGCGATTGCCGGAAAAGCTCGTACCGAATTGCGCAGGATTGTCGTTTGCCTTCGAGGAGCGTCGCCGGGAGCATAGCCGGGCTATGTGACCGGCGGCGCGACGAAGAAGGCGAGCGAACAGACCAGCAAGGCGGTATGAGCTTTGACAGAAATCGCCTAAGCAGTGTTCGCAGGAGCAAGAACGGACGATCCGATGAATGAGCAACATGAGCCCCAAGAGAACCTTCAGGTCTTCACCGCGACCGGCGTCGAGCTCGACCGCTACGTCCCAGCGCTAGCGGACCTACGCATCCGGGTGTTCCGGGAGTTCCCCTACCTCTACGACGGTGACGCTGATTACGAGGCGCGTTATCTGCAAACCTACCGCGATGCCGAGGGCAGCGTCGTGGTGGTCGTGACCGACGGCGAGCGCATCGTCGGCGCCTCGACCGCGCTGCCGATGGCCGAGGAGACCGACGAGGTCAAGGCCCCGTTCGTCGCCCACGGCTATGATCCGAGCCGGATCTTCTATTTGGGCGAATCGGTGCTGCTGCCCGACTATCGCGGCCGCGGACTCGGCGTGCGATTCTTCGAAGAGCGCGAGCGGCATGCCCGTGCCCTGAGCGAGCAGCAGGGCCTGCAATTCGACTGGTACGCCTTCTGTGCGGTGCAGCGCAGCGATGATGACCCGCGGCGACCCGCCGACCACGTGCCGCTGGATCGCTTTTGGACCAAGCGCGGCTATCGACGCCACCCGGAGCTGACGACGACCTTCAGCTGGCAGGAGCTCGGCGATACAGATGAGACCGCGAAACCGATGGTATTCTGGCTCAAGCCAGCCGACTAGTGCATCGCGTCAGCAATACCGAGACCCTCTTTCTGCCATTTGGGCTCTCAGCGCTGTAGGAGCCCGCTTGCGGGCGACCAGGCCGCGCTCACGGCTGCGAAGATCGCCCGCAAGCGGGTTCCTACCCCACGACCAGCTGCGAAAATCGCCCGCAAGCGGGCTCCTACCCTACGACCGGTGTGGGCAGCGACAACCGGTCTTGGGATTCCCGCTGTCTTGCACTAACCTGCGGCCTCGAGCAGGCGCTCGATCGCCTCAGGCGACATCGGTCGACCGAACAGAAACCCCTGGGCAACGCGACAACCTTTTCCACTCAGGAAAGCGGCCTGATCTTCCGTCTCGACGCCCTCGGCGATCACAGCCAGGCTCAATGCTCGGCTCATCGCGATCACTGCATCGCAGATGGCCATATCGTCCTGTTCATCGGGGATGCCGCGCACGAAGCCTTGGTCGAGCTTGAGCCTGCTGATCGGCAGCCGCTTGAGGTGGCTGAGGCACGAATAGCCGGTCCCGAAGTCATCGATCGCGATCCCGACCCCTTTGGCATGGAGCGTCTGCAGCTTCTCCACTCCGGAGTCGGCACGCCGCATGACGAAGTTCTCGCTGATCTCCAGCTCGAGACAGCTCGCCGGCAATCCCGTTTCGGCGAGCGTGCGCTCGACGTCTCCAACGAACTCGCGGTCATGGACCTGTCGCCCCGCCACATTGACCCCGACCCAGTCAAATTCGAAACCTTGATCCAGCCAACGCCGCGCCTGGGCGCAGGCGCAGCGCAAGACCCAGCGCCCGATCTCCAGGATCAGGCCGGTCTGTTCGGCAATGGGAATGAAACGCATCGGCGGGATGACGCCTTCTTCCGGGTGATGCCAGCGCAGCAACGCCTCGACCCCGAGCAAGCGACCCGATTCGAGATCGATCTGAGGCTGATACAGGAGTCGAAACTCGTCGCGCTCCAGCGCGCCGCGCAGCGCATTCTCGAGGAACACATGCTCGAAGGCCGCCGCTGTCATCTCGGCGGTATAGAACGCATAGCTGTTCCCACCCTCTTCCTTGGCGCGATACATCGCCGCGTCGGCGTTGCGCAACAGGGCTGCGACCGTATTGCCGTCGTCCGGATACAGGCTGATCCCGATGCTGGCGGTGACGCGCACGGAGCTGCCCTCGATCAGAAAGGGCTCCTTCAGGGCCTCGATCAGCTTGCGCGCGACCGGCGCGACATGCGTGGCGCCCTCGACCGCTTCCAGCAGGACCACGAACTCGTCGCCGCTGATGCGGGCAACCGTGTCCTCGGCCCTGAGGGTATCGGTCAGGCGCCGGCTGAACTGTTGCAACAGCTGATCACCGGCCGGATGCCCCAGGCTGTCGTTGATGTGCTTGAAACGATCGAGGTCGGTGAACAACACCGCCAAAGCGCCATGGTTACGGGCGGCATGATGGATAGCGTGGCCCAGCCGGGCATCGAACAATAGCCGGTTGGGCAGGTTGGTCAGCGGATCATGATGCGCGAGATGATCCAGACGCGCTTCGGACTCTTTGAGCGAGGTGATATCGGCGAACACACCGACATAGCCGGTCGCTTGGCCCTGTTGATCCGAGACGACGCTGATGGTCAATAACTCCGGATAGATCGCCCCATCCTTGCGGCGGTTCCAGATCTCGCCGTGCCATTGGCCTCGCCCCTCCAATGACTGCCACATCCGCTGATAGAAGCTGCGATCGTGCCGGTCCGATTTCAGCAAACGTGGGTTTTGGCCAATCACCTCCTCTTTGCGATAGCCGGTAATACCGCAAAAGGCAGGATTGACATCGCGAATCTCGCCATCCAATGCGGTGATCACGACCCCTTCCGCCGTGCTGGCGAACACGGCCGCTGCCTCGCGCAGCTTCTCCTCAACCGCCTTACGCTCGGTGATGTCCATGACGATCCCGTCCCAGAACACCCCGCGATCGGCTGATCGATACGGTAGCGAGCGCACTGCGATCCATTTGCGACTGCCATCTGGCAGGCACTGCGGCAGCTCCATCTCAAACAGGCTCAGATCACGCACAGACCGTTCGTTGGCCTGATGCACAGCGTCCCGATAGGGCTGTTCGGTCAGCTCAAAGGCGGCCGTTGCGTCGGCCAGCATCCGCTCGCGACTGATCCCCAGGATCTGCTCAATGCCCTTCGAGGCATAGGTGAAGCGATACTCGCCGCTCGGGGTTCGGTGAAGCCGGTAGATCGCCCCGCCCGGCAGGTTGTCGCCGAGCGACTCCAAGCGCTCGGCCGTTTCCTTGGCGGCCGCTTCGGCCTGCTTGCGCTCGGTCACATCAAGCATCAGCCCCTCGAGGACGAGCTGCCCTCGGCGGTTGATATCCGGCACGCCCCGACCCTGCTCCCAAACCCAGATCAGACGGCCGTCTCGACGACGAAGGCGGTATTCGACACGAAATGCTCGATCGGCCTTCAGGGCCTGCTGGATCTGTTCGCAGACGGGCTCTCGATCCTCTGGATGAATGAGCGCCGCATAGGCGATCGTTGCATTGCCGATCAGCTCTTCTGGCGCATAACCGGTCAGCAGGTGCACAGAACGGCTGACATAGCGTATCGTCCAGCTGTGGTCATTCTCGCAGCGGTAGGCGATCCCCGGCAGACTCTCGACCAAGGTCTCGAAGCGTCGCCCGGTCTCCTGGTGCTGTTTCAGGCGCGAGCGCAGAAGCAGGAACAGCAGGGCCGAGGTGACGGCGACGAAGCCCAGACCCTTGGCCGTTTGCCAGGGCACGAGGTCCTGCCCACCGGGTGTTGGAAGGGCCACAAGCCAATCGCTGACGAGAATCCAGCTCGCGGCGATCGCTGCATAGGCGAGCGAGATAGACCGGGCGGTGCGGGAGGGCGAAGACTGATCCGGACGATGGGGCATGGCACGGGCGGCGAGCGGCAGACTGAATCCGAGCGCGTCGCGCGTCATCTCGGAGTCAGCTCGTCGTTATGACAGGAGGCTTATCTCGCATCGATGCACTCATCCCCGCATCATACGCTAGGAGCGAGCGCTCGAGGTCGCATTCAAGATCAGCACGCCGATACACCCACCACCGAGGCAGAGCAGGACCCAGAGCAGCCAGCTGGAGGTCCCAGGATCGCTCGCTGCGGCGTTGCCTGCCAGCCCGAGCATCAATGTCGCCCCGATCGCCAGCAGTCGCTTGCTGACACCGAGCAGGGAGAGCGCCGTCGCGCGCAGACCGGAGACCCCGAACTCGAGCACCCAGGACTTGGTGAGCGGCAGCAGGGCGAGCAGCAACGACTGCGCGAATCCCAGTAGGATCGGGGCCGCCACGGCATCGGAAGCGCGCACCGGGGTCTGCCCCAGGACGATGGCCGATGCCATCAAGCCGAGGGCGGTCGCGATGAAACCGCCCAACAGCAGGGCACGCGCTCGGTCACTGAGCCGCTGGCGAGGCCAGAGGCGGGCCAGTAGTGCCGTCAGGCCCAGCATGACCAGCACTACGGTCAGATTGAACGAAAAGATGCTGAGCGCGCGCTCGCCCACCTCTCGACCCGGCAGCAAGGTGGCTGGTGCGAAATGGTCCATGAACTGCACCAGCAGGTTGATGCAGGCCCCGACTAGGATCGCCGCCACCAGCCTGAACCGCCCGAACGCGAGCACGGCCCAGTACTCCCGGAGAGGCAATGCGAGCCCCGAAAGAGGTCGCGCCGAGTGAACGTCTCGTTCTCCATCGGGGGCGGGTCGCAGCAGGAACACCACGCCAGTGAGGACCAGACAAAGGAAGTACGGCGCCGTCACCAACTGCGGTGCGCTCGCCGACTCCAGCGACGCCGACCAGTTCAGACCAAACAGTAGCGGGAAGGCGAGCGTGGCAGCACCGAGGTAGCCGCTGTTATAGAGCAGAAAGCCGGTGCTGAGCTCCAGGTCCGTCGCACCCTGTCCGCGATGTCGTTCCATGGCCGAATCCAGCCACGCATCAACCGACGCATGGTGCAAACCGAGCCCGACCCCGAACAGGGCGCCGGCGGCCCAGAGCAAAGCGACCGCGTCGAGCACCACACCCAGCATCGCCAGTACCGCCCAGGCGCCGAAGGCCGTCGCCGACGCGAGGATAGCCAGCGATCGGCTCACGCGGTCGGAGAGACGTGCAGCGATGATCTCACCGAGCAACATCCCGGCAAAGCTGAAACCGAGCAGCAACATGACCGAGGCGCCGCCCGCGGCGACCTGGCGGTAGACCCAGACATCGAGCGTGTAGCGGAAGCCGACCAGACCGCCGAATGCCGCATTGAGCCCCAGATAGCGGGGCCAGATCAGCATGCTCGCGGCACGCTGTCGAACCGCAGTCATCCTCGCCGCAGTAGCATCAGGGTCGCGTACTCGGCTCGTGGCAATTGATAGGCCCTGACCCGTGTCCGATCCAGCAGCCGAGGAATATCAACAATGCTCAGCGACTCCTCTTCCGGGACCGCGGTGCTGAACTTGGCCATCACCTTGTCGAGCAGCTGCCGCGCCGTCTCGTCTCTGATCCGGCCCGCCCGAAAGTTGCTATCCAGCACCGCTAGCCAAGGCTGCAGCTGCTGGTTGATGCGCTCGATGTCGGTCTCCTTGTCGCGTGCATCAAGAAAGACCAGGGGAGGCGGATGGCGCAGCGACGAGAGGGCCGGCTTCATGTACCAGAGGCTCGAATCCGCGATCGGGAAGGACGGGTCCAGACTCGCCGCGGCAAGATCGACGGTACCGGCGGCGGCGTTCGAGAACCGCCGCATGTTCACGACCAGATAATCCTCGCTCACTGGGTCATCGTAAATGGTCAGGATGAAGCAATCCACCGGATCGGACGAGATCTCCTCGATCCCCCGCCGCCCACGCGCCGTGAGGTCGGTGATGGACTTCTCCAGCACCAGCTGGCCAAACCGCTGATCACCGATGAACAGGGCCGACTTGGCCGTCGCTCCCTCCTTGGTCGGGGTGGATTGAAAGCGGATATGGGCCTTGGCCCCTTCGCGCGAGCCGTGAATGCGCTGCAGCTTGATGACGCCCTGCTCGAAGTAGACGAACACCGTCGTCACCCGCGGCTCGATCACCTTGCTGAGATCCTTGGTCTCGAACATGATCGCGAGCAGACTGCTCAGCGTGTGCGATTCCTCATCGTCGAACAGCTCGCGGACGGTCTTCTGCTCCGTCTTCCAATCATCATAGGAGGCCCAGCCATGACGCCGTTCGAGGTCGGCGGCGATCTGCAGCACATCGTCGATGGACTCGAGATCCAGAGACTGCTCCGGGGGAAACAGCTTCTCGGGCGGCAACATGTAGAAGAAGAACAGCATGCCAGCGAACCACAGCGCCGCAGGGCCGACGATGCTGATCGTGACCCCCATGACGGTCCCCTTCAGCGCCGTCGCGTTCGCGAACAGCAGCGAGCTGGCGGTCGAGAGCGCGAAGAACAGCAGGACGACCACGACCACGTAGGTCACCGGCTCCCGTTCCTGCTCGAAGAATACGTAAACCACGGTCGCCGCCAGCGCGACCAGTACCGTGATGGAGGCCACGAGGAACAGATACTTCGGGTTGATCTGGTGCACCGCGCCCGACGGCGCCTGGGGCGGTCTCGTCTCAGCTGAACCGGCAGTTCCGAGGTCATCGCTCATGACGGCTGATCTCCAGTCTCGCATCCACCGGTTGAGGGGCCCGTCGCAGAGCAGCGGATCGCCATGCTAGGTGCGTCCGCCCGCGCGGAGCATGTCCAGCGCTGCATCGCGGGTCTCGGCAGTGCGACGCGACCAGCCGCGACCGAAGGTCTCCCAGTGCGACAGGCCCCGATAGTAGTTCAGCCGCGCATCACTGAATTGCTTGATCAGGTGCTCGGCGTCGTTCTGGCTCACGGCTCCAAGCGTGATCGGCCCGATCTGCCCATCGGCCTCGACGGCGACGATCCTCTGCAGCATCTTCGCGGCACGGCTCACCCCGGCATTCACGCCGAAATCGAAGGTCACCAAATCGACCCCGATCGGCAACTGATCGCAGTTCAGCGCATTCCAATAGTTCGCGCGATAGATCTCCCGGGCCTCGTCTTCCGAGAGCTCCTTGACATCATCCTTGGTGATCGACTCGCCCCGCCAAGCCCGAAGCGTCTGGAATGTGATGCCCATGTTGGTCGCGCCTCCCGGATCGCTCGGATGATCCACATAGCCGCCTTCATGACCGAGGATGATGTCGACACAGCGGCGGAACTGCCGGGTGCTCTTCTTCGGCGCCAACGTCGGCGTCGCGGCGACCGGCTCGCGCGCGACGCGCTGGATCAGCTCACGTGCCTGCCGCGACTGGTTGTCGACGATGCGCTCGGTCGCACTCAAGCTATCGCGTTGCATCGCGGCGACCTGAGACTGCGTCTGCAGCGCGATATCGTCCTTATTGCGCGACCCGCTCGACGAGCCGAGCCAGAAGCTGACCACGGTCGCGAATCCGGCGGTGAGCGCCCCAACCGCGATATTGACGATCTGCAGCAGCGCCTGATCCGCCTGGCTCGCTGGATCGAGTCCGGCACTGATCAGATAGAGCAGCACAGCGAAGAACCCCACCGTCACGACAGCAGAGACGATGACCGGCCCCCAGGCTAATGGACTATTGAGCCGAACCAGCCCCGTCATGGTCGCACGAGCGTCCTGCTTGTCCTGCAACGTGGTCTTGAACTGATCGAATTGGAGACGGATCGCCTCGAGCTGCCCCTCGCGCTCCTTTTGCCTCAATTCGGCCTCGCGCCGATCGGCTTCGGCCTCGATCTCGGCAAGACGCACCCGAAGCTCCGCTGCGACCTTTGGGTCCTGCAGTTCCAGGTCGGCCTGTTGCGGATCATCGGTTCCGAGGAAATTCCGGACCGTGTCGGCCACCTTTTCTTCAACATCCGGCATCACCTTATCGGCAATGCGTTTTGCAAGGCCGGGAAGCTGCGAGATCGCCAGACTCACCAAAGGATTCATTCTGCGTCTCCAGGGAAGGACGGATGACGGTGAACCGCCGCGCTACACTGCGAGCGCATGCTGCGGAATGCGCACTCTCATCGACGCAATTCGGCGTTCAGTCAATTCGATGCAGCCAGCGCGACCAGCCGACGGAGGAGAAGCTAGCGCTAAAGCAGACTCTTGGCAAGCACAGAGGCACGGCCGCAGCGCAACGGTTGCGCTCGATATCGCGATCGATCGACCATCACGACGTCAATATCGGCCAGTACCAGTATCGAAGCCACTCCGGGCTCGCCGCGACCAATTGATCACCAGAAGCCGAAAGACCGCACAAAAGGCAACGTTAGCCTCAAGGTTCTGAATCAGTCGCTCATGCAGACCATGAGGCCAATATCGCAGGACGGGTTAGAAAACCAAACAGAACGCCCCTAAGGCGATAGGAAACAGTGGATCAACAGAAACGACTTTTCCCGATTTCGGAGCGATCGCTCGCAGCAGCCGCTTAGTCTCCCAGCAGCCGCTTAGTGAGGACCGAACAGGTCCTTGAATGCCTGCAGCGTCGTCTCGCGCCCCAGCTCACCGATCGCGGTCGTGAGCGGGATCGCCTTGGGGCAGACGCGCACGCAGTTCTGAGCGTTGCCGCAGTCGCTGAGCCCGCCGTCGGCCATGATCGCGTGCAGGCGCTCGGCCTTGTCGTAACGGCCGGTCGGATGCGCGTTCATCAGCCGCACCTGGGCCAACGGCGCCGGGCCGACGAAGGACGCCTCGGGGCCGAACTGGGAACCGAACTGGGGGCCGAACTGGGGGCAGGCAGCCATGCAGCAGCCGCAGCTCATGCAGCGGCTGTAGAGATAGTTCGCTTGCCACTCCTTGGGTGAGACGCGCGGCGCGCGCTCATGGACGTCCCAAGGCCCATCGAGCTTGATCCAGGCCTTGACGCGCTTCAGGTGCGCGAACAGCGCCGCGCGATCGACCATCAGGTCGCGCACGACCGGGAACTTGGGCAGCGGCTCGAGCCGGATCGGCGCCTCGAGCTCGGCGATCAGCGCCGAGCAGGCCGGTCGCGGCGAGCCGTTGATCAGCATCGCGCAGGCGCCGCAGACCTCCTCCATGCAGTTGTGCTCGAACGCGACCGGATCGACCCGCGTCCCGTCCTGGGTCACGCAGTGCTCGCGCAGGTCCATCAGCAGCGAGACGACATTGGCGCCCGGGCGCACCGGGCATACGAAGGTCTGCCAATACGGCTTGGTGGTCGGGCCGTCCTGGCGTCGGATCTGGAGCTCGACGGTCTCGCAGGCGGGCGATTCGGATGGCATCCGGGCTTGCATCAGCGATAATCCCGCGGCTGCTCGGGCGCCAGCAGCCCGAGATCGACCGGTTCGAAGTGGATCTGCGGCCCGTCCGGGCCCGGCTCGGCGAGCGTGGTCTTGAGCCATTCGGCGTTGTTCGCCTTCCAGCGCTCGCGGTAGGCCTCGAACGCGGGCTCACCCGGGAAGCTGTCCGCTGGCATCGCGATGTCGAAGGCCGGCTTGAAATGGGCGCCGCGGCACTCGTCGCGCGCGCGGGCGCTCGCGGCCATCACCTGCGCCAGCCGCACCATGTCCAGCACCTGGCGCGCATGGGCCAGGCTCTGATTGGCCCAGGTGCTCGACTCGCCCAGGTCGAGCCGCTCGAAGCGCTGCTCGAGCGCGCTCAGGTCCGCGATCGCCCCATCCAGCCCGGCGTTGTCGCGGATCACGCCGACCTTGGTCGTCATCAGCTCACCGAGCTCCCGATGGAGTCGGAACGGGTTCTGATCGCCGCTGGAGCGCATCAGGCGTTGGTTGATCTCGGCCTGGCGGGCCGTTTCGGCATCGAAGCTCGCCGCCGGCGCCGCGTCGGCCCCGCGCTCGAGCCCACTCAGATAGCTGGCCACCGCCTCGCCGGCGACGCGCCCGGAATAGGAGGCCGACAGCAGCGAGTTGGCGCCGAGCCGATTGGCGCCATGGTAGGCATAATCGCACTCGCCGCAGGCATAGAGCCCGGCGATGCTGGTGGCATGGTTGCGCGGGCTGCCGCGTCTCATCCCACCGGTCGCGGGGTCCTTCTCGTAGTCGACCCAGAGCCCGCCCATCGCATAGTGCGCGGCCGGGAAGATCTCCATCGGTGTCGTCAGCGGGTCCTGGCCGGCGAACTTGCGGTAGATCGACAGGATCGCGCCGAGCCGGGTCGAGACGAAGCCGCGCTCGAGATGGGTCAGGTCCAGATAGACCCGATCGCCGCCGCCGATCCCGAGGCCGAGCTCGCGCGTGACCTTCCAGATCGCGCGCGAGGCGATGTCGCGCGGCACCGTGTTGCCGTAGCTCGGATACCAGTCCTCGAGGAAATAGAAGCGCTCCGCTTCCGGGATGCGCAGCGGCGCGCGCCGATCAGCCGGGTCCTTGGGCACCCAGACCCGACCGCCCTCGCCGCGCGCCGCCTCGGTCATCAGCCGCGTCTTGTCCGCGCCGAGCATCGCGGTCGGATGGAACTGGAAGAATTCGGCATTGGCGAAGCGCGCGCCCTGCTGATAGACCCGGCTCGCGGCGGCGCCGGTGGAGTTGGTCGAGCAGGTCGTCTTGGGCGCATAGATCTGGCCGAGACCGCCGGTCGCGAGCACGACCGCATCGGCGCGGAAGGCGCGCACCTCGAGGCTGCGCAGGTCCATCGCGACGATGCCGCGGCAGACCCCATCATCATCCCGGACGATCGACAGGAACTCCCACCACTCCTGCTTCGCGACCTGCCCCTCGGTCTCGAGCCGCCGGACCTGCTGGTCAACGCCATAGAGCAACTGCTGGCCGGTGCTGGCGCCGGCGAAGCAGGTGCGCTTGTTCTTGACGCCGCCGAACAGGCGCTGATCCAAGAGCCCCTCGGGCGTGCGCGAGAAGGTCACGCCCATGCGCTCGAAGGTGCGGATCAGCCCGGGCGCGTCCTCGCACATCGACTGGATCGGCGGCTGATTGGCGAGATAGCTGCCGCCCTTGATGGTGTCGACGATATGCTGCTGGACGCTGTCGTGCTGGCCCTTGCCGTCGAGCACCGCGTTGATGCCGCCCTGGGCGCAGGCCGAGTGCGAGCGCATCACCTCGAACAGCGAGAACAGGGTCACCCGATGCCCGGCCGCGGCGATTGCGAGCGTCGCCCAGAGGCCGCCGAGCCCGCCGCCGATGACGATGACCTGGCCGCCCTTCTGTCCCCCGCTCATGCGCCACCCCCGGCCGCCGGCGCGATCAGGAACCCGAGCAACCCGTGCACCCCGAGCGCCGCGAGCAGCAGCCCGAGGCCGGCGCAGACCCAGCCGAAGCGGCGCTGCGCCTCGGCGCTCGCAGTCAGCCCCCAGACGATCGCGGCGGTCGCGAGCCCGTTCGCGAGGTGGAACACCGCCAGCAGCAGGCCGGCGAGATAGAGCGCGAAGACCGCCGGCTGCGCCAGCGCCTGGCGCATATGCGTGAACAGATCGGCGCTGATCGACGGATCGAACAGCCCGGCGATGCGCGTCAGCCCGACATGCAGCAGCAGGAACAGGATCAGCCCGACGCCGGAGAGCCGCTGCAGCCAATAGAGCCGATTACGGAGATAACCATAGCGGCGCGGCTCGGCGCGGCCGTGGCCGATGATCACCAGTCCATAGCCGGCATGGAACAGCAGCGGCAGCGCGATCAGGAACAGCTCGAACAGCAGCAGATAGTTCAGGCCTTGGAGCGCGCCGACGACCTCGTCGTTGTAGTGCGCGGCGCCGAAGCGTGACTGCGAGTTCTCCCACAGATGGAAGACCAGGAAGGCGCCGATCGGCACCAGGCCGAGCAGCGAGTGCAGCCGGCGCAGCAGGAAGTGCGAATTCTCGATGGAGGAAGACATGGGACCCCGAAGCCGCGAATGCCCCTTCAGCGTAGCGGCTTCGCCCCTCATGCCCGTTGATCGACCTCACAACATCGGAATATTCGCATGCGCTCAAATCACTGCACCCAGTCGATCCCCCAAGACGCCACCGATTCCGGCGAGGCGGCCTCGCCGTCCTGACGCGCAATGACGGTGCATCCCATGTCGCGGGCGGTCTGCGTCATGCAGACCAGGGCGGTGCGCGCGCGCGGCGACTCGGCCGCAAGACGCATCAGCTCGGCATCGACGATGACGAAGGCGACGGGCAGCTCGACCAGGAAGCGGATGGTCGATTGCTGACCGCCGAAGCCGACAACCCCCAGCTTGCAACCGCGCTCGAGCAGCGGCTGCAGACCCGCCAAGACCTGCTTCGCGCCCTGGGCGAATTGGGCTTCGTCGACGGTCAGCACCAGGCCGGGATCGCTGTGCCCTGATCGGTCCGCCGGCACCCGCTCGGCGAGGGCCTCCATGTAGCTCGGGTGCAGCACCGAGTCGCGGGATAGGCGCACGAAGACCAAGCACTCATCTTGTCCCGCTTCTTCCGGTGGTGCTGCAGCCAGCCGCTCGGCCGCCGCCGTCACCAGGATCTGGTCGATGCGATGCATCAGACCGAGCTGCTGCGCGACCTCGATACAGCCCTGCTCGTCGAGCAGACCGCCAGCGGGATGCGGCACCTGGGCGACCAACTCCCGCGCGCGTTGCCTGCTCGAGCGCAGCGCCAGGATCGGCCGTTCGCAGACCTCGATGGTCTCCTCCCGCAGGGCCTCTTGCAGCACCGCCGCGCGCGAGATCGCCGCCTGACCTTCCTCGGCGCCATCGAACAGCGCACGGTTACGGCCGCGGCGCTTGGCCTGATAGAGCGCGGCATCGGCCCGCTGGATCACCGCCTCGAGGCTGTCCGCACCGGGCCGGAACAGCGCCAGCCCAGCACTGATGGACAGGCGCACCGCGTGCCCCGCGGCGTCGATCGGCTCCGCGCCGATCCGTGCCCGCACGCGCTCGATGGTCGCCATCGCCGTCGCGGCGCTGCTGTCCGGGATCACCAGGATGAACTCGTCACCGCCCCAACGCCCGACCCAGTCGGCCGAGCGCAGCTCGTGTCGGAGCATCTCGCCGGCACGATGCAGGACCGCATCGCCGGCCAGGTGCCCATATGCGTCGTTGATCTCCTTGAAATGGTCCAGGTCCAGGATCGCGATCGCAAAAGGCTGACCGGAGCGCTTGGCTTGGCCGTGAATCGTTTGGATCGAGCGCATGATCCCACGCCGATTCAAGACATCCGTCGCCGCATCATGCTCGACCAGGTACATCACCTGCCCCTCGGCCTCGCGCCGGCGCGTGATGTCCAGGTGGGTCCCAGCCGTTTGCAGCCCGGCCCTATCCGTCTTCCGGTCATGCACCCGAGAGCGATCCAGCACCCAGACCCAATGGCCCGAGCGGTGACGCATCCGGTACTCGGCCTCGAAGGAATCGACCTCGCCGTCGATCACCGGCTTCACCCGGGCCTCGACCGCCGCGCGATCCTCGGGATGGATCATCTCGAGCCAGGTGTGCCAGTCGAGCCTCAGCTCGCCGGGACGGTATCCCAGCATCGCCAGGTAACGCGCATCCACCTCGAACGCACCCTCAGGCATCCGCGCCGAGTAGGTGCCGATCTGCCCGCCTTCGAGCGCCTGATCGAGCAGCTGCTGGGCCAGATCGCGCTCGCGCTCGGCGCGCTTGCGGTCGGTGATATCCAGTACGGTGAACACCAGCCCGGCCCTCAGATCGGCCGGATCGAGCGCCGCCGAGCGCAGCAGGACGTCGACCAAGGTGCCATCGCGTCGGCGCATGACGGCCTCGATCTCGCCGACGCCATAGGCCCGAACCTGGGCGTGCTTGACGCGCGCGACGCGCTCGAACTCAGCCGTGTTGGGATAGATCATGCGCGCGCTTTGGCCGATCAGTTCCTCTTCGGAATAGCCGAGCAGCGCGAGCAGGCGTTGGTTCACCGACTGGAACACCCGTTCACAGACGACCCCGATCCCGACCGGGGCCGCCTTGAGCAGCGTCTTCAACTCCTGGTTGCTGCGGCGCAGCCGCTGCTGCGCCTGATGGAGCTCGGTGATGTCGGTGAGGGTCGTCAGACAGTGATGCGAGCCATCCGCATCCGTCATCACGCAACTATCGAGGCGCAGCTCGCGCGCGCGCTCCTGACGCCGTGCCTCGAGCTGGAACTCATCCGATACGAGCCCTTTGCCGGCAAAGGCCGCATTGAGGTGGCTGAGCAGATGCGAGCGTTCCTGTCCGCCCAGGATCGAGGCCAGCGGCCAGCCATCGAGCAGGCCGCGTTCCCGGCGGAGCAGGCGCGCGGCGGCGAGATTCGAGCGCGAGATGTTGCCGTTGAGATCGAGCTGCAGATAGGCGACTGGCGCGAAATCGAACAGCACGGCAGACTGTTCACGGGAGACCTCGAGCTCGGTTTGGGCCGCAGCCAGCTCGCGGTTGCTGAGCTCGAGCTCGATCTGATGCAGCTCCAGCTCATGCAATCGGCGCCGCGCGTCATCGTCGGACTCGGCCCGCAGCGTTTGCTCGGCGCGGGTCAGCAACCGGACGAGATCCTCGCGGTCAACGTGCTCGTACTTCGACATTCCCACCTCCTGCCGCACCAGCGGCCGCTGCCTGCAAGAAGCTTCCAGCGAAGTGCACCGATCAAACCCTGCGCGATTCGGTCCCAGGCCGTCCCTACTTCAAACCATAGTGCAACATCCTCACCGGCACCATTGCGCCGCCAGGGCGGGAATCGATGGTTGTAGCATAGTCTTCATCTCGACCTCAGGCATCCGCGCGCTGTCTAATGCGCGAGCCGCGGCCAGCCGAGCTCGACCCGATTCAATCGAGCACAGAAGTCAGCGCGATCGCCATGCCGGATCGGCCCTCTACACCACCTGAGCGCGCTGCATCGCCGGCAACCGCCGAGCGCCTCAGCGGTGCGGTCGAGCGCGTGACCTTCCACAGCCCTGAGTCCGGCTTCTGCGTGCTGCGCATCAAGGCGCGCGGGCAGCGGGAGCTGGTCACCGTCGTCGGCCAGGCCGCGAGCGTGACCGCCGGCGAGTACATCGAGGCCAACGGCGCCTGGGTCACCGATCGCAAGCACGGCCTGCAGTTCAAGGCCCAGTTCCTGCGCGTGATCCCGCCCAGCACGCGCGACGGCATCGAGCGCTACCTCGGCTCCGGGATGGTCAAGGGCATCGGGCCGCATTTCGCGCGCACCCTGGTGCAGGCGTTCGGCGATACGGTCTTCGACGTCATCGAGGACAGCCCGGAGCGCCTGCTCGAGCTGCCCGGTATCGGCAAGAAGCGCCAGCAGCGGGTCACCGCGGCCTGGGCCGAGCAGAAGGTGATCCGATCGATCATGGTGTTCCTGCAGTCGCACGGGGTCGGCACCGCACGCGCGGTGCGCATCTACAAGACCTATGGCGACGCGGCGCTCGAGCGGGTGCGCGAGAACCCGTACCGGCTCGCGCTGGATATCCACGGCATCGGCTTCAAGACCGCTGACGCGCTCGCGCAGCGCCTCGGCATCCCGCCCGATTCACTGCTGCGCGCCCAGGCCGGGGTGCGCCATGTGCTGCAGGAGATCGCCGGTCAAGGCCATTGCGCCGCCTGGAGGGAGGCGTTGATCGAGCAGGGCGCGGCCTTGCTCGCAATCCCGCCGGCCCTAGTCGAGCAGGCGATCGACGCCGAGCTCGCCGACGAGCGCTTGGTCGCCGAGACCATCGATGCCCAGCCGGTCCTCGCATTGACGCCACTGCAGCGCGCCGAGCAGGGCATCGCCCTCAGCGTGCAGCGACTGCTGGCCGGCGCGCCGCCCTGGGGGCCGATCGACCCGGAGCGCGCCCTGCCCTGGGTCGAGCGGCAGACCGGGCTGACCCTGGCCGCATCGCAGCGCGCCGGCATCGCGCAGGCGGTCAACGGCAAGCTCGGCATCGTCACCGGCGGCCCCGGGGTCGGCAAGACCACGGTGGTCGACGCCATCCTGCGCATCCTGCTCGCGAAGGGCGCGCGCGTGCTGCTCTGCGCGCCGACCGGTCGCGCCGCCAAGCGCTTGAGCGAGACCACCGGCCGCGAGGCCAAGACCATCCACCGGCTGCTCGAATTCGATCCGCAGTCGATGGCCTTCAAGCGTGACCCGTACCGCCCGCTCGAGACCGATCTGCTGGTCTGCGACGAGGTCTCGATGGTCGACACGGTGCTGATGAACCAGCTCCTGCGCGCGGTGCCGACCAACGCGGCCGTGCTCCTGGTCGGCGACGTCGATCAATTGCCCTCGGTCGGCCCGGGTGCGGTGCTCGCGGACCTGATCGCCTCCGAGCAGGTGCCCACCGTGCGCCTGACCGAGGTCTTCCGCCAGGCCGCGGCCTCGCGCATCATCGTCAACGCGCACCGGATCAACGCCGGACAGTTGCCGCAGGCGCCGCGCGACGAGCAGCCGGACAGCGATTTCTACCTGATCCGCTGCGAGACGCCCGAGCAGATCCAGGAGCGGCTGATCAAGGTCGTCAGCGAGCGCATCCCGCAGCGCTTCGGGCTCGACCCGGTGCGCGAGGTCCAGGTGCTGACGCCGATGAACCGGGGCGGCCTCGGCGCCCGCGCCCTGAACAGCGCGCTGCAGCAATGCCTGAACCCGAGCGCGCAGCCGCGCATCGAGCGCTTCGGCTGGACCTATGCACCCGGCGACAAGGTGATCCAGCTCGTCAACGATTACGACAAGGAGGTCTTCAACGGCGACATCGGCCGCGTCGAGACCATCGAGGTCGACGAGGGCCTGATCGGCATCGACTTCGATGGCCGCCGCATCACCTACGAGACCGGCGAGCTCGATCAGCTTGCGCTCGCCTACGCGACCAGCGTGCACAAGGCGCAGGGCTCAGAATACCCGGCGGTCGTGATCCCGCTCGCGACCCAGCACTACAGCCTGCTGCAGCGCAACCTGCTCTACACCGCGGTCACCCGCGGCAAGGCCCTGGTCGTGCTCATCGCCCAGCCCAAGGCGCTCGCGATCGCGGTGCGCCAGGTCGGAGGCACGCGGCTGACCAGACTGCGCGAACGGCTCGTGGAGGCAGGCGATGCCGAGCTCGGCCTATCACTGTGCTGAGCCGCCCGAGCGGTTTTCCTGGCACGGTTCTCGTTTTGGGAGACGACTCGCTTTAGACTATGGGGCTTTTGCAGTACCCGGGCATCAGCGAGCCCTAGGGTGCCTCTTCTCGACAGCACGGGGGCCGCGCCGAAGACGCAGCAGGCCCGCGAACGTGCTGTCTAGCCACGGAAAAACGACCACGGATCAAGATCAACCCATGCGGCACGCCGCAATCCGAGACTCATCTTGAGTACCCCGAGAATCCTCCTCGACAATGCCGCCGACAAGCTCCCGAGCCCCGATGGCATCGCGCTCGCGATCATGGAGCTCTGGCAGGACGAGAATACGACCGTCGACCAGCTCACCCAGCTTGTCCAAGCAGACCCTGCACTCTCCGGCCGCCTGCTGAAACTGGCCAACTCGGCAAGCCTGGGCTCGCGCCCCGTGAGCCCGATCAACGGCGCCATCGTCAAGGTCGGCATGAAGACCGTGGGCCAACTGGCGGTCGCGTTCTCGCTGATCGACAAAGAGGTCGACGGCCAATGCGAGGCGTTCGACTATCAGCAGTTCTGGTCCCAGTCGCTCTGCATGGCATTGGTCTGCCGCGGCCTCGGACGGCTCTGCAATCTCGCGCCACCCGATGAGCTGTTCTCCTGTGCGCTGATGTCCCGGATCGGACTGCTGGCGCTTGCGACCATCTATCCGCACGAGCTCTCCGAGCTGATCGAGAGCACCCCGCGTGATCTCGCCGGCGCCGAGCGGGGAAGGTTCGGATTCGATCACAACGAGGTTTCAGCGGAGATGCTCGCGGACTTTGGGGTCCCGCCGGTGTTGGCAGAGCCCGCCCGCTTCCATGAGCGACCCGAGCAGTCGGGCTACGCCCCGAGATCGCGACCGGCTCAGCTCACGCACCTGTTCGGCTTGGCATTCCGGTTGTCCGATTCGATGGTCCGCGCCGGGCTCGAGCAGACCGAGAAATCGATCGAGACGCTGCCGGGGCCACGACGGCTCGGGCTCTCGACCGAGCAGGTCTCCGAGGTCTTGCAACAGAGCATCTCCGAGTGGCAGGAGTGGTCGCATCTACTGGACCTCCCAAGCCCGTCGCTGCAGCCGGGCGCCGAGACCGAGCCCGAGACGGCCCCGACCACGGCAGGACCAGAGACCGACGATGAGGATGCGCATCTCCGCGTGCTATTGATCGGCCAATGGGGCCGAGAGCACCGCTTGAAGGCCCTGCTCGACGAGGCCAGGGGCGTGACCGCCCAGTGCTACAGCGACCAGAAGGAGATGCTGCGGGCAGCACTGCAGATCAGACCCCAACTGATCATCCTTGCGGAGCATGAAGACAGGGAAACAGGCAACAAACTATGCAGGCTGATCCGCTCGACCGAGTGGGGCCGATTGGTCTACATCATGGCGATCGTCGACAAGTCCGATTGCGATCAGATGGCCCAGGTCTTTCGCGCCGGCGTCGATGCCTGCATCCAGAGTCAGATCGGACTGCCGGAGCTCGATGCACGGATGGTCGCGGTACGCCGGATGCTCGCACTCCAGAACACCTGGCAGAAGGATCGCGCCGAGCTACGCCAGATCGCGAACGAGCTCGCCCTCAGCCAGCGGCGGATGGAGGTCTTGTCGCTCACCGACCAGCTCACCGGCCTTCCGAATCGGCGCGCCGCACTTGCCGCAATGAAGCAGGCCTGGAGCATGAGCTGCCGGTCGGAGCTACCGATGTCGGTCATCATGATCGATATTGATCACTTCAAGCGGGTCAACGATACCTTTGGGCACCCGGTCGGCGATCGCGTGCTGATGGAGGTCGCCAAAGCGCTCAGGGCAGAGGTGCGCGAAAGCGAGGGGATCTACCGGATGGGGGGCGAGGAGTTTCTCTTGCTCAGCTCGACCGGGGGGATCAAGCAGCTCGTCATCGCCGCGGAGCGGCTGCGACGGCGCATCGCGGCGCTGCGTATCGAGGTCGAACAAGAGCTCCTCCAGGTCACCATCAGCCTCGGGCTTGCCGAGCGGGAACCGGAGCATGAGCGTTTCGATGCGATGCTCGTCGCGGCCGACAAAGCCCTCTACGCTGCGAAGGCACATGGCCGTAATTGCATCTTCTACCACCGCAAGCAACAGGTGCACCATCTCAAAGTGCCTCGGCAACCATAGCTCGCTACCAGGCACGATGTTGCGATAGGCCCATCGATCTCCTGACCCGCACCGGTTTCAGCAGATCACGCACTGGGCGTCTGCGGCGAGGTTCCCGCCGCTGGGGAAGCGGCTGCGTCCAAGCGCCTTAGGATCGCCCGCAGCCGCCGCTGATCGGCGACGACCTGCTCGGCGTACTGGGCGCAGGCGGTGACCAGCGCCTTCGAGTTATCTGGAAGCTGTTTGGCCATCGCGGCTTCGAACCGGGTCGAGCGGCGGTCGCCGCGCGCGTGGGCCAGCGCGAGCGCCTGACCGCAGGCTTGGGCATAGGCCTTGAGCTGCTTGCCCGGCTTCTTCGGCGCCAGTGCGATCTCTTCCGGATCGATGCCGACCCGGGCGTGATGACGCGAGCGCACGAGCCAGGGCGTATCCTCCCAGATGGCCTCGTCGAGCACCAGATCGGGGGCCCGCTGCATCAGGCGCTGACAGTCGATGGTCAGATGCGCCGACTGTAGCCGGTTCACCGGACTGATGTCCGGGAACCAGTAGAGGGGCGAGGCCGGACGTTGCTGTTTGACCTCGACGACATGGCAGAGCGCGAGGTCTTCGCCGCCGGCGAACCCCTCGGGACCGACCAGCAGGTAGAAGCGCTCGAGGTCGACCGAGCCGGTGCCGGCACCGAGACGGCGCACCAGGTCCAGGATCGCGTCGTCGACATAGGGGCGGAAGGCCTCGCGCACGGCCTCGGCGCGCTCGGTGTCGAGTCGGGCGAAGCGGCCAGGGCGGTCCCGAAAGACCAGCCGCCCGGCATCGATACGGACCTCTTTGGCGAGCGTGCTCTTGGTCTCGAAGTCCTTCCCGCCGGCCGCCCGCCGGCATGCCTTGCGGAACGCCTTGCCGAGCACGTGCTTCTTGGGAAAGGCGTCGAGCGCTTCGAACCGAAGCCCCGGATCGCGCACGCAGTGCCGGCAGGTGCGGCGATAGGCGTCCAGAAAGGCATGGCCAGCCTCCTCGGCGTCGCCGGCGCTCGGCGCTTCGAGCTCGGCTGGATCATCGACCTCATCGGACTGGTAACGCCCATCGACGAGGCCGCGGCAATACTCGGCCGTCAGGGCCAGACTCACCAGATAGCGGGCGATGTCCCAGACCGCTGGGCCGACGCAGGCGTCATCGTAGTCGTTCGGGCAGAACACGACCTGGTCGCCATGCGAACCCTGCTCGGTGAGGAATCCGAAATTGGCGACGTGGCAATCGCCCATCACCGTCGTCAGCGGCGGGCTCTCGCTCAATGCGGCCGGCAGCTCGAGCCGTCCCTGCTGGATGTCCGCATAGAAGAGCTGTGCCGAGCCGCGCAGGAAGCGAAATGGGTTCTCGGCCATCTTGCTGTGCTTCTTGCTCGGCGCCTCGGCCGCGCCGGGATCGGAGCCGTCCACCCGTAACAGCTCGGAGCGGATCAGATGCTGGCGGGCGTCGTCGGATTGCGTCATGGTCTGAGCTCTAGGCAGGTTGCAAGCGGTGGAATCGACGTCATCAGATGATGCGGACGCCAGTATGAACGAGCCCGGCGCCTCCAGATAAGGGGGTGCAGCCTGAGCGCGATGTTCCGCGCGCCGGGTTGATGCCCGCGACACCCCCTGCACCGTCACCGCGGCGACAGAGGTGAGGCTGACCCCGTGCGCCACGCCCTCGACACGAATCGGAGCCAAGCCATGACCAAGCCGAGCGAGCTGCTCTTCGTCTACAACGCCGATGGTGGTCTCTTCGACCAACTGACCGATGCCGCCCACAAGGCGTTCTCGCCCTCGAGCTACCAATGCAATCTCTGCAAGATCACCTATGGCCTGCTGACCGAGAAGCGTGCCTGGCGCCGGTTCATCGAGGGCCTGCCGATCCCCTGTCGCTTTCTGCACCGGGACGCGATGCAGCGGCGCTTTCCGGCACTGGAGATTCCGCTGCCTGCGGTGCTGCGGGTCGAGGGCGGTGACGCGCCCGAGGTCTGCATCGACGCCGACAGCCTGAACCGCTGCGACGACCTCGATGCCTTGATGCACCTGGTGCGCTCGGCCTGCGTCGAACTCGAGGAGCCGGGCGGGGGCGAGCTGGCCTGGGACGAGCCGGCCTGAGACGAAGAGGCTCGCTGCACCGACAGGGAGCGACGCGAAGCGCTAAGGCGATTGCCGGAAAAGCTCGTACCGAATTGCGCAGGATTTTCGTTTGCCTTCGAGGAGCGTCGCCGGGAGCATAGCCGGGCTATGTGACCGGCGGCGCGACGAAGAAGGCGAGCGAAAAGACCAGCAAGGCGGTATGAGCTTTGACACAAATCGCCTAAGATCGCGCTAACCGCCGTCGAATCCCTTTCTGATCTCGAAACCAGGATGACCCCGACCAACCGTCTGCGCGCGCTGCTCGCCCAGGACCAGCTGATCCCAATGCCCTGCTGTGGCGACGCGCTCGGCGCTATGCTGATCGAGCAGGCCGGCTTTCCGCTCGGCTTCATGTCCGGCTTTGCGGCCGCCGCGCATCGCCTCGGCGGCCCGGACACCGGGCTGATGTCCTATGCCGAGGTGCTCGATCAGGGCCGCAGCATCACCGACGCGGTCGCGATCCCGGTCATCGGCGACGGCGACACCGGTTATGGCAACCCGCTCAATGTGCAACGCACCCTGCGCGGCTTCGCCAAGGCCGGTTTCGCCGGGATCATGATCGAGGATCAGGTCGCCCCGAAGCGCTGCGGCCATACCCGCGGCAAGGCCGTGGTCGAGCGCGAGGAGGCCTACGACCGCATCCGCGCCGCGGTCGAGGCGCGCGCCGCCGGCGCCGATCTCCTGATCGTCGCGCGCACCGATGCGCTGGCGCTGATCGGACTCGACGAGGCGATCGAGCGCGCCAACCACTTCCGCGCGCTCGGCGCCGACATCCTGTTCATCGAGGCGCCGACAACGACCGACCAGATGGTCCGCATCTGCCGCGAAGCGCCCGGCGTCCATCTCGCGAACATGCTCGAGGGCGGCGCCACACCGATCCTGCCGCCAGCCGAGCTCGCGGCGCTCGGCTACCGCATCGCCGCCTACCCATTGGCGCTGCTCTCGGCAGCGATGCAGGCGATGGTCGACGCGCTCGCTGCGTTTCGGGCCGGACAGCATCCGCAGCGGCTGATGGAGTTCGCCGAGGTGCGCCGCCGCTTGGGCTTCGATGCCTATGATGCCGCTGCGCGCCGGTTCGGCCCCGGCGGCGAAGCGCGCTGCGAGCGGTCTGACGACAAGCGGAGCTGAACAGCACCCCCACCGCGTGGGACGCTGCGCCGATGCCAACCGATTCCGACAACCCCGCACCCGCCGGCTCGCTGCGCGAGCGGCTGGCGGCCTGCGACTTCGCGCAGCGGCCGGCACTTGAGGCCAGCCTCACGGCCGCCTGGTCCGACATCCAATGGCGCGCCGACCGCTGCACGCCGAGCTCGATCCTGTGCTTCCAGCGCTTCGATGACGGCCGGCCCGACGCCGAGCTCATCGAGCGCTATCTGCTGAACAGCGCCTTCGGCGCCCTGGTCGTCAACCGCCCGCTCCAAGGGCTCGAGCGCCTCGGGGAACGGCCGGTCTTCGTGACCGCGCCGGGGTCATGGCACCAGACCCTGAAGCGGCTCTGCGATCACTTCTACCCGCTCGGCCCGGGGGATTGGCAGATCGCCGGGGTGACCGGCACCAACGGCAAGACCACGACGGTCAAGTACTGCGAGGCGATACTCTTGGCCGCGGGTCGGCGCGTGCTCAGCATCGGTACGCTCGGGCTGAGCCTGAACGGCCAGCCCGTCGCCGAGACCGGCTTCACCTCCCCGCCTTACATCGAGCTGCGGCGCATCCTCAGCGCGTATCGGGGGCGAGCCGAGACGTTGGTGATGGAGATCTCGAGCCACGCGCTGGATCAAGGCCGGGTCTATGGCCTGCCGCTCGACGCCGCCGCCTGGACCAACTTCAGCCAGGATCACCTCGACTACCATGGCGATGAGGCGAGCTATTTCGCCGCCAAGGCGCGCATCCTCGAGCTGCTCAAAACGGGGGTCCCGCTGTTGACCAGCAGTGCGGAGGTCGCTGATCGGCTTCGGGCCCGATTCGGCCCCGGCGCGCCGGTGGGGCGGCTCGAGGTGCCCGAGCTGCCGGCCGCGGTGCTCGCCGAGCGTCCCTTCCTCAGGCTCGGCTACAACCGCGAGAACTATGCGCTGGCAAAGGCGTTGGCGACCAGGTTGCTCGGCACCGAGCCCGCTGAGCCTTGGCGCCGGCTGCAGCCGGTCGACGGGCGTTTCGACTGCCATGTCTATCGCAACCGGACCATCGTCATCGATTTCGCCCACACGCCGGATGCGCTCGCCAATATCCTCGGTGCGATTCGCGCGGGGTTCCCGGCGGCCCGAGTGCTGACCCTGTTCGGCTGTGGTGGCGATCGCGATCCGGCGAAGCGCCCATTGATGGGTGCCGCGGTCTGCCGTGATGCCGACCACGTGATCCTGACCTCCGATAATCCGCGCTACGAGGACCCCCAGGCGATCATCGACGACACACTGAGGGGGATGACCGCGTGCCGGACCCCACCGCAGGTGGTGCCAGATCGCAGCGAGGCCGTGCGCGCACTCTTCGATCTGCTCACAAGCCGCCCAATGGAAGAGCCCTGGGTCGCGCTGATCGCCGGCAAGGGACATGAGCGCTACATCGATCAAGACGGCGTCAAGCGCCCGTACAGCGATCAGGAGGAGGTCGCGCGCAACCTCCAGCGTCTAGGCTGGAGCGACGAATGAGGCGATCCTGGCTGGCACGACCGCCGAGCTGGATGCCAGCCTTACGCCTGATCGCGTTGCTGACACCGCTGCTTTCGGGCTGCGCCGGCGGGCCGCCCGGCTCGACGATGACCATGACCGGCTGCATGGACCCACAGCAGGCCGACGCCAGCGATCTGCGCCGCAACCGCGCCCAGATCCGCGGCACCCCGCTCTGCTATCGGCTGCAGCGACTGCACGAGGGCCCATTCCACTGGACCTTCCATATCCTCGAGCATCGCCAGCACCCGAACGGACCATTCTGGGTGCTCCCGCACGACGACGAGAACACCGCCTTCGATGTCGCCGTGCAGGCCGTGATCGACTACGGCGGCGGTCTGCTCGCGATCGACAGCAGCGGGCAGCGCCACTTCCACGGTCAGGACCCGAACCGCAACTTCAGCCGCACCCGCGCCGAGGCCAATCGCTGTAGCGGCCAGCGCCAGCCAGCGCCCGGCTACGTCGCGGCGGTACTGGACCACTACCGTGGGCGTCAGGGTCCGATCCTGGCACTGCACAACAACCAGGATGGCTGGGGCGGCAATGGCGGCCGCGGCAGCATCTCGCTGCACCGTCCGATACCCGCACATGACCGCTATCCAGGGCACGGCTCGGGGCTGTTACGAGACGAGGACAACCTGATCTTCATGGCCGGCCGGCGCCCGCTGCGCGCGGATACGCGCATGCGCCGGGAGATCGCCCGCCTCAACGCGGCGGGCCTCAATGTGGTCTATAAGCAGGTGGGCCAGCGCAACTTCGACTGCTCCCTTTCCGATTACGTCGCGCTCCATCGGCTCGGTGACTACTTCAATATCGAGGCCCAGCATGGTGCACTCGACGCGCAACAGCAGATGGTCGAACGTCTACTCGAGGCCATCGGCATTGCCCCGCTCGACGCAGCCCCGAGTTCGCCGTTTCTGGAGCCTCCTTCCTGAGGGCGGAACCGGATGCCGAGCGCAGCGATGCAGCCAGACCCGATGATCCACGGCGGGAGCGCCTCTTGAGCTGGCGGATGTTCTACTCAACGCCCTCTGGTCTCGCGGTCGGCATCCTGCTGGCGATCCTGTTCCCGGCCGGAGCGGGCTGGGTCAGTTGGCTCGGCGACATCTTCTTGTCGCTGTTCAAGGTGCTGATCCTGCCGCTGATCCTGGTCTCGCTGTTCGCCGCAATCGCCGGCGGCGCCGATCTGGCCCGGCTCGGCCGCCGCACGCTCGGTTTCTATCTGCTCACCTCGACCTTCGCCGCCGGGATCGGCACCCTGCTCGGCTTCCTGTTCTCACGGACGATCGCGCCCGGCCTACTCGATCTGACGCCCAGCGCGGACCCAACGGCGGCCCTGGCCGATGGCTTCAGCCTGGCACTGTTGATCGAGAACCTCGTCCCATCGAACCTGTTCGCATCGCTGGCCGAGGGCAATATCCTGCACATCGTCCTGCTCGCCCTGTTCGCCGCATTGGCCAGCAGGGGGCTCGAGACGACCCAGCGGCAATGGCTTGTCACCGGCGCCGACGCACTGAACGCGCTGCTGATGCGGATGCTCTCGGTGCTCTTGCAGATCGCCCCGGTCGGCATCGCCGCGCTGGTCTACGCGAGCCTGGCCGCCATCGACTGGTCCAACGTGCTTGCGCTGCGGCCATTCCTCTGGGCGGTCCTCTCGGCGGCCTTGGCGCATGCGGCCATCTTCCTGCCAGCGCTGCTCGCTTTCGGGACCGGGCGGCAGCCGTGGCGGTTCTTCCTGCAGGTTCGAGCCGCGCTCGCGACCGCGCTCGCCACCGCCTCGAGCGCAGCGACCTATCCGGTCTCCAAGCAGGTCCTGGAGCGTCGGGTCCGCCTTAGCCCACGCACGACGAGCTTCAGCCTGCCGCTCGGGGCGACGCTGAACATGGACGGCTCAGCCCTCTATCAGTCCATCCTACTGATCTTCATGGCCCAGCTCGCCGGTGCCGAGGTCTCACTCTGGCAGGCGCTGCTGATCGTGCTGCTGACCATGGCCTCGAGCGCCGGCACCGCCGGCATCCCGGGAGGCGGCATCGCGATGATGGCCTTCATGCTGGACCTCCTCGGTCTGCCCCAGACCTATCTGGCGCTCTACCTGGTCGTCGACCGCTTCTTCGATTACCCGATCACCGCACTCAATGTCTGGGGCGACCTGATCGTCGCGGCGCTCGTTGATCAGCAGCCAGATTCGACCTCGAGCACCGATACGAGCCCGCAAGACGGACGTCGTCCTTATTAAACCGCGTCTAGCACGGGATGCGTAGTTTCTCTTCTTCTGGGTCAAGGGCCGTCTGGGTCCAGAGTCGATCAGCGACTTCGAAGACGTGACGATTGATGGTGTCAACAAACTCACGTACGCGCCTGATCAGCTCCTCCGTCGTGGCATGGCAATGGTGAGACGTGACCTCTTCGCGCAGCCAACGCCACAGTGCCTCGACCGGCATGAAGTCGGGGCTGTAACCGGGCAGCGGCATCAGGGTGATGCGCAGCTCCTCGGCCAGTGCGGTGACGTCGCGGGCGCGGTGATAGGAGGCGCCATCCCACAGGACGACCAGCTCGCCGTGGGGATGCAGTCCGCGCAGGCGCCGCAGCACCTCGAGAGTGTGCTCGGTATTGGCGCGCGGAAACTCCCAGATCTCGACCTGTCCGGCATTGAAGAGGGACATCCCATAGAAGCTGACTTTGGCCGCGAGCCCCGGGGAATGGGAGCCGACCCACAGGCGCTCACCCTCGGGCGCCCACCCATAGCCGAGGTCCGCGTCCTGATGGATATGGGCCTCGTCGATGTACACCAGCGTCGGCGCCTCCTCCTCAAGCGTGCGCGCAAGCAGCGCTTGGAGTTGCTCGGCGAAGGCGGCGCGCTTGGCGGTATTGGCGCGATTGAGCAACGCCTTGGCCTTTTTCCACGACATCCCCAAGCGCTTGAGGGCGCGGCGCACGGTCTCACGGCAGACACACAGGGCATCGGTCTCGTTCAGCCAGGCCGCCAGCTTCTTCAGCGTCCAGCGGGGCGGAGCCGCACAGGTCTCGGGCTGCGCGCAGGGCACCAAGCGGGTGCTCCCCGCCTCGCGCTCGACACTCGGCGCCGCCGCTGCGGCCAGCCCCGCGCGCAGCAGGGCGTCGAGCGCCTGCTCATACTCGGGGCAAAAAGGGGGAGGACCGCCGGTGCGGCGAAACACCAGCGCGTCGGGACCCTCGGCGTTATACCAATGGACCCAGCGAATCAGCGTCTGGGGGTGGCGTTGGCTACTGCGCGCGATGCGGCTCGCTCCCTGCTGCTGTTGGGCGAGCTCATAGAGCGCCAGAAAACGCTCGCGTGTCCGCGGGTGCTCGCTGAGCAGCGACAGCTGCCTGAGGTCTTCGGGGGGTTTGCTGCCATTTGGCAAGATCCAACGTCAACATGCAACAATCCGGTGAACAACAGGATCAAAACACGCAGCCACGAGAGAGATGGCGCAACGGAGTGCCGACAGTAGCACAACAATTACGCATCTCAATCTGGACGCGGTTTAATGCAGCGCTGCTTTGCCGAGTATCAGCGTGTCCTGAAGCCGGGCCGCTGGATGACCGTGGTCTTCTCCAACAGCCGGGCGGGCGTCTGGAATGCCATCCAGGTCGCGCTGCAACAGGCCGGCTTCGTGGTCGCCGAGGTCACAGCGCTGGACAAGAAGCAGGGCAGCTACCGCCAGGTCACCTCAACCACGGCCGTCAAGCAGGACCTGGTCATCTCGGTCTACAAGCCCAACGGCGGTCTCGAGCAGCGCCTGACCGAGCGCGGCGCCAGCCCAGAGTCCGCATGGGACTTCGTGGAGACGCATCTACGGCAACTGCCGGTGACCAAGCACTGGAACAACGAACTGGAGCAGGTCGTCGAACGCGACCCGCGGCGGGTCTACGACCACATGGTCGCTTGGTTCGTCCGTCACGACTTCCCGGTCCCGCTGTCCAGCGACGAGTTCCTCGCCGGCTTGCAGCAGCGCAACTTCCCGGAGCGGGACGGCATGATCTTCCTGCCGTCGCAGGTCGGCGAGTACGACAGGCCGCGCGCCCAGGTCGAGCATTCTCCGCAGATGGAGCTGTTCGCCTCCGACGAGCGCAGCGCCATCGACTGGCTGGCAGAGTTCCTAAAGAAGCGTCCCTCGACCTACCAGGAGGTCCATCCCGAGTTCATCACCCAGTTGGGCGCCGGCTGGCGCAAGCACGAGGAGAAGCCCGAGCTGAGCGCATTGCTGGAGGACAACTTCCTGCGATATGAAGGACATGGGGAGGGCACCGACCCGGTGCCGACGCAGATCAACAACTACTTGTCGAAGAACTTCCACGACTATCGCGGCCTGGACAAGGATGACCCGCGCCTGGTAGCCAAGGCCAAAGAGCGCTGGTACGTGCCGGACCCGAACAAGGCGGCGGATCTGGAGCGGCGGCGGGAAAAGTCGCTGCTGAAGGAGTTCGAGACCTACCGGACCCACACCGGCCGGCGGCTCAGGGAATTCCGTCTCGAGGTGCTGCGCGCCGGCTTCAAGGCGGCTTGGTCGCAGAAGGACCTCCAGACCATCATCAAGGTCGCCGGCAAGATCCCCGAGGTCGCCCTTCAGGAAGACGAGAAGCTGCTGCTCTGGTATGACCAAGCCCTGACACTGAGCGAGACGGGCGGCTGAGCCGCCCTACGGAGGCACTATGCTGCAAGCTATCGAAGCCGAGATCAGCCCTGACGGGAAGGTGACCCTGCTAGAGCCGGTGCATTTGGCGCAGCGGTCGCGGGCGGTAGTGACCATCCTCGCGCCTATCGACGAGACCGCCCCGAAGCGCGGTTCTGCTGCGGCACTGCTCAGCGTCCTTGATAGCCCCGAGCTCGCCAGCGCAAAGCCCGGTGATCCGGAGCGGATGGAACGCGAGATCGCTGCGAATCGGGATGCCTGGGGCGATTAGCCGGATGGACAAGATCTATCTCGACTCCTGCCTCGTGATCTACCTGGTCGAGCGCCATCCCCGCTTCCACGGTCCCTTGCGTGCGCGCCTCGCGGAGACAGCCGATGCCACGTTTTGCGTGTCGGTGCTCACCCGATTGGAGGTCCTGACACGTCCACTGCGCGAGCATGACGACCCATTAGTCCGACGCTACGAGTCTTTTCTCGGCGTGCAGGAGCGCTTGGCGCTCGACGATGACATCGTCAACGCGGCTTTGAACTGGCGGGTCTCAGGCCTGAAGACCCCGGATGCGTTGCACGTTGCGCTGGCGAAACGGTACGCGTGCACCGCCTTCTGGACCAACGACGATCGTTTGGCGAAGGCGGCCCCCGGTTGGAGCGAGAATGCGCTGAAGGATGTCGGACCATGAGATCGTCCTATCTCGAGGTGACGTTCCGCCACGGACGCCCATTGACAGCCTACCTGTACCTCCCGCGTTCGCCCGGTGACAGGAGCGATCGTGTCGAGCAAGCCGGTTCGGGCCTGCTGGTGGATTACACCGCCGATGGCAAGCCGATCGGCATCGAGATCACCGCGCCCGCGCAGGTCGGCATCGCGGAGCTGAACCACGTGCTTGCTGCTCTGCGCGCGCCAGCCGTGACCAACGAGGACATCGCGCCGCTGCGCGCGACTTGAACTCGGCACACCACCCCTCATGTGGCCCCACAAGTTGCCCCCCAAGTCGCCGGACTGTTGCGCTGATCTCTGCTCCGCGGCCTGCCACGCAACGGCAGATCGGTCAGAAACATGAGCGAGGCACTCAACGTCGGCGACTGGTGCCGGCACACTCGCCACACGACACCGTGCCGGATCATCGACCGGCAGTCGATCTGGAACGAGACGGTGTTTCGGGTCTGGCTGCCGACCAAGGACGCCATCATTCGCGCCAGGGAGTCGGACCTGGCGCCGCTGGCCAGCCTCGAACCGACCGAGAACGAGATCCTGCACACGGCGGCAGCCGCCAAGCTGCTGGATGCGCTGGAAGACAACCTGCTGCTGGCGCCGATCCAGTCGAGCGTCATGCCCCTGCCCCACCAGTTGCATGCCCTGAACAAGGCCCTATCGGGAGCAAGTTCCAGGGGACGCATCCGCTATCTGCTGGCGGACGAGGTTGGCCTCGGAAAGACCATCGAGGCCGGGCTGATCCTGCGCGAGCTGAAGCTGCGCGGGATGGTGCGGCGCGTGCTGGTGGTGGCACCAAAGAGCCTGGTGCGTCAATGGCAGGCGGAGATGCGCCTGCACTTCGGCGAGTCGTTCCGGTTGATCGAACCGGCCGAGCTCGCCGCGCTCCGCTCCTTCGTCTCGTCGGCCGTGCCGGGAGACCGATCCGGTACCGGGGAGCGGGATGACAATCTCTGGTTGATGCACGATCAGGTCATCTGCTCCATCGACTTAGGTCTTGTCCGCTGGAAGGCCGCCGAGGCTGGAGCCTGGAGCGGTTGGCGACCTACAACCGGGAGCGCTTCGAGGACTTGGTCGCCGCATCCTGGGACCTGGTCATCGTAGACGAATCCCATCGCCTCGGCGGCAGTAGTGAGCAGGTGGCGCGTTACAAGCTCGGCGCCGCGCTGGCCGAGGCGGCTCCGTATCTGCTGCTGCTCTCTGCCACGCCCCACCAGGGCAACACGGACCATTTCCTGCGCTTGATCCAACTGCTGGATCGGGAGGCATTCCCAGACGAGGGCAGTATCACCCGCGATCGCGTGCGGCCGTTTGTGATCCGCACCGAGAAGCGCGAGGCCATTGATGCCGAGGGGAAGCCACTGTTCAAGCCAAGGATGACGCGGCTTCAGGCGGTGACCTGGCAAGCGCGGCACGCCGCCCAGCAGCGTCTCTATGAGGCGGTGACCGATTACGTGCGCCATGGCTACAAACAGGCCATGGCCGCCCAGCAGCGGCATATCGGGTTTCTGATGATCCTGATGCAGCGCCTGGTGACATCAAGCACGGCGGCGGTTCGCGCGACGCTTTCGATGCGGCTGGAGGCGCTGAACGCCCCTTCGCAGCCAGTTGCACAGGGGGCATCGCTATCGCTCTTCGAGGATGAGACAGATCCGGAGCAGTGGGCAGAGCTGGACGGCCAATCTCGGGCAGACATGGCGGTGCAGACTGCCGTCGAGACCCTGGACGGCCTGGCACGCGAGAAGTCCGAGGTCGAGATGCTGCTCGACTTGGCGCGCGAGACCGAAGCCGCCGGCACCGACGCCAAGGCCGAGGCCCTGCTGGAGCTGATCTATGGGCTGCAGCAAGCCGAGTCTGATCCCACCATCAAGGTGCTGGTCTTCACCGAGTTCGTGCCGACGCAACGCATGTTGGCGGACTATCTCGATGGACGTGGCTTCACCATCGCCCTGCTCAACGGCAGCATGGATCTGGATGCCCGAACGCAGGCCCAGGTGGCCTTCTCGCAGGACGCGCAGATCCTGATCTCGACCGACGCCGGCGGCGAGAGCCTCAACCTCCAGTTCTGCCACGTCGTGGTCAACTTCGACATGCCTTGGAACCCGATGCGCCCTGATCCCGATCGGGAGCAGCGGATCGGCCGCGTCGACCGCATCGGCCAGCAGCATGTGGTCCGGGCGACCAACTTCGTGCTCGAAGAGACCGTGGAGTACCGGGTGCGTCAGGTCCTGGAGGAGAAGCTCACGGTGATCGCCAAGGAGTTCGGCGTGGACAAGGCCGCGGACGTGATGGACTCGGTGGAGGCGGAGCCCTGGTTCGACGAGTTGTTCGTCAAAGGGATCACGGACCCGGAATCCGTCGACCAGCAGTGCGATGCGGTGGTAACGCAGATCCGGGAGAAGGTCGCGGAGTCGCGCCAAGGCAGCGATCTGATCACCGAGGGGACGTCAGAAGGGCAACGGTTCTCCGCGGAGGAGGCACGGCAGTGGCCGGATCATCCGGCGCAGTTCTGGCTGGAGCGCACGATTACCACCGGTCTCCCCGTCCGCGGCGGCGAGGCGGTCCAGGAGGGAGATCACTGGCGCATCCGCTGGCTGGACGGCAGCGAGTCGGCGCGGGCCTGGTTCGACGCCCGGACTGCCGAAGCCCGGCCGGAACTGGAATGGATCACCCTGGAGGACGCGCACGCCCGCGCGCTCCTGTGTGGACAGGGGGCCAAACTGCCGCGCTGTGTCGCGGGACAGCCGATTCCGCGGGTGCGGATCGCTGGGCTGCCGGAGACGGTCACCGGCGTCTGGTCCCTGTGGGAGATCTCACTGTCCGCGGACGCCTTCAACCGCAAGCGCTTCCTGCCCATCTTCGTCAACGATAACGGGCGGGCCTTCCTGCCCACCGCCCGGCGCATCTGGGATCTCCTGCTCACGGAGCGCCTGGAGTTGGTGGAGGCCCTAGCCCCAGCCGACTCGCCGCATTGGGACCAGTCGCTCACCGCGGCGACCGGCCAAGGCGAGCAGCACATCCAGGAGCTGATGGAGCTGCACCGCACGCGCCTCCATGAGGCTCGCGAACGTGCCCGTTACGCCTTCGAGGCCCGAGATCAGGCGATTGGCCGCATCGGTCTGCCAGCCGTGCGAGCCTACCGCCGCCGGCGTCTCGAGCAGGAGCACAAGGAGCGGATGGCTACCCTCAATGCCGCAGAGACCAGCCTCCCGGACCTCAACGCGATCATGATGCTTCGCGTTGGACCTGGCTTTGCCTCGGAATCCGGCGCCGCGAGAGGTGCATCATGATCGCGCTGGAACGTCTGCTCGACCGGATTATGGTGGATAATCCCAACACCACGGTCCCGCAGGGACTCTTCCGCTTTGAGAGCCGCACCTATCCGAATATCGCGCTACGCGAGGCCTTGCTGAACGCCTTTGTCCATGCGGACTACCGCACCCACGACCCGATCCTGGTCAAGCAGTTCAAGCACCGCATCGAGATCGGCGCCTGCGCGAGGCCATTGATGCTCCATTTCTCTCAGAGATTGGCGCAGCGATTGGGGGGTGCCAGTCTGAAGCCATTCGCCGCATCCTATGCGCGTTCTATGCGGTCGCCGATAGACGCAATATGGCTCGGCGGGAAACGTCAGGCATCCTATGCGCGTTCTATACGCGTTCTATGCGTGTTCTATGCCGCCGCCGATAGGCGCAACAAAGCTCGGCGGGAAACGTCAGGTGAGTACGCCCCGAACCGCGGCGCCGCGGACGACCGCTCACATGGACATCAACCAGACCGATAAGCTTCTGCAGAGAGTGCAACATGAGACAGTGGACACTGCAAGACGCCAAGGAAAACCTGAGCGAGCTCGTGCGGCTCGCAGCCGGGCACGAGCCCCAAGAGATCATCGTGCACGGTGAGCCCGCTGTGGTAATCCTCTCCCGCGCCGACTACGACGCGTTGATCAAGCCGCGGCAATCCTTTGTCGAACTGGTTCGCAGCTCGCCCCTCTACGGTGCCGATGACGTCGAGTTCCCGCGTGACAAGAGCCTGACCCGCGAGATCGACCTGTGACTTGGCTGATCGACACCAACTTCGAGCTGCCCGACGTGCACCTGGCCAATCCTCGGAAGCACAACTAAGAGACGCGCCCATGCTGGACGAAACCGCAATCCGCGAGGCGGCTGTTGGGCTGGCAGCTGCCGCGCATACCCCACTGAAGGTAATCCTATTCGGCTCTTACGCGCGGGGGGATGCCGACGCGGGGTCCGATCTGGATCTGATGGTGATCGAGCGGGAGATTCCCGACTACAACGAGGAGTATCTGCGCCTGCATCAAACCGTGGACGGGCTCGGTATCGGGGTTGACCTGCTGCTGTTTACCGAGGCGGAGTTCGAACAGAAGCGCGACTGGTGGACAACCCCGGTCTATTGGGCATCCAGGGAAGGCAAGGTGCTCTATGAGCAGCCATAGCGCCCAAGCGCGAGCGCTGTTTGATGCGGCGCTGCGCGATCGGTTGACCCTTCGGCTGTTGCGCGATTCGGGCCAAGCGCCGGAAGAAGTCATGGGATTTCATGCCCAGCAAGCCTGCGAGAAGCTCATCAAGGCCGTGCTCGTGATGCATGGCGTCGTTTTCGAGCGTACCCATGATCTTGCCGCGCTCGCGGCCCTTTGTGACGCCCACGGCGTCCCAGCCCCAGCGGACCGGAATGCGCTGCGCATCCTCAACAACTTCGCCGTCCGCTTTCGCTACGACACCTGCCCGGCAGCCCTGATCGACATGGTCGCGACGTCCAGCTTGGTAGAGACCTTGACCGAATGGGCGACACGGGAGATCGCCTCGTCCGGATGCAACGCCGGGTGACATCGAGCACCGCGTCGCTTCGCGCGACGCTCCTTAACGCCATCGCGATGCTTCGCGTTGGACCTGGCTTTGCCTCGGAATCCGACGCCGCGAGAAGAGCATTATGAGCCTCTGGAGCGAGCGCATCCTCGGGGAGTTTCCGCCGGACCTGGCGCGGTTCTGGATCGCCGCGGACCCGGACGATGTCTTGCTGGACGAGCACATCCTGTCCGAGCTGCGCGGCCGTGGCTTCGAGGTCCTACCGTTCGAGGATGCGATCGCCTTCCGGGTTGACTACGAAGCACGCTGGAGACGGGCTTGGGACCAAGGCGAGCCTGGGCCGGCCCCCGGTTCGGCAAAAGCGCTGGTGCTCCATCCCAAATCCTCGGGGCCGGGCGACCTGCCGTGGGACTACGTGCGCCAGGCTCGCCTGGTCCGACTCAGCCTGGCGAATCTGTTTCCTCTCTTAAGCTATGGCGTGGTCCACCGACTCGGCGCCGAGTACAGGGAGGCGCTATTCGAGGCGCATGCCAAGCATGCCTCTCAATCGCCTGATCAGAGTTGGGGCGGGGCCGCGACCAAGGACTTCATCCTGACTCACATCTTCCAGCTCGGGCCGCATCTGATCTCGGACAACGTGGACCTGTGGCGGGAGCTGCTTCGGCTCCACTACCGCCGCTGCCCGCCGCGGCAGCGCCGGCGATGCTGCACCAGGTCCCGCGCTTTCTGGCCATGCGGCGCGGTGCCTTCGATGCGAAGGTGGCGTTTCTCGTGTTCGACGGGCTGGCAATGGATCAGTGGGTACAGATCCGCGAGCATGTCACCGGGCTCGCGCCCCGCGGCGATCTGAGGCCGTTCGCGGATCGTGGCGCCGAGCTCCTGGGGGAAGTCGAGGCGTCGGCAGTGCCGGCCCTGTGCTGGGGCATGGCGATCTCGGCCTACCCCTTCTTCGGGAAAGTCGCCGAGCTGACCGGACGTCTCACATCCATCCAGGGCGACTGCGCATCCAAGGAGGTTCATCGCCGCATGGCCGAGACCTATGGAGAGCGAGAAACCGCCTATCGCGCCGCCAACCGCGTCATACAGAGCCAAGCCGACTGGGGCGCCCTTGAGCGCGTCGGCAAAGGCCGGCGCATCATCCGAAGGCCGCCCATGAACGTCTCGCACGACGGCCTGATCGCCTGGCTTATCGAGGCAGCGCTCCGTTACACCGGCAAGGCCATGTCCGTGGCCACGCTCGAATCATCAGCAGTTCTCTATCCATTCAGCCTTGACCAGCCGCTGGCTTTCGTCGCATCCAAGAGCCCTGCTCTCGAGCTGCGAGCTGACGGGAGTCGAGCCCAGAACGTGGCGATTGGACAGCTGCGCTGAGCTTCACCGAGGTCGATGACCCCCGAGCCGACCACACGGGGGTGATCTGCGCAGGGGGCGCTGGTCGGAGACCGGGTGGGTCTACCGGATCACGTCTGTGGCGCAACGGAGACAGCCAGTATTCCGTAACCTCTGGTGTGCCCGTCTCTTGATCGATGAGCTTCGCGCTGCCGGCGCCTTGGATTGGTCGACAACCTGGGCGTTTGTCGTCATGCCCGATCATCTGCACTGGCTGTAGCATTGAAGGAGGCCGATCTATCGCGACTGGTTTTGCGCGTGACGTCTCGATCCACGGGTTGGTGCAGTCGGTTCGCGATTATCCGCATTGGGATGCCCGGTGGGTATGAACAGGCATCATCGCCCGCAAGCGGGCTCCTACGGCCTCGGCGACTGTTGCCGACACACGCGCCACACCACACCGTGCTGGATCATCAACCGGCAGCCCTCGCCGCTGGACCCAAACTCGCCCGGTCGAGATGCCGCAGATTCAGGGCTCGATCTCGTCGATGATCTCGTTCGAGGTCAATTCAGCGATGCGCTCCGGCGTGTAGCCGAGCGCCTCATAGTCGAGCAGGCCATCGGGCTGGTGGCAGGCTTTGCAGTCATGCCCTTCCCGCTGGATGCCGTGATTGACCATCAGCGTGCCCATCTGGCGCATCCAATGCGGCTCGACCTGCGGCCCCAGCTTGTTGTCGTCGGTGAGCGGATAGAGGGTCTTCCAGCCATCGACGCCGAAGTAGGCCATGAACTCGTCCATCATGTAGAGCTTGAAGGGCTCTTGGTACATGCGCCGGACAATCGGGTCCTGGATCGCCTTGACCACCGCCGCGCGCGAATCGCCGGTCTCGTAGTAGGTGGCATAGTCGAACGGCAGGATCATCGCGCCGAACGGTCCCTGGTTGTTCATATCCTCAAACATCATCGCGTTGAACGGCTTGAACGGATAGATCCGGCTCTCGCCCTCCTCCATCGCGGCCTTCAGATTCTCGGCGACCATCTTGCGGCGCTTCTCTAGCATCTCCGGTGACAACTGAGAGAGCGGATCGGTCGCCATCTCGACGTAGCGATCGATATCGATATCCGGATACTGTTTCTTGAGTTCGCGGGCCTTCTCACGCACTGCAGCGATCACGTCCGGATTATCGATCCGGGCAATCTGCTCCATCAGCGGGTTGTAGCTGCCGTCGCCTTCCGGGTTGCTGCCGAGCGCATTGGCCAGGAAGGTGCCATTGCCGTTGAACCAGAGGTACATCAGCCCCTCGCCGGGCTTGCCGGAGCGGAACACGTCAGTTGGTTCCCAGATCCCTTCTTCGGCGTTCCAGGTGGGGTGCACCCAATCGCGCAGCACCACGTTGTTCGGCTGCAGCTCCGTGATATGGCAAGTCTCGCAGGCGAGCCGGGCGACATGGCCGTTGAGCAGCGCCCGGTGCTCCGAGACGTTGTGCGGCGCCTGAGAATGGCAGCTCTCGCAGCTGACCTCTTTGTGCGGCAGATCGCTCGCGACCAGGTCGACACCCTTGCGGCCGCGTGGGATCTTGTGCCCCTCGGGCACATGGCAGTCGGTACACTTGATACCGGCGGCCGCATGCGCGTCAGACTGCGGACTGAACGGATTACCCCGCTTGGCGCCGGTGTGCAGCAGGCGCTGATGCTTATCGCCCAGATGCTTGGCGGCGACGTTATGGATGTAGGCGTCACCGCCCATGTTGTGCTGATGGCAGTTCAAGCAGTTCTCGTTCGAGGCCCGCCCGACCGTCAAGGCCGAGCGCATGCTGCGATCCTGATTCCAGCGCAGACCGTGCTTGTCCTGGATCACATAGCGCTGATTCATGTCGTACTCGGCGGCATGGCAGATCAGGCAGTCGATGCCCTCCTTTGCCTCTTTCGGCACGTCACCGACCGGCATCATCTTCTCGGTCGCCGGGTGATAATTGCCGCCGATATGACACTGCCCGCAGCCTTCACTGCGCAGTACAACGCCGTCCGACAACCCTTCTCCATCACCATGGCCGGTCTTGCCCGGATCGTTCAGTGCGAGCGAGATGCCCTCGACCGTCGCCGGATCGGCTTCGACCGGTGAGCGCTCAGCCGCCTCGTCGAGACCATGCTCGGGACGGCTCGCGACCAATGCCGCCCAGCCAGTCCAGGAGAAGCTGCCCGGAATGCCGCAGGCGCGGTTGATCTTGCCGACCGGGATCTTGCGCGCGCCCTCGGCATTGACCTGACGGCCGTCATAGCCGTAGGTCGAGAAGGCGCCGCCAGCGGCGGTCTGGAACTTGAAATGCACCGTGTTGACGATGTCCTCAAGCGTATCGACGGTCTCCACCGTCCCGTCCTCATGGGTGATATCGATCGTCGCATGGCACTCGAGGCAGGTCTTGGGACCTTCGTACTCGCGGATGCCGGCCTCGCGAAAGTATTCGATATGCGGATAGCCGCCCTCTTCGATGAACGATGGGGTGTTCATCAGGATATCGATCTTGACCTCACGCGCGAACGAATCGTCCTCCTCGGTCACGACGGCTTCGGCCCGCTCGCGACGCTTCGCCTCGGTCAGCTCGAGCGCCAGTTGCTCGAACTCGGCCTCGCTCAGCTCTCGGGTATCGTAGGTCAGCGGGGCGTTCTCGACCCCGGTGTAGAGATCGAAGAAGACCGGATAGACCACCTTGTAGAGCACCGCCGGCAGCAACAGCACGGCGAGCACGATCGCGACACGGCGTCGGGTCTTGGTTGCGAAGAGGGAGCGGATGTTCATGGACTTGGCTCTCGAGAGAAACGCGTTACGGGCCACAGTGAGATTGGACAGGGCGGTCGCGCTGTTGTTGCAGCAACGCGGTTTTGCAACCGCTATGGGCTCGCGGCTGGTCCCCAGCTGGTTGCAGGTTTGGGGCGCGGCAGCCTCACCCGCTCGACTGCTCCTTGTGCCAGCCGGTGACCATCGCCTTGAGATTGGTCGTCGGCGTCTCCCCGGTGGTGATGATGTAGCTATGGACGATCAGGAACAGCGCCAACATCCAGGCCACGACCAGATGGACGATCGCAATGATCCAGACGGTACCGATACCGAACAGGGTCTCCGGCAGCGAGGTCGAGAACAGGAACGCCCAACCGCTGAGGATCAGCACGGGCATCAGACCGTACATGACGCCAACGTAGCTCAGGGTCTGCAGGGCGTTGAGCTTGTGCTCGGCGCTGACATGGAACGGATGCGGCGCGCCGACGAAGATACCGTGGAGGTAATAACGCGTCTGCGCGATCAGGTCCTTCGGCAGGGTGCGGAGATTGATCAGGTAGTGCTTACCATTGCCACCCCAAAGGTTTCCGATCACGAACAGGAGCCATGACCCGGTGAGCAGGACACCGGCCGTATTGTGGATCGGCACCGCGACATCGAACGGGATCAGCCAGTTCAGCGTGAAATGCATGCTGACCCCGGTGACCAGCAGCGTCACGAAGATCAGCGCGTTCAGCCAATGCCAGAGCCGCAGCCAGAGCGGATACAGATAGAGCGCGGTCATTTCGAGGTCTCCTGCTCGCGGTGGAAACGGTAGCGGGCATAGCCGTGCGCGGCGACGCCGAGGATCATCAGCAGGATCACGCCAAGACCGATCCAGTCCATCCAGGGGTTGCGGGTCATGCCGACGATATAGGCATCGTTGTAGATCGCCTGCGCGAAGAAACCCTTCTCGTCACGCGCCTGCTCGGTGCGATAGTTGTAGAGCTGACTCAACAGCGCCGACCCTTTGCTGTGACACTCGACGCAGAGCTGGTTGCTGTCCTCGGCCGCCAAGACGTTGTGCGACGGGCGCTCTAGGATGCGGCCCTCGAGCGGGGTATGACAATCCAGGCAACGGACGGCCCCCCAGTGCGCCTGCGGCCTTGGCAGCCACTCGTGCCCTTTTGGCACCGGCGTCAACAGCTCCGTATGGCAGTCGAGACAGGTCCCGTTGGTCTCGGTCACCACCTGTGCGATGGACTCGCCAGCATTGACCGGATGGAAGGTATGCGGGTTGTGGCAGGAGAAGCAGGAGAAGTCTTCGACGTCCTCGGTCACATGGACGCTCTTCTCGTACTCGTGATGGAGCCCGACCAGATTCGGTGCGCCGTCGTCCTCACGCTCTTCGTGGCACTCGACGCACTGCAGCGCCTCGTCGGCACTGCTGGTCCGATGTGGGTAGTGAGAATAGCCGCGGTCATGGCAATCACTGCAAGCCAGCTCATGGTGCACGGAATGGCGATAAGCGTCACGATCGATCGACAAGTTGACGATCTTGCCGGTCTCGCGGTCGCGGTAGGCCATGGTCTCCATCCAGTGGCAGCGCATACAGTCCCGGCTGTCTTCCTTGAGCAATCCTGACTTCTTGGCGGTCTGGACGGCGGCGCCGTAGGCCGCGGCTGTGGACAGCGCGAACGCTGACGCCGTCAGCGCGAGCAAGACCAGCAGCAACAGCCGGCGCAGCGCGGTGCCGCACTGGCCGTAGGCCAAGCAGGAGAATCCTGAACGGGGATCAGACAGCGGACTGAGAAGCATGATGGGGCGCCTCTAGACTTGAGGAGACCAGCGAACCGGGGCCGACTTCCACCTTAAGCGCGCTCACCCTGACCGGTGAATGACGCCAGGCAATAAAGGAACCGTATTTCAGTCTTTGCTAATCGAGAGGGTCGCCACCAGCAGGCCCCGTCACTCAGCAGGTCGGCCTCGAAGCGGCGATCCTCGTTGACACGGTTGGCATCGGTGATGAGCAGGCTGGAGATGATGCAGTCGCGCCTCGGCTGGATTCAGGGGCCATATCCCGGGGCCTATTCCGGGGCCTACTCAGGGGCATCTTCAGGGGCCCGTGAGACCCGAGGCCTGCGAAACGGCACCGCACCACCGCGACCTCTGCTAGGCTCTCGCACCAAGTCTAAACCGAGTCAGGAGCCCCAGTTAATGAGCAGTGACCATCTCATCGGCCAAAACGAGCGTGCACAGCTCGGCGAGGGCCTGCCCTGGGCGCAGGTGCTGGCGAGCTTGAAGCTCAACAGCGACGGACTCATCCCGGCGATCGCGCAGCAGCACGATACCGGGGAGGTGCTGATGATGGCCTGGATGAACCGCGACGCGCTGACCGAAACCCTGGCCACCCGCCGGGTCTGTTACTGGTCGCGCTCGCGGCAGGCGTTTTGGCGCAAGGGCGAGTCATCCGGTCAGGTCCAACACCTGAAAGAGGCGCGCCTGGACTGCGACGGGGACACCCTGCTGCTGCTGGTGGATCAGACCGGCCCCGCCTGCCATACCGGCCGCAAGAGCTGCTTCTATAACGCGATTCGGGACGAGCGCGTCGAGGTCATCACGGAACCGATCGTCGATCCGGACCGACTCTATAATCGATGACCCCGATGCACTGCACCGCAACGACCTCGGTCACGCTGGCCCCGAGATCATCCTAAGAAACCCTAACAGCATGACTGCTGCGGCTTCGAAATCAGACATTTGCGCAAGTCAAGCGGGCGTTTTGCTAGCGCTTCTAAGCCGATCGACATGAGGAACCTGAGCCAATGAAACGATATGCATCCCTTGTCCTGGTCATCCTTACGAGCGTGACGACCCTGTCACTGCTTAGCGGCTGCCCTGCCAGCATGTCGGCCTCCTCGTACACTCGGGATCAGGCTCGCAGCGCGCAGGACGTCCAATACGGCACGGTGCAAAGCGTGCGCTCGGTGCGGATCGAAGGGACCAAGAGCGGTGCCGGTACGCTCGCCGGCGGCGCGATCGGCGGCCTGCTAGGCAATGAGGTCGGCGCCGGTACCGGTCGCACTCTGGCGACCATTGGTGGCGGTATCGCAGGGGCCGTTGCCGGTTCGGCTGTCGAAGAGGGGGTCACGCGCCAGCGCGGACTCGAGATCACGGTGCAGCTCGACAACGGCCGTACGGTTGCGGTAACCCAAGCCGCCGATGAATCTTTCGCACCCGGCGATCGCGTACGGGTGCTCCGCGATGCGCGCGGAACGGCGCGCGTCGTGCGCTAAGGGGATTGCCGGAAAAGCTCGTACCGAATTGCGCAGGATTGTCGTTTGCCTTCGAGGAGCGTCGCCGGGAGCATAGCCGGGCTATGTGACCGGCGGCGCGACGAAGAAGGCGAGCGAAAAGACCAGCAAGGCGGTATGAGCTTTGACAGAAATCGCCTAAAACGAGCCAAGTGGCTGGGGGTGACCCCAGCGCCGTTACAACGGGAATGAGGTCGCCACAATGTGGAGCTGGAGCCTGAACTGGGCCGAGATCACGCCGAGCATTGTCGTTGGCACTTGCCCGATGACACCGGACGACCTCGAGCGCATCCACCACGAGGCGGGATGCAGCGCGGTGCTGTCCGTTCAGCATGATGACTGCATGGCCTACTGGGGCATCGACGAAGCGGCATTGCAGGCGCGCGCCGATGCCCTCGGCATGCAGCGAGCACGCCGTCCGATGCGCGACTTCATCGTCGAGGATCAGCGGCGGCATCTGGTCAATGCCGTCTGCGCGCTTGCAGCGATGCAGGCAGCAGGTCAGCGGACCTATGTCCACTGCACCGCCGGCCTTGGGCGCGCACCGTTGACGGTCTGGTCCTACTTGAGCTGGGTCGAAGGCATGCCGAGCGAGGATGCAGTGGCGCTGATCAAGGCCCGCCGCGCCGGCGCGGTGCCCGCGCCCGAGGCGCACCTGGGCTGCCGTGAAGACCTGCTGGCGCGCTATCGCGATGCCTATGCCGCTGCCGGCGGCCCGGATTGGCCCGATCCCGAGCGCTTGGATGACCCGGCCATCGCCCAGGCCGCGCTGCGCACGCTGTTGCTCGCGGAGCCCTGAGATGCCGTTCATCCTGCGCGCACCGGCTGCCTGAGCCGGCCGATGACGACACCGAAAGCCTGCACACATCAATGGCTTGACAGTGATCAATGTCAATCTCGGCGGCTTTTGTCAAAGTCTCCTATTTCCTTAGCGCAGTCTCGACACAGGTCCTCAACGAGAATGGTACTAGCGGATCGGGTCAACACCTTCGGCGTCGATCTGCTTCGTCGCTACGGCCACCGGGTACACAAGCTGGCCATCCATGCTGGCTTCACCTGCCCCAATCGTGACGGCTCGAAGGGGCGCGGCGGCTGCAGTTTCTGCAACAATGTGTCGTTTAATCCCAAAGCCGCTGCCAGCTCGGGCTCGCCATCGGGCCACGGGTCGGTCTCGTCATTGCCTGCAGAGCCGAGCATTGCAGCACAGATCGAGGCAGGGCGTCAGGTCGTGCGCCGCCGCACCGGGGCGACAAGCTTCCTCGCCTATTTTCAGGCCTATACCAACACCTACGACGATATCTCGCGTCTCGGCCAGCTCTATCGTGAGGCGCTCGATGAGCCTGACGTCATCGGGCTCTCGGTCGGTACCCGTCCGGACTGTGTGCCTGATGCGGTGCTCGACCTGCTCGCCGGCTACCGCTCCGAAGGCTATGAGGTCTGGCTCGAGCTCGGTCTTCAGTCCGCCTTCGACGCGACGCTCGAGCGAGTCAACCGCGGCCATAGCTTCGCCGACTATCGGCGCGCCGTGCGTGCAGCGCGACTGCGCGGCATCCCGGTCTGCACCCATCTGATCATCGGCCTACCGGGCGAAGACCGGTGCGCGGCCCTGGGGACCCTCGATCGAGTGTTGGCGCTCGGTACCGATGGCCTGAAGCTGCATCCACTGCATGTGGTCCAGCGCACCCTGCTGGCGCACCAGTGGCGCCGCGGCGGTTACCAGCCGCTCGCACTCGAGGAGTACATCGAGACCGCAGCAGACCTGATCGAGCGCACACCGGCGGAGGTGCTCTACCATCGTGTCACCGGAACGGCGCAGCGCGACATCCTGCTCGCGCCCGAGTGGTGCTCGAAGAAGTGGATCGTACTCAACGGCATCGAGAGCGCGCTGCGGCGCCGCGGCACACGACAGGGCGACCGGGTGCGCGAGCAGCAGCAATCCAGTGCACCAGAACCGATGGTCAAGGTCGCCTGAGGACGGGGCACCAGAGCCTGGCAGGTCACAGCGGGCGAGCGCCGGGGGGCCGGGGGGGGAGCGGCAGCCAGGCGCCACCTCTTGGCTGGCAGCAGTCAGGTGCCAGGCGCTAACCCCCATTTGCTAGGCGCCAGGTGCTAAGCGGCAGGTGCCAGACCGGAGTATCGCCGGCGCAGCACTGACGAGTCTCCGCCTGCGACGGGCTCGACGACGCGGCCGCTAGCGGTTCCAGATTCAACCCCAGATTCAACCCCAGATTCTCAAACCATGAGTGATTCAGACGATGGAATTGGTTTGTCCCGCCGGTAATCTTCCGGCCCTCAAGGCGGCAGTCGACAACGGCGCCAATGCCGTCTATATCGGCTTTCGCGACGATACCAACGCGCGCCACTTCGCCGGCCTCAACTTTGCGCCGAACAAGATGGTCGACGGTATCCGCTATGCGCGCAGCAAGGGTGTGCGGGTCTTCATCGCGCTCAACACCTATCCGCGTCCGGACGGCTTCGACCGCTTCGAGCAGGCCGTCGATCGCGCTGCCGAGCTCGGCGTCGACGCGCTGATCGCGGCCGATCTCGGCGTGCTGGACTACGCGAGCCGGACCCATCCTAGGCTCAGCCTGCATCTCTCGGTGCAGGGCTCGGCGACCAATTACGAGGCGCTGCGCTTCTATCACGAGCACTTCGGCATCCGCCGCGCGGTATTGCCACGGGTGCTCTCGATCAGCCAGGTCCAGCACGTCATCGACCAGAGTCCGGTCGAGATCGAGGTATTCGCTTTCGGCAGCCTCTGCGTGATGGTCGAGGGCCGCTGCATCCTGTCCTCGTATGCGACGGGCCGGTCGCCGAACACCTTCGGCGCCTGCTCGCCGGCAAGCCACGTCGAGTGGATCGAGACCGAGGACAAGCTCGACACCCGACTCGGCGGCGTGCTGATCCAACGCCACCCCAAGGGTGAGAACGTCGGCTACCCGACCCTGTGCAAGGGCACCTTCAATACCGACGGTCAGACCTATCACGCGATCGAGGACGCGGTCAGCCTCAATGCGATGGAGCTGCTCCCGCAGATGGCCGCCGCCGGCGTCAAGGCGGTCAAGATCGAGGGTCGCCAGCGCAGTCCGGTCTATGTCGCCCAGGTCACCAAGATCTGGCGTGAGGCGCTCGACAGCTTCGCGAAGAATCCGGGCGGCTTCACCCCGAAACCGGAATGGACCAGCGCACTGGGGCGGGTCTCAGAGGGTGCCCAGACCACCCTCGGACCCTATCACCGGCCCTGGCAATAGTCGCCCTGTTGCCGCGATGCCGCTTCGATATTGCCCAGCAGCCAGCCGATACGCGGCAGCGTCTGCACCCAGGCAATCCCTCCACCCATCTCAAGGCGCAATAACCGGCCATTCTGTGCTGAGAACGGCTCGATAGCCACCGCAAGAATGTGCCCAGGAACGAATCAACGATGACCGAGCCACAGCCCCCAACCGCCGCCGCCCCCAGCAGCCGCCGCCCGCGCC
>NZ_NRSJ01000034.1 GCF_016584085.1 Halochromatium glycolicum | reverse complement strand
AACAACTCTTCGCGTGGAAAGGTAGCCGTTGAACGATAAGCGACGCCTGCCAAATCCATCGCCTGCTGCCAAACTCGAAGATTGCGATGACCGCGCTCACTCATACCGAACCCCGAACCCCGAACCCCGACCATGCAACAAGCCCTTCAGATTCAAACCCAGGTCGACCAAGCATTGGTCGACGCAATCCCTGCCCTCAAGCCTTTGCTCGGACATCGTGTGCAGGTGATCGCACTCGACTTGGAACAGTCGACGATCCCTGATGGTATTGATGCATCTCAGTCGGTGGGCGCTGAAGCGCCGGCACAAGGCAAGCTCACCTTCGACGAATTCCTTGCGACACGACCCGCGTGGCCGTCGGACCGACCCGCATTGACCTTGGACGAAATTGAGGCAGGCATCAGGCAGGGGGCAGTCGATAGTGCAAGCCTTTGATACCAATGTGCTAGTCAGATTGGTGCTGGGCGACGACCCGGCTCAAGCTGCTCTGGCTGCGCGTTACTGGTCGGAAGCCTTGAAGTCGGGAGAGGTTTTTCTCCCTGTTGTTGTGTTGGTCGAGCTGGTTTGGGTCCTCGCTCAGGTTGCGCGCCTGGATCGTCGACGAATCCACTCGGAGCTGATGCGCCTGACCAATATGCAGGGCGTCATTGTCGAGCGGGCAGAGGTGGTCAATGCTGCTGTGAATCTGTATGCCATCTCATCCGCGGACTTCGCAGATTGTGTCATCCTTGAATCTGTGCGGGCGGCAGAAGCGCTGCCGTTGTACAGCTTCGACCAGCGCCTCACCCGAATAGACGGTACCAAAGGGTTAGCCGAATAGACGTGCCAACGGCGCCGCTCGCGGTGCTAAGTGATCAACAGAAGCCCAGAAACCCACTCGCAAAACCAATAGCCTAGCTCCCGGACCCCGGCCCCCCGGACCTTCATGAACGACACCCGCCGCTCCCGCGACCCCTTCGACGACAAGGCAAACTGCATCTTCGCGGGCAAAGTGGTGCGCAAGGACCTGGTTCGGACGGTCAAGGTCGGCGCCAATGTGCCGGTGTTCGTGCTGGAATACCTGCTCGGCAAGTACTGCGCCTCGTCCGACGAGATGGCGATCCAGATGGGACTTCAGGTGGTCAACGATACCCTGGCGGAAAACTATATCCGCCCGGACGAGTCGACCCGCGCCCAGAGTAAGGTCAAGTAGAACGGCAAGCACACCTTCATCGACAAGGTGAAGCTGCGGCTAGTGGACTCGCAGTACTGGGCCGAGTTGACGAACTTCGGCCACAAGTTTGTGCATATCCCGGATCACGATGTGCGCGATTTCGACCGCCTGCTCACCGGCGGGATCTGGGCGCAGATCGACATGCGCTTCGAGTACGACGAGGAGAACAGGGGCAAGAACCCGTTCTGGATCGACAAGCTGACGCCGATCCAGCTGGCGACCTTCGACCTGGAGGAATACCGCCGGCTGCGCGCCGAGTTCACCACTGACGAGTCGCTGGACTTCATCCTACGCAGCATGGGCTACGAGCCGACGGTGATGGAGCGTCGCTTGAAGCCGCTGTTTCTGAGCCGCCTGATCCCGCTGTGCGAGCGCAACTACAACCTGGTCGAGCTGGGCCCGCGCGGCACGAGCAAGAGCTACGCAGTGCAGGAGCTTTCGCCCTATGCGTTCCTGCTCACCGGCCCGACGACGGTCGCCAACCTGTTCGGCCACATGGACGGCAAAAGGTCGAGGCCGAGATCGGCGTCGCCTTCTTCGTTGCCGCCTACTCGGCGTTGCGCAAGGCGCCTCCCCAGCCCGCGCTTTTGGTGCTCGGCAACATGAGCATCCAGGGCAACATCAAGCCGGTACGTTCACTGACCGAGCCCCTCCAGGTCGCGATGGACAACGGTGGCAAGCGCGCGCTGATCCCGATCGAGAACAAGCGGCAGTTCTTGGAGGTGAACGCGGACGTGCTGGAGCAGGTCGATCCAGTGTTCTTTGGGGACATGCGCCAGGCGGCGTTCAAGGCGTTGGGGCTCAGCTGAACCGGCAGCAGGCCCCACTGTCCGTCGTAATGACCGTGAAGCGCTGTGGAGTGCGGCCGCTGGCTTGCGCGCAATGGGCATCTAGGATTCCGATGGGGTCATCTCTATTCAGTATAGCCTCTCTGCGCTTCAGCGCCTGCCAAGGTGCTTGCGAACGGCGCGCCCCATCTCGATCAAGCCCTGCGGCTCAATCGCGGCGCTGCATCAACCGCATCAGTTGCGCCATCTTGGCGGTCAGCTCTCGGCGCGCTGCGTGAAGATCGGCGAGGCGGTTCCTTGCGATCTGACGCTGGCCGCTGCGCGCGTAGAGCAACAACGCTTCCGCGAGCGCATGGACATGCTCATGCAATGGGCCGATCTCCTGAAACTCCGGCAGCGCAGCGTACCAAGCCGTCTCATGAACTTGGTGCCAGTGTCCAAAGGGGCAATCGGCCGCGCTCATGGCGACCACGGCATCAGGCACCACACGCCCCTCGAGCACGCGCATGACCTGGTTCACCCATTGGCGGTGATTCAGCGCCGCCATCATCAGCTCGATATCGGCGCAGTCGCCACTCTGATCGGCGTCTGGCCATTCCTTCCATGACGGCCAGCGCAGGCACCAATCGGGCAATTCCGCAGCCGGCATGGGCCGAGCGATCCCGTAACCTTGACCGTGTCGGCATCCTAGCCAGGTCAGCAGCACTGCATGCTCCAGCGTCTCGATCCCCTCGGCGATCACCAGCCGGCTGAAGGCCTGGGACAGCCTCACCACGCTCTCGACGATCTCCATGTCGCCGGGATCATCGAGCATATCGCGCACGAAGCTCTGATCGATCTTGAGCACATCGACCGCCAAGGCGCGGAAATAGGCCAGCGACGAATAATCGGTGCCGAAGTCGTCCAATGCGAACCGCACCCCGAGCGCCTGGCATTCGCTGAGGATACGGTCGGCCCGCTTGAAATCGCTGAGCGCGGTCGTCTCCACGATCTCGAGCTCCACATCCTCCGGCGTGACCGACGGATGCCGCGCGAGCTGCTCGTTCAACCGCTTCGCGAACCCCGGCTCCGTCAGGTGGCCCGCACTGATGTTGATGCCAAGGGCGAGCTTCAGTCCCTGCTGATTCCACAGTGCAAGCTGCTCGAGTGCCGAGCCGATCACCCAGTCGCCGAGCGCTCGCTCCAATGCACGGCCTTCGACCGCAGGCAGAAAGAGACCGGGCGCCAGCAGCCCCTTGCTCGGATGCTGCCAGCGGATCAGGGCCTCGGCGCCGATCACCTCACGGCTGATCAGGTCCACCTGAGGCTGATAGTAGAGCACCAATTCATTCCGTTCGAGCGCCTGCTCGAGCGCATCCTGATCGGGTCCAGCGACCGCATACTCCTGAACCGCTACCTTGTCGTAACGGCAATAGCGGTTACGCCCCGTCTCCTTGGCGTGATACATCGCTTGATCGGCATGACGAAGCAACGTATCGGGGTCCGAGCGATCCATCGGATAGAGCGTAAAGCCGATGCTCGCGAAGACCTGATGGCTGGCATCGCCAATGCGAATCGGCTGCCTGACGCTGGTCAGGACACGCTCGAGCAGGACCTCGCAAGCCTCAGGATCGTGCAGCTCGGGGAACATCAGGACGAATTCGTCACCGCCAAAGCGGGCGACCGAATCCTGGACCCGCAGCGCCTGCTGCAGGGCCTCGGCCACCTTGATCAGGAGCTGGTCGCCGACGTCATGCCCATAGCGGTCGTTGATCGGCTTGAAGCCGTCGAGATCGAGATAGCAGACCGCCAGCGCGCGCCCGCTGCGATCGGCCAGGGCGACCGCCTGTGTGAGCCGATCGGTGAGCAAGCGCCGATTGGGCAAGCCGGTGAGCGGATCATGGTAGGCGATACGCTCCAGCTCGGCCTCATGCGCCTTGACCTGAGTGATGTCGGAGAAGACCGCGACATAGTTCTGCACCGCCCCGGCATGATCGAGCACCCGGGAGACAGACAGGATCGCAGGAGCCGGAGTACCGTCCTGACGCCGCAGCCAGACCTCGCCCTGCCAAGCGCCGCTGTGCTCGAGCGCGGCCCAGAGCGCGGTATCGAACAGACGCGGGTACTGATCCGATGAGAGCAGCGCGGGATCGCTACCGCGGATCGCGTCCTTGCCGAAGCCGGTGATGCGGCTGAAGCCGGGGTTGACGTCGAGGATGCGCCGCTGCGCATCCATGATCAGGATGCCCTCCAGACTGTGGGCGAAGACGCTCGCGGCCAAGCGCAATTGATGCTCTGCGGCGCGCCGGTCGGTGATGTCCTGCATCGAGCCGTAAACCGAGACGATGCGCCCATTCAGGTCCCGCTGCGGATAACCGCAGACTCGGCACAGCCACCGCGACCCATCCTGGCGAACCGCGTTGAGCTCCAAATCCAGGGGCTGACCGTCCGCGACCGCCTGGTCCAAGGCCTGCGCGAGCCGTTCACGGTCGGCCGCATCGAAGACCCATCCCTTGTCGGCAAACCGAATAGGCCCCTGCGCAGGCTCGAGTTGAAACAACCGAAACAGCTCCGGCGACCACAGCACATGCCCGCTCTCGAGTTCCCACTCCCAACTGCCTACCCGCGAGATCTGTTCGGTGCGGGCGAGCAATTCCTGCAAGCGCTCACGCTGCTGGTCGACGTGCTTGCGCTCGGTGATATCGACGTGGATACCCATCATGCGCAGCGCCTGACCGGCCTCGTCACGTTCGATCACGCGCGCCCGCGACAGCACCCAGCACCAATCGCCATCGGCCCGCCGCAAGCGGTATTCGATCTCGATCTGGTCTTCGCTCTCCATCAGCGACGAGACCTGCTGCAGCAGCCTTTCGCGATCATCCGGATGGAGCATCGCCTGCCAGTCGGCGATATGCAGGCGCAGGCCTTCAGCGCCTCGACCGAGCATCGACAGATAGGCCGCATTCACGGTCACCATGCCGCTGCGCGGGTCATAGTCCCAGACGCCATCACCCGCCGCCTCGATCGCGAGCTGCGCCCAGTCTTCACTGCGGCGCAAGGCCTCCGCCGTGCGCACCGCCTCGAGCGCATCGGCGGCCATCGAGGCGAGCTGACGCGCGCAGGATCGCTCGGTATCCAGGTATTTTGCGCGCTTGCCGCCAACCTCCAGGCGCGCCAACAAGCACCCCCCGCTGGAAGCGGGCAGCTCGACCTCGAGTCGACGGCCGGCGAACAGCCCCACCAGATGCTCGGCCGCGTGCCGCCCAGCCCGTATGCTGCTCAGCCCCGGTAATCGCTCACCGTCCCGATCCTCCACCGCTTCCATCGAGAACTGCAGCCCCTCCGGGTACTGGACGAGCAGGGCATCGAGCCGTTCCTTACGGCCGGGCTCGTAGAGCCGCAACCGAGCCACCGCGCCGCGGGTCAGCTGCAGGGTGTCGGTCAAGACCCGTTCGACGATGCTGCGGCCATCGCGCATGGCCGTGAAGCCGGAGAGGGCCAGGCGGGTCCGCAACAGTCGCTCGGCGCGCCGCGACTGACTGACATCGATCACAGTGGAGACGACGCCGAGCGCTGGCCGATCCGGGTCGATCAACGCCAAGCAGAGCACGACATCGAGGATCTGACCATCCTTGCAGCGCATCTCGGTGTCCATGCGGGCCACGCGCTGCAGCTGCAGTTGCGGATAGAGCGCCGCCCCAACCGCCTGATAGTGCTCATCGCTGATGTGCAATATCCGCGTCGTCTGACCGATCAGATCAGCCCGGGAATAGCCGGTCATCGCACAGAGCTGATCATTGACCTCGCGGATCTGCCGCTCGACCGTTACCGCCACACCGATCGGGGACGCCTGAAGCAGCGCATCCAGGCTCGCAGCCTGGGCGGTCGCGGTCTGTTCGGGCTCGGAAGGCGAACGGGCGAAGGGCATGGCGTGTGCGCTCGGGACGCGGTCGGTCGGCACCCGCAACGCCGCGAGCACTACATTGTCCTTTAAACCTACACTGTAAGTTGAGCGTTTCGCAAAGCATGCAAGCCGTTACTGACGGCCGTCCAGCGACCGTTTCTCGTCACAGTGTCGCCACGTCAGCGGGGCTTTGCTCTCGAGGCCCTGGCGGTATCGCTGGCGCAGCGCAGGCAGCCCTGAACGTCACACCGATCGGCGCGGGACGCCGTGCGCCCCTGAGTTGACGGGATCGAGCGAAACGCGGTGAATCTGCCGACCGCGATGCGACCGAGCTGGGATGGGTCGCGGGCCAGCTCGGACCCATGGTTGCAGCGTCATGATCAGGCGGTCACGCATCGAGCCAGTCCAATAGCTCCGGCAACGGCATCGGGCGCGCGATCAGATAGCCCTGGATCAAATCACAGCCCTGCTTCCGGAGCTGGGCGCGCTGGGCGGCAAGCTCCACGCCCTCAGCAACGCTCTCGATCCCCAACCCGGACGCGAGCCCGACGACCGCGTGCACGATCAGCGCATCGTCCTGATCGTCGAGCATGTCCTTGACGAACGAGCGGTCGACCTTGAGCGCATCGACGTCGAAGCGCTTCAGATAGGTCAGCGACGAATACCCGGTGCCGAAGTCATCGATCGCGAGCCGAACGCCGAGCGCAGCGAGCTGCACCGCGTTGCTCTGGCACTGCTCGTTGTCCAGCAGGGTGCTCTCGGTGATCTCGATCTCCAGCTGTTCGGGGCGCAGGTCGAACTCCGCAAGCGTCGACTCGATCTGTCCAATCAGCTCGGGCTGGCGCAGCTGGCGGGCAGAGAGGTTCACCGAGACCCTGAGATCGGCGAAGCCGCGTGCCCTCGATGCCGCCAGCGCCGCGCCGGCCTCACGCAGCACCGGCTGAGTCACTCGTGTGATCAGACCGGATGACTCCAGCACCGGCACGAAGCGCCCCGGCGACACACTGCTTTCACCGTCACCCCAACGCAGCAGCGCCTCGATACCGACCGGCACCGCATCCTCGACACGCACTTGCGGCTGAAAGTGCAGCCGCAGCTCGCCTTGGTCCAGCGCGGCGCGGAGCTGGTGCTCCAACACCAGGCGCTCGCTCGCGGCCCGTTGAAGCGCCGAGGTAAAGAAATGGAAGCTCCCCTCGCCTTTCTCCTTGGCTGCGTACATCGCGATATCCGCGTGCTTGATGAGCGTCTCGAGGTCGTCCGCATCCTGCGGAAAGAGCGCGATTCCGACACTGGCGGACACGAAGAGCTCCTGGCCGGCAAGCTCGAACGGCGCGCTGAGCGCATCGATCAGCTTACAGGCAACCGCGGAGGGAGACAGGGTTGCCGAGACACCCTCGATCATCAGCGTGAACTCGTCGCCGCCCATGCGTGCCAGGGTGTCGCAATCGCGCACCATGTCGCTTAGGCGCTGAGCTGCCGTGCGCAGCAGCGCATCCCCGACATCGTGGCCGAGGGCGTCATTGATCTCCTTGAAACGGTCCAGATCGAGAAAGAACAGGGCGACCTGACCGCCGTTGCGCCTCGTCTTCTGCACCGCATGCCGCAGCCGGTCGTAGAAGAGATTGCGGTTCGGCAGGCCGGTCAGGGTGTCGAAGTTCGCCAGACGCATCAGCTGCACTTGCGCCTGTTGCTGCTCGGTGATGTCCTGGATGGTGCCAAAGCTGGCGACCAGCCTCCCGTTCTCCTCGCATTCGGATTCACCCTTGATCCGCACGATCCGCAACGCGCCGTCGCGGCGCTGAATCCTGAGCTCGAACGAGACCGTCGTCTCGAACGCGCCCTGCAGGACCTGGGCGAGCTGATCGCGGTCCTGCGGTATCGCGGCCTGGACCAGGTCATCGATTCGATAGGGCTCGGTCCCACTGTCCAGTCCGAGGATCAGGTAGACGCCATGGGAGAGCTGTAGGGTCTCGCGTCCGGGACGCCATTCCCAACTGCCGAACGCGGCGATCTCCTGGGCCCGATGGAGGACGCGTCCGGCCTTCTGCAGATCGGCCGCCATCCGGTTGAGCGAGGCAGCCAGTCGCCCCAGCTCGTCCTCCGCCTGCGTCGGTAACTGGTGGCTCAGGTTTCCGGAGGCGAACTGTTCGGCCGCATCGCTCATCTCGCGCAGCGGACGCGATAACGAGACCGACAAGCGCCAGCCAATCGCCAGACTCACCAACAGGGCGACGATGAGCCCGATGGCGCCGATCGATAGAAACCAATCCTCGAAGCGCTCCCAAGCCGCCTCGATCTGCGCATGCACCCCTTTTAGCAACGCACGCTCGCGCGCATCGGAGAAGTCGATGCGTCCATAGCCGATCGCCTCATCACCATGGGCGATCCGGAAATAGAGCCGATCCCCGTTCTCGGTCTCCTCGATCAACGACGGCTGCTCCGATAGCCTCTCCGGCACCGACTCGATGCGTCCATGCCCCGCATTGGCGAGCGTCCCATCGGTGACCACCCGCCCCTGCTCGTCCAGGATCAGCACCGAGCGCGGCTCGAGCCAGGCATTGATTCGCGCGATCTCGGCGTTGAGTGCCGTCATGTCCAGATGATAGAGCGGGTTGAACAGCCGTCGGCTCAGGTAGGTGCTGCTCGCGCGCAGCGTGCGCTGGTCGTACTGACCCTGGATCTCGGAGAAGGATGCGGCCAGCTCATCGCGCAACTCGTTCGTCCCGCGATAGACAAAATAGCCCGCGAGCGCCAAGACGAGCGCCATCCCGAGCAGCAGCACGGCGGCGATCGCCACCGCATACTTGGTGCTCAACCGGCGGAAAGCAGGCATGCTCGCCTCATCAGCAGACATCCGGCCGCCCCGTCGAGACCGCCCCTGGCTTGCTGCCGCGGGCGGCAAGACCTGAAATAGACGCCTTCATTCGCCTGCATCAGCCTCCAGCCGTTCCAGCGCTTCATCCCAATAGGCGAGGTTGGCGCGATCGGCGCTGGTCAGCGGCTCGAACTTCGCGATCCGCGACGCGGCGGCAAGCGCCGCGCGCCCCTCCGGGTCTTGGTGCATCCCGTTCAGGATCTCGACCAGCTGCGCGCGCAGGCCCGGATCGACTGGGCCGGCAAACGAGAACAGCCAACGCAGGATCGGCCGTGTGCGGTGGAAGACGCGCAGCTCTGGCTTGATCGCCGCTGGCACCCGCTCCCAGTCGCCGTTATTGAAGGCGCCAGCATGGGCACGACCGGAGTGGACCCAATACGCCTGGTTCAGCTCCGATCCCGCAAACAGGAACCGCACCTGGTCGCCATCGACCGCCCCCGAATGTTCTGCAGCGACCGGTTCTGCGACCGGTTGCTCGGCGAGCTCCAAGCCAGCCTCAATCAATGCCGCGCGCGGCACATCAAAGGCCGAGGTCGACCGCGGGCTCTCGAAGGCGAGGACCTTGCCCCGCAGTTGCTCGATGCGCTGAATCGGGCTCTCACGGCGCGCAAAGAACACCGTATGGTATTGGCGCTGCCCCTTGCGCCAGACGAGCAGGTGCACGTCGATCCGGCCCGTCCTGCGCCGCAGCTTGAGCGTCGGCATCACGCCCTCGAGCAGGAGATCGACAGCGCCGTCGCTGATCCGCACGGCCATCTCGTCCAGGCTGCGCGCGATGACGAGGTCGCCCATGCGCTGCCCCAGCGGCCGCAGCTGCGCATCGAGGTAGGCATTGAGCGGCCCATAAAGCCCAAGCGCATAGGCCGGTCGGTCCGGCCGCTCGTTGATCACGCCGAGCCGAAGCGGCTCGAGCGCGAGCACCGGCCAGCAGAGCGTCAGACCGACCAGCAGGGCGAGCGGCGTGGACTGTCGGGAGAGGACTGACATCGTCGAATCACCTCGCATCTTGGCGGCCTGCCGGAATCAATGTCCGATCACTCGTCTGCCGGCGCTGCCCGAGGTCCCGCTGAGCACCGGTGCAGCATTCGGGTCAGCCAAGCGAGGTCGAGCTGTTGCCGGCAGCGGACCCTGATCGGCCGACAACGCCACCGGGTCCGTCTTCTGCCTGCTTGCCGAAGCGCGGCGGGGCTGAGCAGTCAAACAGGGCTTTCAGCTCGTCGAACGGCATCGGCCGCGCCAGCAGAAAGCCTTGCAGCACATCACAGCCCTCCTGCGCCAAGAAGTCCCGCTGCGCATGCGTCTCGACGCCTTCGGCGATGACCTTCAGCGACAATGTCTTGGCCATCGCGATCACCGCTCGGACGATCGCGGCATCCCGCGCATCGCCGGTACTGTCCTCTACCAGCGAGCCATCCAGCTTCAGCGCATCCAGGGGCAGCCGCTTCAGATAGCTCAACGACGAGTAGCCGGTGCCGAAATCGTCGAGCTCGATCCCGAGCCCAAGACGATGTAACTGACCGAGGACCTCGATGGCATGGTCCATGTCGACGAAGAGCGCGTTCTCGGTGAGCTCGAAGCTCAAGCAACGGGCAGCATCGGGTTCGCTCGCCAAGGCCTGCTCGACCTTGGTCAGGAAGCCCGGATCAGAGAACTGCCGCGGGCTGATATTGATCGAGATGGAGAAGTCCTCCGGGAGAGCGGCGCGCCGAAGCACGCGCAGATGCCCACAGACCGCCTTGAGCACCCACTCGCCGACCGGCACGATCAGCCCGGTATCCTCGGCCAGCGGGATGAAATGACCGGGTGACACCAGGCCGCGTGTTGGACTCTGCCAGCGCAGCAGGACCTCGGCACCACAGATGGCGCCGTCGGCGTGGAATTGCGGCTGATAGTAGAGCAGGAACTCTTGTTCCTGCAGCGCCTGCCTGAGCTCCTGGAGCAGCGAGGTACGCGATTGGATCGCGAGCAGCCGCTGCTCGCTGAACAAGCAGATTCGGTTGCGGCCGGACTCCTTCGCCTGGAACATGCCGATATCGGCCTGTCGGAGCAGGTCATCGACACTGATCGAGCCGTCCTTGAAGAAGCTGACGCCGATGCTGACGCTCGTATGATAAGAGGGCTGGTCGTCCCCGAGCTGATAGGGCTGGTTCAGGGACTGCTGGATGCTCTCGGCCACCTGCAGTGAGCGCTCCCGGGCCTCGCCCTTGTTGGGGCTCAACGACTCCAGCAGCACGACGAACTCGTCGCCACCGAGCCGGGCAATGGTATCCGAGGCCCGCACGCGCCGGGTCATACGCTGCCCGACCTCGACCAACAGCGCATCGCCGACATCATGTCCCTGGGTGTCGTTGAGCGTCTTGAAATTATCGAGATCGAGCATCAGCACCGCACCGATCTGCCCACTGCGCTGCGCGGCCGCCAATGCGTGCTCGATCCGATCGCGCAGCAAACGCCGATTGGCGAGCCCGGTGAGCGGATCGAACAGGGCGAGCTCGCGGATCTGCTCCTCGGACCGCTTGCGGTCAGTCACCTCCCAAACATAGCCGTACCAGCGCGTCCCGCCCTCAGGTAGACGCTCGGGTGTGGCGTGACTCTCGAGCCAGATCTCGCCGCGCTCCGGATGCTGGACCCGATATTGCTCGCCTCGAAGGCTCAGTTCCCGCGCCGAGACGAAGATCGAGTTGGAGACACGCTCGACGTCCTCGGGATGAATACAGGCGAAGATCATCGAGGCGTCCTCGTAGACCTGCTCTGGCCAAACCCCGAAGAGCTCACTGATACCTTGGCTGGCATAGGGGAACCGCGACGAGCCGTCGGGAGAGAGCTCGTATTCGTAGATGAAGCCAGGGATATTCTGCGACAACCGCTGCAGCCGCTTTGAGAGCTCGAGCCGCTCGGTCACGTCCTGGATCGTCCCGGCCAGCTGTAGCGGCGCGCCGCTGTCATCGTGCCGCGCGATGATCTGCTGGCTGATCGTGCGCTCCTGACCATCCGGCCGCAGGATACGGTACTCGAGCGAGAACGGCCCTGCACCGGTTCGAATCAGCGCCTGCTCCGTCTGACGCTGCCAAAGCCCTCGGTCCGCCGGCCTGACCAGCCGCGAGAGCGACTCGATGCCACGTGCCAGGTCATCCGGACCGAGCCCCAGTATCCGTTGCGCTTCACGCGAGCATGCCAACGTCTGCGTCTGCGGATGCCATTGCCAATCACCGACATGCGCGAGCGCTTGCGCTGAGACGAGTCGTTCACGTGTCTCTTGCAGCGTTGCGACGGTATCCTCGAGTGACGCGATCGACTCCCGCACCCGACGCTCGAGCGGCCAAAAGATGACGAACAGCTCGATGACGAGCGTCGCGAGCGCGGCCAGCCAGATCGCGAGTTCGAACTGCTCGATGCGCAGGATGGCCTTTCGACCGATGCGTTCATACTCCTCGACGGCCGCATCCAGGATGGGCTCGAGGGCATGGGGACCGTAGACGTTGAGGAAGAGATAGGCGGCCGAGTCCGGACTGAATTCCTCGAGCTCGGTCTTGTAGACCGTCCGTGCGCGGTCCAGGAAGCGATTGATCGCCCGATCGAGGCCGACCATCGGGTCCTCGTAGATGATGCGCAGGCTCTCATTCGTAACCTGCGGTATCCCCTCTTCCGGCGAGCCTTCGCGCAGTAATCGATGGGCCTCCTGAATCCGATTGATCGTCCTGCCAACCTGCGCCCGCGCCAGATTGAACTCGGCTGGCTCCTCGGCGAGGGCCATCTGACTCGCGAAATAGGCAACGCGGTTGACCAGACCACTCTGATGGCTCGCAAGATTCACGAGCCGTGCAAAGTTGCGCTGCTCCGAGACCACCCGCTGCATCGTCATGAACGAGGCCGTGACCAAGAGCGCGATCGCGCTCAGACCGATCACGTAGCGAACCCGAAGACTGCGTGTCGTCCTAGTCTTGAGAGCAGAGTCGTTCATCGAGTTTGGCCGCGTGCGGAGCTCGTCACCGCGGCCAGAGGTCTTATTGTGATCGAGCGTTCCGGACGCGGGCACCGACTCCCGCGGCGCCCACTCCAAGTTTGAGCGGCGGGCTCATTCGGCCCCGCCTCGGTGCGTCCGAGCCTTGGACGCCCCATCGCTGCCATCGACGGTACCAGTCGCCCCCACCGTACCAGTCGCCCCCCCGGTCGCCCCCTCATTCCCTCCGGCGGCCTCTTCCGAATGAGCGCTCAGCGGGCGATGAAATGCCTGAATGAGACGCCAGGCATCCTCCGCATTCTCGACGTACTGGAAGAGCTCCAGGTCCTCAGGCGCAATGGTCCCTTCGGCAGCCAACTCGTCGAAACGGATCACGCGCTCCCAGTAGGCACGGCCAAACAGTAGCACGGGCACCGGCTTGACCTTGCGGGTCTGGATCAAGGTGAGCGTCTCGAACAGCTCATCCAGCGTGCCGTAGCCACCCGGGAAGACCACCAGGGCCTTGGCGCGCAGGAGGAAGTGCATCTTGCGCACCGCAAAGTAGTGGAACTGGAAGCTCAGCTCCGGCGTGACATAGGCATTCGGCCGCTCCTCACGGGGCAAGGCGATACTGAGGCCGATGCTCTTGCCGCCGACATCCTGAGCGCCGCGGTTCGCGGCCTCCATGATGCCTGGGCCGCCGCCGGTGACGACAACGAGGTCTCGATGCCCATTGTGCTGCGAGACCTGCGTAATCAGTTGTCCGAGCCGCCGCGCCTCTTCATAGTAGCGCGCCTTCTCGGCGATCCGCCGCGCCACCGCGAGCTCGCGAACGCAGCCGGCATCACCGGGCGCGCGCTCGACGGCGGCCTCTGCGGCAGCGAGCCGGGACTCAGCGACCCCTGGCTCCGGGATGCGGGTGCTGCCGAAGATCACGACCGTCGAGCTGATGCCAAGATCGCGCTGGGTCAGCTCCGGTTTGAGGAGCTCCAACTGCAGGCGCACGCCGCGCAGCTCGTCCCGGGACAGGAACGCCTTGTCTGCGTAGGCCAGTTGATAAGAGGGTGAGCTGGTCTGAGGCGAATCGACCGCCTCGCTTTGCTCGGCGGTCTTCAGCTCGGTCAGCGCGTCATAGAAGACGCTTTGGGGCTCCGGCTCTGGGCTGGACATCGATCGGGAACCCCACCTTGGGCTTACGCCTTAGCCAAATGGAGATCGTAGCGCCTTGCGACCAAGTGCCGCCATTATCATTTGATGACAAGTGCAGGATCATCCTTCTGCAACGGCAAAAACCTGATCGGGAGCAACCATGCCGACCACCGCCCTCGTCTGGATGCGCCGTGATCTCCGGCTCAGCGACAATCCGGCCTTGGAGGGAGCACGGCAGCGTTGCGAACGAATCATCCCAGTCTACATCCATTCGCCGGATGAGGAAGCGCCCTGGCAGCCTGGTGCGGCATCCCGCTGGTGGCTGCATCACAGCCTCGAGGCGCTGCATCACGCGCTGCAGGAACGCGGCAGCAGGCTGATCATCCGTCGCGGCGACAGCCTGGGGGCCTTACGCGCCCTGGCTCGGGAGGCCGGCGCCACCGAGGTCCACTGGAACCGCTGCTATGAACCGGCGGCGACCGAGCGGGATAGCCGTATCAAGGCAGCGCTGCGCGCTGAGGGTCTCTGGTGCGCCAGCTACAATGGGTTGCTGTGCAACGAGCCCTGGACATTGAAGACCGGCCAGGACGCTCCCTACCGGGTCTTCACGCCCTATTGGCGGCAGCTCGCACCGCGGCTCGCGCAGCAGCCGCCACCGACGCCGGCGCCCGCAGCATTGCCACCGATCTCGGACACGCTTGAGCGCCTCGACGTCGATGCGCTGGCGCTGCAGCCGACGATCCCCTGGGATCAGGGCTTGCGTGAGCAATGGCGGCCTGGTGAGGCCGGCGCATTGGAGCGGCTGAGCCGCTTCGTCTCAGATGGGCTCGACCACTACGCCGAGGCCCGTGACCTACCCGCAGTCGAGGGCACCTCGCGCCTGTCGCCCCATCTGCACTTCGGCGAGCTGAGCCCGCGCCAGGTCATCGAACAGGTGCAAGCGGGACGCCCGGACCCTGAGCTGTCCGAGCCCTACCTGCGCGAATTGGGCTGGCGGGAGTTCAGCTATCAGCTGCTGTATCATTTCCCGCAGACCCCAGCTGAGCCGCTCGATCCCCGTTTCGCCGCGTTTCCCTGGCGCAGTGAGGATGCGGACAGCTTGCTCGCGGCCTGGCAGCAAGGCCGCACCGGCATCCCGATCGTCGACGCTGGGATGCGCGAGCTGTGGCAGACCGGTTGGATGCACAATCGCGTGCGGATGATCGTCGCCTCGCTGCTGACGAAGAACCTCCGCCAGCCCTGGCAGCAGGGCGCGCGCTGGTTCTGGGATACGCTCGTCGATGCCGATCTCGCCAACAACACCCAGGGCTGGCAGTGGAGCGCCGGCTGCGGCGCCGATGCCGCGCCTTACTTCAGGATCTTCAATCCGGTCCGGCAAGGCGAACGGTTCGACCCTCAAGGAGGTTACGTAAGACGCTGGTGCCCCGAGCTGCATCGGCTTCCGGATAAGCTCATCCATCAGCCTTGGCAGGCCTCCGAGACCGAGCGCGAGGCGTGCGGGGTCCGGCTCGGGCGGGACTATCCCTGGCCTATCGTCGACCTCAAGGCCAGCCGCGCCGAGGCGCTCGCGGCCTACGACCAGATCAAACGTGGAGGGTCGGCGACGAGGGCTCGCTCGTGATCCGGCGCTAATCCGGGGCTAATCCGGCGCCTGTTCAGGCCGGTTTTCAGGCCGCGGCTGCTCCGCAAGCAGATGCGCGACGATCTCGGCCGGATCATCGAGCAGGCCGATCGCGACCTCGCCGCGGGAGACGGTACCCGCCGCATAGAGCTGCTCGGCCACCGCATCGACCATCGGTTGCCAGAAGTCCGTCCCTGCTGCGATGCAGGGAAAGGCCTCGACCTTACCGGTCTGGATCAGGGTCAGTGTCTCGAACAGCTCATCCATGGTGCCGAAACCGCCAGGCAGAAACACGAATCCGGACGAGTACTTGAGCAGCATGACCTTGCGCACAAAGAAGTAATCGAAGGTCAGCGTCCGATCGAGGTAGGGATTCGGCTGCTGCTCGTGGGGCAGACGGATATTGCAGCCGATGCTCAGTCCGCCGGCCTCATGCGCACCGCGATTGGCTGCCTCCATCACGCCGGGGCCGCCCCCGGTCATCACGGTGCAGCCGGCGCGCGCCAGCTCGGCGCCGATCTCACGCGCGAGCCGGTACCAGCGATGTCCGTCAGGGAAGCGCGCCGAGCCGAACACCGTGACGCAGCGTCCGAGATCGAACAGACTGCGACAGCCCCGCACGAATTCATTGAACACCGTGACGCCGCGGTCGAAGTCGGCGAGCAGATCATCGGCGCCGCGCAGCAGATCATGCTCACGCTCGGCAGGCGCAACGGATCGCTCCGTGTCAGGGGTTGATTGATCTGCGCGGGAGGCGGCGAGGCGTGGTTCGAGCAAGACTGCATCGCTCCGGTTGGCTGATGGGCAGGATGAGGCACCACCGCAACCGATGGGGGTGGTCTCGTTGAGGGCTTCGGGGCCTGAGCCGAGCCAGGACCGAGCCGGGACCGCACCGGGACCGCACGGAGACGCGGCGAGCTACAACGCCTGCCTGATCCGCTCGACTTGGCGGCGATGCGTGCTGTTATGGATCGTCGCCAGCGCATGCCAGTGCGCCGCCGACAGGGTTCCGAACCAGGGGTGCTCGAGCGTGGTTCCTGCGCGTAGGTTCCCCAGCTTATCGACGAGATCGGTGTAACGCTCGACGAGATTCTCCAGGTCGTCGATCTGTTCCGGGCCGGCCTCCGGAACCGGCTCGGCATCTTCGATACCCACCTCGCCCGTGATCACGCGTCCCGAATAGAGCTGCGGCAAAATCGCCGCGATCGCGCTGTTGACGATCACAAGGTGCTCGAGGGCCATATAAACGGACCAGTGCCGGCTGCTCTCTTCAATGCCGATGAAGCGCTCGACCAAGACGCGCTGCCGCCCCTCGTCCACACTCAAACCGCGCGCGACCTCGATCGCCTGCTCGGCCTCGCTGCGAAACATCCGCGTCAGGCGATCCTTGGGCAGAAAGCGGGCCGCACTGCGGATGCCAGAGCCGATCAGCATCCGCTCGGGCCAGGGAATGCCGGCGCCAGCTGGGCCTGGGCGCGGTGTCCTCGTATCGGTCATCGTAGCAACCCTCTAGCCCTTGGAGGCACCCTGTACCTTGGCCCAGGTATCACGCAGCGTCACGGTGCGATTGAGCACAGGCCGCTCCGGAAGCGAATCCGGATCAGCGACGAAATACCCCTCACGCTCGAACTGGAAGCGATCACCGGGCTTGGCCGCGCCGAGGCTCGGCTCAAGCTTCGCATTGGGGATCACCCGCAGCGAATCCGGGTTCAGGTCCTCGCGCACGTCGCGCCCGGAGGTGCCGGGCTGCGGCACCGTGAACAGCCGGTCATAGAGCCGCACCTCGGCGTTCACGGCAGTCTCGGCGGGTACCCAGTGGATGACGCCTTTGACCTTGCGCCCTTCCGGGTTCCTACCCAGCGTCTCAACATCCACCGAGCAACGCAGCTCGGTCACGTCTCCACTGGCATCCTTGATCACCTCATCGCAGCGGATCACATAGGCATTGCGCAGCCGGACCTCGCCGCCCGGCACCAACCGCTTGAAGCCCTTCGGCGGTGTCTCCTCGAAATCGCTGCGGTCGATCCAAAGCTCCTCGCTCAACGGCACCGCGCGTGTCCCCATGCTGTCGTCCTTCGGATGATTCTTGGCCGTCACCGCCGCCGGCGCATCGGCAGGCAGATTGGTCAGCACCACCCGCAGCGGGTCCAGCACCGCCATCGCCCGCGGCGCGCTCGCATCGAGCTCATCGCGGATCGCGCTCTCCAGGATGCCCATCTCGACCAGATTATCGGCCTTGGTCACACCGATGCGCTCGCAGAAGCCGCGCACCGCACCCGGCGTGAAGCCGCGACGCCGCAGCCCGGCGATGGTCGGCATACGGGGATCATCCCAGCCGCTGACGATGCCTTCGGTCACCAGCTGTGTGAGCAGGCGTTTGCTCATCACCGTGTACTCGAGGTTCAGCCGGCTGAACTCGATCTGGCGCGGGCGGCATGGCACCGAGACATTGGCCACGCACCAGTCGTAGAGCGGCCGGTGATCCTCGAACTCCAGCGTGCACAGCGAATGGGTGATCCCTTCCAGCGCATCCGAGATCGGGTGCGTGTAATCATAGGTCGGGTACAGGCACCACTCGCTGCCGGTCTGGTGGTGAATCACGCCGTGGCGAATCCGATAGAGAACCGGGTCGCGCAGGTTGATGTTGGGCGACGCCATGTCGATCTTCGCCCGCAGCGTGCGCGTCCCGTCCGGGAATTCGCCGGCGCGCATCCGGCGAAAGAGGTCCAGATTCTCGTCGATGCTGCGGTCGCGATAAGGGCTGTCGCGCCCTGGCTCGGTCAGCGTCCCGCGATAGGCGCGGGTCTCCTCGCCCGAGAGATCACAGACATAGGCCAGGCCCTTCTCGATGAGCTCCACCGCAAACCCATAGAGCTGCTCGAAATAGTCCGAGGCAAAGCGCACCCGCCCGCCCCATTCGTAGCCGAGCCACTGGACGTCGGCCTCGATCGACTCGACGAACTCGACGTTCTCCTTGTGCGGATTGGTATCATCGAAGCGTAGGTTACAGATGCCGCCGAGATCCTCGGCGATGCCGAAGTTCAGCACGATCGATTTAGCGTGCCCGATGTGCAGATAGCCGTTCGGCTCCGGCGGAAAGCGGGTGACCACGCGCTGATGGCGCCCGTTCTCGAGGTCGTCCTGGACAATCTGGCGGATGAAGTTGGTACGGGTCGGCGTCACGGCAGAATCGGCCATAGCAGGAGCTCAGTCAGTCTCACCCGGCAGGTTAGTCAGGGTCCGAGTTGAAAGGCGCAGCATACTGGCTTGCCGCATTTCATAGAACCCTCGGTTTGCCAGCGCGCGCGCTGACTACTACCCTGTTGCGGTCAGTATCCAGGCGCGCGGCGCGTTTCTGCCGGATTCGACCGTCTCATCTCACCGGCTATCCTTGTCGCTCGTCTTCTCCACTGACCAAGAGTCTCAACGACCACATCCACCACTCACGGAGCCTGACCATGCAGAGAGCCTATTCGATCCTCGCCGCCGCCATCGCTGGAACCCTTGCGAGCACCGTTGCGATTGCTCAAGCCGAGCAGGCAGCCCCCAACAAGGCGCCTGCCGACGCCTTCATCGAGCAGCTTGACACCGATGGTGACGGCAAGGTCAGCCTGGAGGAGGCGGTTGCGCCGCAAAAGGCTCGCTTTGACGAAACCGATTTGAATGGCGATGGCTTCGTAGACGCCGAGGAGGCTGGCACCGCGTTCAATGAACAGGTCCCGGAAGAGATGCTGAAGGCGATGGAAGAGCGCGGCATGCCTGATCCCGGCGAGACCTTTGTCAAGAATCTCGACGAGAACGGCGACGGTAAGATCGATCGTGGCGAGTTCGAAGCGCCGACGGTCGCCTCATTCGAGCGGATGGACACCAACGACGACGGCGTCGCGACCAACGAGGAGGCGACAGCCTTCTTCGAGGATATGCAGCAGCGGATGCAGGAGCAGATGCAGAAGATGCAGCAGCAGAAGGGTGCTGTGCCACAGCAGTAGCGGGGCAGCAGCATCGCCGTAGCCGGCCTCGCACTGACGAGCCCGGCACAAAACTCGCAGCTCAACCTGGGCTAAGCGCTGTCACCAACCGCGCGATCCGCGTGTTCACGGCACCGGACGACGGCCGCCATCAGGGATGATGATTCGCGGCCGGGTTCAACGGACGCTAAGACGCCCTATCAAAACGGCCGCTTGACCCGAGCAATCCCCTGATCTCTTTGGGCTGCAGAGGCATTCTGTTAGGGCGTCTAGGGTCCCGTACCGCTGCTCAGCGCACCCGAGCCAGTGTTTGATCGCGCGTCTCCGCAGGACTGGGCGCCTCGGTCAGGTCCAGTTCGTAGAGGATATCCGAACCCATCCGGAAGACCCGGCTCGCCGGACGCAGCGCTTCAGAGAGGCGGTCGACACCCGGCAGACTGACGCCTGGCCGTCCGTGGCCGATCAGCACAGGGGCTACCGCCACCTGGAGCCGCTCCAACAAGCCGACGCGAAGGAAACGCGACACGGTCACCCCGCCCCCCTCGACGAACAGCCGCCGCAGGCCGCGCTCACTCAGCCGCATACAGAGCGCATGCAGATCCAAACCGAGGGCGCCCGAATCCGGATCATGATCCGGCAGGTCGAGGCGCCCGACCCCAGGCAGGGGTGGACCGTTCGTGCAAGCCGCTCGACAGCAATGCAGCGTCGGGCAGGCGCCGTCCTGGAACAGCCGGTGCCGCCCTGGCAGTCGCGCATTCGGATCGATCACGACCCGCACCGCGTTCGGTCCCGGTACCAGCCGTGTCGTCAGCAGCGGATCATCGTTCGCGACCGTCCCGGCACCAACGATCACCGCATCGGCGAGCGCTCGCATCCGGTGCAGATGGACGATATTCGCCTCGCCGGTGACGAAACAGGCATCGCCGCTGTCGGTCGCGACACAGCCGTCCAGACTCTGCCCGAGATGCCCAAAGACCCTGAATGCAGAGGCAGGGTGAAGCGGCTGAATAAACGGCAGATACAAGGCCGAAAGCGCCGCGCCGGCGGCATCACCGGACGTCGCATCTCTCCATTGCCATCCGGTCTCGGCGTCGAGGGCAAGCCCGAAGCGCGCGGCACGGGCGGCATCGCCCGCGGCCGCGGCAAGCAAGGCCTGCCATGTCGCATCGAGTCCAGAGGCGGCGCTCACGGCAACATGACCCCAGATGATCGAGCGACGCGACGCGACCGGCGACTGGACTCGACGAACGCGCCTGCAGCTTGCTTTGTCATAGGCCCTACCAGTACAACGCTCGCCATTGCAGACCGGATCGACCCATCATTATGTCAGCCAGTCAGCTCGCCCAAGACCTGCATATCCATACGACCTGGTCACATGCCGACAGCTCGGTGGTCCCCGAGCAGACCATTGAACTGATCGCCGCCGCCGAGCACGCCCGAATCCGAGGCATCAGCGATCACTTTGAGCACATCGCCGACCGCTTCGATGCGTACCGGCGCGCGGTGTCAGCCGCCGGGCTGCGCGTCGGCACCGAGATCGACGGGCATCGGTCGGTCCCGGCCGCACTGGACTGCCCCTGCGACTACCGGATCTTCCATTGCTACGACCAGGGTGCCGACTATCGCGCGCTCGAAAGCCTGCTGGCCGACGACATCCCGGTGATCGTCGCCCATCCCAATGCCCTCGATACCGATCTCGAGCGGGTACCGAACGAATGCCTGATCGAGCTGAACAACCGCTACATCTGGCGCTGCGATTGGATGGCCTTCTATGGCCCCTATCGGAATCGCTTCCGCTTCGTGATCAGCTCGGATGCGCACCAGCCCAACTGGCTCGGTCAAAGCATCGCTCGGCTCGCCGCGCGCGAGCTCGGCATCGAGGAAACCCTCGTGTTCGAGCCCGACTAGTCGATTGCGACTCGGTTGATCGCGATTAGGCGATCTCGACCAGTTCCAGCTCGAACACGAGGTCGCGGCCTGCCAGCGGATGATTGCCGTCGACGGTCACCGACTCGTCGTCGAAATCGGCCACGGTGAAGCGCAGCGTTTCACCATCCGGCCCCTGTGCCTGCAGCATCAGGCCCGGGGCAAGCTCGATCTCAGGTGGGATCGCGCTGCGCGGGACCTGCTGCACCATCGACTCGTTGCGCTCACCGTAGGCCTCGGTCGACGGGATCGTCACCGTCTTGTTCTCGCCCTGCGACATCCCAACAACCGCCTCTTCGAAGCCCCCGATCATCTGATTCTGTCCCAGCGTGAACTCGAGAGGCTCCTGGCCGCGGGACGAGTCGAATTGGGTGCCGTCGGTGAGTGTGCCGGTGTAGTGGACCTTGACTGTGTCGCCGGTCTTGGCTTCAGACATGAAAAATCTCCGATGATGATGAGGAGGAGTGGATGAAGGCACGTCAGGCCTGGCGTCGTGGCGCTAGCGCCAGCTTGTCAACGCCGCTCGTACCAATGCATAGACTGGCTAGGGCGTTGACCTTGCGCCGGCAGAGGTCTGTTTCAACCGCAAACAGGCCTACGAATCAGCCCAGCGGATGCCGAGCAGCGGGCCAAACAATGGCCTCAGCGCTGCTCCAGGATACGCCTCATCGGCCGCTCGGCGCGACCGCTCGGCGTCCGCACCTGATGGCCGGGCAACCATTGCTCATTGCCATGCGCCCAATGTCGGGCTGCGGGCGAGCTCACTGGCCAGCTGCAGACGCAGGCCGTAGGCAACCGGCTGGTTGATCATCAGACTGAACGGGAACCACTCGCGGCCGCGGCGCACGAAGCCGGCGTAGGTGCTCACACCGGTCAGGGTGCCGGTCTTAGCCCGCACCGCCGGCTCATCGTCCTGCTGCGGCAGCAGCTGGCGGTGCGGCCGCAGCCGCTCGAGCACATCGAGCAGCTGCCGCGCGCTGAGCTGGTTCCCGCGCGAAAGGCCGGCGCCGTCCTCGATGCGAACATCGCGCCAGCCGAAGGTCCTGCGCGCCCACTGCTCCAGGGCACGCTGCGAGCGCGCCATGCTCGCCCGCCCGTTCTGCTCGCCCAACAGCAGGAACAGGTCATTGGCGATGAAGTTGGTCGAGTACTCGAGCATGTTCGCGAGCACCGTCTCCAGCGTCAGGCCGTTGCGATGGGTGTAGACGCCTGTCGCCGAGCGCGGCACGGCGCCGATCTCGACCGGGCCCGCCACAGTGATCCCACCCTGCCGCAGCTTCGCCTGGATCAGCTCCCCGAAATGGGCCAACGCCCTCTCGCTGTCGCCGAGATTGACACGATGTCGGCCGGGACCGAGCCCGCGCCCGATCCGCTCGGCGGTTGCGGTGAGCGGTGTCTGCGGCTCAGCGCTCTCGACGCGTCCGCCGGAGACCAGCAGGCTGACGGTATTGAAGTTGACCGCCAGCGCCGTGACCGGCGCGTCATAGGGATTGTTGCTCGACGAGCGCCCCGGGATCATGACCTCGGTGCCGAACAGCTCGGCATCGAGCCCGATCCCGGCCACCGACCGCACGCCCGCTGCCTTCAGCCCCTGCACGACCCGATCGAGCTCTTCGGAGACCAGATAGGGATCACCGCCCCCGCGAATCCAGAGCCGGTCCGCTGCATCCTGATAGAACCTAGTCTCGAATCGATGCGCGAGCCCCCAGCGCTCAATCGCCGCCAGCGCGATGATCAGCTTCATCGTCGAGGCGGGTATCAGCGCCCGGTCGGGCCGCTCGGCGATCACTAGACGCCTGCCATCGCTGACCGCCAGGCTGGCATTCGGCATCGCTGACACCCACGCAACCGGGTCAGCTGCAGCCACTCCGGCTAGCGCCATCGCAACCAACGCAGCCGACACCGAGCCAAGCGCCAAACGCAGAATGGGTCTGTAAGAAGTGATCACCGCCAGATCCCAAGGTCGAGTTTCCAGATGCCAGCCGCGACGCCCGCCAATGACCGCCGCCGAGCTTCGATTCTTGAGCGTATCGTACCGCCGAACAGCAGCCCGGGTAATCCGGATCGGCTTGCTCATCTCGCGATCCGATCCGACGTTGCGACTCGTTTCCCCTGCGTCGAGTGGATTCTGAGCAGCAGGGCACAGATCAACTGACCCCGAGCGCGCAGAATCTGAGGTGGATGCACTGCCGTCATGTGGGCGTATCGGCCTCGCGAGGCCATCTCGGCCCCTCCGGCAGCATTGAACGATGTTTACCGTGGGGAGTCATCGCATGCGTTTCGCCTATCACCATCGCTCAGGACCGCGACCGATGCCAAGGGATTCACAGGAGAAGCGTGCGCTGCTTGCGCAGCAGATCCTTCGGATAGCGGACGACGTCGATGACGCCATTGCGCGCGCCAGACTTTTGCAGCCAGAGCTGGACCACGCCGAGCCCGCTGGCCCGAGAACAATCTGCTTCCACGATGGATCGATTCTCAGGATCTCGGGAGCGCAGGTCGAGGCCTATGCGTCGTCCGCGGAGCTGGAGCAGTCCGCCACCGCTGGGACCCGGCTCAACGGTGTCGCAGGCAGCTGATCCAGAACCTCTGTCCGGGCCGGTTGCGGCCGATAGCGACTGCTGATTGCTGTCGTTGGCAGCATCGCTGATGCCCTGTGGCCGACGGCACCAGAAAGAAGGCGGGGCAAAGACCGGCAACTCCCTATGAGAGGCGACCGAGATCGCCTTATCCTTCCGGCTCGAACTCGAGCGACACCGAATTGATGCAGTAGCGCAGTCCGGTCGGCTTCGGCCCGTCTGGGAACACATGACCGAGATGCGAGCCACAGCGCGCACAGTGGACCTCGGTGCGGGCCATGCCGTGGCTGCGGTCCGTCTCGGTCTCGACTGCGGATTCGTCCAGGGGTGCGAAGAAGCTTGGCCAGCCGGTGCCGGAGTCGAACTTTTCGCCAGAGCCGAACAATGCGGCGCCGCAGGCAGCGCATCGGTAGCGACCCGGGTCCTTGTTGGCGTAATAGGCACCGGTAAAGGCCGGCTCAGTACCGTGCTGACGGAGCACACGGTATTGCTCGGCGGACAATGAGGCGCGCCACTCGGCTTCGGTCTTTTCGATCTTCTCAATATCGTTAGCCATCTTTCGGCTCCTGATCTCAGCATCAAATGTCGGCCGTGAGCGCCCGTCGGTGCGGTACAGCCGCGGTTGAGAGGCCGCTCTGGGCGTCGTTATACTCGCCGGCCATCCCGCTCGATGTCGAAACGCTCGCCATCCCATCTGGAAATTGCCATGATTCCCACATCGTTCCAGCCTCCTGTACGTACCCTGATGGGGCCCGGCCCCGCCGATGTCCACCCGCGGGTGCTGTCGGCGCTGGCGCGACCGACGATCGGCCATCTCGATCCGCGGTTTGTCGCGATGATGGAGGAGATCAAGGACCTGCTGCGCACGGCCTTTCGGACCGAGAACGCGCTAACCATGCCGGTCTCGGCGCCCGGCTCGGCTGGGATGGAGACCTGCTTCGTCAACCTGGTCGAGCCTGGTGACACCGTGATCGTCTGTGTGAACGGGGTATTCGGCGGCCGGATGTGCGAGAACGTCACCCGCGCCGGTGGCAAACTGGTCCGGGTCGACTCACCCTGGGGCCGCGCAGTCGATCCGAATCGGCTCGAGGATGCACTGAAGCAGCACCCCGAGGCGCGGATCGTCGCCTTCGTCCAGGCCGAGACCTCGACCGGCGCCAGTTCCGATACCGGCCAGCTCGTCGGACTCGCACATCGCTACGATTGCCTGACGATCGTCGACGCAGTCACCGCGCTCGGCGGCTCCCCGCTCGAGGTCGACGGCTGGGGAGTCGATGCGGTCTACGCCGGCAGTCAGAAGTGCCTCTCTTGCACGCCAGGACTCGCGCCGATCAGCCTCAACGAGCGCGCGGTCGCGAAGATCAAGGCGCGCGAGACGCCGGTCCAGAGCTGGTTCCTGGACCTGAATCTGGTGCTCGGCTATTGGACCAGCGATGGCGGCAACCGGCGCAGCTATCACCACACCGCACCAGTGAACGCGCTCTATGGGCTGCACGAGGCATTGCTGATGCTGACCGAAGAGGGTCTGGAGAAGGCTTGGGCGCGGCATCAGCAACACCACATTGCGCTGCGCGACGGACTCGAGGCCCTCGGGCTGGAGCTGGTCGTACCTGCAGACGAGCGCCTGCCGCAGCTCAATGCGGTCTCGATCCCAGGAGGCGTCGACGACGCCAGCGTCCGGCGTCTGCTGCTCGAGCGCTACAACCTGGAAATCGGCGCTGGACTCGGCGACTTCGCGGGCAAGGTCTGGCGCATCGGCCTGATGGGCTTCTCCAGCCGCGCCGAGAACATCCTGCTCTGTATCAGCGCCTTGGGCGCTATCCTGAACGAGTTGGGTCAGCGTGTCGATACAACCGCGGCGCTCGCTCAGGCGCAGCAGGCCCTTTCGCAATGACAAGCGCACTGAGCAGTTCCCGGGGCGGCCTGACCTCTAACGGCCTCACATTACCCGGCCTCAGCTCGTCCTGCATGGCCGCCTCCGGGCTGTCGCCTTGCAACCGATCAAGGTCCAGCATAACCCGGCTCAGCACAACCTGATCCGTGGCCAGTCGTTCCCATTCTCCGCGGCCGCTGCTCGTGCGGGTGGTCATGGCAGTCGCCGCCGTCGGGCTGTTCCTGGTCGGCTATCAGTGGGGCAATCAATACCAGCGCGCGCAGGAGGGACCGCCACAGATCGCTGGGGTCTTGCTGAGCCCGTCGGTTGTGCTTCCGGAGATCGCCTTGCGGGGGCCGCGCGGACAGTTCACGACCGATGATCTAGAGACGCCCTGGTCGTTGCTCGCGTTCGGCCGGCCCGGAAGTGCACGCGGGCATCGCGGCGTCGCGCGCTTGATCGCGGTCTGGAACCGCACCGCCGATCAGCCCGATCTACGCGAGCAGTTGCGGCTCCTGCTCGTCAGCGCCGATGACGTCCCCGGTCTCGCCCGGGATCTCGAACGCCTGACGCCGAACCTCTTCGTGCTCAGCACCAGCCAGGCCGAGCTCGGGCGCTTACGGCAGGCGATGGGAGCCAGCGGCGACGCTCAGGAGGATGGCGATGAGCTGCCGCCGACGCTCTTTCTGATCGGCCCCCAGGCACGTCTGGTGGCACTGTTCCCAGGCAGCCAACCCGCCGCGCAGATCGCGGAAGACCTTGGGCGCTTGGCCGAGCGGCCGGATGCCTTCACGTCTGCGGCCGAGCGCGACGGTGGCTAAGCGATCCGCGACCGACAACCCCGGCTTCACTGGTGTCGGCGAACGGCTCTTCGTGCTGTTGCAATACGGACTGCCGCAGCACACGCTGTCGAACGCGATGCACTGGCTGACCCGCCGCCGGCTGCCATGGCTGCTGCCCTGGGTGATCCGAGTCTATGCGCGGCTGTTCCGGGTCGATCTGGCAGAGGCAGCCGAACCGAGCCCAAGCGCCTACCCGACCTTCAATGCCTTCTTCACGCGCGCACTGCGCCCCGGCATGCGCCTCATGCCAGAGGCGGCGGACGCGATCGCCTGCCCGGTCGACGGACGGGTCAGCGAGGTCGGCGCGATCCGCGCCGAGCAGCTGCTGCAGGCCAAGGGGCAGCGCTATCGGCTCGACAGCCTGCTCGGCGGCGATGCCTCGCTCGCGGGACGCTTCCGCGACGGGCGCTTCGCCACGGTCTATCTGTCGCCGCGCGATTATCATCGCATCCACATGCCGGTCAGCGGCGAGCTGGTCCGGACCATTCAGGTCCCGGGCCGGCTGTTCAGCGTCAATCCGACCACCGTCGCCGGCGTGCCGGGGCTGTTCGCCCGCAATGAGCGTGTCGTCTGTCTGTTCGAGACCGCAGCCGGGCCGATGGCCCTGGTCCTGGTGGGCGCGATCTTCGTCGGCAGCATCGAGACGGTCTGGGCCGGCAAGATGACGCCGCCACGGATCAAGACCATTACCGTCACCGAGGCGGGGCCGGAGCCGATTCGGCTCGCGCGCGGCGACGAGCTCGGCCGCTTCAACATGGGCTCGACCGTGATCCTGTTGTTCGGCGCCGATGCCGTCGCTTGGACCTCGTCGCTGAGGCCAGGCGCCCAGGTCCGTGTTGGCGGTTCGATCGGGCAGACCGAGGCGCCGGCAACCGCGCGAGCCTGAATCCAGCGCAGCGTCCATTGGATCGCCGATCGCGCTATTGCGATTGCGATGTAGCCATCACCCGCCCGTCAGGCACGCTCGACCGGAAACGCGAGCACCGCGTCGATATGCTCTGCACCGAGCTTACACATTAGCAGCCGATCGAGACCCAGTGCCACACCGGCCGTCGGCGGCATGCCTGATTCCAGCGCAGCCAGGAATGCCTCGTCGAGCGGCGGCTGCGGCAGACCAGCCTCGCGCCGCTTGTCCAGATCGGCTGCGAAGCGCGCCCGCTGCGGCTGCGCATCGGTCAGCTCATCGAAGCCGTTGGCCAGTTCCATGCCGTCGAGATAGAGCTCGAAGCGCGCCGCAACACTGGGAGGCCCTGGGTCCAGCCGGGCCAAAGCAGCCTGGCTGGGCGGATAATCGCGCAGGAAGGTCATGCGGTCGCGGCCGAGCATGGGCTCCAAACAGCGGCTCATCAGCAGGTCTAGCCAGCCGTCACGATCCAGCTCCAGCCGGTCGCAGCCGCCCAGGCCCGCCAGCCGACCTGCAGCCTTGAGCGCATCGACCTCTGCGCACCAGGGATCGACATCGAGATGCTCGCGAAACAGGTCGCGATAACGGACGATCTCGACCCCGAGTGCCGGCCGTTCCAGCAGCCAACGCACCAGATCGGCGACCTCGTCGATCAGCGCATCGAGTGTCCATCCAGGCCGATACCATTCGAGCAGGCTGAATTCCGGATGGTGCCTGCGGCCGCGCTCGCCGTCGCGGAACACCTTGCAGACCTGATAGATCGGCCCGCTGCCAGCGGCCACCAGCCGCTTCATCGGCAGTTCTGGCGAGGTCTGCAGATACAGGCGCTCGCTCTGGGTCCCCGCTGAGCCAGCCCAGGCTGTAGTGAGCGACGCGAGCGCCGGATCGGTCACCGCGGCTCGGGACAGCACCGGGGTTTCGACCTCCAACACGCCACGCTCGGCAAAGAACGCACGCAAGCGCTGCAGCATCCGGGCGCGTGCACGCAGGACATCTCGCCCAGCGCTCGGCTGCCAGGGCTGAATGGTCATCGCCCCCCCCGATGCCGCAGCGGGGCCGGCAGTTCGGGGTCCATTGGTATGGGATCAGCGAGCTCGGGTGAATGCATCAGGCGGCTTAGGCGCATCGTGACGACTGTGGCCCGCCAACCCTTGCGCCAGAGCAGAGCCACTCGGCGATCGGCTTCACTCGCGTCCCTGTCGCGACGGGCGTGGAACACATGATGCCGAGGGCCTGATGCCTAGGACCTGATGCCTAGGACCTGGTGCCTAGGACCGGCGGGACCGGGGCCTGAGGGCCTGCGACTGAGCACCTTAAAAGCACTCACCGAATGCTCCCTATGGCCTAACAAATCAGCCATTTGTGCGGGCTAGCAGCCGGGCATTTTGATAGGGCCTTCTTAGGCTGAGCGACTTGGTGCCGCGCCAGCGCCCGCAGCGCTCAGTCGTCTTTGGCGCGCGAGACATAGGAGCCGGTGCGGGTATCGACCTTGATCATCTCTCCGGTCTGGACGAACAGTGGGACGTTGACCACCGCCCCGGTCTCGAGCGTCGCCGGCTTGCCACCGCCGCCGGAGGTATCGCCCTTGAGCCCGGGATCGGTCTCGGTGATCTCCAGGACGACGAAGCTTGGCGCCTCAACGCTGATCGGCTGGCCGTTATAGAGCGTGACCGCGCACATATCCTGCTCCTTGATCCATTTCGCCGCCTCGCCGAGCGCCGCCTCATCGGCGGTGAGCTGCTCGAAGCTGGTCGGGTCCATGAAATGCCACAGCTCGCCGTCGTTGTAGAGATACTGCAGCTCGGTCTCGTGGACGTCTGCCGCTTCGACCGATTCACCGGACTTGAAGGTGCGCTCGACCACGCGTCCGGTCTTCAGGTTGCGAACCTTCACGCGATTGAACGCCTGGCCTTTTCCAGGCTTGACGAACTCGTTCTCGACGATGGTGTACGGATCACCATCGAGCATGATCTTGAGCCCGCCCTTGAACTCGTTGGTCTTGTAACTTGCCATCAGATCCTCTTGCAGTGCATCGTGCGATCAATGCGATGTTCAGCCCAGCAGCGATGAACGAACAAACGAACAGGCGCCGATGCCGGACGGAAACCAAACCCCTAATGGTAGCGCGAAGGCGGCAGTGATGGCAGGTCTGGAGGCGGCAGCAGAGCATTGGCGGCGGGAGCTCAGGGACGCCTTCACCGACACCCGCGCGCTGCTGGATTACCTCGCGATCACGCCTGAGCAGATCAGCGCGGGGCTACTGGCCCCGCGCGATCAGGCCCAGCAAGGACCTCAGGGCTTTCCGCTACTGGTCCCGCGCCGCTTCGCTTCGCTGATGCAGCGCGGCGACCCGCACGACCCGCTGCTTCGCCAAGTGCTGCCAAGCGCTGCTGAAGCGCAGCCGAAAGAGGGCTTCGTGACCGACCCGGTCGGGGACGTCGCCGCAAGGCGCGCAACCGGGTTGTTGCAAAAGTACGCCCGACGCGCGCTGCTGATCGCTACGGGCGCCTGCGCGGTGCACTGCCGCTATTGCTTTCGCAGACACTTCGCCTATCGCGACGGGAGCGCGCAGCGCGACCGCTTCGCCGGCGCGCTGGCCGCGCTTGCGACCACCCCGGAGATCAACGAGGTCATCCTAAGCGGCGGCGATCCGCTGATGCTCGATGACCGCGTGCTCGCGGAACTGATCAACGCACTCGAGCAGCAACCTGGTCTCAAGCGGCTGCGTCTGCACACGCGAATCCCGAGCATCCTGCCGAGCCGGATCACCCGCGCCCTCTGCGACAGGCTCGCCGCCAGCCGCCTGGATCTGATTGCCGTCGTCCATATCAATCATCCCGCCGAGATCGACATGGACGCGCGGCGGGCGCTCGCCGCATTGCGGGAGGTTCCGGCGATGCTGCTGAATCAGAGCGTGCTGCTGCGCGGCGTCAACGATGACGGCGATACGCTGGCCGCGCTCTCCGAGGCCCTGTTCGACGCCGGTGTTCTGCCCTACTACTTACACCTGCTCGACCCGGTCAGCGGCGCCGCACACTTCGATGTCCCCGCGCCCGAAGCGCGAGCGCTGATGTCGGCGCTGCGCGGCCGGCTGCCAGGCTATCTGGTGCCAAGACTCGTGCGCGAGGACCCCGGCGCAGCTGCGAAGACGGTCGTGCTCTAAAGGGTCAAAATGCCCGCCCCAGCGCCCCCGAAAACGGAGCGGGCAGATGCCCCGGTCCATCATAGGGAATGACTGCCGCTACTGCTGTCCCCCGAGTCTTTTTCCTCTTTCTCTATGAGAACCTTCAACGCATCGATCTCGGTGAAAATGCCCACGAGATCGTCACCGTTCACTACGGGGACACTGCCAAATTTCCCCTCGACCATCAGCCGCAACGCATCCACCAGCGGGGTATCCGGCGTCGCCGTTACCGGCTCTCTGGTCATAATGCTGGAGACGAGGGTGGTCCGGAGCACCTGCTCGACTTCCTCGCGCTCAATCTCTAAGAGCAGGGAGGGAGACGCTCGTTTCAGGTCGCGGTCCGTCACGATCCCGACGAGCTTGGTGCCGTTGGTCACCGGCAGATGGCGGATACGATGCCGCTGAAGCGTTAGGACGGCTTCTTTCATGCTCGTCTGCTCGGACACAGTGATCGGGCTCTGAGTCATGTAATATCCGATTCGCATAAGAGACTCCCTGTTTCATCAGGTTGGCAAGAAGCTTCTTGATCACCATCGGACCTTCGGTACAGGCGATAATCCGCAATCCACCGCCGCAGGTCAGGCATATCTCGATGTCGATCCCGAGTACAGGTTGCACGCGTTGCGCGCATGTCATTGCGGCGCAGCGTCCGGCACTCAATAACGGTTGATCCTGAGCCCCTGTCGGCGCAAGCTGACATCCCTTGCCACGCCTGCGGGGCGCCACCCGGCCACGGCGGCTTACAGGAAAAATCAGGCCACGTTACCAACACATTTATCGAACAGCTCATCCCACATTGGCAGTGTTTGTAGTTGTCACTGCGCGGGGATTATTTCGTCTGCTCCTGTTGGTTGATGTAATGCCGCGCCAGGCCGGTCATATAGTCCACGGCGGCCTTGACCTCGGCGTCGGAAAGCTGGGCGTTGCCGCCCCGGGGCGGCATCATGGTGTAGCGGGGGCCAAAGAACCCCTCGATCGCGTGGCGGTAGAGGGTGGCTTGGTCCTGCTCAAGGCGTGGCTTCCAGTCCGCCGGCGTCATAGGGATCGGGGCCCCGGCGACGCCGTAGCCGTGGCAGCGCTCGCAGTTCGCGAGCCAGATGGCGCGTCCCTGCGCCATGGTCTCACCGCTCAGGTTCACGTAGGCCGACTCCCCGCCCCCGGCCACCGACGCCAGCAGCAGACCCAAAACACTGCACCAGGCCCGCAGGGCCACGGGTTCAGCCCTGCACCGGGATGCGGATCACCACCCCGCCCATGACATCGCCCAACTCGAAGTCACGGCGAGGCGAGTCCTTGTGGTCGTTGTGGCAGGAGACGCATACCGGGGCCACCGCGGTATCCGCGTAGACGGCGGTAAAGTACTTTTTACCGCCCAACTCCTCCACGGTGTAGAAGTTCTCGCCCTTGTTGTCGGCCACATACTCCAGCCCTTCCTTCTCCGCATCGGTCTTAGGCTCATTCTGCTTGTTGATCGGCCACAGGGATTGAAGGGAGTAGCTGAAAGCCACGTCGGGCAGCTTCTCCGTGCGCTCCGCCACCAGCTCGGAGCCAAAGCGGAACATCTGGGCCGGCAGCACGAGGGCTTTGTCGTCCTCGAAATGCTCACTGGCCTCGATGACCTTATCCTTCTTCACGAGGCGGTTGACGATCTGCCGGGTGTAGACCGTGCGATCCGAGTCCATCACCACGTGCAGCGCATCGGCCATGGCCTTCGGGCTGATGACCGGTTGGTTGGCCACATCAGGGACGGCGCTCACGGCGGCGGCCGTGCAAAGGCCGGCGACCGCGGCCACGGCCGTCCATTTCTTTCTGCTCATGACTTTCATGGTTTCACCTCGTTCTCGCTGATGACTGCCGAAGGGATCGGCGCTTGGGTGCTGTCACTGACCGGCCGCTTCCAGCTCGCGCTGGTAGCGTTCCTGATCGGCGCGGGCTAGGTCGATGCTGCGTACCTGCACCGTCGGCTGCCCGCTGAAGTTGCGCTGGATCAGGGTCTCGTCGGCCAAGGCGTCCAGGGTGAAACCCAGGCCATGACAATGGATGCAGGCCGAGCGGATCATCTTGCTGTTGGGAGACAGGTTCGCACTCTGGTTGTGGTCCACCATGGTGCGACTCATCCACTCGCTGACATCGAAGTCGATGCGGGGCATGTGGCAGGTAGCGCAGGAGACCCCGCTGTTCGCCTCGCCCTCTCCCGCCACCTCCGCCTTCCACAGGCGGTGATGGGGCGAATCCTCGTACGCCAGGGAATGTTCGTCGGCGTGACATCGCAGGCAGCCCTCGACCGCGGCCCGGGTCACGTCGAAGTCATGGGCGCCGTGGCAGCTCACGCAGTCCAGCTCCTCGTGGGCGGCGGTCTCCTGCATCGGCAGCCGCGCCTGGGCCGGGGTCATCGGCGACAGGCCCGCGGCCAGGCGCATGCCGTGCTTGCCCTGCTGGAAGCGCTGCACCTCCAGGCCGTGGCAGGCAACGCACCCCTCGGGTCCCGGGTGTTCGTTCCAGGGCCCGAGCTCGCCCTGCTCGTCCCGTTGCTGATGGCAGGCGCTGCAATTGACCCCAGCCTGGGCGTGGGCGGTCTCGAGCCACTGGCGCCACAGCCTGACACTGAAGAGCACATCGAGCGGGGCATCCTTGGCGGCGGCGCCTAGGGGCTCCACGGGATAGTGGTCGCGGGGATATTCCATGATCTCCTCCACCACCTCCGCAAACTCCCTGCCCGGCACCCGCGGGCGCGCTGCGGTGGGCGGCGCATCCATGTGCTTGACGAGGAAGTCCGTGTAGAGGGCGCGGTTGTTGTGGAAGTTGTGGCAGCCCGAGTCCTTACATGTCTCGAAGGACATCTCCCGGTGAGAAGGCCGATCGTCGCCGATGCCGGCGTGGCAGTGGAAGCACATGTCCCGCGGCTGGGTGAGACCATCCTTCTGGGTGATCTCCGGCCGGTGCTCCACGTGGCAGGTAACACACTCCAGGGCGTTGATCTTCTCCAAGCGGTCAGCGTTGCGCGGGTCGGAAAATTTGGTGCGCGGGTGGGAATCCACGGGCTTGACCCGCTCCTCGCCGTGGCAGTCCAGACAGGCCTCGTCGAGCACCTCGCCGCCACCGAAGCCCTCGCGGTGGCAAGCGTCGCAAGACTCCGCAAGCTGGTGGTGGCCGGGGTTCAGCTCCCCCGGCATGAACAGGGTCTTATCCTCTCCGACGAAAAGGGTGTAGGCGAGATAGGCGGCCAGGGCTACGCTGGCGATCAGCCATGCCGTCCAAAAACCAGGGGTGAATGCCTGCTCCGACACGATCCTAGTACCAGTAGCTCTTGAGGACGTGCCAGCCGAGCAGCACAGGCACCGGCCAGAACAGCAGGATATGCCACAGCACCGACTGGCGGCGCAGACGCCGCCGGACCTGAGACCCGTCGATGCGGTGTTCGAGGGCGATGACCCCGGTGGACAGGGCGCCCAGCAGCAGTGTGGCGGAGAAGGTCGCGAGCAGCAGGAAATTCAGGCCATCGCCCAGGCGAAAGCCGGTATGGGCGACGAGCGCCAGGATCACCAGCACCCCGAGCACGATGTGTACCAGGCGCCAGCCATCGAACTTGCCCAGCGCATTGAGCTTCTTGATGCGTTTGCGCGGCGACAGCAGCAGGCCGACGGCGAACAGGCCCAACACCGTAAAGCCGCTGATCTGCTTGAACAGGCCGTCGCGCCACAGGATGTCCCAATGCCAGCTGTGTTGCACCGAGTCGGCATAGGGCAGCGCCGGCGCGAACACCACCAGCAGCGCGCCTAGGAGACTGACGACCGCGGCCCCCACCAGGGTGCGGTGCATGGCCACCGGCTCCGGCACGGCTTGGCCGCCCAGCAGCTCCTCGACCAGGGGTTTGCAGGAACCGCACACCGTGCTGGCACTGGTGGCCTTGGAGACCTCGGACACCGAGCAGGCACCCAGGTCGATGGCCTTGCCGATCGCGCCCCGGGTGGTGCTCGTGCACTGACACACCACCGCCTGCGCAGGCCAGTCCGAGACCCCCTCGCCTTCTCCCTCGGGCCAGATCCTACCGCTGTGCCGGAAGCGCAATATCTGCCAGGGCCAGATGCGCTGGGCGCCATCGATCATGGTCTGCAGGCGCACGGTCTCGGTCCAGTCGCCGATACCGATGATCCCCACCAGACGATGCTGGCGCACCAGGATCTTGCGGTAGATGCCCTGGGCATCGTCTCGGTAGACGTGAGCGGTGCCGTATTGGGGGTCCTCGCCGGCCCCCATGGGTCCCATGCTGAACACCTGGGTGCCAACCACCTTGAGGCGGCTGGCCGCTATCGAGCCCCTGTAGTGGCCCTCGGTGCCGGCGATGTTCGCCGCCGCCACCGCAGCCTGTTCAAAGCCCGGACCCACCAGGCCGTAGACCTTGCCGCGGTGCTCGGCGCACTCGCCTGCGGCATAGATATCCGGCGCCGAGGTGCGCATGGCATCGTCCACCTTGATGCCCTGACCGATATCCAGGCCCGCCTGGCGGGCCAGCTCGATATTCGGGCGAATGCCAGTGGACAGCAGTAGGGTGTCGCAACGGAGCTCGCGGCCCGAACGCAGGCGCACACCGCTAATGCGCACATCGCCGAGCACCTCCGCCACCCCCTCGCCGATGACGAGTTCGATCCCGAGAGCCTCCACCTCGGCCTGCAGGCGCGCCGACCCTGCCTCGTCCAACTGCCGGTTGAGGAGCCGGTCTGAATGCTCGATCACGGTAACGGGGGTGTTACCCCGCTGCATGGCACGGGCCGCCTCAAGACCGAGCAGGCCACCCCCGAGCACCACCGTATGATGACTGCGAAACCGCCGCGCCAGCAGCCGGTGGGCATCGCGCAGGTTGCGAAAGGTGAACACGCCCTCCAGGTCAACACCTGGGAGCTTGGGCACGAAAGGCGTTGAGCCGGTGGCCAACACGAGCTTGTAGTAGGACTGGACGCGGCCGGTGTTGTCGGTGACGTATTTGGCTTCCTTGTCAATGGACTCGACGCGATAGCCCATGTGCTCCTCGATACGGGCGCCGAAGGGCCAGTTGAGGGGCTGGACCAAGGATTCCAGTGTCAGCTCGCCCGCTAGCCAGGAGGATAAGCGCACCCGATCGTACGGCTCGTGGGGCTCGTCGCCGTAGATGACGACCGGAGTGTCGGGCAGACGCTCCAGAAGCTCCTGCGCCACCCGCATACCGACCGGCCCGTTGCCCACCACCACCACAGGCCTCTCGCTCTGCTCCGGGGCACCAAGCGCCTGGACCTCCGCAAGTCGTTCACCCGCCTGCTGCATACCTTTCTCGCCGCTCGAAGCCAGAAAAATGTATGGTCCGCCCCGGGCATCTATGGTCCGCCCCGGGCACAGAAGGCCACGTCCCCGAATAAACGCCTTTGTCCGGTTGCGGACACCGTTAGCCGGGTTTGTGTCAAGCCGCTGCGGAGCGGCTTAGAAGGGATTCAGCAAGCAGCATGCCATTGACTCGATTTACCCAGGACGTGCCCGCGCAAGCAATCAATCAACCCTACCTGTTCACCGGGAATGAGGAGGCCATGGCGGCGCACCACTTCGCTGCCGAGCCCCCCTGCAGCTGAACGACCGAAACGCTGACGAGACAATGTGTCCCTCCAGCGTTCGCCGAGCGGGTCATTTTGTCCGTCACACAGGATTGGTCCTTCAAAGACCCCCAATGCCCGGACGATCAATGCGGAGGATGCTGCGTTCAACGCGGGGCTAATGGGTACGCAGCGAGGAAGTCCTTTCGAACGAGCACATTCCGAATGCTGACTCCGCGGCGCGCTATCGCTGGGCCACGCTGCTGGCACGAGTGCGTGAGCCGACGCGTCCGTCGGCGATGATGCCCGCACGAGGACAGCCCACCTGGGAAGAGGTGTCCGAGCCGACGCCGGACTGGGATCACCTCCGACAGCAGCGCGTCGCCGGATTCGACCTCAGCCGGCGTTGGCGACGCCGTGCGGCACATGCCCGGTCGCAACATGGCCGAGTGTATCGCGGCAGTGATGCTCCTGGTCATCGAAGAAGATGTCGGCGTCGAATGCCGCCAAGAACGGCCCCTTACCGAGGCCATCGAGAAACAGCGACTCGTCGATACGGATATTCCAGGCTCGGAGGGTCCTCACGACCCGTTCGTGGGTGGGCGCGCCACGCGCGGTGATCAGCGCTGTGCGCAGCGGCACCTCGTCGATCGGGAACAGCGCCTGGATGCGCCGAAGCGCCAGCAGAAAGCCCTTGAACGGCCCATCGGACAATGGTTGCCGCGCCGAGGCGACCTCATTGGCGGTGAATGCCTCCAACCCTTCGGCGCGAAAGATCTGCTCGGACTCGTCCGAGAACAGCACCGCGTCACCGTCGAACGCGAGCCGCAGCTGCTCATCGCCCGCCACCGATTCGCGCGCCGGGGCGGGCAAGATGGTCGCGGCCGCGCAGCCGGCTGCCAGCGCCTGACGCACGTCGTCGCGATCAGCCGAGAGGAACAGATGGGCGCCGAATGCCGACACATACCGGTACGGACTCGCACCGCTGGTAAAGGCCGCACAGCGGATCGCGAGCCCGTGGTGACGGATCGAGTTGAACACGCGCAGGCCCGTATCACTGCTATTGCGCGAGAGCAGGATCACCTCGACCCGGCCGCGCTCGCCGAGCTTATCATTTAGCGCCAACAGCTTGCGCGTCAACGCGAAGGCCACACCGGGAGCGAGGATCTCACCTTCGTTGGCGACCTGATAGGCGTGGTAGGCCTCGACACCTTGCTCCTCGAAGACCCGATGGGCCTCAGAGAGATCGAATAACGCGCGCGAAGAGATCGCGACGACGAGCCGAATGGGCGCTGAAGGGGTCGCTGCTGGCTCGTCGCATTCGGCCTCTGCTTGAAGCGCTGCGACTTCCCCTTCCATCAGCGCTACCCTAACCCGACACCCTCACCAGGGCATGAATGAGTTCATAAAGTGCATTGGACGGCCGAGATTTCGGTTCATTGCGCCAAGATCATCGCGCATTGTCGATGTGGTAAAGGTCATCGACCGCATCGAATGATCCATCGCCTCGATCGAGCTGAGCATCGGCTCGAGCACGGCGACGTCGCGGGCCATCGAATCCACCCCTACGGTCATCGTGCGCACGTTGGAGCTGATCTGCCCCATGTTGTCCGAGATCGACTGCATGTTGCTCGCCAATACCGTCATATTCGAGTCGACGCTGATAGCCAGATAATGGACGTCCTTGGCCAAACTGAAGACCAGGTAGAAGCCGTAAGCCGCAAGGATGATAAATGCGAACAGGGTTGGGTAGACGATCAGTTCCCAGCGGCGCGCGCTGGTCTCGAAGGCTTGCGACAACCGATCCATCGCGAACTGGCTCGCTACGGGCTCGTTCTCCTCTGCCTCCGCATTTGGCGCGCCCGTCTCTTCCAGCGAATCTCGCTCGTGCGGGGTCTTCGTTGTCATCATTCACGACCTCTCTCATGCCGCTCCTACCGCTTGCACGCGGTAGTTAGCTCGCGTCGGGCCTTCGGCTGTCTTGTTCTCTGAGTGCCCAAACGCGGCTGACCGCCGCAAGCGGATCAGTCGACGTACCGGCAAAGCCTAACACGGACGCTCGGTTATACAAGCAACGGCTCGATTGGCAACACCTCGATGCTCAGCTCAAGACCTGAGGGAACAGCATCGCGGCAAGCCCATAAAACTCCTTTGCCCCCTTGCCTCGCGGATCGAGCTCGAAGACGGCAAGGCCCTCACTAAACGAACGCCTGAAGACGGTGCGCTGCGAAAGGCGGGGCTTCAGAAAACGGATATCGGGCAACGAGACCAAAGCCGCCGCCGCTTCGTTGGTCTCGCGAACGGCATGATGGGTATCCCCGCGATTGATGAACCCGACGATCTCCACCGGCTGTTCACGCTCGACTGACTTGACCAGCTGGATGAAGCGCTGGGTCGACCAGATGTCGGCCTGGGAAGGAGGAACCGGGACGACCACCCGGTCACAGAGACCGATCGCCGTGCGCAGACCCTCCATATCCGAGGTGCCGACATCGATCACCGTCTCGGTATGCTCGGCCAGCTTCTCAGTTGTCAGTTCAGACCTTCCCCAGGGCTTGAGACGAGGCTCGAACCCCTCCTCATCCCGAACCTCGCAGACATCGGTCAGGGTGCCTTGCGGATCGGCGTCGACGAGCTGGACGTCGACTTCGGCCATCGCCAACCAGACACCGACGTTGAACGTCAGCGTACTCTTACCCGAACCGCCCTTCAGGCTCCCGATGACTGTGATCATCCGACCTTGCCGCTAGCCCTTGTCAAGACCCTGCACTCATTCGCCCAACATGACTGAACAGCATGACTGGCCAGCATGACTCACTGGAACTCGGGGTACTGCTCACCGCCGAAATCTGAGCCGCGCGAATGGTAACCGAATGCGGTTCCTTCGTCCTCGTAACTGCGCCAAGGCCCGCGCTGCCGATAGTCGCCTTCGTCGATGCGCGGATAGAGTCCTTCGCTGCGTATTCGCTCTTGCTCGCGGCTGGTAAGAGGTCGAAACTCCCAACCATTTTGACGGTGTCGCCCCGGCGCGCCCAGATCGGGGTCGTGCCGGAACTCGTAACCCCGATAACGAACCCCCGCTTCGACTTCGGTCTGTCGAGACATCGCGCCCCACGGACCCGAGCGCTCATCACGCCAGTCCATCCGATCAGGCCCCGGATCACCCGCTTTGGGGTAGCCCACCTGAGGCCCCCGCCGATGCCGGCTGAAATCCTCATACAACGATCGCGATCGGAACTCGCTTCGAGGCGCCGGTGGCAACGGCGCATCATAGGCGCCGCCTCGCTCATCCCGCCAGCGCTGGCCTCCAGACCAGTTGTCGGAGCTACCATAGGCATCCCCCCAGCCATAGTCAACGCTCGACGGCTCGTCGGGCCAACGCTGATCGGAACGGTCACCCGGCATGGACCACCGGCTTGATTGGTCCCACTGATCGTAACCGGTCTCTGAATCATGCCTAGCTCCGGCCGCCGGTCGCCGGGGAGCATTCGGAGTCCGATAGCTGCCGGGCGAGCTGCGCCAAGTGTATGGCTCGCCGGCACGGCTGCTATCGGTATCGTACGGGTTCCAGGCCCACGCGGTGGTCCCGAGGAGTCCGATCAAGATGATCACCCATGCAGCGAGTATCCAGGATACCCATTGGCGACGCGGCCACCCTATCCTGCCGCGAGGACCTGCCATGAGTCTTATTTGCCATCCTGCCATAATGTTCGCTGCATCAATCTGTTTTCCGCCTCGAGAAGGAGACCGCGGACTGTCCGAGCACGACCAACACCGCAGCCTAACCGACAAGGACCGGCGTACCCGAGGCGTCAACGCGCGGCGCGCCTAACCGCCTGAGCCCCCGTCGTCGTCGGCCTGCCCGTCGCCTTCGTCGGTCTTGAGACGGATACCCCGTCTCGATGGCTTCTTGCCCGCCTTCGGTGCGGTCGACCCTTTAGCCACCGAAGCAGTGCCGCTGCTGGATGCGCGTTTCTTGGTCGCCTTTTTCGTTTGCCCCTTCTTGCTCGGCGCCTTCTTGCTCGGTGCCTTCTTGCGCGTTGTTGGAGTAGGCGTCGCGTCCGTTTCTCCGGCCTCCTCTGCAGGCACTTCCTTAACTGTAGTCGGCTCAGCTGTCCTTGTCCTGTCGGCCTGTACGCCGGCGTCGTCTGTTGGCGAAGAGGCATCGACCTCGGCGTTACCCCGTCTCAATGCGTTAGGCAAGGTCCCGGAGCCCCCGTTCCCGCCGCCACCCGGCTTCGGGCCCTGGCCGCGGCGCTTCTTGACCAAGATCCCTTTGATCCAATCGAAGAGCAGCAGAAAGATACCGCGAAACGCATAGAGAACGAGCATCAACAGGCTGCCAATCTTGGCCCAGACTGTGCCGCCGCGCGGAGCAGGTGTCGTCCCTTCGGCCCGTTTGCGCGATGGCGCCTGCTCGGCCTCACCGCTGTCGAGGCCTTCTGCACAAGGAACATTCATTCCAGGCGGCGCGCTGGCGACGGCGACCTCGCAGAGGTCCTTGCTCGCCGCCACACAACCGAGCGGGATCACGATCAGGGTCAGGATGGTCGAGACCAGCACGCCGGACGACAGCGAGATCGCCATCCCCTGGAAGATCGGGTCGGTGAAGATCACGCTCGAGCCCGCAACCAGCGCCAGCGCGGTGATCACGATCGGCCTCGTTCTTGTCTTGCAGGCCCGGATCACCGCCTCGGCCACCGGAACGCCCTTCTGGACCTCATGGATCGAGAAGTCGACCAACAGGATCGAGTTCCGGACGATGATGCCGGCGAGGGCGATCCAGCCGATCATCGAGGTCGCCGTGAACTCACCGCCGATACCGAGCTCGAATGCAGCCCAATGGGCTGGGATGATCCCAAGCAGCGTCAACGGGATCGGCGCCATGATCACGAGCGGGATGCGGAAGTTGCCGAACTCCCAGACCACAAGGATGTAGATCAGGACCAGGGCCACACCGAAGGCCGCGCCCATGTCTCGGAAGGTCTCGTAGGTCACCGTCCATTCGCCGCCCCATTCGAACGACGAGACTTGATCCGACGGCGGCGGGCCGAGCCAGTACGACTCCGGCTTCACGCCATCGGGGGCGACATAGCCCATCTCGTCGATCCGCTTCTCGATCTGCAGCATCGCATAGACCGGCGCGGCCAGGGTGCCGCCGACATCGGCGACAACATACTCGATGCCGCGCAAGTCCTTGCGATAGACGATCGCCTCTTCCGGGACCCGCTCAAAATCACCGAGCTCGCGCAACGGCACGGTGACACCGGAGCTGGAGCGGATCGGCAGATCACCGAGTCGGTCGATCTGGGAGCGCTCAGCCAGTGGAACCTGAACGACGATGTTCACCGGCTCGTGTCCTGCGCGCATCTTGACGTCGCCGATCTCTGAGCCACCCAGCGCCATGGTCAGATTGCGGTTGATCGCATCGACCGAGATGCCGCGGCGCACCGCCTTCTCGGTATCGACGTCAAAACGCCAGTAATCGAACGACTCGCGCAGATAGTTATCGACATCGCGAGTGCTCTCGGCCTGCGAGAAGATATCGGTCAGCTCCTGTGCAAAGGCGCGCCGGACCTCCGGACTCGGCCCGTGAACCTCGGCGACGACCGACTGCAGCACCGGCGGGCCTGGTGGCATCTCGACCACCGCGATCCGCGCGCCGTGCTCGTCCGCCAGCGGTTTCAGCAGCTCGCGCGCCTCGACCGCGATCTCGTGACTGGTGCGCTCGCGGTCATGCTTGTTGGTCAATTGGACCTGCAGCTCCCCCTGCCAGGGGTCGGAGCGCAGGTAGTAGTGACGCACCATCCCGTTGAAATCGAATGGCCGCGCGGTACCGGCATAGAGCTGGATCGCAGTCACCTCCGGCATGCCGCGAACCTTCTCGGCCATCTTGTGCGCCAGGTTCGCCGTCACCGGCAAGGCCGTCCCCTCGGGCATGTCCAGCACAACCGAGAACTCGGGCTTGTTGTCGAGCGGCAGCATCTTCACCGGGACCCACTTAAAGTAGAAGAAGGTCAGGGTGAACAGGAAGGCCCCCCAGAGCACGAGCTTGAAGATCAAGCGTTTGGTCTTGTTCTCGATCAGCGGCGTCAGGATGCCGACGTAGAGCCGTTCGAGGTTCTCGGCCTCCTTGTGCTCGCGCTTCTCGGCCACCTCCAGATAACGCATCGAGGGCCGCAGCCACTTCGAGATCGCGAGATAGGGCGTGAACACGAAGGCCGCGAACAGCGAGATCAGCATCGCCACCGAGCCCAAGGCCGGGATTGGCTCCATGTACGGGCCCATCATCCCGCTGACGAAGCCCATCGGCAGCAGCGCGGCGATCACGGTGAAGGTCGCGAGGATGGTCGGGTTGCCGACCTCGCGCACGGCATCGACCGCGGTGTATTCATCGGTGCGGCCCTCTTCGAGCCAGCGCCGGTAGATGTTCTCGACCACGACGATCGCGTCGTCGACCAGGATGCCGATCGAGAAGATCAGTGCGAACAAACTGACACGGTCGATCGTGTAGTCGGTGATCCAGGCCATGAAGATGGTCATCAGCAGCACCACCGGGATCACCAGCATGACCACGATGGCCGGCTTCAACGCCCGGAACGCGGCCAGCACCAGCAGGAACACGAAGAAGGTCGCGATAAAGAGCTTGAAGATCAGTTCCGAGACCTTCTCGTCGGCGGTCTCGCCATAGTTGCGGGTGACGCTGACCTCGACATTGTTCGGGATACGATCGCCCTTGATCTCTTCGACCTTCTCAAGGATCGCGTTGGCAACGGTGACACCGTTGGTCAGCTCCTTCTTTGCAACCGCGATGGTCACCGCCGGCGCGCCATCGGCGCTCTGCTCCCCGTGGAACGCCGGTCCAGTGTAGTAGGCGACAAGCTGGTCGGCGTCCTCGGGGCCTTGGCGAACGCGGGCGATGTCGTGGACGTAGACCGGAATCTCGTTGTAGGTGCCCACGACCAAACGCTCGATATCCTCGGGGCCTTCCAAGAACGATCCGGAAGTCACCGAAAAATGCGAGCCACTCGACTCAACCCCGCCCGCAGTCGTCTCGGCATTCGCCGCCCGGATCGTGCTCGCGACCTCGTCAAGACTGATGCGATAGCCCGAGAGGCGCTCCGGATAGGCGTCGACGGTGATCTGCTCACGCCGACCGCCGACGATGAAGGCGTTGCCGGTGTCCTTGACCTCTTTCAAGGATTGCAGCACGTCCTGCGCCAGCAGCCGCAGCTGCCCGTCGTCGACATCCGGCCGGCCGTTGCCGTCGACATCCTTCGACCAGAGCGTCAAGGTCACGATCGGCACGTCATCGATGCCTTTGGTCTTGACCAGTGGCGGCATCACCCCCGGCGGCATCTTGTCCATGTTCGAGGCGATCTTGTCGTTCACCTTGACCAGCGACGGCCCCATCTCCTCGCCGACCTCGAACTCGACGGTGACGATCCCCTGTCCGCGTTGGGCCGCCGAGTAGACGTGCTTCACACCCGGGATCTCGCTCATGATCCGCTCGAGCGGCTGCATCGCGAGGTTCGACACCTGCTCTGCCGCAGCCCCCGGGTATTGGACCATGATGTCGATCATGGGCACCGAGATCTGCGGGTCCTCCTGGCGCGGCGTCGCGATGAGTCCGAGCAGACCCATCATCAGCATCGCGACATAGAGCAGCGGCGAAAGTGGCGAGCGGATGAAGAAGCGGGCCGTGCGACCCGCGAGGCCGAGTGCATCGCCGTCCATCGAGGCGAGGTTGCGATCTTGTTCCGCAGGGGCAGTGCTTGGGCTATCGTCCTGGCTCATGGTTTGCTTCTTACGTCAGGATCGGGCGAGAGGGGTTCGGGGCTGCGGGCACACTGTCGAGCCCCGGCAAGAGCAGGCGGCTTCAGCGGCTCGAACGGTCGTCCGGCGACCAGCCTGTTGCAACGCCTGGTCCTGGGTTGCTGAGGATTCGCTCGCCCGCGCGCAGCCCGCTAAGCACCGTGACGCCGCCCCGGGGAGTCGGCTCACCGACGCGGATCAGCCGCAGCTGCGCGTTGCCTTCCTCATCCAACACGTAGACGCCCGGAAGGCTACCGTTGTAGCGGATGGCGGTGCGCGGGATGACCGGATTGACGCGGGCCGGCGCGCTGAAATCAGGGACCAAGACCTTGGCGTACATCCCGGGCTCGGAAACACCCTTCGGCAAGTCAAACTTCACCTTGACGGTATGGCGCTGCGGATCGGCCATCGGAAACACCTGGGCGACACGCACCGGCACGTTACCTGGGTCGCCGTCACCCTTGTCGGCGCCGCGCACGGGCACATCCAGCTCAGCGCGCAGCATCGCGCCCTCGCGCAGTCCCGGTCGCAGACGCGCCGGCACATCGACCTCGACCTGCAGATACTCGACATCGGCATAGTCAAGCAGCGGCTGGCCCGGCTGCACGGTGTCACCCGCTTCGATGAACTTCTTCACGATCACCCCATCGAAAGGCGCGATCGAGCGGGCATCACGTAGCTTCGCCTCGATCGCCCGAAGTTCGGCCTGGAGCTGCATGAGGGCGTTACGCGCCTTCTGGATCTGAGTGCCGGATGCGAACAGATCAGCGGACAGCTCCGCGTCAACGTCACGATCACCGATGAAATCCTCCATCGGCCGCGTAAAGAACTGGTCGAACAGGTTCGGCACCGCCATGCCGCCCGGTGATTGGCGCGCACGCGGCGAATAGAGCTCGCGGCTGTATTGCACACCGGCATTGCGAAGCTGCGCATCGGCGGTGGCCAACTGGGCCAGCAGCGCTTCGCGCTTCGCCTTGAGCTCGCTGGCGTCGAGCGAGACCAGCAGATCACCGCGCTCGAACGCGTCGCCCTCGATCCCCGCCAGATAGTCGACCCGTCCCGGAAGCTGCGCCGCCAAGGTCACCTCCTTGTATGGAACAACGGTGCCGCCGACCGATACTGTCGGGAGTCCCTCGGCCTGCTTGACAACATAGATATCCTCTACCGGCTGCGCCGACGTGATCGGGACGGCGCTCATGGACATGATGGCGCTCACCGTGACGATGAGCCCTGTCGAGAGCATACGCATAGTCAGATTTCCCATTTTCCGGGGTACCCAAGAACTGTATTGTCGGCGGCGGCCCGCCGTTGCGCGGACAAACGGAGTCGCACGCGCTGCCATCCGGATCAACGCGCGGCAAGAACCGTTGCCGAGGGACATGTCGCAGTGCAAGCTCCTTCGCGGAGTGTGTTCTTATCGGTCTGGATCGTTATCGCTGGCGGCACACAGGCCAAGCCGCGGAGTATCCTGAAAACGCGGCGCGATATCAAGCGAGCCGGGCATTTAGCCCAAAAAAATCAGCCCCTTAGACGAAGGCGATTCGACGGCCATACCAGGCTCGAAGAGGCCCCGGCGCAGCGCTAAGCCCTTGACCAAGGAGCGCTTTACAGCAGCCGGTCGACCCTGGCCAAAGGCCTCGCGCACACTACCCGGCTTGGGCCAAAGCGTATAGTATCCGCAGCCGTTCGGTCTTGACACCCGCGCGCCTGAAACAGCCTTCGGGCAGCGCTTTAACGCCAGCGACACCTCACGACAACGAAGCCCACCGACAGGAGCAGCACTCATGTCTTCAGCCGCCGGTCCGGAAAGCGTGCAGAAGCGTCTCAACGACCTCGAGGCCCACCTCGAGCAGGAAAACCCGATCCTGCTCAACACGGTGCAGAGTTTCCGGACCCTCGACCGCGTCGCCTACGACATGGGTCTACTGCCCGAGAACCGTTCCTTCGCAAGTCAGGTTCCGTGGTGGCCATTGATCTCGGTGCTTGGAACATTCTCGGCCGGCAAGTCGACCTTCATCAACGATTTCCTCGGCGAGGCCATCCAACGCACTGGCAACCAGGCCGTCGACGACCGCTTCACCGTCATCGTCTACAGCCCGGAGAGCCGCAGCCACGCGCTACCTGGTGTCTCACTCGACTCCGACCCGCGTTTTCCGTTCTATCAGATGTCGCGCGAGATCGAGCGCGTGGCGGGCGGTGAAGGCAAGCGGATCGATGCCTATCTGCAGCTCAAGACCTGCTGCAGCGACCGGCTGCGGGGCAAGATCCTGATCGACTCGCCCGGCTTCGACGCCGACGCCCAGCGCGACGCGATCCTCAGCATCACCGACCACATGATCGACCTCTCCGATCTGGTGCTGGTGCTGTTCGATGCCCGCCATCCCGAACCGGGGGCGATGCGCGACACGCTGCAGCATCTCGTCGTCCGGACCAAGAACCGGCCCGACTCGAGCAAGTTCCTCTATGTGCTGAATCAGCTCGACACAGCTGCCAAGGAAGACAACCCGGAGGATGTCGTCGCCGCCTGGCTCCGTGCGCTGGGCGAGGTGGGCATGACCACGGGACGCTTCTACACGGTATTCAGCGGCTCTGCCCCCTCGATTCAGGACGGTGCCAAGCGCGAGCGGTTCGAGCGCAAGCGTGATCAGGACCTCAACGAGATCTACGAGCGCATGGACCAGGTCGAGATCGAGCGCGCCTATCGCATCGTCGCCTCGCTGCGCCATACCGCTACCACCTTCGCCGATGAGACCGTACCGCTGCTCGAGACCGCGGTGCGCCGCTGGCGCAGCCGGACCCTGTTCGCCGACGGGCTCATCCTGACTGCGCTCCTGATCGTGTTCCTGTTCTGGAGCGTCTCAGCCGGCCACTGGGAGGGGCTCTCCTATCAGCCAAGCTGGCTGCAAGCCATCGAAGGGATGGGCATCTCGTACGGGCTCGAAGGCGCCGAGCTCGTCGTCGTGCTCATGCTGGTGGCCGCCCATCTCGGGGTGCGCAAGCTCGCCGCGCTGAGCGTGCTGCCCTGGCTGCGCAAGCAGATGCGCGATGAGCGCCTGCCCGGCGATGTGCTGAACGCGTTTCAGCTCAACACGCGCAGCTGGCGCACCGTCTTCTCCGGTAAGCCTTTGGGCTGGAACGACTGGTCAGAAGGCCGGGTGTCGAAGGTCCTGCATGATTGCGAGGCCTATGTGCAGAACCTGAACGAACGCTTCACCAACCCGCGCGGACTGAAGACGCCGCCGCTCAAGGGCTGAGCCGCATCGGCTCGATGGCATCGGCTCGATGGGCGCGCCAGTGCATATCGGCATCGACCTCGGCGGCACCAAGATTGAGGCCGCCGCGCTCGCCGCAGACGGCCGCATGCTGGCGCGGAAGCGCATCGCCACACCGCGCGGCGACTACCCGGGCACCCTCGATGCGATTGCTCAGCTCGTCGCCGAGCTGGAATCAGTGCTTGGCGTCCAGACAACAGTCGGTGTCGGCACCCCAGGCGCATTGTCGCCGTTCACGGGCCACGTGCGAAACGCCAACTCCGTCTGGCTCAATGACCGCGCGCTGGACGCGGACCTCGCGCAGCGCCTCGGGCGTCCGGTCCGGCTCGCCAACGACGCCGATTGCTTCACGCTCTCTGAGGCCACCGACGGCGCCGCGGCCGGCGCCGCATCGGTATTCGGTGTGATCATCGGCACCGGCACCGGCGGCGGCATCACGGTGCACGGGCAGTTACTCAGCGGCCCGAACGCGATCGCCGGCGAATGGGGCCACAACCCGCTTCCTTGGCCTGCCCCGGACGAACTCCCCGGTCCTGAGTGCTATTGTGGCAAGCGCGGCTGCATCGAGACCTGGGTCTCTGGTCCCGCGTTGTCCGCCGACCTCGAGCGCAGCACCGGCCGCCGGCTGACCGGCGAGGAGATCGCGGACGCGGCGGCGCAGGGTGATCGCGACGCCGAAGCCGCATTGGAACGCCACGAAGGGCGGCTCGCCCGGGCCTTGGCCAGCGTCATCAACCTGCTCGACCCCGAAGTGATCGTGCTCGGCGGCGGGCTCTCGAACCTGCGAAGGCTCTACACCAACCTGCCGGAGCGCATCCAGCCGCACGCCTTCAGCGACGGGCTCGCCACCCGGATCGTCCCGCCGCGTTTCGGCGACTCCAGCGGCGTGCGCGGCGCGGCCTGGCTCTGGCGCGACGGCGCGCGCCCGGCGGAGATCACCGCAGCACGACCGGATGCCGCGGTAGACCCCGCGGACGCGCTGCCGAGCTATTCGCGCTGAATTCGAGACAGGACCGGTCCTGACGCACTGAACGGCGGCTACGCGCAGGCGGCTGCGCAGCGCAGCCGCCGTTTGTCGACCGCTACAAGCGGGGCTTCGGCGTCGCGTCGGTCTCCAGCGGCAGCGTCGGATACTCGATGGTCGGCTGCTCGCCGGTGAGGGCCTCGAGGAAGGCCGCAATCGTGGCCGCCTCGTCATCGGAGAGCTGGGTACCGAGCTGGGCCGTGCCCATCACCGCAACGGCCTGCTCGAGATCCCAGATCTGGCCCGAGTGGAAGTACGGCGCGGTCAGCGCGATATTGCGCAGCGGCGCCGCCCGGAACACGTACTCATCCGAAGCGGTCTCGGTGACCTGGAAGCGACCCTTGTCCTCGGGCGGCAGGATATCGGCGCCGGGCCGCTTGATCAGACCGAACGGATAGTAGTCCTGTCCGCCGATGTTGACACCGCTGTGGCAGGCGGCACAGCCCTTGTCGATGAAGAGCTCGAGACCGGCCTTCTGTTCATCGCTCATCGCACCGTCATTGCCCTCGAGCCACTGATCGAAGGGCGCGTTGGGCGTCACCAGGGTCACCTCGAAGGCTTCGATCGCCTTGGCCATGTTATCGAAGGTGACCGCGTCCTCCTCGCCGGGGAAGGCAAGACCGAAGCGCTCAACGTACTCCGGCATGCTGTTTAGGGTCCTGACCACCTGCTCGGGCTCGTTAGCCATCTCAACGCCCGCTTGCACCGGTCCCTTTGCCTGCGCCTTCAGGTCCTCTGCGCGACCGTCCCAGAACTGGGCGACATTGAACACGGCATTGAACACCGTCGGTGAATTGCGCGGCCCCGTCTGCCAACCATGCCCGACCGAGGTCGGCAGATTGTCGTCGCCGCCGGTGCCGACGTTATGGCAGGTGTTGCAGCTGATCACGCCGCTCGCCGACAGCCGCGGATCGAAGAACAGCATCTTGCCCAACGCGATCTTCTCGCGCGTGACCGGATTGTCCTCAACCTGCTGGAGGCCATAGGGCACGGGTTCGAGCCCGGCATCGATCGCCTTCTGGCGCAGTGCAGCCTCGTCCGCTGAGGCGGCAAGACTGGTCATCGCGAACGTGACCGCAAGCGACATTGTCGTGATCTTCATCGCCGGATTCCTCTCTCACATGGTGTTATTGCTATTGCTGGCCAGTACCGAGAAGCGGCCTTCCAAGGGAAGGCCTACTCCAAACGCGGCCGATCGCCGCAGACCGTTGAATCAGCCCACCGCAGCTGAATCGTCGCACCATTAACCGCTGCATGGAAGCCGCCGACGACGCGGCCGTCAGCATCCACTGCTGGAGGGAACCAGCGCCTACACCAGTCAGGCATGTGCCGTATTCATCCGCCGCATTCATCCGCCGCATTCATCCGGCGACACAGCAAGAGCGAGCGGGAGCCGAGCCTGACATCCATTGCCGACATCATTCGCAAACGGTTCGCAGTGCGGCGCAATCTCGAGCTTGCAAAGGTGTAGTTTTAACACTAACTTTGAGTGAGAAGCGGTCGCTAGCCGCTGCCCAGAGCAGGTAACCGCTCAGCTGAAGTGGGATGTTGAAACCGCCAGGCCCCTAGCCGTCGGTTCGGACCGCTTTTCAGTTGAGTGCAACAGCGCAACCATGCCCAACTCGAGATGACCGATTCGCGCGAAGACACCGACCAGCCCTACTGCTACCGCTACCCACATCCAGCGGTGACGACCGACGTCGTGCTCTTCACGATTCGCGACGACGCGCTGCAGCTGCTGCTGATCGAGCGCGGCAACGAGCCGTTCAAGGGCAGCTGGGCGTTGCCAGGTGGCTTCGTCGATATCGATGAAGACCTCGACGACTGTGCCGCGCGCGAGCTTGCCGAGGAGACCGGTGTCGAGAATCTTTATCTCGAGCAGCTCGGGACCTTCGGACGACCAGGGCGCGACCCGCGCGAGCGCGTCATCAGCGTCGCTTACCTCGCCCTGGCGCCGGAAGAGCAGCTGTCAGTGCGCGCCGGCGACGATGCGGCCGCTGCGGCCTGGTTCCCGGTGAAGGCCCTGCCGCCGCTCGCATTCGATCACGACGAGGTCATCGCGGTCGCCCATCGGCGGCTGATCTCAAAGCTGGACTATTCGACCATCGCCTTCCAATTGCTGCCGGAAACCTTCACGCTCGGCGAGCTGCAGCAGGTCTACGAGACCCTGGTTGATGCCGAGATCGATAAGCGTAACTTCCGAAAGTGGGCCCAGGCACTGGAGCAGATCGAAGCGACCGGCGAGCTGCGGCGCCGCGGCAAGCACCGGCCGGCTCGCGTCTACCGCCTCACCGGACGCGATCGGATCACGTACTTGAAATGAGCGCGCGCGCACGTGGCCAAACCGATACGTTCGGGTCCGGCTACAGGCGCCAAGCGCAGCGAGGTATCAGCGCCCCTCAATGCAGGGAGCCCGGAGATTCAGTATGAACACCGCCAACGCCGAAACCCCCGTCCGCGACCGCATCGAGGTCCCGGCCCACCCGACCTGGCCCGCCCTCGACGGGACCGCGAAGGAGGCGCTCAAAGACCGAATCAAGCGCCTGCTCGCCGAGCAGGATGCGGTTCTGGTCGCGCACTACTATGTCGACGGTGACCTGCAGGCGCTGGCCGAGGAGACCGGCGGCCATGTCGCCGACTCGCTGGAGATGGCGCGCTTCGGCAGCGAGAGCGACGCCAAGACCCTGGTGGTCTGCGGCGTGCGCTTCATGGGCGAGACCGCCAAGATCCTGAACCCCGAGAAGCGGGTGCTGATGCCAACGCTGCAGGCGACCTGCTCGCTGGACGAGGGCTGCCCGGCGGACGCCTTCAGCGCCTTCTGCGACGCCCATCCCGATCGCACCGTGGTCGTCTATGCCAACACCAGCGCCGAGGTCAAGGCGCGCGCGGACTGGGTCGTGACCTCGAGCATCGCCCTGCCGATCGTCAAGCACCTGCACGCGCAAGGGGAGAAGATCCTCTGGGCCCCGGACAAATACCTCGGCCGTTATGTGCAGCGGATGACCGGCGCCGACATGCTGCTCTGGGACAGCGCCTGCGTCGTCCACGAGGAGTTCAAGGGGTTCGCGCTCGAGCGGGTGCGCCGGCTGCACCCGGATGCGGCCGTGCTGGTCCATCCGGAGTCCCCCGAGGAGGTCATCGATCAGGCCGATGTCGTCGGCTCGACGACACAGCTGATCAACGCCGTGCGCGACCTGCCCAACGCTGAATTCATCGTTGCCACCGACGAGGGCATCTTCTGGAAGATGCACCAGCTCGCGCCGGACAAGCAGCTGATCGCCGCCCCGACCGCCGGCGAAGGCGCCACCTGCGAGAGCTGCGCGCATTGCCCGTGGATGGCGATGAATGCCTTGCAGAACCTGGCCGCGGTCCTCGAGCGCGGCGATCAGGAGATCCGGATCGACGAGTCGACCCGCCAGCGCGCGGTGATCCCGATCCAGCGCATGCTCGACTTCGCGCGCGAGCACGGCATCGGCCAGCGCCGCGATACGCGCTGAGCCTGCCGACAGCGCCAGTCGCAGACACCGCCAGCCGATAATCGCTTATGAGCCGTCGCAACGCATCCCCGCAGCCACCTGAGATCGAGCGGTTGCTCGAGCTCGACCGACGCCATGCCTGGCACCCCTACACCTCGACCATCGACCGCGACCCGGTCTATCCGGTCCGGGCCGCGCACGGCTGCGAGCTCGAGCTGATGGACGGCCGCCGATTGATCGACGGCATGGCCTCCTGGTGGTGCGTGATCCACGGCTACAACCATCCGGCGCTCAATCAGGCCGCGCGCGAGCAGCTCGAGCAGATGGCGCACGTGATGTTCGGCGGGCTGACCCACGCCCCGGCCGTGGGGCTGGTCGAGCGGCTGGTCTGGATCACACCCGAGCCGTTGCAGCATGTGTTCCTCTGCGACTCGGGCTCGGTCGCGGTCGAGGTCGCGATGAAGATGGCGATGCAGTATCAGCAGGCCCGCGGCGAGACGCGCCGCGCGCGGTTTCTGACCGTGCGCTCCGGCTACCACGGCGACACCTTCCATGCGATGTCGGTCTGCGACCCGGTGACCGGCATGCACCACCTGTTCAACCAGGTGCTTCCGCAGCAGTTCTTCGCGCCGGCGCCGGCACCGCGCTTCGGCGAGCCCTGCAGCGACGCCGAGATCGCCGAGTTCGAGCAGCTGATCGAGACCCATCGCGACGAGATCGCGGCGGTGATCCTCGAGCCGATCGTCCAGGGCGCCGGCGGCATGCGCTTCTACTCGGCCGAGTACCTGCAGCGCGTCCGTGAGCTCTGCGACGCCCATGGCGTGCTCCTGATCGCCGACGAGATCGCGACCGGCTTCGGGCGCACCGGCAAGCTATTCGCCTGCGAGCATGCCGGGATCAGCCCGGACATCATGGCGCTCGGCAAGGCCCTCACCGGCGGCTATCTGACCTCGGCGGCAGCGCTGGCCACCAAGCAGGTCGCCGAAACCATCTCCAGCGCCGAGCCGGGTGCCTTCATGCACGGCCCGACCTTCATGGGCAACCCGCTCGCCTGCGCGATCGCCAACGCCAGTATCGACCTGTTGCTTGAGCCGAATCCCCTATCGGAGACACCCTCCGAGGCGGGAACTCGCGCAAGCGCCGCCGACCGCGCCGGTTCGAGGACGGCGACGAGCCTCGACGTGAGCCCCCATCCTGAGGAACCGGGCGTCGCGGCAAGCAGCCGCGCTCACGGCAACTGCGTCGGCAGCCTCGCCGTCGGTGCCTCCACCAACCGCCGCAGCGCCGGACTCTCCGATGAGGCGACCCGTGTCGGCGACCAGCGCGGAGACGTTAGCAGGAGAACCGAAGGCCAAGCGTGGCAGGCCAATATCGCGCGGATCGAACGCGCCCTCGCGGCCGGCCTCGCGCCTTGCCGCGACCTGCCCGGCGTCGCCGAGGTGCGCGTGCTCGGCGCCATCGGCGTAGTCGAAATGGTGCAGCCGGTCACGATGCGCGCGATCCAGCGCCGCTTCGTCGAGCGCGGGGTCTGGGTGCGCCCGTTCGGGCGCCTGGTCTATCTGATGCCGCCGTTCGCCATCAGCGACGCCGAACTCCAGCGGCTGACCGCAGCGGTTGTCAAGGTGCTCGCCGAGCAAGCGCCCCGAGTGCCAGATCGGTCCTAACGCTCATGGCACGGTGCCTCCACGGACGATGCATCCCCGGACGATGCATCCCGTGTGATTCACGGTATCCGGCATTGCTGAGCCGCCGGTATCGCAGAACCACGCCGTAACGGCTTCCTTCCCGTCTACGAAGGCAGGCCCGATTGGCTAACATTGCAGGCGCGCTTCGGTGATCCGATGCAAGCCGCGGCGCGAAGCGATCGGTGTTAGCTGTTTTTGCTTGTCGCCCCGGAGATCCCACAATGACCGTCGTCGACACTCAACCGACCCTGACAGAGCTCCGCCCGGTGTTCCGTTTGGGGGTGGATGCCTATCACCAGATGATCAACGCCGGGATCTTCGATGAAGACGATCGCGTCGAGCTGATCGAAGGGGAGCTCCGCGCGATGCCGCCTATCAAACCGAACCACGCCGGTAAGAACAAACGACTGAATCGGTTGCTAACCCGCGGTGCCGGAGACGACGCTTTGGTCGCCGTGCAAGACCCGCTCACGTTACGCCCCGACTCGGAGCCCGAACCGGATCTGATGCTGCTGCGTCCGCGCGAAGACTTCTATGAGAATGCGAATCCAACGCCCGCTGACACCCTGCTGGTGATCGAGATCTGCGATACCTCGCCGCGCTACGATCAGGAGATCAAGGTTCCCCTTTACGCCGCTCACGGCGTCCCCGAGGTCTGGCTCCTCGATCTGAAGCAACAGCGTCTGGAGATCTATCGCGAGCCAGGGGCAGACGGCTATCGCGTGATGCTGCGGCCAGACCCGACAGAGGTGGTAACGCCCATGCTACTGCCGAATTTGTGCATTCCTGTTACCGAGATCTGGTCGACGGTGTCGTGATCGCATCCACTTCGCCTGCATCAACTGCGTTGGGGATCTCGGTGTCCCGGCATCCATCCGGCGATAGGCTCAAGGTTCGCAGATCCCTTTCACCCGAGGCTCGCCATGACCCTGACCGCTGAACGCACCGTCGACTCATCGGCTCGCCGCCCCGCGCTTCGAGCCATGCAAGCGGACGATCAACTCGTCGTGCTCGATCACGCCGAATGGAACGACTACGAGCGTCTGCTCGAGATCCGCGGTGAATCCGCGACCCCGAGGCTGACCTTCATCGATGGAGTGCTGGAGCTGATGACCCCATCCCGGCATCACGAGTTCGATAAGACAACGATCGGCCGCCTGATCGAGATCTGGGCACTCGAGATGGATGTTGCCTTGAGCGGAGCGGGCTCCTGGACCATCAAATCAAAGCTGGCACAACGGGGAGCCGAGCCCGACGAGTGTTATCTGCTCGAACCCCTCGGAGACGACCCCAGCCGGCCGGATATCGCCATCGAGGTCGTGCGCTCGAGCGGCGGATTGAACAAGCTCGAGGTCTATCGCGCGCTCGGGGTGCCCGAGGTCTGGTTCTGGCAGGATAGGCGGCTCGACGTCTACGGCCTCGACGGCGACCAGTACCAATCCCTCGAGCGCAGCCGGAAGCTGCCATCGCTCGATCCGGCGCTGATCGAATCCTGCATGACCGCGCCGACGCAGACCGAGGCAATCCAGCAGTTACGCCGTTCGTTGACAGCAGCTCGTTAAGGCCTCGCGGCAGCGCTCGCCCAGATTGAAGCCCTCATTGAAGGGCCGCACATTCGCCCCACCGCAACCTTGACCGTGCGCACGCCCTGTCGCGCGAACTAACGATGACGCAAACGCTTCGATACCTGGTCTTCAGCAATTCCCGCCGCAAAAATATCTGCTTTAGAAACAATAAGTTGGCTTTGAGCCGAAAAAAATCTTTCGTAAACTTTTGAAGCCGAATCAGTATACTGCCACGACCTTCTCAAGCTGCGAGGCAGGTATTGATGAGTGGTCCGTTCTCACGCCAGCACCTCAGCGTCGCGGGACTGCTGCGCG
>NZ_NRSJ01000033.1 GCF_016584085.1 Halochromatium glycolicum | reverse complement strand
CGATCAAGTACGAGCACCTCTATCTGTACGGCTACGAGACCCCGGCGGAGGTCGAACAAGGCCTGCAGCGTTACATCCCCTTCTACAACGAGCAGCGCCCGCATAGCGCCCTTGACCAACAACCCCCGGCCGCGGTCCACTGGACCTCCATGCCGGACCCCTAAACCCGAGAGGAATCGGCCTCCAGACTTTACTTCTCAGAGCCGGCCAGTGGTCCAACGATTGGGGTCCACCTCACATGGTCCTGGTCGCCACCGAGCAGAAGCTCATGATCATGCGGCCGTGTCAGATCTATGCCGTCAAGGCCATCATCGACTGCATCCTGCAGAACCGCGGCAACGGCTACATCTGGCACACCACCGGCAGCGGCAAGACGCTGACCTCGTTCAAGGCGTCCACCCTGCTCAAGGACAACCCCGAGATCGAGAAATGCCTGTTCGTGGTCGACCGCAAGGATCTCGATCGCCAGACCCGGCTCGAATTCAACAAGTTCCAGGAAGCCGGCCAAGGGCTGAGCGAGGACGCCATCCGCGACGGCTATCAGAACTTCAAGGCCGAGAAGACCCAGGACGCGCTCGCCGACCTGGCCGCGCGTCACGGGCTCGCGCCCATGGCACTACAGGGCTTCGTCGATGGCGTGCTGGACCGGCTCATCTTCGACGGCGAGGCGCTCACCGAGCTGTTCGCGCCGCTGGAACTCGGCTGGAAGGCGCGCGGCGCCGCCGAACTGGCGCTGATGGCCGAACTGGTGCCGCTCTTGAAGAAACAGGCGGGTGGGCGCGAGATTTCAGGGTTGGCGGCGTACGAACACTAATCGAGAGGTGAAAACATGAATCTTGTTGAACGCATCACGGAGGAATCACGGCAACTGCCCGTGCAGGCGCAAACCGAAGCACTCGATTTTATCGTCTTTCTACGCGGTCGATATCCAAGCCCTACCGCGCCTGACGACGAGGATTAAATCGGCCGGTTGCTACGTCACCCATTGCAGCTAGCAGACGCGCAGCCGCTGCCTCGGGACAAGACCCATGAGCGCTGAGCGCATCTTTGCGGACACGAATATCTGGTTTTATGCCTTTGTTCGCGGACAAAATCCTGAAGACCAACGTAAGAATAACGTTGCTGCCCAACTGATCCCGAAGCGACCGGAATTGAGCGTTCATGTCGTCAATGAATTGAGTGTCAATCTCCTGAAAAAGGCCGCTTATGACGAAGCCCGATTACAACAGTTCATTCAGGCCATCTACCGGCCTCATCGTGTCCATCCGCTACCCTACGATACCTTGATGCGTGCCTCTCGGTTACGCGAGGGCTATCTTTTCAGTTATTGGGATAGCCTGATTGTCGCTGCAGCACTGGAAGGCGACTGCCCGATGCTCTATTCGGAAGATATGCAGCACGACCAAATGATTGAGCAATCGCTCAGGATTCATAACCCCTTTCGTAACTGTTCAGCCCCCCTAACTTCTTTAAATTCAGTTAGTTACTAGCGTCTCGATCTCAAGTATCAGCGGCTCGTAGTTGTAACCCATTGATTTTCTCTGAGTGACGCCTTTTTTCTGCCTGTTTTCAAAATTTAGACGAAATTATTCTTCTTTAATAACAATAGGCTGCGAGTTCCAAGGGGGGTCTGAACGGTTACCCCCTTTCTCTGACATCCCGCAGATATCAGCATGAGCGAGCAAAAGATAGGGCTGGTGCCGCGGTTGCGGTTTCCTGAGTTTCGGGAGGCGGGGGAGTGGGAAGAAACCACCTTAGGTCAAAATCTTTCAAGACAGCCCGAGTATGGAATAAATGCACCGGCGGTTACATACAGTGATGAGTTACCGACCTACCTTCGGATAACAGACATTTCTGACGATGGTCAAATTCGTCAAGATCAAAAGGTTTCTATAGCGAAAAAGATTACAGATGAGAATTACTTGAATGCAGGCGACATCGTACTGGCAAGGACTGGCACAAGTGTTGGAAAGGCATACAAGTATCGCAATGAGGATGGCAGGCTTGTTTTTGCCGGATTCCTGATTCGGGTACGGCCAGACAAGTCAAAGATCAATTCAGAGCTTCTTTTTCAGTTTCTCTCAACTGGAAAGTATTGGCGTTGGGTTGCTTTCACTTCCACCCGCAGCGGTCAGCCCGGAATAAACGGCACCGAATATGCGTCTTTGCCTATTCAGCTACCACCAACGCTCAAGGAACAGGAGAAAATCGCCGCCTGCCTCTCCTCCCTCGACACCCTCATCGCCGCCCAAGCCGAAAAACTTAACGCCCTGAAAGCCCACAAGAAAGGCTTGATGCAGCAACTGTTCCCCAGCCCGGAGATCGTCAGCGGCTGATGGGCAAGAAGATCATCATCATCGCCGGCCCGAACGGAGCGGGAAAGACGACCTTCGCGCGCTCCTTTCTGCCTCAGGAGGCCCAGTGTCCGCGCTTCATCAACGCCGACCTGATTGCCGCCGGGTTGTCGCCCTTCCAGCCCGAGGCGGCGGCCATAAAGGTAGGGCGATTGATGCTGGAGGAGATCGCGGAGTGCGTGCGCCGCAGCGACAGTTTCGCCTTCGAGACCACCTTATCGGGATTGATCTATGCGCAAAAAATCGAGCAATGGCGGGCAGCAGGCCATCACATCAGCCTGTTCTTTCTGGCCCTGCCCAATGCCGAAACGGCCATCGCCCGCGTCGCCGAACGGGTGCGTCAGGGCGGACATGCGATTCCCGAGGCCGTGATTCGGCGCCGCTTCGTCGGGGGAGAACACTCATGAAGCCGCGCGATATTTCCGAAGCCAAGGACCCCGATCTGCGTGCCTCGCTCGCTGCCATGCAACGCGCCGCGCAATCGGCCCGCAAGACCGCCATACAGACCGACACGGCCATCGTCGTGGTTCGAGAGGGTCAACTGGTGCGCGTCTCGGCAGACGAATTGCGGCAACAGATCACCGATGATGACATCAGTCGGCAGACCATGGCGCTCAAGGAGTCTGTCTCATGACCATCGATGACATCCTCCCATCCGTGGGCGCGCTCTCCCACGCGGACAAGCTTCGCGTAGCGCAGCTCGTCCTGCAACAGCTCGCGCAGGAAGCGCCCGCAACGGCACAGCCAGAGCAGCCGGCCGCCGAGCCCTTCGACCCGCGGCGTTTCTACGGCGCGGCACGTCAGTCGCGGCAGGACCTGGATGAGTCTCTCAATCCATCACCAGAGGCATATCCGATGGAAGCGATTCGCAAGATCGAGCACATCACCAACGGTGAGCTCCACCTGCAACTACCTGAAGCCTTCTGGGGGCAGGAGGTCGAGGTCATCATCCGCACCACGGCAACCGCAGCGCCCCCCGGCGCGAAGCCGGGTCAGCACTTGCGCGGCAGCCTCAAACAGTATGCGGACCCTGAGCGCAGGGCGCGCGAGCAAACGGCTTGGTCGGATGCGGTGAGCAAACCGTTGTCGCGTTGTGAAACCGCGAGCGCGAAACTTACCCGATAACGTCGCCCGCGGGACGCCTTCCCGGTCGCAACCTTTACCAACTAGCGCTGATCACCATGCACCACATCACACTCAACATCAAAGACGAGCAGTTGGCCAAACAGGTTATCTAGTGGCTCGAACACTTCAAGAAGGATGGCTTCGAGATCGTCTCCGTCGAGGATCTCGACGACTTGAAGGCGTTCCACGCCACGCGCCGTGAAGCCTCGGTGCCATTCGAGGACTACCTCGCCCATGCGGATTGAGCTGCGCAAGAGTGCCATCAAGGATCTGACCCATTTCGAACCCGCCTATCGGCTTCGCGTCGGCGATTATCGCGTGCTGTTCGATGTCGTCGACGAGACCATCCTGGTGGGCCGGATTCTCCATCGGCGAGAGAGCTACAAATGACACACGAACAACTCAGCCAGCTCGGCAAGACCCTCTGGACCATCGCCGACGACCTGCGCGGCGCCATGAACGCGGACGACTTCCGCGACTACATGCTCTCGTTTTGTTCCTGCGCTACCTCTCCGACAACTACGAGGCCGCCGCTCAGAAAGAGCTCGGCGCCGACTACCCGAGCGTCGCCGCCGATGACCGCCGCGCCCCGCTCGCGGTCTGGTACGCCGACAACGCCGAGGACGTGCTCGCCTTCGAGAAGCAGATGCGCCGCAAGGTGCACTACGTCATCCACCCCGATTACCTCTGGCGCAGCATCTACGAGCGCGCCCGCACCCAGGACGCCGAGCTGCTGCAGACCCTCGAGCGCGGCTTCGGCTACATCGAGAACCAATCCTTCGCCAGCAGCTTCCAGGGCCTGTTCTCCGAAATCAACCTCAACTCCGAGAAGCTCGGGCGCACCCCCGCCGACCGCAACCGCAAGCTCGCCACCATCGTCGCCAAGATCGGCATCGCCCAGTTCTCCACCGACAGCGATATCCTCGGCGACGCCTACGAATACCTCATCGGCCAGTTCGCCGCCGGCTCCGGCAAGAAGGCCGGTGAGTTCTACACCCCGCAACCGATCTCCACCATCCTCTCGCGCATCGTCACGCTCGACAGCCAAGACCCCGCCAGCGGCAAGAAGACCCGGCTCAGCTGCGTGCTCGACTTCGCCTGCGGCTCCGGCTCCCTGCTACTGAACGTGCGCCAACAGATGGGACCGCACGGCATCGGCATGGTCTACGGCCAGGAAAAGAACATCACCACCTACAACCTCGCGCGCATGAACATGCTGCTGCACAGGCTGAAGGACACCGAGTTCGCCATCTACCACGGCGACTCCCTGACCAACGACTGGCCGCTGCTCAACGAGATGAACCCGGCCAAGAAGCTCAAGTGCGATGCGGTCGTCGCCAATCCGCCCTTCAGCTACCGCTGGGAGCCCAACGAGGCCCTCGGCGAAGACTTCCGCTTCAAGAGCCACGGCCTCGCGCCCAAATCCGCCGCCGACCTCGCCTTCCTGCTGCACGGCTTCCACTTCCTGAGCGACGAAGGCACGATGGCCATCATCCTGCCCCACGGCGTGCTCTTCCGCGGCGGCGTCGAAAAGCGCATCCGCACGAAGCTCCTCAACGACGGCCACATCGACACCGTCATCGGCTTGCCTCCGCAACTGTTCTTCTCCACCGGCATCCCGGTCTGCATCCTGGTGCTGAAGAAATGCAAGCAGCCCGGCGACGTGCTCTTCATCAACGCCGCGGTCGCGCGTCGTCGCGCGCCTCCTCGTTCCGCTGCGCGGCCGCATCGCGCGCGAGGCTGGCCTTGATCTCGGCGCCGCTCAGCACCGCCGGTGCCAACGCCGCACCGGCCGCGCCGGCAACAGCGAGCGTCGCGCCATCGGGCAACGCGTCCACGCGCAGCCCAAGCCGGAGTCCCGCGGCGCCGGGCGAGGTCACGCGCACCGCGAGACGATGCCCACCGTCACTGATCGGCCGCCAGTTTGCGGGCTCATCGAGGATCGCCGCGAGTGCCCCCTCCGGCACCGCGCGACCGAAGCCGAGCCGCGCATGCACCGGGATGGTATCGGGATCGGCCACCCAGCCGCGCTCGGTTTCGGTGAGCGGCGGCAGCGTGATCGCTGGGATCGGCGTGTCAGCCTCCGCCAGCCGGAACAGCAACAGCCCGGCAAGTAGCGCAACGGCGGCGGAAGCCGCGAACGGTCTCCGAGCAGTGGACCTCACGGCAGGACGTGTGTCAGTGGCCGGATCGCAACCGCAGCATCCGGTCCGCGCCGCGCTGAAACGCGTAGTCGACCGAAACGATGTCTGCTTTCCAGCCGGCCGCTTGCGCCTGGGCGATCACGGGCTCGACGTGCGGCGACGGCTCCCCGTTCAGGGTGAGCAGCGGGAAAAGGCGCACTTCACGGCTGACGCGCAGCAACTCGCTCAGACCTAGGTCGAACCGAGCTCACCCGACAGCAGCCGCGCCGAGTCGTCAAGCGCGAGCAGGATCGCAATCGCCAAACGACCGATCGATGATTGGGCAATCCGGGAAACAGGATGTTTATGTTCGCGATACCCGAGGATTGCTTTACCGTAAAAGAACGAAGCGCGCGCCCAGGGGGCAAATCGGAGGATCGAGAAACGCAGCGTCGCGCCAGTGAATGCCCGAGCGTCCCGTGAGAGCCGGGCGAGTCAGGTTAAAGCCACAGCAACACGAACAGCAATGCCACTGTGACCAGAGATGCGACGACTGTTCTGATCGCGTTCCACCTGACCCAGCGGGCTTCGAAGTCGCGCCGGGCTGATGCCAGTGCATCGTCATCCATTGCGTCGACATCCAGCGTTTGAAGCGCGTTGTTCAGCGGTACATTGATCCTGAACGTGGGCACCTGGACGCCAACGACGTAGATGATCGCGCTGGCGACAAGGAAAACCCGCTCGATGCCGTAAAGTTGCAGGGCTCCCATCACCGCCGAGAGCAGCAGCGCCACAGCAGAGCCGATCCAGACCAGGCCGAAGACGGGCTGGCCGGCCTGGATGACGCCGTCGATCACCTGAAACCCTCGAATAAATGCTTGATCGCCGAGCTTTCCGAGTCCGGGCATTACCACGGTTGTGAAGGCAAAGGCGAAACCCGCCGTGAGCGCACAGAATAACGTCGCCAGGATCAAGACAAGTTCCAGTAAACTCATGATGCACGCTCCGTCATTACGCTGCGGCCTTCCAGGTCTCGGTTGCAGCAATCGCTCTAGCGAAGTCCGCAAAGTCCTTCGGCTGCCGCCCGAGGGCACGCTGCACCCCGTCTGTCAGATAGGCATTGCGCCCGTCCAGCACGGTCGCGAACAGATAGTCGAGCATCCACAGCACATCCTGGGGTGCACCGGAATCGGCGACGCCCTGTACAAACGCATCGTGCGGTACCGGCCTGTACTGGATCGTCCGCCCGGTCGCCTTCGAGAGTTCGTCCGCGACCCCGGCCAGGGTCAGCAAGCGTGGCCCTGTCACTTCATAGAGTTCGCCGGCGTGACCTGGCTGGGTCAAAGCAACGACCGCGACGTCTGCAATGTCACCGACATCAACAAAGGGCTCCGGCGTTGACACCTCAGGCAGGGTGATCTGCCCGGCCTGCACCATGTCGATAAACGCCCCTTCCGAGAAGTTCTGGTTGAACCAGCTCGCACGAACGATGGTCCAGTCGATGCCACTGTTCTGGATCATCGCCTCGCAGGCCTGGGCTTCCGCTTCGCCGCGACCCGATAGCAGCACCAGGTGCTTCACATCAGCCGATCGTGCCCGGCGGACCAGTTCGCTGATCGCGTCGGTCGCGCCAGGCATCGCCAGATCGGGTGCATAATTGATGTAGACCTTGGTCAAGCCCTGGAGGCATTCATCCCAGTTCGCGGCGTTGTTCCAGTCAAAGGAGGGTGAGGCCGATCGCGAGCCCAGCCGCACGGAGACACCCAGGGTCTTCAGTGAAGAGACGATACGGCGACCTGTTTTGCCGGTGGCGCCCAGGACCAGGACGAGGTCATTGCTGTTGGCGGTGCTGGTTTGCGTGGTCATGGGGTTGCTCCCAGAGGTTGGTGAACGTGCGAGCACATGATCTTGCGCCAGCGGGTTTCGTTCTTTGCCGGTGCTGCCAAGGTTTTGGCCAAGTGCGCCAGGACTCACCTGTGGTCTACGTTGTCCGGGTTGTCGAATGAGCCAGCTCACCTCGCTTTATGTCTATAAGGTCGTCGGCCAGGCGAGCCCCGGCGTTGACACCGCGGACCTTGTCAAACAGCTTGGCCTTGACCCGGAGGGTCCGATCGATCCGGCCCGCATGGTGTCGTCGGCTGCGTATTACGACTTCTTTGCCGCATTGGCCGACCGCGATCCCAATGGTCTCGCGCTTCCGCTCCGTATCGGTGCGGCCATGCGCAGCGACGAGTACGGCGCCTTTGGTCTCGCCTGGAAATCGGCGCCGACGCTGCGTGGTTCCTTCGCGAGATCAGAGCGGTATGGCCATGTGCTTGGCGCCGCAGAGACCTATTCGCTTGAGAGCACCGCCGACGGTGTGTTCTTTAACCTTGAAAAGGCGGGCGATGGCCGGGTAGGCATGCTGCTGTCGAACGAAGCGAGCCTGTCGGCCGTCGACACGATCAGCAGAGAGGTGAGCACAAGTGCCTTCGTGCCTCTGGCGGTCTATTTCAGGCATGCACCGAGAGGCGATATCTCGGTGTATGAAGCACATTTCGGCTGTCCGGTTCACTTTGAATCCGGGCGCGATGCCCTCTTGGTCAGTGACGCGAGTCTCGATGCGCCAAATCGACTCGGTGACGAGACGATCGCTGGATTCTTTGATCGCCATCTCGAGCAGCAACTGGCGTCGCTGACACAAGAGCGTCACCTCGAGTGTCGGGTGCGGCGCGCCGTTGCGACTGTACTCAGTGAAGGGGTACCCACGGTGTCGTCCGTCGCCTCGGAGCTCGCGATGAGTGCTCGCACGCTGCAGAGGCGGCTCTCTGAGCAGGGTCATTCGTTTCAGACTCTGGTCGATAGGGCGCGAATGGATCTGGCCCAACGGTTGCTCGCTGAAACGGACTACAGTCTTGCCGAAGTCGCCTTCCTGACGGGGTTCGCCGATCAAAGCGGCTTCACCAGGGCGTTCAAGCGCTGGGCAGGCCAGACGCCCCGCTCCTATCGACTGGATGCAGGTGCCTGAGCGCCTGGCCGAGCGCGCGCAGTTCGCGCTGCGGGTGCGCGGCGACTCGATGACCGAGGATCAGATCGAGGACGGCGACCTGATCCTGATCGCCCCGCAAGCCAGCGCCGCCAACGGCGAGATCGTCGTCGCCCTGATCGACAATGAGGCTGCCACCCTCAAGCGCCTCTACCACGAAGGCGCCACGGTGCGCCTGCAGCCCGCCCATGCCGCGCTGCGGCCGCTGCGCGTTCCAGCCGCGGCCGTGCGGCTGATCGGCGTCGTCACCGCCGTCCTGCGGCAGACACGCGCGCGCTAGACCCGGCGCGAGCCGGCGCCACGGCCCGAGCGCCCCGCGCCATCGCGCCCGAACACCACGATCCGTTCAAACGCATCGAGCAATCGATGAACGTTCCGTTACGCTCCGCGCTCAGCAGGACCGAGGGTTGGTCTGAGCAGCGCCGGCAACGGCTCGCTAAGTTGCTGTTTTGAAAACACTTCAACGAGGCTCGCCACAGTTGGCACAGGGGCTGCTGTAGCTCTGGCAAGCCCCGGCAACGGTCGGCGCTTCCACACCCCCAACCTCCCCACCCCGGAGCACAGCCCATGAAGACCCTGACCACCACCCTGACCGCCACTGTCCTCAGCCTGGCCACTGCCGGCGCCACGGCCGGCGATGTCTACCAGGGCCTCAGCAGCGGTCATCCCGACCTCTCCAGCCAGCCGGCCGATCATGAGGACGGCTTCGGCATCCGTGCCCTGCAGCCCGGCGTCGGCAGTCAGATCGACCGTTACCACGGCATTGCCGATGGCAACACCGACCTGTTCAATGTCCGCTTCGACGGACCGCCGCAGCACCACGGTGAGCGCCCGGTCATCTATGGCGCCGCCCAGGGCAATCCCGATCTCTCATTCTGACCCCACCCCGTCGCCCACAGCGTGCCATCAGGAGGGCCGGTGACCACCGGTCTTCCTGATTCGTGCTTCGTGATTCCTGATTCAATGGCTTGAAAATCGTCCATCCCTAGCCGATGGAATAAGAGCCCATCGCTTGCATTTCCGTCTCCATTGTCCAATCATTCATGCAATCCAGCGGCGTGAATGACTCCGCAGCTGGTCACAACCCCCAAATCGATCACCCTGACGGAGACACGAATGGACGAAATGCACCACCTCAGCGCCGATGAATTGAAAGCCCAGCTCGCCGCGCTCAGCGCCGAGCAGGCCGCCCTCGAGGACGCCCTCAAACAACGCCACGAGGCGGAAAAGAGCGAGTTTGCCGCCGAGATCACGGCGCTGATCACCGAGCGCGGCCACGATGTCGAGGAGATTGCCCAGCTGCTGCAGGGCCGCTCGAGCGGACACAAGCGCCGCCGGCAGCGGGTTGCCGCCAATGAGGCCAATGCCCGCTACACCCGCTATGCCGACCCGGACAACCCGGAGAACACCTGCACCCGCGGCCGGATGCCGAATTGGCTGATCGAGAAGATGGCCGCCAATGGGTTCGATCCGTCCAATGCCGAGCACCGCGCCCAATTCAAGGAGCAGCACCTCGTCGAGCTCGCCGCCTGAGCGGCGCACCGCCGCCATCCGGCCAGCGACCTTCCATCCATTCAAGCCGTTCACACGGATTGTGGACAATTCAGGTGATCGCTCGGCGCCAACCGCCCCGATGCGTCGCGCATGCAATCGCTTGGGCGCGCTTGGATTGACTGGATCAATGTTCGATGGCGGACGCCGAATCAATGGGTTAGCGATCAGCCCCGAGCACGACGGCCCGGCTGAGAACGGGCCGATGGTGCTCGCTGTCAAGTCCCATTTATCCACGCCGCCTGTGGATAACCCTGTGCACAGCCGCACCGCTGCGAGCGCTGAGCCCTTGCCATTGTTACGGTTTCGTCACCTTCCAGTCAGATCGGTGCGCGAGTGAACAGCCGGAGACTTTTTTCGCGGCAGACCTGATCGGCTCACGGACGGTTTGCCCCAGTGATCCGCCCCGGTCGCGCGCTCCACCGGGGCCGCCCGGGATCGCGGCGTCGCTGTCCCGGCTTGCGCTTGTATCGCTGTCCCCGCCGACTGCAGTCGACGCCCGCGTTCGCTGCCCGCTCCGTCTCGCGCCTTGCTTGCCGCTCCCGGCGGTAGCAAGCCGCGTGCCGTCGCTCGGCCGCAGACCGATCGACCTCGACGTCCGTCCTGCTGCTGCTCTGTCGCTGCTTGACGCCAGCCCTGCTGCACTGCTGACGCTCGACCGCCGTCCTGCTGCTCCTGCTCTGGCCCTCGAGACCCATCCTGTTGTGCCTGCTCCTGCTGCTCCGCCGTTGATCCTCGGTCGCCCTGCTGCTGCTCATCCTGCTGCTGCACTGCTGTCTCAGCCCGCACCGCCCGCGCTGAGTCGCTTTGCCTTGAGCCTTGATGATGACGAGGGCAGCGCGGCGGCACGCACGACACCAAACAAGCCGCGCCGATGCCGGCTGCTCCATGCTGCCGCGAGCGAGGATCGAGATCGTCATTGCGCCTGCGACGGGGTGCCGAGTCCCTGGCAACCAGCTTGCTCCCGGCAGGCACCAGGCCCCGCACTGTCCTTCCTTGGGAGCTGCGCCCCGCCATCGCTGACGCTCGTCGGCGCTCCGCAAAGCTCGGCTCCTGCCTCGCCGGCTCCCTGCCGAAGAACGCCCGGCATCCATGCCCGGCTCGCTTGAGCGGGCCTGCCCTCCGTGGCGAAGACGCTCGGCCGCAGCCGCACCTCACTCACTCCCTCCCTCCGCTCCCGTTCTTGCAACGCCGTTTCAGGGGGTTGCAAGAACTCCCGCTCCGGTCGCTCGCTCGGCGGCGGCTGCCGCCTCGGCAAGCCCGCTCCCGGCGGGCTGGCTCCCAGCCAGAAGAGCCGCCGGCCTCCTACCCGCGGGCAGCTTCGCTGGACCGGCGCGGCCTGCTCCCGGCAGGCGGCGCCGGGCTCGGCTCCATGCCTCGCTGCTGTGGACCGCTGACCCAGCGGCCAGCGCGGAGTTGATGGTGCCGGTTGATCGGCCCGAGCCAACCGCTCGCTTGCGCCGGGTCTCGTCGCCGCTCGGTCGCTGTCGCAGCGCCCCAGCAGCGCCGGCCCCGGCACATCGCTTCGCTCGGTCGCGCTCGCGCTGAACGCTCAGCCCTGGCCCCGGGTACCGTTCCGGTCCCGGCGCCCGGTCTGGCGTCAGCACTTCGCTAACGTCGGTGCTGCCCGAAAGGCCGCGGCGCATGCTGATCCGCAGCTGCCAGACAACCCCGCTCGCGCCGGACGCTCGGCCCAGCGCGCGTGCCGTCCCAGCCCGCCCGCAGGTCCGGCGCCGACACGTCGCTAGCGTCATCGTTGGTTGAGAGGCAGTAGAAGCCGTTCCTCACCCAACCGCCAGCATTGCGCTGGGACAGCGCAATGTCTCTGGGCGGGCTCGTCGCGGCCACAGAGGTGCAGCCTTCACCGCTAGAGCTGACGCCACAGCGCGCGTTGGCCCGGCGCCCCCTGCGGCTAGTCAAGCGTTGGAGAAGATTTGTCTTGCACACCAGAATATCCTGGAATATAGTCGTGTCTCAGTTATATTCCAGGATATTCCAGAGGGCGTATGTTCGATAATCACCATGCTCCAGTTGAACATGTTCAGTATCAGCAGCAGCAAATCCAGCGTCACGAAATAGCTAGGATACAACAGGTTATTTCAGAAACGGAGTGGCATCTCCAGAATCTGCATCGGCAAGCAACTTCTATTGGTCAAAACATGGAAAAAGAAGAGGAGAGGCAGGAGTACGCGAATTTGTTATTTACGCTGAATCAAACAAGTAAAGTTTTGCGGCACCATTATGATACTCTCAATGAAATGATACGCATGGCCAATCTGAGTTTTGGAAGAAATCTACCCGAGCAATGTCGTCGAGAGATCTATCACCTTTATCATGCTGGTAGATACAACCAGTCTCAACTTGCTTCGCACTATGATGTCAGTCAGTCGGCTGTAAGTAAAATTGTAAATGGACCAGAACCAGCTCAAATCGGAGGTGTGAATCCGCAGAGTGTTGCCTCGCCATAAACCGGTCGGCTTCAAGCGATTCCGAAAAGCGGCGGCCTACTTTTCTGGTCGCCTGAAACAACCTTTTAGGCTTAATTGCGCACAGGTATTAGAAAACTCAATACACGGAGAATATCCTATGCACATAGACGATCTAATTAATGAGATACGGCCACATATACCATTTTGGTCAGAAAAGTCTGCTCAGAGATTTATCGAAAAGTTTAATGAAGATGATCGAATAGCTCTTGTTTCTGCTTTATACTTTGGGCGCAGCCATCTTCATTTAAATGAAGTTAATGATGATCACATGAAGTATCTTCGGTCTGGCGAAATGAATAGATTTTGGGACAAGGATTGCGTTGAGGATGACGAAATTGCTCGTGTACTCTATGAAAAAAATACCAATTTAACAGCATACTACGATGCCTTTTTGCGCTGCACGACTAACTCTAATTATGATCGAAGTAACTATTAAACGCCATGAAATGGCCTAACACGGCGCTCCAACCGACCCCGCGCGGCCAGTATCGTTAGCTAATCTCAAACGCGGTGCGTCGCTGGGGTCGGCTTACCTCAGCCGTTGTCGGCAGAGACCAAGTACCTCCACTTGGTATAGAAAACGTTTCAAATCGCATCTGAGCCTGCATCAACTTATTACAGTTGACGCTAGATGGACCGCGAGAGTATGTACGTGTACTGGCTTGTCTCTGTGATCATGCGACTCTTTTTGATCATACGACGAATTTTTCATGCCTCGCTCCGTGGCTAATTGCGTGACAACTCAAGTCGATGAGGAAAAGACGATGGCAATGAAAGAAGCAAAGTTTAATTTAGCGAACACTCATTTCATACAAAACAAGCTGGAGAAAGAAGATTTCGCCGCAAGCAGTGCTGCCAATGATCTCAATGACCAACACCAAAAAGTGGTTGTCGAGTTAATAGCGCAAAAAGCGACCCCTGCAAAAATGATGCAGTCAGACTTCCCAAGCAATTCCGACACAGCGGTCAGGGATATTAACGTTGTTGTCAACTACGACGACGAACTATGGAGAACACAGGGATGTTTCCTGTCCGAATTTATTCCGCTTGTACAACAACATTGCCAGTAAGAAGGGATTAAGCAGTGCGCGGCCTACTTGCCGCGCATAACTCGCACCCCAGGGCAAAGCTATCCGATTGCACAGCTCTCCGTCCGGTAAGACCGAGCAACGCGGGCGATTCATCCGCGCTTCGCTCGCACCGACGCCACCCGCCCACCACGCCTGCTGACGGCGAGCCCGCCTCATCTCACCCTCGCCTGCGCCTTATCCACCCCTCACACGAGCGCGAGCGCGCCGCTCATCGCTTTGGTGCTGCTCGGCAGGAAGGCTGCTGCTACACTGGCGGCACGAGCAGATCACCGCAGAATCGCTGCATGCAGCACACCCAGCACCCCAGCGGCGGACGCGGCAACGACAGCAAGCCCAAGGGCGGATGACCCGCAGCTCGGCCAACTGGTCCGCCCACCCCGGCGGCTACGACGCGCTGCACTGCGAGCGCCACGTCTGGCCGAGCGACAGCCCGCACGGCATCCCCAGCCTGCTCCCGCAGACCTTCGACCTGCCGCCCAACCTCCGCCTGCTCCCGTACCGCTCCCGCCTCGATCGCCTCGACCCGACCCGCGACCGCTGCCACTTCTACCTCGACGACTACCGTTTCGAGTCCACCTGGACCCGGCTCGACATCGGCGCGCGCCATGTCGCCGGCTACTTCGCCACGCTCACCCCGGACTTCAGCCTCTATCCCGACTGGCCACTCGCCGGTCAAATCTGGAACACCTACCGCGCGCGCTGGCTCGGGCGCTACTGGCAGGCCGGCGGTCTGCCCGTGATCCCGACTGTGAATTGGAGCGATACGTCATCAACCTCATACTGCAGTTCGAGCCGATCGCACTCTTGGACGCCCTCACCGCCCCGGAATCGGTGCCCGATGCTGGCGCGCCCAACGACCGGCCTGCTCGAACAGCGGATGGCAGTTCTGCCCGACCGCCTCGCGCATCACCGCAGAATAGCTCTGCAGCCGCTGTGTCCAGCGGCTGAGGGCGTCATCGCAGTCTTCGATCGTTGGAGATCGGCCCCTTAGCTGTGCGAATGCTTGTTGGGCGACCAGCCGCGCATAGTGGGCGCGGCGGCGCCAGTCCAACCCATGCAGCGCGCGTTCGGCCTGCGCGAAGTCTTCCACCGAATGCCAGTCGTCGAACAGACGCAATGCATCCGGATAACGGGCGGCTTGGATGCGTGCAAAGGCTGCGCAGCCGAGCGGTGCGCGGTAGACGATGGCATGTCCACTGGAAGGATGCGCAGGAGCGCGGCTCGGCAGCAGCACCACGACGAGCAATAGCGTCGTCACGGTGAAGGTTCGGATCGACATCATCGTGATCAGCGCTCCGCGGTCAGGCCGGCCGTCGATTCGTGAATTCGTCAAGGCGCGGGGACCACTGGTGGTTGCGCCTGCCCTCCTCCGTCCGGGCGCGACTCGCGTTAGCGAATCGATGCGTCCTGGGTGGTGTGGACGGCCGCCCGCTTGCAGACCGCATCACGCGCGGCACGATTGGCTGCAGTATTGGCGATCAGCACCTCGGCCCGGGCGAGGTTGCAGGCCTCGCGTTGCAGCTGCTCGCCTGATTGATTCGACCAGGTCAGCGCCGGTGGGTCGGATTCCGCGGGCGGACGTTGTTCGGCGCGGGACGGCAAGCGCTCCGATCCGGCGCCGCCGGTCATGGGACGCGGATCGGCGGGCCGCTGGTTCGCGGCGGGGTCGCCCAGCATGTGCTGGGGGTCGCCGGTCTCCCGCATGCCGAGCACGGCCGTCAGACCGATGAACAGAACAACGACCAGAACGCCGCCGTGAAGCCCGAGCCCAAGAAGATCCGGTGAGCGCGATTCTATGGTGCCTAACCGCGCGTTTCGATGTGTGCTCCGACCGTGGCGCTGGCGAAGGCCAGCCAGATGCGCCTTTCGGGCCGAGCGGTCCCGGCGTACCGCGCCCACGAGGACGTCCCAACCCTGGCGCACTGGCATCGGCACGCGACCGGCCGCGTGCGAGCGCATGGCGCTGCGGAGCCCATCGAGATCGAGCACGCCTGGCGGTCGTCCCTTCGGGAAACGGGCACCGTCGAGGAAGACGACGTAGCCGATGACGGGCACATCCCGCAGCAGTCCGCAGACCGCTTCGGTATGGGCATAATTCTGGCGCAGTGGATTCTGAAACGCATGGCGCTGGCGCCCGATGACCTGCGTCCAGCGCGGTTCGCTCTGCTGACCAAGGATCAGGCCGCGGTAGTTCTTGGTCTCCACCACGACGATGCCCGCGGGCGTCAGGGCCAGATGGTCGATCTGGGTCAGACCGCCGCGGCCATCCGGCAGGATCACGTCGTTAAGAACCTCGGTGGCCGAGCGCTTGAGCACGCGGGCGACGGTGGCCTCGCCGAGCTTGCCGCGCCAGGCCGGGGCCGCACGTCTGAGCAGCCAGAGGATGAGCGCGAGCGGGACCACCGCCAGGAGCGGGGCCAGGAGGGCTTGGATCAGCGGAGTGAAAGCGGTGACGTCCATGACGGCATCGAAGCGGTCCTTACTGCAGCAGCGCCAGATTGCGCTGCCGACCAATAGTGTGCATCCGTCGCGGCAACAGTTGCCGTGATGCGCGTCGCAGTGAGCAGTACCGTCAGCGGCACCCTCGCTTGATCAACGCACTGGCGGCGTCAGGCCAAGTGGCTGTCCATTTTCTACTTCCCGATCATCGCCCAGCAGTGACCCTCAAATCGGGAACACGTTGATGGACGGTTTCCAAGCACGCATCCCAGTCCCGGCCAAGAGGGGCTCGGCTCAGAAGGCACCAATGCATCTGATCGAAACCGCCCTGCAGATCGCACCGGCCACGCATGCCGGGCAGCAGGACAAGGCCGGGCGGCCCTACATCCTGCATCCGCTGCGGGTGATGGATGCGATGCAGTCCGACGAGGAACGGGCGGTTGCGTTGCTGCACGATGTGATCGAGGACGGCGACTGGGACCGCTCCCGCCTGATCGAGGCAGGGATTCCGGCGGAGGTGGCCGATGCGGTCGAGACCCTGAGCAAGCGTGACGCCGAGGACTATCCGGCGTTCATCGGGCGGGTGCTCGCGAATCCCCTCGCGTCCCGCGTGAAGCGCGCCGAGGTCATTGCCCTCGGCTCCACGAACGCCCCATGCTCACACAAAACTCCCCAAGGGGAGGCGACAACTATGCTAGCAGTGGAGGCGTCCAGCGCGGGGCGATCCGCATCAGCTCGGCGCAGACGTGATCAGATAGCCGCCGGCGCCGAGCAACAGGAGACCAGCGCCACGGTGAGCCGCGCGCCCGAGCCGCGCACTCCGCACGAGGCCGGTGACCTTGCTCGCCGCGACCGCATAGCCGAGTTTGACGCCGCCCACGCTCAGTGCGGTGATGAGAATGATCAGCAGCAGATCCGCGATGCCGAGGGCCTCGAGATCGACGAAGAGCGGGAACAGGCTGGCATAGAAGAGGATCGCTTTGAGGTCGCCCACCGTCAGCAACAGGCCGGCAACGACGCTTCCAAGCAGGCCGGAGGCGGAACCACCGTTGGCGCTTGCCCGGCGCCGCGTTGAGCGCGAGAACAGCATCGTGCCCCCAAGCCAGACCAGGTACAGGCCGCCGAGCAATTTGACGAGCAGAAAGAGACCGCCCAGAGCGTCGGCGAGTACCGTCAATCCAAGCAGCGCGATCGCAACGAAGAGTAGATCGCCGAGGACGATACCGAGCACGACGGCGAGGCCGTGGCGCAAACCCGCCGTTGCCGAGCGCGTGACCACCAGCACAACGCTGGTGCTCGGGAGCGCGGCGAGCAACCCCAAGGTCGCAAAAAGGATCAGTGACTCATCGAGGCTCATCGAGGCTCATCGCAACGGGCTCGTTTCGACACGTCGGTCTCAGCTTATGGAGCAGCAAGTAGGTGAAGAACAGCGGCCATTCGCATTCGATGTGCTCTAACTGCAGCAGCTCCTCGGGCTCATAGTGGAGCCGCTCATGGTCCTCGATGACCGTCTGATGGCCGTCGCGCAGAAACCGCTTGCAACCGTAGCGGCCTTCGAGCTTGCCGGCGATCGCGTCGACGGTCGCGTCCACCCGCTGAGCATCCTCAACCGCAAAGGCCGGAAAGCCGACGACGCTCAGCGTTGCGGCATCGACTTCCTTCGACAGGGACTCGCTCGGCAGGCTCGAGTCCAGGGTAATCCGGGCGCGTGCGGCATCCACGAGAAAGGGTTCGTAGTAGAAATGGCTGATCGAATCGCGAAAACAGATCGCGAACTGCCGCGGCGCCCAAAGCATCACCGTCGGCAGCGCGAAGGCGATGAGCCCCACCAGCGTCGCCAGAACGCGCTAGTTGATCGAGTAATGCGCATCGCCCTCGGCATAGTAACCGGGCTGCGGCTGGTACCCTTCGTTCGACAGCTTCCGCAACAACGCCATCATTCCCCCCGGAAACAGCTCTTCGCTCGCCACCAAGCCCCCGAGGAGGCAGCATACCAGCGGGTCGAAGCCGTTGCTTCGATGCTTCGGTAAGCCGCGATACCCTGCGAGAGGACGCGCCATCGCCGCGTTGCGGCAACACCTCGGCGAGGATGGCGAAGACCTGCTCGCGCAGCGCCGGCGTGCTGTCAATGTGCTGCAGGCCGCGCAGCGGGCGCGGGATGTCATCGCACGAGCGCGCATCGATCACGATCGCGCCGATGTCCTGTTCACCGAGTTGCAACTGCGGCTTGATGATCTCGCGCATGGCAATGATGCAGCAGCCGCTTTTGAGCACCTTGAAGTAGACCTCCACCTGCCAACTGCAGAGAGACCAGAGAGGTTTCTCGCTGGCTTGCTCCGGGGTTTGCACGGGGAGATTGGTGAGCAGCAACCACTCGAGCGGGTCTTCCCCCGCATCGCCGATGGCTCCCGCCTGCTGCGTTGACTCGGTGGCTATCTTCTCAGTCGGTTTGCCGAACAGCAAGCGTTTCAGCGTCGCCAGACGGATGTGGGTCTCGAGCAGACGGTGCTGCACCTATACCAGGCCGTAACGCGCCTGCCAGTGCCCCGGTGATGTACGCGAGGCGGTATTCAAGGATAATCAATGGTATGTTCAAGCACCGCCTCCTGCGAGGACGAGCCCTGAGCCTGGAAGCGCTTCGGCTGCGGCTCGCCGGCCCGGATGCGCTCGTCTCGCACGCCTTGCTCGGACTCGGGACCGGCCTCGCGGCCGGGCTGGTCATCGTCGCCTTTCGCATCGCCGTCGAGGGGACGCAAGGGCTCATGCTCCCCGAGCACGGCGAGAATTACGAGGCCCTCGCGCCGCTTTGGCGTTTCCTGCTGCCGTTGTTGGGGGCGGTACTGATCGGACTGCTCTTCCTGCGCTTCGCGAAGGGCGTCTATGTGCTCGGCGTCGCGCGGGTCCTGGAACGCATGGAGTATCACCAGGGCCACATGACGCTGCGGGGCTTTCTCCTGCAGTTCCTTGGCGCAGCCATCGCCATCGTCAGCGGCCATTCGGTCGGCCGCGAGGGCCCGCATGTCTATCTGGGCGCGGCAAGCGGCAGTCTGGTCGGGCGGTGGCTCAGCCTTCCCAACAACAGCATCCGGACCATGGTCGCCTGCGGAACCGCCGCCGGCATCGCCGCCTCTTTCAATACGCCACTGGCCGGTGTCATCTTTGCGCTCGAGGTGCTGGCGCTCGAGTACAGCATCACGGGGTTCATCCCGATCATCCTCGCAGCGGTCAGCGCCAACGCGCTCTCTATCTGGCTCTTCGGCAGCGCGCCCACCTTCGATGTGCCGTCCTTCCTGCTGATCTCGCTCTCCGATCTGCTGCCCGTACTCGTCCTCGGACTCTTTGCCGGTGCGGTTTCGGCCGCCTATATCCAGCTCTTGCAGTCGATCGCCAAGGCCGGCAAGCGGCTCGCCTTCTTTACCCGCGTGATGCTCGCTGGGCTCGCGGCAGGCGCATTCGGGGTGCTGGTGCCCGAGGTCATGGGCCTCGGTTATGACTCGCTCGACGATCTGCTCACGCAGCCGCTCCCCTGGACCCTACTGCTGGTGCTGCTCGTCGCCAAGCTGCTGGCAACATCAACGAGCGTCGGCCTCGGCATCCCGGGCGGCACCATCGGGCCGGCGCTGTTCATGGGAGCGACCCTCGGCCATCTCACCGGGATCATGGCCGTTACCTTGATCGGGAGCGATCCCACCCACGCCAGCTTCTACGCACTGCTTGGTATGGGCGCGATGATGGGGGCAAGCCTGCAGGCGCCCTTGGCGGCGCTGACGGCCGTGGTCGAGCTGACCCACTCCCCGGGCGTGATCATGCCCGGCATGTTGACCATCATCGTGGCCGGGCTCACCAGCAAGCAATTGTTCAAGAAGGACTCGCTCTTCGTCACGGTGCTCAAGGCCAACGGCCTCGACTATCGCGCCAATCCAGTCGTTGCCATGCTGCGGCGCAGCGGCGTTGCAAGCGCAATGAATCCTCGCTTTGCGAGGCATGAGGCACAGCTCAGCCGCGCGGAGGCGAGGCGCATCATGGGCGACCATCCAGACTGGATCATCGTCGACCACGACGGTAAACCGGCCTTTCTGATGCCCGGCATCGCCATCGCGACTTACCTCTCGCAAGACGACGGCGCCGAGACGATCGACCTACTCGAGATCCCGGCCGAACGCCTCGAGCTCACCTCGGTGCATCTACAGGCGACCCTTCAGGAGGCGCTGGACATCCTCAAGCGCGAGGGCGCCGAGGCAGTCTATGTCGCACGCCCGATCGCTCCTGGGATCAACCATATCTATGGCGTACTGACGCGCGGGCGGATCGAGTCGGCCTATCAATATTGAGGAACGTCTCGACAGGGACGGCCCCGGAGGTGCGGCTTAGGCGGGCAGCCTCTGTTTCTCGGCAATCGACCGGCGCAGCGCAGGTGCCTGCGCCGGTCGTCCCAGGGCGCCGCGGGGAGCGGGAGCCGTTGCGGCCTCGCAGATGAGCGGCACAGCAAATGGTCGCTGCAGCGCGCAGGCTGACTCAGCGCGGCGCCCGATAGCTCCCGCTGCGCCCGGGGTGGCTCAGCACCAGCTGCCACAGGTGGCCGGTACGCGAGCGGAAGAAGCCTGCGGAGCAGTGTAGGTAGTACTTCCACATCCGTTGGAAGCGTTCGTCATAACCGGCGCCCTCCAGCGCCGGCCAGGCGCGCTCGAGATTCGCCCACCAAGCCATCAGCGTGCGGTCGTAATCCGGTCCGAACGCATGCCAGTCCTCGAGCACGAACCGCCGCCGCAGCGCCTTGGTCAAACGCTCGACATTCGGCAGCTCACCGTTCGGGAAGATGTAGCGGTCGATCCAGGGATCATTGACCGGATTCGCTGCTCGGGTGCCAATGGTATGCAGCAGGAAGAGGCCGTCATTCTTGAGCAGCCGCGCGGCCGCATCGAAGAAGTCTGCGTCGTTCTTGCGGCCCACGTGCTCGAACATGCCCACCGAGGCGATCTTGTCGAAGCGCCCATCCGTCTCCCGATAGTCCTGCAGCCGGATCTCGACCGACAGCCCGGCGCAACGCTCCCGAGCCAATTTGGCCTGCTCCCGGGAGACGGTCAAGCCGACGACCTGCACGCCGTAATGGCGCGCCGCATGCTCGGCGAGACCACCCCAGCCGCAGCCGATGTCCAGGAGGCGATCGCCAGGCCCCAGTTCGAGCTTGCGACAGATCAAGTCCAGCTTCGCGCGTTGGGCACTCTCCAGGTCGTCCGCCTCGGCCCAGTATCCGCAGCTGTAGCTCATGGTCGGATCGAGCATGGCCTCGTAGAGGTCGTTACCGACATCGTAGTGGTGCTCGCCGACTTGAAAAGCTCGCTCCCTGCTCTGTCGATTCACCAGTCGCGTCCGTAATGCCTCAGCCGCGACGCGCAGCTTCAGCGCGATCCCGGCAGCCCCATGCAGCCTCTCTTCGATGCCGCAGCTCAGCAGACGGTTGAAGGTCTCATCCAACTGCGGGGCATCCCATTGCTTGTCCATGTAAGATTCCCCGAGGCCGAGGGAGCCGGCGCGCAGCACACGATCGTAGAACGCTGGATCATGCACCCGAATATCCCAGGGCCGATGACCGTTCAGTCTGACGCCGGCCTGGGCAGCCAGCTCGGTAAGCAATTGTCGACCGTCGCCGCCAATGCGGCGGAGATTCTCGAGCCAGGGACGCCCGGAATGTGGCTGCCAGGTTTGATTGGGTAACGTACTCATTGTTGCTGCTCCTCGTCTTGAATGCAGATTGCAAACGACCTGCTGCGATCAGGCGCCTCGCGGAAGACGCTCTCGCAAAAACAATGACAGCAAGATCAGTGCCGTACGGTGGCGGTCCGAAAGCCACCACTAACCCTATAGAAGCTAGGACATTGTGACCAGCACAGCAAATCCACCCGCTGCTCCAATGCCTCCTGGGTCCAAACAAACTGGATCAAGACAAACTGGATCAACGCAAATCGGATCAAGACAGGGCCGCCTGTTGTCAGCATCGACGGTCACACCGCTATGATCTTCGGGGCCGTCGACGAAATGGCCGCGCCGCGGACCCGCGCATTACGCACCAAGCCCCGTTCAGTTCTCTCATCTGCCTCAATGTTCCTCGACGACACCGACCAATACTCCCTGCATCGCCGCAGCCGCCACCTGTGGGCATCCTTCAAGACACCGCACCGCGTGCTCAGCACCTGCAAGGTCAACGGCGGTCTGCGCGAGGACCTCACCCATGTTGCGAATCATCAGAGCTGCGAAGGGGTCGCCCACGACCGGCGCTATACGCGCAACCGCTTGGAGCTGACGGGGCTAAGCGGCTTTCACGCGGCAGCCTGCGATGAGGTCGGACTGCCACCTTCCACCACGGCCTTGATGTCCACAGCGGCCAACATGCAGTGCGCCGTGCTCTCAACCGCCGTGCACGACGAGCTGCGGGTCGCTGTTGCAGCGACAGCCGGGGTCCTCGGCAACGCGACCCGTGCTGGCGATCCGGCCGGCTGGCATGAACATCGCGAAGGCAGTCGGCCAATCGAGCGGGTCGCCCCAGGCAACCAAGCCCCGATCCAACTGAACGGAGCTGCCGAGGCCAACGCCGAGCCCGGCGCGGCCAACGCCGACGATCAGAGCGCAAGCCCGCATCGCGTCGACGCGATGTGCTCCGCGTTGAGCTGGGAGCAACAACGGAGATCAACGCGCTCGCTCGCTGGCACACCCAACGCCCCCGATGAGTCCGGCTCGGGCACCATCGTGACGCTCGTCTTCATCAACCAGCCCTGCACCGCGGCCTGCCTGACCCGGGCTGCGACCATGGTGACCGAAGGCAAGAGCACGGCCTTGCTCGACCTGCGCATGCCGAGCTTGCAGTCGGCGGGGCTCGCCACCGGCACCGGTACGGATCAGTTGGTGATCGCCGCACCCATGCCAGAAACGGAGCAGGACTGGGAGCGCAACTGGGCTGGCAGCCACAACAGCTTGGGCCAACTCTTGGCACGCGCGACCCATGAGGCCGTCACCCGTTGCCTCCTGCTGCAAAACGGCGTCTGCGCAGAGCTCAGGCGCTCCATCTGCGGCGCGCTCTCACGCCATGGATGCGATGAAGCAGCCCTACTGAGCGCGGCCCCGGCCATACTCGACGAGTCGGATGCCGCGCTCTTCGCGTCCAATCTCACCGCGATCATCCACGACCCACAAAGCGCGGCCGCCGCCTACGCGCTGGCCGAGATCATCGACCTGGTCGAGGCTGGCATCCTGCATGCCGAGGTTGCGCAAGAGTCGCTGATCAATCAGGCAGCCTTGCTCGCCGCCGCGGTCGCGGTGGCGCCCGAGCAGTTCGCGACGCTGCGCGATGCCCTGCACCAAGAGCCTACTCGCTCACACAGCGAGCTGGCTGCGCGTGCTGTCATCCTAGGCTTCGCCAACAAATGGCGCTGACGATCCATCTGCTGCTGGTCCTCGCTGCATCCGGATTGGATGCGTTCTTCGGCGACCCGCACTATCGGCTGCACCCGGTCCGCCTCCTCGGCGACTGGACCCTGCTCTGGGAGCGGTTGCTGTTTCGGGTCGGTCTGAACGGACGCATAGGGGGCCTGCTGCTATGGCTCATCGTCGTCGTCGGGGCGCTCGGCCTGTGGTGGGCCATTCATCGCGGCCTCAGCCACCTGCATCCATGGCTCGGATTCGCCTGGGATGCCTTGATCGCCTACAGCCTGCTCTGTACCCATGACCTGATCGCGCAGGGGCGGCGTGTGCTCGTCGCGCTCGACGACCTGCCCCGGGCCCGCCAGGAGCTCCAGATGCTGGTCAGCCGCGACACCGGCAACCTATCCCCTGCCGGAATCGTGCGCGCCACCATCGAGAGCCTGTCCGAGAACCTGACCGACGGCGTGCTGACCCCGTTGTGGGCGCTCTGCCTGTTTGGGCTGCCGGGGCTGATCCTGGTGAAGACCGTCTCAAACCTGGATTCAATGGTGGGCTACAAGACCGAGCGCTATGCCCGCTTCGGCTGGGCCGGCGCGCGCTCGGACGATCTCGTGCATTGGCTGCCGGCACGCCTCTCGGTACCGATCATCGCGCTCGCTGCGGCCCTGCTCCGATTGCACCCGCGGCTGGTCCTGCCAACCGCGCTCAAATACCGCAGCATGCTCCCGAGCCCCAACTCCGGCTGGAGCGAGGCGGCCTGCGCCGGCGCGCTGCGGGTGCGGCTGGTCGGCCCGATCTGGCACGACGGCCAGCTGGTCAATGAGGCCTATATGGGCGAGCCCGACTGGCCGGCCGAGCTCGGGGGCGGAGACTTGAGCCGTGCCTTGAAGCTGATCCTCGCAGCGTCCTTGATCGCGCTTGCGGTCGGCTTGGCGCTCGCACCGCTGCGGCTATTGATGCCTTGGTAGCCGCGCCGTGATCGTTGGGCCAGCGGTTCATCTGCACCAACCAGCGGGCAAATCACCCGATGACCGACCCGCCTCGGAGTCACCGCCATGGCGGCCTTCACCAGCACCGCCCTCATGACTGCCGCCACGGCCTTCAAGGCGTCGCTGGCGGGCATTGGGCGCGGGCAACTCAGAACACGGCGGCTGCGATCACGACTCGAGGCTGCCCGCGAGCCGCTGCCGGAGACGCAAGTCGATCCTGCCTGCCTCGAGGGGATGAGGACTCGGCATTCCGGCAGCGTGGACAGGAAACGCCAGAATGCATGTTGCGCCGTGGCATCACTGCGGCTGATATTCTGTGCGCGTTCAGCCGCGGCAGCTCGAGGGCAGGTATTGCGGCGGCACGCCATCGCCGCCTGCCGGCGCATAGCAGCGCCAAGTGACAGAACCGGCACTATCAAAATCGGCCTCGAGATAGAGCAGCTTCTCATCGATCGGCGCGACGCCGTAACGGAGGCGGATCTCCTGCTCGCCATTGTTCCACCAGATCCGCTTGACATGGCTCCCCGAGCCGGCGCCACTGTCCATATCGGCCGACAGACCGAGCTCCTTCAGCAGCGCCAGCCAGTTGGTCTCGGTCGGCAGCGCGCCCTTGACGCTGTAGTACTCGGCAACCGCCAGCTTCACGGGCGCGAGCAGCCCGAGGCCTTCGGCGACCTTGGCCCGCGTCGTGAAACTGAGATAGTGGGGAATCGCGATTGCGGCGAGAACGCCGATGATCGCGACGACGATCATCAGCTCGATCAGCGTGAAGCCGCTGTTTCTCCGCGAGTGGAGCTTGGCGCGCCTCTGCAGCCCGCCTCCATGACCCTGACGCGCTGCCCGCATCCTCATTCTTCGATCCCCCCTGCTCGGGATTGAAGCCTTGGTTCTGCTTCGGACTCTTACCTGTTCCCGGCTAATCATCGATCGCAGATCAACTCGGTGACACACTGAAGCCTTGATGGGGTGATGACTGTCAGCATCGATTCATCGGTTACGATCAATCAACGCCCCAGTGCCGGCGCCCGCCTTGGACCATTCGGCTTGCGCGATTGACCATGACGCTATCGATCACGCTGTGCGCACCCGGACCGATCAGGGCCTGGATAGGCTCCTGGATAGGCTCCGGTTCATTGGCGTCATCGAGACCAGGCACAAGACCGGTAACACCCGATCCATTAAAGGTTATCCTAGCTGCCATTCGAGCGGCAATGGAGACATTGGGATGACTCGGCAACATTGGCTGGCACGAATCGGCGCCTTGCTGCTGGCATTGCAGCTTCTGCGCACCACGACACTGACGATAGCGGATAGCCTTGATCGCCCCGACACTGCATCGGCGTACACCAGCCCACAAGCGGACTCGGCCATCGGCGTCGACGCGATCGCCCGCGCACCGGAGCCGGCGCTCACCCTAGCCGAGGTCTACGAACCCGGTATCGATCTCAACGCCTATCTGGTCAGCGAGAAGTTCGACGGGGTGCGTGCGTACTGGGATGGCCGCCGCCTGATCACGCGCGGCGGACTGGTCATCAACGCCCCGCCTTGGTTCACAGAAGACCTTCCGACGCATCCGCTGGACGGCGAGCTATGGATGGGACGGGGCACCTTTGCTCGCGTCTCCGGCACGGTACGCCGGCACCAGCCCGACCCCGAGGCCTGGCATCAGGTGCGCTACGTCCTGTTCGACCTGCCGGGGAGCGATGCACCCTTCGCGCAGCGGGCCGAGGCGCTCGAAGAACTCGTCGCCGCAAGCACAAACCCCCGGCTCAAGCTCGCGCAACAGTCGCAGGTCGCCGACCCTGCCGCGTTGCAGGAGCGGCTCGAGCGGGTCGTTGCCAAAGGCGGCGAGGGCCTGATGCTGCACCACCGCGACGCGATCTATCGCCCCGGCCGCAGCGATCGGCTGCTCAAGCTCAAGCCCTATTTCGAGGGTGAGGCAACGGTGCTCGAGCACCTCCCAGGCGAGGGCAAATACGCAGGGATGCTCGGCTCGATGCTGGTCGAGGAGCCAGATGGGACGCGATTCCGGCTCGGCACCGGCTTCACCGACGCCGAGCGCGCGGCACCGCCGCCGATCGGCAGCGAGGTCAGCTTCAAGTACCACGGCCGGACCAAGAACGGCCTGCCCCGCTTCGCCAGCTTCCTGCGCGTCGCGGACGATCTTTAGATCGGGAAAACGCGATCGAAGAACCGCGGATGGGCATCAGCAATCTTAGCGAGAGCCTTGAGCAAGCTGGAGCGGCAATTTTAGAAAAGCCGGCCGGACTAAAGCGTAACGGCCTGTATAGTACTGCGCAGAAGAACCATAATCTGATTGTCAGATTATTTCATTCCGTCACCGCGAGGTGCACCGTGGAAGAAATCAACGCAACGCAAGCCGCCCGTCATTTCTCGGACCTGCTGAACCGGGTCGCCTACCAGGGCGCCAGCTTCGAGCTGACCCGGGGCGGGTGCCGTATCGCGCGGCTGGTCCCGGCGGGGCCGCTCAAGCGGGTCGAGGTCTCCGAGCTGAACAGCATCTTTGCCGGCATCCCGAGCCTAGAGGATGACGCCGAGTCCTTCGAGCGCGATATCGCAGACACGCAAGACGCCCTTGTGCCGGACGGCGACCCCTGGGACGACTGATTCGCCGAAAACCGGAAAAGACGAATGGGCTTGCTCCTCGATACCGGGGTCCTGATTCGTGCGGAGCGCGGCGGCAAGACAACGCTGGACTTCTCTCCGTGGAGCCGGTTTGGCGATGCCGCGATCAGCGTCGTCACCGCATCGGAGTTGCTGGTCGGCGTGCATCGTGCCATCCCGGAGCGCCGCCGCATTCGTCGCTCGGCGTCGGTTGAGGCCATGCTCGCCGCCTTGCCGATCCTGGACATCACGCTGGAGGTCGCGCGAGCGCACGCCGAACTGGTCGCCGCGATGCGGCAGCAGGGACTCACCCTTGGCGCGAACGATGCCTACATCGCCGCCACCGCCCTCGCCGGCGGGCGAGCCCTGCTGACCACGGACGCGGAGGACTTCCGCCGCGTCCCCGGACTTATCGTCCTGCCCCTCGACCAACCCCCCACGGCACAATGAGCTTAAGTACCACCATCAAGTCCATCCAGGACATCATGCGCAAGGACGACGGCGTCGACGGCGACGCACAGCGCATCGGCCAGTTCTCCTGGATGTTGTTTCTCAAGATCTTCGACGCCGTCATCGAGCTTGGTGGCTGTCCATTTTCTACTTCCCGATGATCGTCCAACAGTGCCCCCTAAATCGGGAAGACGTTGATGGACAGTTTCTTGGCGTGGCCAGAGGCGCGCAAAATCCAGCTCGATCCTGCAGCCGGGGAGATTGATGGGGCAGGATTCCCGGTGGAAATCACCGAGCTTCCGATACTCGCCGTCGATGAGCTGATAGACCTTGGCCTTGGACTCGTTGGGGTAGAGCAGGATGTAGTAGCCGACGCCCTCGTCACGGTAGAGCTGGAACTTGGTCTGCTCATCGCGGCGGGCGGTCTTGGGTGAGACGACTTCGGCAATCAGTGCCGGGGCGCGGGTGATGCGATCGCCATCGGGCTCGAAGCAGATCACGATCACATCCGGCCGCGTGACGGTATCGTCGGAGAGCTCGACATCGATCCCATGGAACGCCTCACACCGCGGGCAATGGTCGAGGGCCTCATCGAGCTGGCGCAGGAGGCGCCGGGCGACGCGTTGATGGCGAACCCCTGGTGAGGGAGACATCGCGAGCGGGATACCTTGGATGAGCTCCCAATCGCCCTGCCAACGGCGATAGTCCTCGATCCGATAGTGCTCGACCACCGCGGAAGCGGACATCGGCATTCTCCCAGGCCAGGGGCTGAAGCGATCCAGACGGCCGGATTATCGGGCCGGCCGCAGCGGCACTGCAAGGTGGACGCGCTTGCTGAGCAGACACAGCCGCCTGTCCCCCGTCGCTTGAGCGAACAGCGAGCCGCAGCGATGCGGCGAATCCGTCCGGGCGCTTACCCGCTTTCGAATGCAGAAAGACCTTGAGCGGGCGCGCTCACCCCGACCGACCAGGAGTTCGACCGGTTCAGAGACTCAAGAGTCCCATCATGCGCTCGACGCTGCACGCCTCGAATGCGGCCTGATCGGCGCACAGGGCAAGGATCGCGTCGCTGTTCTTCTGGCTGATGCGCCCGCGCAGATAGCGCTCGAACTTGGCCTCGAGCAGCGGGATGCCTTCGTCGCGCCGGCGCCGATGGCCAACCGGATAGTCGACGCTGACCTTCTCGGTGCTGGAGCCGTCGGTGAAGAACACCTGCACGGCGTTGCCGATGGCGCGCTTGTCCGCCTCCAGGTACTCGCGCGTGAAGCGCTCGTTCTCGACCACCTCCATCTTCGCGCGCAGCTGGTCGATCAGCGGATTGGCCGCGGCCGCGTCCTCGTAGTCGTCGGCGCTGAGCTGTCCCTGGATCAGCGGCACCGCGACCATGTACTGCAGGCAGTGATCGCGGTCGGCCGGGTTGTTCAACGGGCCGGTCTTGTTGATGATCCGGTCGCCGGATTCGGTGGTCTCGATCAGGATGCGCTCGATCTCGCCGAGCCGGTCCTTGACCTGCGGGTGCAGCGCGATCGCCGCCTCGACCGCGGTTTGGGCATGGAACTCGGCCGGGTAGCTGATCTTGAACAGCACGTTCTCCATCACGTAGCTGCCGAACGGCTGCGCCAATCGGATCGGCTCGCCGTTGAAGCAGACGTCCTGGAAGCCCCAGCCCTTCGCGGTCAGCGCCGACGGATAGCCGAGCTCGCCCTTTGCCGCGGTCAACGCCAAGAACAGCCCGCGCGCCGACGCATCCCCGGCGGCCCAGGACTTGCGCGGGCCGGTGTTCGGCGCATGCCGATAGGTGCGCAAGGCCGAGCCGTCGAGCCAGGCATGGGAGACGGCGCTCAGCACCTCGTCGCGCGTGCAGCCGAGCATCGCCGCCGCGACCGCGGCCGAGGCGATGCGCACCAGCAGCACATGATCGAGTCCGACCCGATTGAAGCTGTTCTCGAGCGCGAGCACGCCCTGGATCTCGTGCGCCTTGATCATCGCCCGCAGCACGTCACCAAGGGTCAGCGGCGCCTTGCCGCAGGCCAGGGCCTGACGCGATTGGAAGTCCGCGAGCGCCAGGATCGCGCCCAGGTTGTCCGATGGATGACCCCACTCGGCCGCGAGCCAGGTGTCGTTGTAGTCGAGCCAGCGCACCATCGCGCCGATGTTCCAGGCCGCGCGCAACGGATCGAGCTGATAGGAGGTGCCGGGCACCCGCGCGCCGCCCGGCGTCTCGACGCCCGGCACCACCGGCCCGAGCAGCTTGGTGCAGGCCGGATAATGCAGCGCCAGCAGCGCGCAGCCGATGCTGTCCATCCAGTCGTAGCGGGCGGTCTCGAGCGCTTCACGGCTCAGGCCGGCGTCGCCATCCAGTGCGTAATCGGCGATCCGTTGGATCACCTCGTCGTAGTCGGGACGCGCGGCGTCCAGGGTCGCGGCTTTGCTCATAGTCGGCGTGAATCCTGATCAGTCACTCATTGACGAACGCGCTTTCCAACGGCGCGGATGACGGCTGCCGTGCATCACCGCGAGCACCACCAATCGGTCCCCTACAATTCGGTAATACATGGCAAAAGGGAATCGGCTCAGCAACGCGCGCCGGGTACTTCGATGCACCACCGGCGCCACGCGCGGCTGCTCCGATAAGGCTTGAGTCAGGGATGCCACCTCGTCCAAGAACGCTTGTCCAAGCCTCGCGCGCTGCGACTCGTACCAAACGGTAGCATCCTCGATATCGGCCTCGGCCTCCGGGCGAAAGAAGACCTCGAGGGTCACAGCTTCTGGCGGATCGCCGCGATCACATCGGCTGCCGGATGGCCCATCTCGCCATCCAGTTCGAGGGCGTCGATGCGCCGGTCGAGCTCCTGGCGTTGCGCGTCGGTCAGCACCACCGCGCCCTGCTCGTCAGCAATGCTGTCCCAAAGATCCTCGACCAGACGAATACGCTCGTCGATCGGCAAGTCGTACACGGACATTGACATCGCGTTCAACCTCGCTCCTCGATCGGCACCCAGGGACGGTTCTCGGGGCCGGTGTAGTTGGCCGACGGACGGATGATCTTGCCATCCTGGCGCTGCTCGATCACATGCGCGCCCCAACCGGTGACGCGCGAGATCACGAACAGCGGCGTGAACATCGCCGTCGGCACGCCCATCTGGTGATAGGAGACGGCCGAGAACCAGTCCAGGTTCGGGAACATCGTCTTCAGCTCCCACATCACCGACTCCAGCCGCTCGGCGACCTCGAACATCCGGGTGTCGCCGGCCTCTTCCGAGAGCGTCTGGGCGACCCGCTTGATCACCTGATTGCGGGGATCGGCGACGGTGTAGACCGGATGGCCGAAGCCGATCACGATCTCCTTGCGCCCGACCCGCTCGCGGATGTCGGCCTCGGCCTCATCGGCGTTGTGATAGCGGCTCTGGGTGCGGAACGCCTCTTCGTTGGCACCGCCGTGCTTGGGGCCGCGCAGCGCGCCGATCGCGGCGGTGATGGCCGAGTACAGATCCGAGTTGGTGCCGGCGACCACGCGCGCGGCGAAGGTCGAGGCGTTGAACTCGTGCTCGGCATAGAGCACCAGCGAGGTGTGCATCGCCCGCACCCAGGAGGCCTTCGGCGCCTCACCATGCAACAGATGCAGGAAATGGCCGCCGATCGAGTCGTCATCGGTCTCGACCTCGATGCGCCGGCCGTTGACCGCATAGTGGTACCAGTACAGCAGCGCCGAGCCGAAGCTGGCCATCAGCCGGTCGACGATCGCGCGTGCCTCGGCGGTTGGATGATCCTCGCGCTCCGGCAGACAACTGCCCAGCACCGAGCAGGCCGTGCGCATCACGTCCATCGGATGCGCCGAGGCCGGGATCGCCTCGAGCGCCTGCTTCACCGCCTGCGGCAGACTGCGCAGCGCGCGTAGCTTGGCCTTGTAGGCCGCCAGCTCCGGCGCGCTCGGCAGCGCGCCGTGGATCAGCAGATAGGCGATCTCCTCGAATTCGGCCTGCTCGGCGAAGTCGAGGATGTCGTAGCCGCGGTAATGGAGATCGTTACCGGTGCGCCCGACCGTGCAGATCGCGGTATTGCCGGCGGCGGTGCCGGACAGGGCGACCGATTTCTTGGGCTTGGGCAGGCCGCCCGTTGTCGCATTGGCCTCAGTGGTCTTGTCAGTGGCGCTGGTCATGGGCCCTACTCCGCTGCGAAGAGTTGGTCGAGCTTCTGCTCGTAGGCGTGATAGCCGAGGTAGTCGTAGAGATCGGCACGGGTCTGCATCTGCTCGAGCACCGGCGCCTGGGTCCCGTCGCTGCGCAGGGTCTGATAGACCTGGAGCGCCGCGGCATTGGCGGCGCGGAAGGCGCTGAGCGGATAGAGCGCGATGCTGACGCCGACGCTGGCCAGCTCGTCGACCGTGAACAGCGGCGTCGAGCCGAACTCGGTGATGTTGGCGAGCACCGGCACGCCGACCACGTCGACGAACGCCTGATACTGCTCAAGCTCGGTGACCGCCTCCGGGAAGAGCGCATCGGCGCCGGCGTCGACGCAGGCCCGCGCGCGCTCGAGCGCCGCGTCCAGCCCCTCGACCGCGAGCGCGTCGGTGCGCGCCATGATCACGAAGTCATCGTCGAGCCGGGCATCGACCGCGGCCTTGATCCGGTCGACCATCTCCGCCTGCGGCACGATCGCCTTGTTGGGCCGATGGCCGCAGCGCTTCTGCTGCACCTGGTCCTCGAGGTGCACGGCCGCCGCACCGGCCTTGTTCATGCCGCGCACCGCGCGGGCGATGTTGAAGGCACCGCCCCAGCCGGTGTCGATGTCGACCAGCACCGGCAGCTCGGTCACGTCGGTGATGCGGCGCAGATCGATCAGCACATCATCCATGGTCGTAATGCCAAGATCCGGGATGCCGCAGCTTCCGGCCGCGACCCCGCCGCCAGAGATGTAGAGCGAGCGAAAGCCGGTGGCCTCGGCCAGGCGCGCGTGATAGGCGTTGATCGCGCCCGCGCATTGCAATGGCCGCTCTTCGGCCATCGCGGCGCGGAAGCGGGCGCCGGGGGTGGTTCTCTCCGTCATGATCGATTCCGTCAGTGGTGGTCTGGATGATCGACCGCGCAATGCGCTCGGCCCGGTGAGCGTGTTTCGCGGTCAATGCGTCTGCCGGACGCACGACCCCAAGCGGCCGCGCTGCATTCGCAGCGGCGGCGACTCGGCGTGGCGCGGGTCGGGGTCGGATCGGCGCTCGGCTGGCTCGGGGTAGTCCGCCCAGTGGCCACCGGCGTCGGCGAGCGCGTGTCTGCTCGGCGCGCATCAGCCGAGCGCCTGCTCGAGATTCCGCCGCGACGCGCGCACATGCTGGCGCATCAGCAGCTCGGCCATCTCCGGGTCGCGCGCGCGGATCGCGCTCAGCAGGTACTGGTGCTCGGCGAACGCCTGTCGGCAGCGCTTGCTGCGCATCCCGAATTGCACGCGATACATGCGCAACAGGTGATAGAGGTCATCGCAGAGCAGCCCGATCAGCTGCCGGTTCTGGCTGCCCTGGACGATCCGAAAATGGAAGTCGAGATCGCCCTGCTTCTGGAAATAGGCCTGGCCTTGCTCCTGCTCGATCTGCCGGCCGTGCTGCGCGAGCAGCGCGTCGAGCGCGTCGATCTCGGCTTCGCTCATCGCCTGCGCGGCCAGCCGTGCCGCCATGCCCTCGAGCGCCTCGCGCAGCTGGAAGATCTCGATCAGCTGCTCAGCGCTGAGCACGACCACGCGCGCGCCCAGGTTCGGCTTGCGCTCAACCAGCTTGCGCGCCTCGAGCCGGGCGATCGCCTCGCGCACCGCGCTGCGGCTGACCCCGTGGCGGCGCGCCAGCTCGGGCTCGCTGATCTTGCCGCCCTGCGGGATCTCACCCTCGACGATCGCGCGCTGTAGCGCATCGAACAGGCGATCGGTCAGCGTGGCACCGGCGCGCATGTCCAGCTCGGCCAGGCCAGACTCGATCGAGGCCAGATTGTTCATGGTCGCCAGATCACTGTTGCTAGACCCAAAGTGTCGACATAATTTGAGAAAAATCGTTAATTTTAACCAGTATACTACCAAGAAATACCCAATGTGTCGACAGCTTTGGCATCACAGAGTCAGCAAGCGCCCGCGACCAAGCATCGATCGGACGCGTTGATTCTTGGCCGGCAAGCCAACGGGTGCTGGCGCTGCTCAGTCTTGCTTCACCACATACAGCGGGTAGTGCGCTCGAGCGAGGCGGGCCACAGGCACCCTCGCTTACATCATGCAACTCGATGATGTAGACTATTGAGTCCATTAAACGCGAGAAACCGCAGTTGACCGCTTAGGCCAACATGCAACCCTTTGCAATGGTTCCACTTCTGGCGCTTCATGAAGCGCACCCCTGGGTGGGGCCGTCCAACTCTGGTTTCTTAGGTTAAGGCGTGGGAGATATGCGATGATGCATCGCACTCAAATCTCACTGGAACCCGATCAATATCAGCGACTTGGCGACGAGGCAAGGCGACGCGGCATCAGCCTTGCGGCCCTGATCCGCAGCCTCATCGACGAGCACCTCGGGCGCGATCAGCCGCCTGAGAAAGACCCGTTAGACGCGCTGATCGGCGTCGGCGAGGGCAGTGGAGAGGCGGTTGGACGCGATCACAATCATTTCTTATACGGAAAGCAAGACGATTGAGGCGCGCCTTCGTCGACACCGGCGCCTGGTACGCGTTGCTGGACAAGAAAGACCCGGACCATCCGGCAGTGGCTGACACATTCCGCGCCTATCGCGGCCGACTGGTGACGAGCAACTATGTCTTCGACGAGGCCGTCACCCTCGCCCGTTACCGGCTCGGCTGGAACATCGCTTATCAGCTCGGTACCACATTGGGCGAGCAACGGATCGCACGTCTCGAGCGGGTCACCGCCAAAGACGAGGCCGCCGCCTGGTCGATCTTCGAGCAACAGCGCGACAAGCGCTACAGCTTTACCGACTGCACGAGCTTCGCACTCGTCCAGCGTCTCGGGCTGTCGATCTGCCTCGCCCTCGACTCGGACTTCCGCTCCTTCGGGCTGCACTGCCTGCCGAACAGACACTGACCGCTGACCCGCTATGCCCGCTGCCCCTTACCAAGCCGTCGCCGACGGCGTCGTCTGTATCGACACCGGCACCGCCCACACCGTGCCCGGCCTGCTCGGCGTCATCGCCGAGCTCGGCCTGACGCCCTAGCATGTGGACTACGTGATCCCGACCCATGTGCATCTCGATCATGCCGGCGGCGCCGGTGCGCTGATGGCCGCCTGCCCGAACGCGACCCTGATCAGCCATCCCAAGGGTACGCCGCACCTGATCGACCCCGCCAAGCTCACCGCCGGCGCCGTCGCCGTCTACGGCGAGGACGCCTTCGCCCGCGACTTCGGCGCCTTGCAGCCCGTGCCCGAAGCGCGTGTCATCGCCGACCCGGAAGCGGCCAAGGCGTCGCGCCGCGCGGAGCTGCTGAAGCCCCTGCCGCCCGTCAGCACCGCGGAGGCGGGACGGCGGCTGTATGCGCAAGAGGCATTTGACACAGGCGGATAGCGTCGTCCGGGTAGAGCTGCGGGAGGACCGGCGCGACCACGGGGCAATCATGCTGCGCGCCGGCCTCCAGCTGGCGCGTTATAACGGCCGCCGGCCCCGATGGCTTCTCGCCCTGCCCGAGTCCCGCGCGCAGCCGCGCCAGCTCGGCCTTCGCGGCGAAACCCTGCGAGTAGCGCGTAAATTGACGATTTCGACCAGACGATCGTTCAGCAGTTGAGCCAGATCAATTCCTGGTCATGGAGGCGGAATTCAGTGAGTTTCACAAACTGTTTTGCGCCTTGACGGAATGACATCCGCAGCCTAGTCGTTAATCGGTATCGTAGGCGCTTGCCACCCGGCCCGCTGTCCTGCTGTTTGGTTCTAGGTGCTGGAAGGCCTTCGACGATGTCGAAACTGCCGCTCCAAACGGTCGGTACCCGAGGCCGCCATGAGCAACAAGTCAGGCACAGCCGAGCAGGTGATCTCGCTGCCAAAAGGTGGCGGTGCTGTCAGCGGCATCGGCGAAACCTTCTCTTCGGACCTGTTCACGGGCACCGGCAATTTCACGGTGCCCATCGCACTGCCGCCGGGCCGCAACGGCTTCCAGCCCGAGCTGAGTCTGGTCTACAGCAGCGGCAACGGCAACAGTCCGTTCGGCCTCGGCTGGGGCCTGAGCGTCCCCGGCGTGAGCCGCAAGACCTCGAAGGGCGTTCCCATCTACGACGATGCCACGGACACCTTCATCCTCTCCGGCGCGGAGGACTTGGTGCCGGTCGAGCACTCGCCGACTGCGACGCGCTATCGGCCGCGCACCGAGGGCCTGTTCGCCCGGATCATCCATCACCACGATCCGGCGAACGACTACTGGGAGGTGCGCAGCAAGGACGGACTCGTCAGCCTCTACGGGACCCCCGATGCCGCCGGGGCCGATCCCGCCGTCGTCGCCGACCCGAGCAACCGCAGCCGAGTCTTCGACTGGAAGCTCAGCGAGACCCGAGACCCCTTCGGCAACCTGATCAAGTACGAGTACGAGCGCGACTCGGGCACCGACGGACCTCACCAGTGGGACCACCTCGACCTCGAGCGCATCGCCTATGTCAATCTTGGAGACGAATCGGACGATCGTTTTCTGGTCGAGGTCCTGTTCCATTACGAAGCGCGCCCCGATCCCTTTTCCGTCCGGCGTGCCGGCTTCGAGGTCCGTACCCGCAGGCGCTGCAGCCGGATCGAGATCTCGACCCACGCCGACCAGCCCCGCCTCGCCCGCACCTACGGCCTGGTCTATCTCGACCAACGGCACGACCTCACCGACCTTGAGCAACGTCTACCGCCGAATGGCGTCTCGCTCCTCAGCCAGGTCCAGGTCACCGGCCACGACGGCCAGGCGACCGAGTCCCTGCCGCCGCTCGAATGCGGCTACTCCCGCTTCCAACCCGAGGGACGCGACTTTCGGCCCCTGACCGGCCGCGACCTGCCCGCCGGCTCCCTGGGCCGCCCCGAGCTGGAGCTGGCCGACCTGTTTGGCAACGGCCTGCCGGACATCCTGGAGCTGAACGGCACCGCCCGCTACTGGCGTAACCTCGGCGGCGGCCGATTCGACCTGCCCCGCCCGATGCGCGACGCCCCCGCCGGCCTCAGGCTCGCCGATCCCAATGTGCAGCTGATGGACGCCGACGGCGACGGCCGCATCGATCTGCTAGTCAACGGCAACGGCCTCTCCGGATTCTTCCCGCTGCAGCACACCGGCGAATGGGACCGGCGCTCGTTCCGCCGCTACCGGCAGGCACCGAGCTTCAGCCTGGCCGACCCTGAGGTGAAGCTCGTCGACCTCGACGGCGATGGCATCACCGACGTCATCAGGTCCGGAGCCCGCATGGAGTGCTTCTTCAACGACCCGGAGCAGGGGGGCTGGCACGCCTCCCGGTTCGTCGAGCGCCGCGCCCTCGACCAATTCCCTGACGTCAGCTTCTCCGACCCCCGCGTCAAATGGGGCGACATGAGCGGCGACGGCCTCCAGGACATCGTCCTCGTCCACGACGGCAATATCGAGTACTGGCCGAGCCTGGGGCACGGCGCCTGGGGGCCGCGCATCCACATGCAGAACAGCCCCCGCTTTCGCGATGCCGGCTACAGCCTCGGCTACGACCCGCGGCGGGTGCTGATCGGCGATGTGGACGGCGACGGCCTGGCGGACCTGGTCTATGTCCACGACCGCCGCATCACCCTCTGGCTCAACCAGAGCGGCAACGGCTGGAGCGACCCGATCGAGATCGCCGGCACGCACCCGGTCCACGATCTCGACGCCGTGCGTCTCGTCGATCTGCTCGGCACCGGCATCGCCGGTGTGCTCTGGACCGCCGACGCGGACGGCTCGACCCGCGAGCGCATGTTCTTCCTGGACTTCACCGGTGGCCTGAAGCCCTATCTGCTCGACGAGATGGACAACCACATGGGCGCGATCACCCGCGTGCGCTACGAGCCCTCGACCCACACCTACCTCGCCGACCAAGGCCGCGCGGAGACCCGCTGGCAGACGACGCTGCCTTTCCCGGTCCAGGTCGTGGCCCGGGTCGAGGTCATCGACGTCCTGTCCCGCGGCAAGCTCACCACCGAGTACGCCTACCACCACGGCTACTGGGACGGCGCCGAGCGCGAATTCCGCGGCTTCGGCCTGGTCGAGCAGCGCGATACCGAGACCTTCGAGACCTACAACGCTGCCGGCATGCATGGTGCCGATACGGCCTTCGCCGGTGTCGACACCCGCCACTTCTCGCCGCCGACTCTGACCAGAACCTGGTTCCATCAGGGCCCCATCGGCGAAGAACACGGCGACTGGATGATTGCCGACCACAGTGCCGAGTACTGGCCGGGCGACCCGCCGCTCTTGCACGGCGTCGGCGATCTGGATGACTTCCTGCGGGACCTGCCCCGGCGCGACAAGCGCGATGCCCTGCGGGCGCTGCGCGGCCGCACCCTGCGCACCGAGCTCTACGCCCTGGACGGCAGCGACCGCCAAGACCGCCCCTACACCGTCACCGAGTCCCGCTTCGGCCTTCGCGAGGAGTCACCGCCCGGGCCGGACCAGCCGGATCGTCACGGCATCTTCTTTCCGTACACGCTGGCCGAGCGCACCACCCAATGGGAGCGCGGCGATGAGCCCATGACCCTGCTCGGCTTCACCGAGCACTACGACGCCCAGGGCCGGCCCGACCACTTCGACGCCTACGGCCAGCCCAGGTCGCAGATCAGCATCGCCGTCCCGCGCTGGCGGGGGCTCGACTTGGGCGAGGCCGTCACCATCGCCAGCGATGGGCTGCCGCCGGACACGCCGGCGCACGAGCGCGAGCACGCCCAGTCCCTCGAGCGCTATCGGATCACTCAGACCCTCACCGACTACGCCCAGCGCGACAGCGACGCGGTCTACATCGTCGATCGCGTCGCCCGCACGACGACCCGCGAGATCCGCAGCACGGGCCGGGAAGACCTGTTCCAGCTCAAGGACGCCATCGCCCGCGATCAGGCGCCCGGCGACATCATCGGGCAGAGCCTGAGCTTCTACGACGGCCCGTCCTTCCAGGGCCTGCCCGTCGGCCAGATCGGCGACCACGGCGCCCTGGTGCGCACTGACACCCTGGTGCTGACCCAGGATATTCTCCAGCAGGCTTACCGCAGCGGCGACCAGCTCGCGGCGCCGCCCGAGATGCCGCCCTACCTGGACCCGAACGGCGCGCCGAGCTGGACGGGCGAGTATCCGCAGCCCTTCCGCGACGCGCTCCCCGCCCGGGCCGGCTACGCGTACCACGACGGCGCCGCCGGCAGCGAGCATGCGACCGGGTATTTCATCGCCAGCGACCAACGCAGCTACGACTTCCAGGCCAGCCCGGCCGGGCCGAGCCGTGGACTGCCGGTCGCGATGCGCGATCCGCTCGGCCACGAGACCCGCATCGCCTACGACGCCTACGACCTGCTGCCGGTGCGCGTCACCGATCCGGTGGGCCTCGCGACCAGCGCCGACTACGACTACCGCGTCCTCCAGCCCCGGCTCGTCACCGATGCCAACGGCAACCGCCAGGCCTTCGGCTTCACGCCGCTGGGCCTGCCGGCCTGGATCGCCGTCATGGGCAAGGAGGGCGAGCAGCTCGGCGACACGCCGGACACCCCCGGCACCCGCTTCGACTACGACTTCCTTGCCTTCGCCAATAGTCCGCCCGAGGCCCGGCAGCCGGTCTACGTGCGCAGCGTGCGGCGCGAGCACCATGTCCAGGACCACCAAGTCCCGCTGCCGGAGCGCGACCAGACCATCACCACCGTCGAGTACTCCGACGGCTTCGGCCGCCTGCTCCAGACCCGCACCCAGGGCGAAGACCTGCGCTTCGGCCAAGCCGTCTTCGGCGGCGGCGTGCTGCCGGTGGACCAGGCCGATACCGAGGCCACACGCACCGAGATCCATGGGCACCGACAGGCACCGGGCGCGCCGCCCAACGTCGTCGTCAGCGGCTCGCTGGTCTTCGACAACAAGGGCCAGGTGGTCGAGCAGTACGAGCCGTTCTTCTCCAGCGGCTGGGACTATGGCCGGCCCGGCGAGCACGAGCTCGGCCAGCGGGTCACGATGATCTACGACCCGCGCGGGCAGGTGATCCGGACCCACAACCCGGATGGCTCCGAGCAGCGCGTGATCTACGGCGTGCCGCCGGACCTGAGCGATCCGGACCGGTTCGACCCGACGCCTTGGGAGGCCTACACCTACGACGTCAACGACCTCGCCCCCCTCAGCACCGGCACGGATGCGGCGGGCAATCCGGTGCCCTTGGCCGATCGCGCCCCGCCGACCCATCACTTCACGCCCGCCAGCATCGGCATCGACGCCCTCGGCCGCACCGTCGAGTCGATCCAGCGCAATGGCCCCGACCCCGTCGCCGACTGGTACCGCACCCGCACGACCTACGACATCCGCGGTAATGTGGTGCAGATCATCGACGCCGTTGGCCGCCGCGCCTTCCACCATGTCCACGACCTCGCCAACAACCCGCTGCGGATCGACAGCATCGACGCCGGTGTCCGCCGCACGGTGCTCGACGCCGCCGGCAACGAGATCGAGCGCCGCGACAGCAAAGGGGCGCTGATCCTCCAGACCTACGATCGACTCCAGCGCCCAGTTCGGCTTTGGGCACGGGATGCGGCGAACGAGCCCATGACGCTGCGCGAGCGCCTCGAATACGGCGACGACGGCGATCCGGGCCAGATCCCAAGCGAGCGCGACGCGGCGCGGCAAAGCAACCGCCTCGGCCGGCTCCATCGGCACTTCGACGAGGCCGGGCGCCTGACCCTCGAGGACTACGACTTCAAGGGCAATGTCCGTGAGAAGGTGCGCCAGGTCATCGGCGACGGACCCATCCTGGCCGTCTTCAGCGCGCCCGGCGGCGGGGTGCCGCCGGGCGGATCTTTGGCGGCCTTCCGGGTCGATTGGGAGCCGCCGTCGGGGACCGACCTGGCAAGCCACACGGCCAGTCTGTTGGATCCGACCGACTACCGCACCTCCAGCACCTACGATGCCCTGAACCGCATCCGCGAGCTGCGGTACCCGCAGGATGTCGACGGGAAGCGCAAGACCCTGAGGCCCCGCTACAACCGCGCCGGGGCACTGCAGCAGCTCGCGCTGGACGATCAGCCCTACGTCCAGCACATCGCCTACGACGCCAAGGGCCAGCGCACGCTGATCGCCTACGGCAACGGCGTCATGACCCGCTACGCCTACGACCCGCAGACCTTCCGGCTCACCCGGCTGCGCAGCGAGCGCTATCTGAGCTCGCTGCCGGCACCGGACAGCTATCGGCCCGCCGGCGCAGCGCTCCAGGACTTCGCCTACCAATACGACCTGGCCGGCAACATCACCGCGATCCTCGACCGAACGCCCGAGAGCGGTATCCCGAATACGCTGCTGGGTACCGATGCCCTGGACCGCCGCTTCACCTACGACCCGATCTACCGGCTGCTCTCCGCCACCGGACGCGAGTCCGATCTGCCCCCGGAGCCCGCGCCCTGGGACGACCGGCCGCGTAACAATGACCCGACCCGTGTGCGCGCCTACACCGAGCACTACCAGTACGACCCGGCCGGCAACCTGATCCAACTGCTGCACCAGGCCGGAGGTCACGGGTTCACGCGGAACCTGAATCCCGCCGCCGACAACAATCGGCTGACCACAGTAGTGATAAGCGATCAGATCAGCCAGCGCTACGACTACGCCTATGACAGCAACGGCAATATGACGGGAGAAGCCAGCTCCCGGCATTTCGAGTGGAATCACAGCGACCAGATGAAGGCCTTTCGCACCCAAGCGCCAGGTGCTGCCGCGCCTTCGCTCCACGCGCAATACCTCTACGACGCCGGTGGGCAGCGGGTAAAGAAGCTGGTTCGGGACCAAGGCGGTAGCTATGCGGTGACGGTTTACGTCGACGGCATTTTTGAGCGCCAGTGGAGTGTCCAAGCTGGAATCCACGAAGAAAACAACATGCTGCACGTCATGGATGGTGCTCAGCGAATCGCGCTCGTTCGTGTTGGCACACCATTCTCAGATGATCGTACGCCGGCGACCAAATACCACATCGGCGATCATCTGGGCAGCAGTAACGTCGTGATCGACGACTCCGGCCGCCGGATCAATCGCGAGGAATACACCCCTTATGGCGAAACCAGCTTCGGAAGTTTTTCTCGCAAGCGGTATCGCTTTACAGGTAAGGAACGCGATAAAGAAAGCGGTTTGTTTTTTCACGGCGCTCGGTATTTCTCGGTATGGGTACTGCGTTGGATGAGCCCCGACCCGGTTCGCGGAGCGATGGCGCGGAATCTCTTCGTAGCTTTTGCCAATAATCCACTGGGGAATATTGATCCAAGTGGGACTAGCGAGAAACCTCCGCCGACTTTAGAGAATGTGTCCGAGAGCGAAATAGATGTAGACCTGATAAATCCTCAGCATCCTTTGAGGTATGGCCTGCAAGATCCCGGCGTCCGAGAAATGCTCCAACAAGTAATACCAAAGGGCGACAATCCTGGCATTTCTTCAACAGTAGGTAATTCACGGACCGAAGATGGTGCTGGCAATGCTGTTCAATCGGCACTCCTTAATACCGATACTTCTATGAAGACTGTGGATCGCGAAGGTATCGTATCTCCAGGTAACGCGGACGATGAACCGCCCATTATCAATGTGGATCTCGGCTTGAAGGTGCCGCGCCTTGGTACTAATTTGAGTGCTCCGGAGAATATTGGCGTTACCGTCGTCGGCGCTCACGTGTTGCTAGCAGGTTTTGAACTTAAGGCAACCGATGTGCTTGATAGCACAGGGAGATCAGGCTTCGAAATCGGTTTTGCTGTCGGCCCTGGCTTAGAACTAAGCGGGATCGGCCTAGTATTAGGCGGTAAGGTCGTGCGCAGTTGGAGTTACAAGTTTTGGGGCTATGACTGGCTTAACGGAAAGTTCGATCTCGTAACTTACGAGACCAAGCATGAGGCAAGTTTAGAAGCGACGGTATTGGGCTTCGGGCTTGAGCCTAAGGGCGAATATATGGTCTCTTCTGAAATCTTCTATGAGAGAGAGCCGATTGGGTCAGTTGTGCCAGGCGTCACCGAAGATAAAGTTAAAGGAATTCTTTTGGAAAACCAACTTAATCGAGAAATCCACATTCGCCAGCAACGGTCTAAGATTCGAGACCATCAAAATCGGTACCCTGCCCTTTATCGTAATCGATTGCTTTATTAGCAAATGCCACTTGAGTTTGCCGGACGTTTTGCCAGTAGGGACAGAGTAAGACGGATGGTCCGGCTGAAAATCTCCGCGTCATTTATGGACGCAAGCGTATTCTCTCGAAAGCGGGTGTTCACAGCAGATAGGCGTATCCAACCCATCATGTCGGCCAAACGAGGGCCATTTTCATGACCAACGGCAGAGACAAACTTCCTTGGGGCGACGAGTGGACCCACATCGACCAAGCCGTCCACGACGAGGCCGATCGGATCAAGATCGCGGCGAAGTTCTTGCCGCCGTACGGCCCGCTACCGGAGGCACTGACGGTGCCGTCCGACACCGTGGTTCCCGGAGGCGTGCTGAGCGTCGATGAGGGCGCGACGACCCCGTTGGTGGAGACCTGGGTCGAGTTCACGCTGACCCCGCAGCAGGTCGAGCGAGAGGCCGAGCAGATGACGGCCAAGACCCTCGCGGAGCGCGCCACGAACCTACTCTGCCAAGCCCAGGACCTGCTGCTGTTTGAAGGAAATGCGGCTGTTGCGACCAACCCGCTCTTCACGGGCACACCGCCCGAGGTCCGGCTTCGGTCGGGGCCGGCCGGAGACGGACTGCTCGGCTTCAAGACTCCGCTGACGCAGATCGAGACGGTTTCTCCGCTCACGCCTTCCGGCGGTCAACCCAACTATGGGGAGAACACGGCCGGCGCGGTCGCTCGCGCCTACGCGAAGCTGCAGGCGGCGGGACACTATGGCCCGTATGCGCTCGCCCTGCCGACGGTGCCCTATGCCGACACCCATGTTCCGCTGGCGAACACGCTCATCATGCCGGCAGATCGGATCAAGCCCCTGGTCACGGCCGGCTTCTTCGGCTCCGGCACCTTTCCGGCCCGCACGGTTAAGGGAAAGGAGACGCCACAAGGCGTCATGGTCTCGATCGGCGGTAACACAATGGATTTGGTCGTCGGCCGGCCGCCCACCGTGGCCTTCATGCAGGAAGATGTCGATGGAACCTATCGCTTCCGTGTCTTCGAGCGCTTCGCATTGCGGCTGAAGGACCCGACCGCCGTCATTCGCCTCGACTTCGAGCCTGCCGCAGAAGCCGCCGAGCCGTCCGGCAACAACCAGCGCAAGTAGCGCGCAGGTTCCGCACAACGGTTCGACATCCGGCGGGCTACCTGACACTGCCGCGCGGGCGCCTTGTGATTGATAGGTCCGCTCCCGCAAGAGGAAGTCGATCCCTGCCGATCAACCAGCCGACGAGGGTGAGCCATGCGCTTTGAGCACGACGGCCTGACGCTCTGGTACGGAACGGACGACGCCTCCGCGCCGACGGGAGACATCCCATCCGGGGACAATCTCACCATCACCGTCGGCGTCAGGCCGATCGATGCGAGCAACAACATCGAGGTGCTCTACCGCATCGGTGACGGACCGATCGAGACCCTCCCGGCCCGCTGGCTGCGCAACGCCACGGGCGCAATGGCACAGTATTTCCAGGCCCGCCTGCCGGCCCTGCGCCCCGGCGACCGCGTCGCCTACGCGGCCGTCTGCCATTGCGCCGGACGCCAGGTGCCGAGCGCGGAAGACGCGAAGCGGCTCGACGCCAGATTCCGCGTCACGGCAAGCGATGGGCAAGCAACGGCAGCGCTTAGACGGTCGGCCATTGTCGCGCCGTCACCGGAGTTGCCGGCCAGCGGTGCCGCGCTGACCGGTCCAACGGACAGGCTAAAGCCGCTTTGGGAAACGCGCGTGCCGAACGTGTCGACGCGCAGGCGCAGCAACACGGCTGCCACGTCTCACCAGTCGCCGGCGCTGGCCGTCGCCCAGTCGGTAACGGCCCCGGTGTTCCGCTTGCCGAACCCGACCATCCTGGAGCTGGCCGACCAGGCACGAATCGACCTGCCCCGGCCAGCTCGGTCCGCACTCGACGCTGCCGGCATCCGGACGGTCGAACACATACGTAAGGTCACGGCCTCTGGTGAGCTCAAGCAGCTCGGCATCGCTGACGACCCGGCCGTATCGGCCCTGGTCGCCCACGCGAACCTGGGCGTGCTCGGTACCGCAACACAGGCCAATGCCGCGCTCATCAGCCACGGGTTTACCAGCATCACGGCCATCGCAAGAACCCCGGGGCCTGTCTTCATCGAGCAGACCGCAGGCGACCTCGGCGGGCCAGCGGCCGGACAGATCCACCAGCGTGCCCGAGCCCAGGAAGCGATCCTCAACAATATCTGGACCCATCGCCGCGTCGAGCGCGCCAATGGCAGACCGGTCTCCGGCGGAGGCGATGCTCAGGACCCCTGCGAGCAGGTCTGCCGATGCCGGGATTGCGAAGCGGCCGTCAGCCCGCTGGCCTATCTCAGCGACCTGATCGCCTATGTTGCGCTCAGCGGACGCGTCAGCGGCGGTGGCGGACTGTCTTGGCTGGACTCGGAGCTTCATCAGTCGTTCTCGGCGCTGCCCGGCAGCTGCGCCGCGGTTGAGGGGCAGGTACGGCAGGTGCGCATTGCCGTCGAGGTCCTGCGCGGTTACCTCGGCGCGCAAGAGATCGCGGTGCCGGAGGCTGTTGAAGGCTCTTATCTGCGCAATGCCTACATCCAGTTGCTGACGGGCCTCGGCACCTCCTACGAGGCGTTGCGGTTGGCCCGTAGGTCGGACCTGGACTCAGCGGAGGCCATTGCATCGACCCTGGGCATCGACCCTGTGCATCTGCCGGAGCTGTTCTTCGACCTGTCGGCGACTCCGCTGGCATTCACGGAGCAAACGCTGGAGCAACGCTTCGGAGTGCAGGCGACAGGCTTGGTGGAGGCTGGTCCCGGCGATGAAGCCGCCGACGACCGACCATCGGACCTCGAGCGTTGGCGCATCGAGCATCTGCGCGCGCAGTGGCGGACCGCCGATCATCCGGATGACCCCTACGCCATGGGCAGATTCCCGGTCATCGACCCGGACCTGATCGGCCCGGACGATATTCGACTCCACACAGAGGGCGGCCAACGGGCACTCGCGCGCTGGCGTGACCGGCGACTGGAGGTGGATGCTGAGCTGCGACGGCTCTGTGTCATGCAGGTCCAGGACATGATTGGCGATGTGTTTCCGGGGCATGATCTCCAGCAGTTCGCCGATAAGCTCGCGAACGAGACCACAGCGGCCCAGGCGGCCGACGTCATCGAGAACGACCTGGGGCTGACGCTCGAAGGCTTCCGACACTTGCTGGCCCTGCGCGAGCAGGAGCGCCTGGCGCCGCTGCGCCCCGGCGTCGAGCCCCTCACCCGCGGGGAGCGGCGCGAGGCCGGCTCCATTTGTCTGCAATCGAAGAAGCGTCGCCTCTGGTATCCGCGCTGGCTGGCGGAGGACCACCATGGCAGCGAGCCCATCAAGCTCCATCCCGACACCTTCTGGCAGTCCATAACGCCGCCTCGGGAAGGTCATTGGCCGCCGCTCGATGTGCCGGAGGATCGACCGCTTGTCGATCCGGAGACGCTCGAGCTTGCCGACCTCCCGGACGCTCCCTACGGCGTGGCGGTGCGCACACTTTGGCAGCGGCGGCGCCAATGGCTGAACGACGAGCCGACCCGACTGCGCCGGAAGCACCTGGATCTGGGCGCCGAAGGTTACGTCAAGCTTCTGTACGAGACCTTCGGCAAGGACTTCACCGACCAGATGACCGATCGGCTCGCAGCTTTGAGCCAAGGTCTTTCGGATGACGATGACGCAGTGCGTGAGGCGCGCGACGCGATCGATGCGCATTACCTCACCGTCGAGACGCTCGGCACCCTCGTGGACGTGAAGACCCGCGATGCCGCCGAAGGTGCGCCGATCTCGGAGGCGGACTGGCAGGGAGTTTATCGCATCCTCGCAAGGGTTCGCGCGTTGACGCTGTTCCAGTCGCGTCCGCTGGGCGAAAGTGACGACGCCTGGAAGAACTTCGAAGGCTTCTGGAACCTGGAAGACTGGCAGGTCTACAAGGCCCGGCTGCCGCGCTGGCGGGCGGACGCCAACGCGCGTCAACAATGGCTGCAATCGCTGCGCAGCCACAGCCGCCGGCCCATCGTGGACCCCGACCTGCTGTTGGACAATGCGCCGGGCGGCGAGGGCGACTTCGCAACACCGCTGATAGCCAATGAGGCCTATGTTCGGTATCAGGAACGCCACGACTGGGTCGAACAGCAAGCCCTCCCCGATCGCGGCAACGACCTTGCCTGGCTCGATGCCAGGCTCAGCGAGCGCACCGGGCTCGACAGCGCGGGGCTCGAGCGCCTCGCTGACGAGCAGAGCCAAGGGATTGAAATCACCGGGCGGCTCGGTCAGCTCAAGCTGTCGAACGCCGCCTTTTCGTTGCTGCTGCGTATCCGCCGCCTCTTGCTGGCCGGCCAGCCGGTGCTGGAATCCGAATGGGACGACGTCTACGGGATTCTGATCCAGATCGGTAAGGAGCTTCGGTTCGGCGCCTGGCATGTGCAAGAGCGCGCGGACGGCATCACGTTGAGCCCGGTATTCTTCCGGCTACCCGAGCCTCCGGTGCTGCGATTCCCGTTCCCGGAGCCGCCGCCGTTGCCGCAATGGCGTGCCACGAGCACGGAGCGTCGAGACTGGCAGGAGACGCTGCGCGCCCGCAGCGACCAGCAGGACGTGGTCGCCGAGGCACATCGCACCCTCATTCGAGCGACCGAGGAGGTGGTCCTCCCACCCCTGCGCGACGCCCTGATCGAGCTGACCGATGCACAAGGCGCCACGCTCGCCGAGAAGGCGAAGTGGCTCGCCGACCGCCTGCTGATCGACATGCAGGTCGACGGTTGTCTCTTGACGACCCGCGTCAGCCAGGCGATCGAGACCCTCCAGGGGCTCTTGTGGTCGATCCGCACTGGCCAGCTCCGCGATACCTATCCGGACCTGGCCCTGAGCCAGCCGGACGCCTTCGACGAGGAATGGCGGTGGCTCGGCTCCTATGCGTCCTGGCGCTCGGCGATGTTCGTGTTCCTCTATCCGGAGAATGTCCTCTATCCGACCCTCCGGCGCTGGGAGTCCGAGGGCTTCACGAACCTGGTTGGTGACCTGCGCCTCGGCCAGCGGCTCGATCCGCCCCGCGCCGAACGGCTCGCGAAGGACTACGCCACCTATTACCGTGACGTCACGCAGCTCGACATCGAAGCATCCTGTCACGCTGGAACGCGAACCTACTGGTACGCCCGCTCTCCCAGCGGCCATTGCTATTGGAGCCGCTTCGACAATGACAGCGATGATTTCGACTATGCGCAGTCGCCTTGGCGCAAGATCGGCAGCCTGAGCGGCGAGAAGCGCACGCTGCAAATTCTGGGCGCCGTTCCATTTGGCGGGACCGACGAACAGCCCGACGCCATTCTGGTGTTTGCTAAACGGAAGGCTGGCACCGAGCATGAGCTGACGGTCGCTCGGCATAATCTGAGCAGTGAAACCTGGGAAAGTAACGAGGAATCCGAGCCTCTCGCGCTTCCGGATGACGTGACTGCATTTTCTGCAGTCGTAACTCAGATTCGCACTGTACAGCAACTTCCGAGCGTCGTGCTTCAAGATGCGTCTTCGGGAAAGTTTTACAAGGAGCGTTTCCTGGATGACTCGGGCAGCGACTGGGAGGATGGCGAATGGCACCAACCGTCGCACGGTCACCTCTTTTGTGGATGGGAGGGCGGTATAGTCAAACTTTGGGCTGTAGTTTCGGCATCTCGCACAAATTCACGAGGATGGCGGTACTATTTTTTTGAAGAGTTCGCCGGTGGCGACTCTAGGCTTGGTATTGGGCTGGCCAGCCAACCTGGGCTTCTCGGTTGTGAGAATTCCTGGTTTGTAGACGGTCCTAACGCGGGTCGGTCGATTTGGCTCGCAGCCTTTCTATGGCCTTCCCAAGTCCAGCCCCAAGGCGATACCATTTTCGCCGTTGCCTATTCTGCGAATGGGCTTAGCCTGTTTGAAATCGATACTGATACGGGACAAGTGACCTCGAAGTCTCCACCTCACTCCGGCCAATCCGAATTGTGGCATTTCTGGCATGGCGCACTAGCAATCGACCGCCTCCCCGTGGATAGCGGCCTCCCAAGCCCAATTCCTAGACGGCCGCCGCAGACCGGAGTACGGACCCAGCTCACCCTCGCTGCCCGGCGCAGCACCTATCGACACTGGGCGGCTGAGAAACTGTGTCTCGATTACGGTGGCGCTTTGAAGAAATTCGGGGGTCGCCAAATCGTCCCTGCCGACCAGCAGCCGCTCCCGCTGGGGGAGGCAGTCAGTGGTGTAGCTCAGCAGGTGCGGCGAGAGTACACGCGATCTTTCTTCGACCTTGACGAGCCAAGCCGCGGTCTCAACCCGTGGCTTCCCCTGCCGGCGTCGACCTTCGCGTATACGGAGGAATACTACTCTTTGGTGCCATCATTGCTCGCCCTGGAGCTCCAGCGACGCGGCTACTACGACGAAGCCCTCGACTGGTATCGCACCGTCTACGACTACACCGAGCCGGCATCATCAGACAGCGGGGAGTCGCCGCGCAAGGTCTGGTACGGGCTTCAGCACGAGGAGTCTCCCGATCACACGACCTACGAGCGAGCCGAGGAGTGGCTGCGCTCACCACTGTATCCCCATCCGATTGCGCGGACCCGGCCGAACACCTATACGCGTTTTACGCTGCAGTCGCTGATACGCTGTTTTCTGGAATATGGTGACGCCGAGTTCACACGGGATACGTCCGAATCCATTCCACGCGCACGAACGCTGTACGAGACGGCGCTGGAGCTGCTGGATGACGAAGTCCTCCATCAGAGCCTGGACGGCTGTGATGCAAAGATCGGCGAGATCCTCATCGCCGTGGGTCGGGCGAAGCGATCGGCCACCGGCGTCGATCTTGGCTTCAATGTCAACGATTTTCTAGAAGAGCTGGAGACCCTGCTCGATCCGCGGCTTGAAGACCCCAGGGTTGTCGGGCGGCTGTCGGGTGTTTTCGACGCGCTGCAGGGGAGCTTCGATCCGAACGAGCCAAGACCCGGACCGGCCGAAATCAAGCTGCTGACCGGTCTGCACGACGCCGTTGCGAGCCTTGGTCCGGAGATCATGACACCTCCGCAGCTGGGCAGCTTAGTGGGCAACCGAGACACTCGCATGGAGCAGGCGCACGCAGCACTGCTGGCGCAGCCCGAGATTGCTGCGACGCTAGCATCAGTCGGGCTCGGCGTCGGCAACGATGGTAACATTCCCGGCGGCGGGCCCGGCCCAGGGCCGACGCGACCTGGATTTCCCGGTGGCGAACCCATCCCAGGGCCGATACCCGGAATTTCCGGTGGGGGACCCATTTCGGGGCCTATACCGCCCGGACTCCCTGGCGGAACCCTCGACTCCCCAAGCGCGGTGCCGATCGACGGCGTCTTTGGCATCGACCCGATGCTTGGGTCCGGCGTGGCGGCATCATCGCAGGCGGGTTCTGGGAGTACAGACCGGGAGGCGTCGGCCTATTTCTCGTCTTCGCTGCCGCCTGGCGGTGGCGGCTGGCGGCCGATCATCTCGGTGGCCGAAATCCCGGCGCCGACCTTCTGCTACTGCATCCCGCCGAATCCGTTGCTGCACGGCCTGCGGCTCCATGCCGAGCTGAATCTCTACAAGCTCCGCACCTGCCGCAACATCGCGGGCATGGAACGCACGGTCGATCCCTATGCTGCACCCACCGACACCGTCAGCGGCCTGCCGAGCATCGGTCCCGGCGGCAACCTGCTGCTGTCCGGCGCGGTGACGCTGCGACCGACGCCATACCGTTATCCCTTCTTGGTGGAGCGCACCAGGCAGCTCGTGGAGCTGGCGCAACGGGCCGAGACGGCCATGCTCTCGGCCATCGAGCGCGCTGACGACGAATACTACAAGCTGCTGAAGGCGCGCCAGGAGCTGCGCCTGGCACGCGCGGGGGTTCGACTGCAAGACCTGCGCGTACGAGAGGCTGAGAGTGGCGTCACGTTGGCGGAGCTGCAAAGGGACCGAGTCGATATTCAGATAACTCAACTTAATGCGCTATTGGACCAGAACATCTCCGTCCTGGAGAGCATCGCGATCGGACTGATGTTTACGTCGATGGGCCTGCTGTATACGGCTGCTGGACTCTATACCGCTGCGGCAAAATTCGGAGACTTGCAAGCAGAGGGCCAAGCGGTTTCAGCCACATCTCAGGCTCTCTCACAAACGGCTTCAATCATTTCCACCTATGCTGCTTATGAGAGACGAAAGAAAGACTGGCAAAACCAGTTAGAGCTTGTGGAGCAAGATAAGCTGGTCGCCAATCAACAAATCCAACTTGCCGAAGATCGCGTCCGCGTCGTCGAGCAGGAACGCCGCATCGCCGAGATCTCCGCCGATCAGGCGGAAGTGACCGTCGAATATCTCTCCGACAAGTTCAACAACGCTCAGCTCTACCAATGGATGAGCGGCGTCCTCGAAGGTGTCTACAGCTTCTTCCTCCAGCAGGCCACCGCGGTCGCGAAGCTCGCCGAAGCGCAGCTCGCGTTCGAGCGCCAGGAGGTACCGCCGCAATACATCCAGGACGACTACTGGGACACGCCGAGCGACTTCGGATTTGCGAGCAGGCCGGCGGAGGGCAATCCACCTGACCGACGCGGCTTGACCGGCTCTGCCCGGCTGCTGCAGGACCTCTACCAGCTCGACCAATTCGCGTTCGACACGGACCAGCGCAAGCTCCAGTTGACGAAGACGATCTCCCTTGCCCGCCTATTCCCCGTGGAATTTCAGCGCTTCCGCGAGACCGGCATCCTGAAGTTCCGCACGCAAATGGAGCTGTTCGACCGGGACTTCCCCGGGCACTACCTGCGTCTCATCAAACGGGTCCGCGTCTCGGTCATCGCGCTGATCCCCCCCAGCAACGGCATCCGCGCCACACTGACCACATCCGGCACCTCCCGTGTCGTCATCGGCGGCTATGGATTCCAGACCGTGGTGCGCAACTACGGTCCGCAGTCGGTCGCATTGAGCGCGCCGCAGAACACATCCGGCCTCTTCGAGCTTCAGCAGCAGCCGGACAAGCTGCTGCCCTTCGAGGGGCTGGGCGTGGACACCGACTGGGAACTGCGCATGCCGAGGGCGTCGAACCCGTTCGACTACAGCACCATTGCCGATGTCTTGCTGACGTTCGACTACACGGCCCTCGACAGCTTCGACTATCGCCAGGCGGTCATCCAGACCCTCGGCGATTCAGTCGGCGCGGACCGCGCCTTCAGCTTCCGGCACCAATTCCCCGACCAGTGGTACGACCTCCACAACCCGGACCAGACCGCAACGCCGATGACCGTCCGGTTCGAGACGCGTCGCGAGGACTTCCCGCCGAATCTCGAGCGACTGCGGATCGCCCACATCGCACTCTATTTCGCTCGTCGCGGAGATACAGCCTTCGAGATCGGACCGGTGGACCTACGCTTTACGGAGAACGCAGCGCAAGGGGCGATCGGTGGTGCAGCCACAAGCGTGGACGGCATCATCAGCACACGACGCGGCAACGGTGGTGCTTGGCTTGGCTTCGGCGGAAAAGACCCTTCCGGTACCTGGACCCTGGCCCTACCGAATACCGCCGAAGTCAGGAACCGATTCGCAAGCGAGCAGATTGAAGACATATTATTTGTTGTGACCTTCTCAGGGGACACCCCGACATGGCCGTTGTGAACCAAATGCAGTTCGCCTCGGGCGGCGCATTTGGGTTCCGGCCGCGATCTGCCCGGGGGGGGTAGCGACACCGCGCTGCCGGAGCGGGCCTCTGGCTGCGATCTGGGGCGCAGGGGCCGGCACTTGGCGTCGCGGCTGGAAGCCACTTACACGCGCCGCGCGCGGGGCAAGCGCTGCACTATTCGTCGAGGGAGCGGCCAGCGCCTCGGCCAGTCCTTGGCGCAGCCTCTCCTTGGCCTCGGTGTCGGAGCCCAAGGCGCGGTAGAGGTCGGCGAGATTGACATGGGCCGGGACGAAGGCCGGGTCCAGCCGCAGCGCGGTGAGATAGGCCTTGCGGGCCAGCGCGACCTTACCCTGGTCCATGTCCATGAGCCCGATGTTCAGATGCGCCTCGGGCCGCTCGGCATTGACCAGCTGGGCGGCGCGATAGGCATCCAGGGCCCTCTGGAGACGCCGGCGCTCGGCCTCCGGCAGGTCCAGGCGCGCCAGCGGCGCCAGCAGCCTGGCCGGGGCAGGCCTCACAGCCCACATGGACCTCGGCCCAGGTGGTGCGGAAGCTGTCGGTGGCCAGGTCGTAGCCCTTGTCCAGGGACGTGGAATGGCATTTGGCGCACTGGTAGTTCCAGGTCTGGTCCGGCGCCGTCCAGTGCAGCGGGTGATCCGGCCTCATGTCCGGCTCGTCCGGATAGAGGTGGAACCAGCGCTGGCCGCCGGCCTCGGCGGGGCGGCTGTCCCAGGCCAGCCCGGGGGCCTGGTCCAGGCGACCCATGTGGCTGTCGCGGTCGTAAGCGTATTCGCGCTCGGCGTCGTCGTGATGCAGGATCAGGCCGAGCCGGCGGCCGGGGCCGGCCGTGGTCCATTCCAGCATCTGGTAGTCGCCGTCGGAGTTGCCGAAGGCGAGGATCGGGCGGCGGCCGATGTGGCGCTGGATGCCGACGGGCTTGCCGGCCTTGTCGTCGATGAAGGCGATCTTGGGCTGGCGGACGATGACCGGGCGGCCGTCGCGGACCTCGTAGGCCAGCGCCATCTGCGAGCCCACCACCTGCTGGGGCGGGATGCCGTAGACGCGCTCGGTCCAGGGACGCATGAAGGCGATGCCGCCGCCGGAGACGATGTGGGTCTCGAAGCCGTTGGCGCGCAGATGGTCCAGCAGCTCCAGCATGGGCTGGTAGACCAGCTCGGTGTAGGGCCGCTGGAAGCGGGGCTGGAGTCGGGTAGAAATGCGGCGCGCGCAACTTTAGGTGCGGGCTTGGCTGTTTCGGCGTTTCCGCGGTACGTGCCCGTTTAGACGGCGTCGTCGCCGGTGGCGTTGTCGGCGGCGAGCGGGCAAGGGGCGGCGAAGCAGTACGCGGCCTACATTGGTCTGGACGTCCACAAAGAGACGATTGCCGTAGCGGTGGCCGAGGCGGGGCGTGCGGATCCGCTCTACCGGGGCGAGATCGCCAACACGCCGAAGAAGGTCGAACGGCTCATCGCCAAGCTGAGCGAGGCCTACGCCGGCGCCCTGCTGCTGTTCTGCTACGAGGCTGGCCCCTGCGGCTACGGACTCCACCGTCAGCTCATCGCCAGCGGCCACGACTGCGAGGTCGTCGCCCCGTCGCTGATCCCGCAGAAGGCGGGCGAGCGCATCAAGACCGACCGGCGCGATGCGCTCAAGCTCGCGCGTCTGCTGCGCAGTGGGGATCTGACGGCGGTGTGGGTGCCCGACCAGGAGCAGGAGCGCATGCGCGATCTCAGCCGCGCGCGTGATGATCTCAAGGCGCAGGAGCGCAAGGCGCGCCAGCAGCTCAACGCCTTCCTGCTGCGTCACGGCCAGCATTGGCCCAAGGGCAAGAGCCGCTGGACGCCGGCACACGAGAACTGGCTGGCCGGGCTGAAGTTGGATGATCCCTGGCAGCAGGTGGTGCTGCAGACCTACATCGATGCCGAACGCGCTGCCGGCGAGCGCGTCGCCCAACTCAACGATCAGCTTATGCGCGCGCTGCCCGAGTGGTCGCTGGCGCCGGTGGTCGACTCCCTGGTGGCGCTGCGCGGCATCAACAAACTCGCCGCCATCGTGCTGCTGGCCGAGCTCGGCGACATCAGCCGCTTCGACTCGCCCAGGCAGCTAATGGCCTTCCTCGGGCTGGTGCCGAGCGAACACTCCTCCGGCGGGCGCCGGCGCCAGGGAGCGATCACCCTCACCGGCAACAGCCATGCCCGGCGCATGCTCATCGAATCGGCCTGGAGCTACCGCTTCCCGGCACGCCAGACCAAGCATCTCAAGGCCAAGGCCGCCAACGCCTCCCCCGAGGCGAAGCGCATTGCCTGGAAGGCGCAGGTGCGCCTATGCGGGCGCTATCGCACCCTGACCCGTGCCGGCAAGAACACCAAGCTGGTGTGCGTGGCCATCGCCCGCGAGCTGGTCGGATTCATCTGGGACATCGTGCGCCAGGAGATGCCGCGGCTCTCGCCGGCGCCAACGCCCGCGACGCACCCCTGATGGGCAGTCCCCTCGCAGCGCTCGTGAAACCCGCCTGATTGGGCGATACAACAGCGCACAGACACATTGACTCAGGGCATCCACGGCCGGTGTGGAGAACCCTTGTCCGCGCTAGACCGGTGGTGCGCGGGAGAATCCCCCAATGGGCATACCGCGCGCCGATCCCTGCTCTTAGAGAAAGGCCAGCTCCGCGACGCAGTGAAGTCCGGTGGTACCCAATCCACGTATATCAGCATGATCCACCGTCGCAGTCTGCCGCCGGGTGCCCTGAGCCAATGTGTTTGTACCGACAGCGCCGTTGGCCTGTGGATATGTAGACGAGTCCGCATTCCTGCGGACCGGCCCGAGCTAAAGCCGTGCGGACAACCAATGGATCGCGCCGAGACCTCGGTGCCATCCGCCCGCACCGCGGAGGCGCGGCCCACCGGTTGCCCACCCTCTCGGGCCTCTCGCCCACATCCCCACAGGCCCTGCAACAAACTGTTTAATAGAAGAAAGAAGAGGTGCGTAACGAGAATTCGGTGCCAATAGTTGACAGGTCAAAACATATCAGCCCGCCTGCGTCACCAGCGCTTCTTCGCGCTCGCCGAGCTCAACGCCGCCATCGCCGAACTGCTGGTGGCCCTCAACGCGCGCCCGTTTCAGAAACTGCCTGGTTCACGCCGCACGCTGTTCGAGCAGCTCG
>NZ_NRSJ01000032.1 GCF_016584085.1 Halochromatium glycolicum | reverse complement strand
TGAGGGGAGAACAAGCCAGCTTCATCAAAGCGTTGCTCTGCAGCGAGGCGTCCATGCGTCCAGAGATCTTCAATGCCGGTCTCCGTGTCTTGTCAGCTGCCATCTCCGAGGATGGCGGGAATTGCTGGGTTCGGGTGGTTGGGGTTGACCTCGATCTCCGGGTTGATCATCGGGTACTTGGGCCGGTAGTCCGGCATCGGGATGATCTTGGCCCCCAGGGTGTCGGCCAGATCCTTCAGCGCTTGCGCCTTTTCGGCGATCCCATCCTTCCAGTTCCAGAGGATCAGCGGACCGGGGAAGAAGGTCGGGTGCTTGGCGTTGACCAGCCTGGTCGCCGCCTCTTCCAACGCGCTTGCGGCCGGGACACGCGCCCCTTCGATCAGGCCTTCACTTTGCTCGGGCAGCGCGACGCCCATCGAGGCGGCGGCCGGCGGCAAGAAGCCTTCCGGCCCTGAAACGACTTTGTAGCGATGTGGCTCCAAGAAAGCCTCCGATTCTGCAGACTTGATGTATCAGCTCTGTTGCGACGATTGAGGATTGCCGCGAGAGGGTTCCCAGCCTGTCCACGGCGCTCAGGCCGACCGGAACAACGAGACGACTGTCCCGTCAGCCGGTTTCGCCAGCTGGGGTTACCGATTCTCGAGACAGCGAGGACGTTGGCCTTCAATGCGGGGCGAAGGAGCGGACTGTAGGGCGAAGGAAAGCCGGCTACGCAGTGAGCTCATGCGATCTCCTTCGCATTGCAGGCGGTTGCCGATCCAAGCAAGCGTTGGAAGCGGCTATCGACGTCAATGCTCTTGCAATCTCTTTCACGCCGTGCCCCCTGGTCCGCGGCTGTGCGGAGCGCAGCAGGCAAGCGGCGATTGGTTAGATATAAACCATGTTAATGATAAGGTAAATTCGCAGTGTTCTTCGCAACCGTTCGAAAAAACCGCACAATCAGTAGGGCGCAGGTCGTTTCGCTGTCAGTATCTGTTTCATGATGAAGTGAGCGATCGCGATGGCGCGATCCGCAAGGCCCGGGATTCGGCCTGGTTCGGCTGCGTTAAGGTCCGTATTGCCGGCGCATCCCGGGCGCTGGAGCACCGCCAGGTCCGTGGTAGCCTGTCTGCGTAGGCTGCAACGGGTGATCGCCTGCGCGGCCTGCTCCAACGCAAACGGGTTCGCCGAAGGCAACCTCATCGATGGTCTCTAGCTGGGCGCCCCGGCTCGCGTTGGGCTGCTATTCGGTTCGGCGGTGAAGCCGTTGGTGAAGCCGTTGGTGAAGACAGCGTTTTAGGAAAGGCTCATGGAACCAACTGATGAGATCGCGCAGGCCGTGCCGACGGCAGAGGCGTTGGGGCTCCGTTTTCGCGCAGAGGATTCAACCGGCGCCCTCTGGGTTCACTACGAGCCGGTGGCGAATGCGCCGGTGTTGCAACCGGAACAACTTCCGCAGGTGTTGGAGTCGGCTGGCTTCCAGACCGATGAGCAACCGTTGGAGCCAGCGGCTGTCTCGCGCTTGCTCGAGCAGATGCAGCGCGGCGAGGCCTGTGACCTCTGTCTCCTGGGGCCTGTGGATGCGCGCGTCGAGGTCTTCACCAACAAAGACGAGATGCTGGCCGGGGTTGTGGTCCATCCGCCTCAGGGCGGAGGTGCGGACCTGACCGATGAGGCGCTGGATCAGGCGCTCAAGCGGGGGCAGATCATTCACGGTCTCCTCGAAGACAGCCTCACGGCGCTGACGAGCGAGGTGCTGCAGCAGCAGCTGCGGGAGAGTCTGATCCCAGTCTGCATGATCGTCGCCTATGGGGAGCCCGTCCGTCATGGTCGCGATGCCCGGCTCGAGCCCTTGATCGAGACGATCGTCGACCGCCGCCCACAGGTCGACGAATCCGGCAAGGTCGATTTCCTCGAGCTCGGCGACTTCCCGCATGTCGAAGCCGGCGAGGCGTTGGTGCGGCGCCATCCCCCAAGCGAAGGGACGCCAGGCCGGACCGTTACCGGCCACCTATTGAAGGCCCGCTCCGGCAAGGAGCGTATACTGAAGCCCAAGAACGATAGCGTCGCCCTGGCGCCGGATGATGACAATCTCCTGGTGGCCGCGACCAGCGGTATGCCGGTGCTAGCCCGTGATGGCGCCTACGTCGAGAAGGTGCTGCATCTCGAGCAGGTGGGGCTGTCAACCGGCCACATTCGCTTCGATGGCAGCGTGCACGTCAAGGGCAATGTCGAGCCGGGTATGAAGATCGAGGTGATGGGCGATGTCAAGGTTGGCGGTCTGGTCGAAGCAGCACATATCCGGGCGGGCGGTGCGATCGAGGTCTCAGGTGGCGTGATCGGCCGTCGACAGTTGCACGAGGACGCGCATTCAGACCACCACAAGGATAATCGGGGCACAGGCCCGGTCGATGATGCCTATCTGAAGGCCGGGACTCAGCTCAAGGCCCGCTTCATCCAAGAGGCCAAGGTCGAGTCCGATCAAGAGGTCATCGTTCAAAAGCAGGTCTTTCACTCCGAGATCAACGCTGGGACGCGCTTTGCGATCTTGGGACGCGGCGCCATCGTCGGCGGCCGCGCCTGCGCCGGGGAGCTCATTGATGTTGGCGTGAGCGGTGCGATGTCCAACGTCGCCACGGTCCTGGTCGCTGGCGCGACCGATGAGATCAAGAAGCGGGTCGTCGCTGCCAACGATGAGCTCAAACAGGTTGGCGCGCAGCGGCAACAGCTGATGTCGATCGTCGAGCGTTTCGTCAAACAGCACAAGCCGATCACTGGTGAACGAAAGCAGAAGTTCCTTGAGGCGCGGGAAAGTCTGAACAAGAAGGAACAGGCCCTCCGCGACGAACTGGCGGAATTGAAAGCAGCATTCCAACGCTGCCAGAAGGCGCGGATACAGGTCCGGCATCGCTGTCATGCCGGAACCCTGATCAAATTGGCTGGCCATGAGGCATCGCCCCGCAAGGATCTGAGCAGGGTCACCTTCGCGATGCAGGATGGCGGGATCGTGATGCGTTGACCGGACCTGACCCTTGGCTCGAGGACTTCAAGCGGCGCAGCGAGGAATCTGAACGCCGATTTCAAGCATGGCTGCGTCGCTGGGACCGACGCTTCGTCTGGTATCTGATCGGCATCGCGCTGGTCTGGATCGGTGTCGGCGCGGCGATCAAGCTGTTGCCATAGTCCAGGCGTTTGCCTCGACTCGACTTGCACCAGCGCCGCAAGGCGTCTACTCTACAGATGAACAGTTATTCAACTGTTTTAGGAGTGTGCGACCTGTCCACTGAACTCAGTCTTGACCAACGCCAAGCCCTGGCCGAGATGTTCGCCTTGTTGGGCGATCCAACACGGTTGGGCATCGTTCTGCGCTGTCGTCATCGACGTCGATCGGTCTCAGAGATCGCCGATGCGAGCGGCCTGTCGATGTCCCTGGTGAGTCATCACCTGCGGCTGCTGCGCACCGCTGCCTTGCTCAAGGTCGAGCGGGAAGGGCGCCACGCCTATTACTCCGTCGCCGATGCCCACGTCGAGCACATGCTCGATGACATGGTCGGTCACGTTCAACACACCAATGACGCCTAAGGCGATTGCCGGAAAAGCTCGTACCGAATTGCGCAGGATTTTCGTTTGCCTTCGAGGAGCGTCGCCGGGAGCATAGCCGGGCTATGTGACCGGCGGCGCGACGAAGAAGGCGAGCGAAAAGACCAGCAAGGCGGTATGAGCTTTGACAGAAATCGCCTAAGGGAGGCGCATCGGTGTCCTCCACCAGCGCCGCACCGGCGCGATATCCTGAAACGACCGCAACCGGAGCCCAATCGATGAGCCAAGACTGCCATTCCCATCCCCATCACGATCATCGCCACGGACCCGGCTGCGGACACCAGGCCCTGCAGCACGAGGGCCATATCGACTATCTACACGATGGCCATCTCCACCATCCGCACGAGGTCGACGGCCTGGTCCACTACGACGAGCACATCATCGCCGTCAGCGAGACCAACCCGGACGGCTGCGCGCATCGGCTCACCGCTTGCCAGGAAGACGGCCACGTGCACGGCCCTGGATGCGGTCATGAAGCGGTGCCGCATGGGGATCATGTCGACTACATCGTTGACGGTCGCCTGCACCATCCGCACGGCGACCATTGCGATGATCATGGGCCGGTGACGCTCGTCGAGACCTGACCGGTCCAACGACCGTTCTGCCCGCGCTGCTCATCGGCTCGGGCGGATGGCCGACGCCGCTTGACCCGGTACCTAGAGGATCGCAACGGACGCTCCTTGGCGCAGGAGCCATCGCATGCAGCCTCGACGCTCAAGCATCCCATAGCGCATCAATGGCAAGGAGATAACGTGCGCCATTGTCGGGTACCGGCGAGCGGTGAATGGCGCCCCGCGCTGTATTCCCCGGCCAGGCTGTGCCTTTCAACAGGATGATATCGAACGGGCCGGCGCAACCGCTCGCCAGGCATGACTGGATCGTCTGCTCGCCCAAGTTCAGCCGATCTAGACCTCGATCATCGAGCCACTCCGTTCCCGGCCCTCGGTAGGTACAGAGCAGGCGAAGGCCGGTCTGATCCCGGTGCCAGCGTGGACACATGGCTTGGTCGAGCCGTTCTAGGCGCACGCCCAGTGACGGACAACCAAGCAGGTCTGCGTAGAGCTCTGCAAGGAAGGCAAGATCCCGCGCCAGCGCCGTGCGACCGTCATCATCACCCTCGCTCTGGGGGAGTGGCCACGAGGGCCCGGCCCCTTCCGCGGTCGGCGCCGATGTGACGAGTCGAAAGCCGCGCCATAACCGCTCGTCCAGACTGTTCAAATAGCGCTCGATACCGGCGGTCGGCGAACGCTCGAAGAGGCAGACCTGCGTGGTTTCGGCAAAGACCTCGACCAGATCGGCGAGCTCAGGCACAACCCGCGTGTGCGGATGCTCGGTCCGAATGTCGTGCGTCGGCTGGAGCAGCCGCGAGTCGAGTGGCAGCGTGACAGCGGTCTCAGGCATGGGAGAGGGCGCTCGCGTCAGCGGGAGAAGTGGTCGATACGGCGCTGCCTTGGACAGCGGGCTGATATGTAATATTGTTGCATCAATAGCCAGACTGCAGCAAGGTATGCTGGGAGACGGTTCTAGATGTGCTCGACGATCCGCTGGTTAAGAGCAACCTCGTCGTGCTCATTGATCACGAGTAGGTGTCCTCTGGATTAGTGGAATTCGTGTCTTCGAAAACGCTGGCACGGGCGGGTCGCGCCTGAGTCTCAGCGCGATCAACGTCAGGTGGTCAGGCTGAGACAAGTTGGCGTTCAATAGGGTGATGTTATATCGTATTTTCAACCGGAGCGGAGCGCGTCAGATCATGGCACAACGTCCTCGACCGACAGCGTCGGCCAACATGAAACCGTCGGTATGGCCATCGCTCCTTTATCTCAGCGCCGTTGGCCGGGTCAGCATTGGCCTGATCGCCTTGCTGGTGTTGTGGCTCGCGCTCTGGTGGGCGATCAACTGAATCTCGCGCATGATTGAGCTCGACAACCTAACCCTGGGCTACGATCGCCATCCGGCGGTTCATCATCTCGATGCGACCATTGCGCGCGGTTCGCTGCTTGCCGTTGTCGGTCCCAATGGTGCCGGCAAGTCGACGCTCTTGAAGGGAATCCTGGGGCTGCTTCGGCCATTGCAGGGCGAGGTCCGGCTGCATGGGGTCGTCCGCCACCGCGTGGCCTATCTGCCGCAGCAGATCGACCTTGATCGCACCTTCCCGCTGCGGGTCGACGAACTGGTCAGCTTTGGGCTGTGGCACCGCGTGGGTGCCCTGCGTTCGCTGACCCGCCACGATCGAACGGCCATCGCCGAGGCGCTGGCCGCCGTCGGACTCAACGGCTTTGCCGGCCGGCCCATCGGTGCGCTGTCCGGCGGTCAGTTTCAGCGGGCGCTGTTTGCGCGCGTGCTGCTGCAGGATGCACCGCTGATCCTGCTCGATGAGCCGTTCACCGCCATCGATACCCGCACGGCCGAGGACCTGCTGGCACTGGTGCGCCGCTGGCACGGCGAGGCCCGCACCGTTATCGCCGTGCTGCACGACCTCGACCAGGTCCGCAGCCACTTTCCAACGGCGATGCTGCTGGCACGTGAGCTGGTTGCCGCTGGACCAACCGCCGAGGTCCTACGTGGCGAGCATCTGTTTCGCGCCCGGCAGATGGCTGAAGCTCACGACGAGCGGGCACCGGTGTGCCGACGGCGGGCGGCTTGATCGTGTTCGAGCCCTTGATTGCGCCCTTTGTCGAATTCGAGTTCATGCGCCGGGCCTTGGTCGGCTGCCTAGCGCTCGCCTTGGGCGCGACGCCGGTCGGCGTGTTCCTCTTGCTGAGGCGCATGAGCCTGACCGGTGATGCCATGGCGCATGCGATCCTGCCGGGCGCGGCCCTTGGCTATTTTCTGTTTGGGTTGTCGGTTGGAGCCATGACCATCGGTGGACTCGTCGCCGGTCTAGCCGTGGCCATGCTTGCCGGGCTCGTGGCCCGCGGCACGCTGCTTGGCGAGGATGCCAGCTTGGCCGCCTTCTATCTGATCTCGTTGGCCGCCGGTGTGTTGTTGATCTCGCTGCGAGGCAGTCAGGTTGATCTGTTCCATGTGCTGTTCGGGACCGTGCTCGCGCTCAACGACGCGGCACTGCTGCTCATTGCAGCCATCACGACGATCACATTGTTGACGCTGGCGCTGCTGTTCCGCCCGCTGGTGGCCGAGTGCGTGGATCCGAGCTTCCTGCGCACTGTGAGCCCGCTGAGCCCGGTGGCCCATTACGGCTTTCTGATGCTGGTCGTGCTGAACCTCGTCGGCGGTTTTCAGGCCCTGGGGACGCTGCTCGCGGTCGGCATTGTCATCCTGCCGGCAGCGGCGGCGCGGTTCTGGTCCCGCACAATCTCCGGTCTGCTGTTGGCCGCCGTGCTGGTCGCGGTCTGCGGATCGCTGGCGGGTCTGCTGCTCTCCTATCACCTGGATCTCGCCTCGGGGCCGGCGATCATCCTCGCCATCGGCGGCATCTACCTCTTGTCGCTGTTGGCGGGCCCGGAAGGCGTCGTCACGCGCAGGCTGCTCCATCAACGACATTTGCAAGCCTGATAGGCCGGAGCTGCGAGGGTCCGTCGAGGCTCGAATCGCGGTTGCCATGTATCGATTGATCAACAGAGGAGGTCTTCTCATGCTGAAATCCTTGATGAACCGCATTGGCAGCCGCTGGAACCAGCAGCGTCTCGACAGGTGCCGACGGCGAGCTCTCGTCGCGCCACTGCTGATGCTGCTGCTACTGCCCGCGGCCGCCGACGAGTCGCTGCCAGCAGACGCGTCCCTGCCCGTGGTAGCGACGTTCAGCATCCTCGGTGATCTGACCGAGACCATTGGCGGAGCGCGCGTGACAGTGAGAACGCTGGTCGGCCCCGGCGGTGATGCCCATGTGTATACCCCGACACCGGCCGACGCGCGGCAGCTAGGCGAGGCACAGCTGCTCATCGTCAACGGCCTCGGCTTCGAGGGTTGGATGGACCGGCTTGTCGAGGCCGCCGGCTACGGCGGACCGATCGTCGTCGCCACCGACGGCGTCGCGCCACGCCGCACGGAGGATGGCGGGACCGACCCCCACGCGTGGCAAGACCCGGCCAACGGCCGCCGCTACATCGAGAACATCCGCGACGGCCTGGTTGCCGTCGATCCGGACGGCGCGGCGGGGTATCGCGAGCGGGCGGCTCAGCTCCTGGCGGATCTCGATGGGGTCGCCGCACGGATGTCGGAATCCTTGGCGGCCATCCCGGTTGAGCGGCGTCGCGTCGTGACCTCGCATGACGCCTTCGGTTACTTCGGCGACGCCTTCGATATCGACTTCATTGCCCCAGTCGGCACGAGCACCGAGAGCGAAGCATCGGCCGCTGATGTCGCAGCCCTGGTTCGCCAAATCCGCCGCGAGCAGATCCCGGCCGTATTTGTCGAGAACATCAGCGATCCACGGCTGCTCGAGCAGATCCGCCGAGAGACCGGCGCTCAGCTCGGGGGCACGCTGTACTCCGATGCGCTGTCATCGTCCGACGGTCCCGCTGCGACCTATCTCGACATGCTGACCTACAACACCACCACACTGGCCGCGGCGCTGGCCACGGCGGCTGCGGATATCGGCGTCGAGCCTCCGGCCCCTGCCACATCACACGGAGACCCGAAATGAGCACTACGAAGGTACCCGTCACCATCCTGACCGGCTTTCTCGGCGCCGGCAAGACGACGCTCCTGAACCGCATCCTCTCGGAGCAGCATGGCAAGCGCATCGCCGTCATCGAAAACGAGTACGGCGAGATCGGCATCGATCAAGGGTTGGTGATCGATGCCGACGAAGAGATCTTCGAGATGTCCAATGGCTGTATCTGCTGCACCGTGCGGGGTGATCTGATCCGCATCCTCGGCAATCTGTTCAAACGCCGAGACAAGTTCGACTATGTGCTCGTCGAGACCACGGGCCTGGCCGATCCGGGGCCGGTTGCGCAGACCTTCTTTATGGACGACGACGTCCATGAGCAGTTTGCGCTCGATGGCATCGTCACGCTCGTCGATGCAAAGCACGTCGAGCAACAACTCGATCATACCCGCGAGAGCGCCGAGCAGATCGCGTTCGCCGACGTGCTGATCCTGAATAAGACCGACCTGGTCGAGCCGGCGCGCCTCGATGAGTTGGAGCGGCGAGTGCGCGGCATGAACGCGCTGGCCCATATCCATCGGGCCAGTCACGGCGAGGTTGACCTGGATCGTGTCGTCGGCTTAAGCGCCTTCGATCTCGACCAGGCCTTGAGCCGCAAGCCGAGCTTTCTCGAGCCCGAATATCCGTTTGAATGGAGCGGCGTCTACGCACTGGAGGCCGGGCACTATCGGCTGATGCTGGATGATGGCCCTGATCCAGCGATGTCGCTGGTGGCAGTGACGCTGCCGAGCGCCGACGAGACGGCGTTGCGCGCAGGCGCCGAGCGTTGTGTTCGGCTCTATGCCGAAGAACCAGTCCGCACGCAGCCAGGAGAGCCCGTTGAGCCGGCTACGCACGTTGAGCTGGAGCTGACTGAGCCCGGCACCAAGGTCTTTCCATTGACGATCGATACCCCCGGCTTGGTCGGACTCTACACCGAGCATTTCGCCGAGGAGTTCAACTTGCGGCTCACGGATGCCGAGGGGCGGTTACTGCAGCCAGTGGCTGAGCATGCCTGGGTCGCGCAGCATGAGCACGACGACACCGTCACCTCGGTCGGCATCGAGGTTGCCGGCGACGTCGATGCCAACCGGCTCAACCGCTGGCTATCGACGCTGTTGGCCGAGCGGGGCATCGACATTTTCCGCATGAAGGGCTTCATCAGCATCGCTGGTGAGGCCGAGCGCTTTGTCTTCCAAGGCGTCCACATGCTGTTCGACGGTCGCCCCGATCGTGCTTGGGGCGATCTCCCTCGCGGCAACCAACTGGTCTTCATCGGGCGCAATCTGGACCGCGCAGCGCTCGAGGCCGGGTTTCGAGCATGCCTGGCTTAAAGAGGCGCGCTGGCGGTGGCCAGGGCCTGTTGTTGCGGCGCTGGCGCGCGCAGGTCGGCGACTATCCCGTGTGTGTCTGTTGGCATCCCGACGGCAGTCTTCTGCACGTCGGTGATGCCGGCGGTGTCCTCTCGACCTTCGCGGCTGGCGACGGGGCCATCGTTCAACGCGTCGCGGCGCATACCGGCGGCATTCTCGATCTGGCCCCTAGCCCGGACGGACGCTGGCTGGCGAGCGCGGGTCAGGACGGTTGCGTGCGGCTGTGGGAAGCTGCTGCCACTGTGCCGCTCGCCACATTGTCCGCACAGGCCGCGTGGGTCGAGCACGTCGCCTGGGCTCCGGATGGCTCCCGTTTGGCCGCAGCCGCCGGCCGGTACTTGCACCTGTGGCGAGCCGACGGCGCGCCGTCCGCCTGCGGCGAGCCAGAGGGCAGCACGATCAGCGCCCTTGCCTGGGCCGATTCCACAGAGATCGTGACCGCTGGCTACGGTCGGGTTGCGTTTCGGGATGCAGCCGACGGCGGCGTGCGCCGAAGCCTGGATTGGCAAGGATCGTTGATCTCGCTCGCGCTGAGTCCGAACAGGGCCATTATCGCTTGCGGCAGTCAGGATCGAACCGTCCATTTTTGGCGGCGCGCAACCGGCGAAGATTCGATGATGTCGGGCTATCCAGCGAAGCCTGCAGCGCTCGCTTTCGACGACAGCTCCAGCCTACTCGCAACCGCCGGCGCCGACTATGTCACGGTCTGGAGCTTTGCTGGCGGCGGCCCAGAGGGCACTCGGCCCGGCCTGCTCGAAGGCCATGGCGCGCGCATCACCGCGTTGGCGTTTGCGTCTGGCCGCCGACGGCTGGCCTCCGCGGCCAAGGACGGCAGCCTGTTGGTCTGGGATCTGTCCCGTTCTGGGACCGGCCGCCTAACTGGTGCGGTACTGGTGGGCGCGGCGATCGAGGCGATCACCTGGAACCCTCAGGGTTCGGCCATTGCGCGCATCGATGCCGAGGGGCGGGTCGAGGTCTGGGACTGTGCCGACACCGAGTAACTGATTTGTGGCCATCGCCGCAAGCGAGGCAGCCTTCATCCAATCACGGAGACGCCCAATGTATCTTGACCGAAACCGATTGCTGATGACTCTATCGATACTGGCGCTGGCGGCTGGGCTGATGTCGGGTACGCTCCTGGCAGCGGAGCATCGCGAAGGGCATGATCATGCTGCCGCACATGAGCGAGGACATGAGCGCGAACATGCGCACGATCACGACCACGACCACGACCACGACCACGACCATGACCATGACCATGACCACGGCCACGACCATGGCCACGACCATGGCCATGAGCACGATCATGACCATCGCCAGCATGGGGCCCACGTTCATGGCGTTGCCGCTTTGAACCTGGCACTCGAAGACAATGAGTTGCAGATCGAGCTCGATAGTCCGGCGGCCAACATCGTTGGCTTCGAGCACGCACCCTCATCCCCAGACGACCATGCAGCCTTGGACAAGGCGGTTGCAACACTCGAAGACGGCGACACGCTCTTCCGCTTCAACGCCGACGCGGGCTGCCGCATGGAGACGGTAACCGTCACCTCGGAAATGCTCGACGTGGAGCACGATAACCATGACGGGCATGGGCACGACGAGAGCGAGGAGCCCGACCATCAGGGAGCGCCTGCGCATCAAGGCGAGCACGAACATGATCACGCGGGCGAGACCCATTCGGACATCGAGGCCGCCTACCACTTCGAGTGCGACGCCCCAGACAAGCTGACGCGGTTGACCATCGAGGTGTTCGAGGCCTTTGCAGGCATGGAGGAGATTAAGGTCCAGTATGTGATCGAGCGCAAACAAGGGGCGGCAGAGCTGACCGCAAAGGATCACATCGTTAGGTTCTAGACTGTGAACCAGGCTTCTCCTGAATCATCCGAGGTCGGCGAGTTGGTCATCGACATCAAGGGGCTTCAGTTCCGCTGGCAGCCGAGCGCACCCTTGGTGCTGGCGATCGAGGACTTGACGGTCGCCCCTGGGGAGCGTCTGTTCATCAAGGGTGCCAGCGGCAGTGGCAAGAGCACGCTGTTGAGCCTGATCGCGGGGGTGACGACCGCGGCCGTCGGCTCGGTTCGCGTGATCGACCATGCCTTGGAGCAGCTCGGCAGTGTCGAGCGGGACCATTTTCGCGCCGATCACATCGGTTACATCTTTCAGATGTTCAACCTGATTCCGTATCTCTCGGTGGTCGACAATGTGACCTTGCCCTGTCGCTTCTCAGCGAGGCGTCGCAACAAGGCCCGGTCGCGGGGCCGGGGCCTGGATGCGGAGGCCCGGCGCTTGCTGCAACACCTCGACATGGATCATGCCGATCTCCATCAGCGGGCGGTGGCAACGCTGAGTGTTGGCCAGCAGCAACGCGTGGCGGCTGCTCGCGCGTTGATCGGCTCACCGGAGCTGCTGATCGCCGATGAGCCGACCTCTTCGCTGGATGCGGATCGACGCGAGTCGTTCATCCGGCTGCTGTTCGACGAGTGCCGCGCGTCTGGTGCGACGTTGGTGTTCGTCAGCCACGACGCCTCCCTGGAGCACCTGTTCGATCGGGTCATCGATCTCGCCGTTGTCAATCGCTCGCTTTAAATCATGGCAATCCTGTCCCTAGCGTGGAAGAGCCTGTTGAATCGACGCTTTACGGCGTTGCTGACGCTCGTGTCCATTGCGCTGAGCGTCACCCTACTGGTCGGTGTCGAACGGTTGCGCACCGAGGCGCGGTCGAGCTTCGCCAATACGCTGTCTGGCACCGATCTCATCGTCGGCGCGCGCAGCGGACCGGTGCAGCTGCTGTTGTACTCGGTCTTCCGCATCGGCGATGCCACCAACAACCTCTCTTGGGAGAGCTACCAGGACATCGCCGCCCATCCCAAGGTCGCCTGGACCGTGCCGATCTCGCTCGGGGACTCCCATCGCGAGTTTCGGGTCCTGGGGACCACCGAAGCCTACTTCGAGCACTACCGTTACGGGCGCGATCGCCGCCTGAGTTTTGAGGAAGGACAGCCGTTCTCCGATCTCTACGATGCCGTGCTCGGTGCCGAGGTCGCGGACACATTGGGCTATCAGATCGGCGACGCGATCATCGTGGCTCATGGCGCCGGCGAGGTCAGCTTCGCCAAACACGACGACAAGCCGTTTCGTGTCCTGGGCATCCTTGAGCGAACGGGGACGCCGGTCGATCGCACCGTCCATGTCAGTCTCGAGGCGATCGAGGCCATCCACGTCGATTGGCAGAGCGGCGCACCGATCCCCGGCCTGTCGATCTCGGCCGATCAGGCCCGGGCGATGGACTTGACCCCAAAGGCGATCACCGCCTTTCTGGTGGGACTCGAATCAAAGATTGCGACCTTTCAGGTCCAACGCTTTGTCAACGAATACCCCGAAGAACCGCTGTTGGCGATCCTGCCCGGCGTGGCGCTCAGCCAGCTTTGGGATCTGATCGGCGTCGCCGAGAACGCCTTGCTGATCGTCTCGGCCTTTGTGGTCGTGGTCGGCCTGTTCGGCATGCTGACCGCCTTGTTGACCAGTCTCAATGAGCGACGTCGGGAGATGGCCATCCTGCGCTCGGTCGGCGCGCGCCCCGGACACGTGTTCGCGTTGATCATGGGCGAGGCAGGGTTTCTCACGCTGCTCGGCGTGCTGTCCGGCATGGCCTTGCTCTACCTGGCGCTGATCGTGGGGCAGCCGCTCATCGAGAGTCGATTCGGGATCTTCGTCCCCATCGGCGGGCCGACACCCTACGAGTGGGTCCTGCTCGGCGCCGTGATCGCTGCAGGGTTCCTGGTCGGCAGTATCCCGAGCTATCGGGCCTACCGCTTGTCGTTGGCCGATGGCTTGGCAGTGCGGATCTAAAGGGCGGTTTACTGGTTTAGGCGATTGCCGGAAAAGCTCGTACCGAATTGCGCAGGATTGTCGTTTGCCTTCGAGGAGCGTCGCCGGGAGCATAGCCGGGCTATGTGACCGGCGGCGCGACGAAGAAGGCGAGCGAAAAGACCAGCAAGGCGGTATGAGCTTTGACAGAAATCGCCTTAGGCAAAGCGGCATCGGAGAGCGCTGAGGGGCCGGGTGTTTCCGCTCATATTGTGCGAACGCGTCGCGTCCAGCGCAAAGTAGCAAGGGGTCCGTACAGCCTGTTCATCAGCGTACGGACCCGGTCGCGCTTAATCCCAAAGCCTTCGCTTGGCCTCCGTCATCATGTTTTGGCTCGGTCGGTAGTATTACCACCTTAGCGAGGTGTCCGGGAGGATTAGACGATTTCACGCTATAGCCCGGGCCGGTGCGGTAAGGGCGCAAACAGGAACTGCCAGCAGGCAGAAAGGCGGTTATGCTTCCGACACACATCTGTGACTCGAAGCGCTGCTTGCCGTCACCGCAAAGCTGATCCACGATCACGGCAGCCTGGTTATTGATACACTCGACGAATGAAAACACCTGCCCCTTGTGTTCAGCACAATCACCGACAGCGTAGATATCTGGTTCGCTGGTACGCATGGTGTCATCGACCTTGATACCCTGGCCAACATCAAGGCCCGCTCGCGCCGCAAGATCAACGTTGGGCTTCAGGCCGATCGCCGAGATCACGACGTCGCACTCTATGGTGCGCCCATCCTCGAACTGGATCTGCAACCCACTGTCCGCTTTGGTGACATCGTTCATCGCGGTGCCGAGCAAAAAATCGATCCCGTTCTGCACGTATCGATCGTGAACGTAGGTGGAAAAGCCCTCGGACACCACTGACAACGGCAGATACGGGGCTCTATCATTGATCGCGACCTCATGCCCGGCACGAGCCAGGCCATCGGCCAATTCACATCCGATCAAGCCGGCACCCAGAATCAGTACCCGCTTGCTACCGCTTTTGAGCAATTTCGTCAGTGACTCATACTGATCCAGGTCATTCAGCTGATGAATATGCTGCTGGATACGACGATCGTAGAGACGGAACGGTACCGCGCCCGTCGCAAGCACCAATTTGGCGTACTCGATCTTGCCGTGCTCGACCTTGCCTATATTGGTTAATAGACGTTTTTTCTTCAGATCGAGACCGAGCACCTGGGTATGTGCACGCAAGTCTACGTCTAGCAACTGTGCGCGATCCGGTCCTTTGGCAATGATCAGGTCACTACGTGACTTGCTGGTCACGGACCCGGACAGGTGCGGCTTGTAGTAGTAGTCTCCATCATCCCTCGTGACGATGGTGATCGGACCTTTGGCACCATTCTGGCGCAGTTGATCGGCGATGTACCAACCGCCAATCCCAGCGCCAACAATCACAATCGGAGCCTCTTCCTGGTCGCTGCCGTTACGTTTCTGGTCGCCGTTGTGTTCGGCTACGGCTTGCGCAAGCTTGGACGAACCGGCAAGGTTAAAACTTTCGTGAGGATCACCACAAACCGAACAAAACCACTCGTCCGGTAGGTCATCAAATCGAGTTCCCGGGACCACCCCGTGGATCGGGTCACCCATAGCTTCGTCGTAGATATGCGCACAAGTGCCACAACGATAGCGTTTGAAACTCATCTTCCTTCCCTCCGGAATTGATGTGGTGATCGAAATAATCCTTGCCCATCGCTGTTGGGCCGGGCTTTGAAGAGTTGGCCCGTAGCACTCGCCATCTTCCCGTCGTTCAGGGACCCTCAGCCCTGCTACTGATGCAATTTCATGTGTAGGACTGAGCTCCTACAAAAGCAAGCCCTGCGCCAAACCAGCGAGCCCTGCGCAGAAGCCGTGGAGATCGTTTATCTATTTGTTTTTATCACTTAATTATGAAAACTTATGACCGTGTTGGTGTTGTAGCATAGTCGACAATGGTGTGCGGCCTGTATGGATCGCAACAGACCTGTTGCCCTCGATCCGCGTCTCGCGTTGCGCCGAGCCGCTTGGGCCGCCCACCACCGGTCGCGATCCGCCTCTGCATCGGGTCACGGATCGTGGCCGGTGTGCGATGTCCGACATCAGCGCTGCCGCTGCACGCCTATACTTGCTTCCGAAGTCGATGCAACCACGGTGCGCCGTTTGGCTCGGCCGCTCTTGGCAACCTCGGCGCCGTGCGACCAAGCGTCGGGGCCGGGCGCGATACAGTCGCTTGGCTTCGATGGTCAGTCATGCACCGGGGTTCAGTCGTGCACCGGGTCGGAGACCAGCAGGTCAAGCAATCGCGTACTTCTTCAGTCGATAGAGCAAGGTGTCACGGCTGATACCCAGCAGGTTTGCCGCATGCGAGCGATTGCCGCCGCTGCGCGCCAAGGCCTGGCGAATGAGGTCGATCTCGAGCTGGTGCATGACGAGGCCCTCATCAGGAAGCCGCAAACGCTGCTCTGAATCGGTTCGCTCGGGGCTGGGCAAGCGTATCTCTAAGGGAAGATTCGATGGCTCGATCCGCTGACCGGGGAACAAGATCGTCATGCGGATCGCGAGATTGCGCAGCTCGCGCACATTGCCCGGCCACGCGTACTGACGCAGCAGCTTCAGGCTAGGCTTACTGAATGTCGGCGCTCTGAGGCGATGGGTTTCGGCCGCTTCATCGACGAAGCGCTGCAAGAGCGTCGGGATCTCTTCCTGGCGCTCCCGCAGCGGGGGCAGCGCCAGCGGCACGATGTTCAATCGGTAGAGCAGATCCTGGCGAAAGCGACCGCCCTCGACCTCGTTGGAAAGGTTGCGGTTGGTGGCTGCGATGATGCGGACATCAACGAGAATCGGCTGTACCTCGCCTAGGGGTAAGCATTCGCCGCATTCCAGGAACCGCAGCAGCTTGGCCTGCGATCCGATCGGTAATTCGCCGATCTCGTCCAGGAACAGCGTTCCGCCCGTGGCAGCGCGGACGTAACCGCACTGATCCTTGTTGGCCCCGGTAAAGGCGCCCTTGCGATAGCCGAATACGAGCGAGTCGGCCAACTGCTCGGTCAAGGATGCGCAGTTGATGGACAGAAAGCGGGCCTCTGAGCGCGGGCTCTGCGCATGCATCGCTCGAGCAATCAGCTCCTTGCCGGTGCCGCTCTCGCCGCAGATGAGCGCGGTGACATCGGTCGCGGCCACCACCCGCGCGGCGTTGATGATGTCGAGAAATGCGGGGCTTGCGTCGCGCGTCAGGTCGTCGAAGGTCATGATGCACTCAGTCTTGCCGGGGACTGAGCCCCACCGACCATGGAGGATAGCAAGCGCCTGCTCAGGCTCAAAACCAGTCCCCCCCGAGGAGGAGGCCGACGAGACCGATGAGCGATAGCAACAGACCCGCCGCTGCCCGCCAAGCTGGGCGTCGTGCAAGCCCGGCGATCCAGCCAACAAATGAGCCCAACCCCAGGATCGCCGGCAACGTGCCCAGTCCGAACAGGCTCATCATCAGCGCGCCCTGCAGTGGATCATCGGCAGCCAGGGTTAACAACACCGCGTAATAGACCAGCCCGCAGGGAAGCCAGCCCCAGACCATCCCATAGAGCACCGCCTGTCGGTGTGAGTGCACCGGCAGCAAGCGGCGCTGCAGCGGCTCGAGGCGTCGCCATATCGGCACACCAAGCCGATCCATCTGCTTGAGGCGCGGAAACCAGCCCGTGAGGTAGAGGCCGGTCAGGATCACGACCAACGCCGCCAGTGCGCGCAGGAGCTCGTGCAAGGAAGGAGCGAGCGGATTCTGCGCGATGGCCGATCCCAGCAAACCGCCAAGGCCGCCGGCCAGGCCGTAGCTCAGGATGCGCCCTAGGCTCAGTGCGACCAGGTATGCGGCCAGATGAAGCGGATTGTGACGGCACTCCGTCGGTAGGCTCAGCGCTAAGGCACCCGCGATCGGTCCACACATCGTCACGCAGTGGACGGACCCGAACAGGCCCATCAAGAGGAACAGGCCGGGTGAGGGCTCCACATTAGCTCCAGTGGGCGGTGCGAGGCGAGTGGCTGGGGTCGAACCGGCGATAGCGAGGCATCGAATAGCGAGGCATCGATTAGTGTCCTGCTGCCATCTTGCTGCCGTCCTGAACGCCACGACGCAGACACCGTTCAGCCCCTGAACACTGTGTGAAATGCCGACTTCTTCTGTGTGAGCTGACCACGATCAGTGAACGGCTCCGCCCTGTAACCCCTTTTAACACTCTGTTTTAAAAGAAATAAAAATATGGCACAGGAAATGCCTTAGGCCCCTTCGGCTGCTCGACTAATCAACGTTGGCGCGCCGAATTGGCTGCCCTGGCCAGCGCTGGCTGAGGGTGCCGGCTTCCCAAGAATGCTGCTCGATCGATGACATGACAATGCATAACCGTTTCCAGCTCGTTGCCGCAGGTCTTTCCCTTGTGGCCGCACCTAACCTGGCTGCCCAGACAGGTTTCGACACGGATGCGCCCGCGCTCCTTGAGCCGATCCTAGTGACCGCCCCTGAGGAACCTCCTGTCGGCCGTTCGTTCAGTCTCGGCCCGAGTGCGATCGCGCCCCAGCGCGCGCGAACCAGCGATAGCGCTAAGCTCCTGACCGGCCTGCCCGGTGTCAGTGCCTATGGCGCCGGCGGCGTCTCCAGTCTGCCCGCCATCCGTGGTCTGGCGGATGAACGTCTGCGCACCACCGTGGATGGGATGGACCTGCTGGCGTCCTGTCCCAACCACATGAATCCGCCCATGTCCTACATCGATCCAACAGCGGTCGGACGCATCGAGGTCTTTGCCGGCGTCACCCCGGTCAGCGTCGGCGGCGACAGCATTGGCGGCACCATCGTGGTCGAGTCTGCGCCGCCCGCCTTTGCCAAGTCGGGAGAGCGACTGGTCGAAGGAGAGATGGGCGCCTTCTACCGCAGCAATGGCGACAGCTGGGGTGGCAATCTATCCGCAACGGTCGCCAGCGAGCAGCTGAGCCTCAACTATACGGGTGCTTACACACAAGCCGACAATTATCGCGCTGGTGGCAACTTTAAGGACTACGACTTCACCGGTCGAGCGGGCCATACCCTGGATCGCGACGAGGTCGGCTCCACCGCCTACGAGGCCAGCAACCAGTCGCTCACCCTGGCCTGGACGGATGGGCGCACGCTGCTGGATTTGAGCTACGACCGCCAGGATATTCCCTATGAGGGCTTTCCGAACCAACGGATGGAGATGACCAGCAATCAGAGCGACCAGTTCAACCTGGGTTATGCCAGTGATCTGGCCTGGGGAAGGCTCAACGCACGCGTCTACTACCAGCAGACGCGGCACGAGATGAACTTCGGCGACGACAAGCGCTTCTGGTACGGGCCTGGTCAGCCGCCTCTGGGCTCTGGCGGCAATACGGCGTTGAACGGCATGCCCTGCTCGCCGATATCGGGTGTCAGGATGGTCAACGGCATGATGGTCGGCTGTGCGGCAGGCATGCCGATGGAGACCGACAGCAGCAATTTCGGCTTCACCGTCAACGCTGAGATCCCGGTCGGCCAGGACGACCTCCTGCGCGTCGGAGCCGACTATCAGCGTTATCGCCTTGATGACTACTGGTCCCCGTCCGGGGCGGGCATGTGGCCCTATACCTTCGACAATATCAATGACGGTCAGCGCGATCGTTACGCGGCGTTTGGTGAATGGGAGCTCACAAAGGGACGCTGGACCCACCTCCTTGGCCTCCGCTTTGAAGCGGTGCAGATGGATGCCGGCCCAGTGAGCGGCTACAACCTGGCGGCGCCGCCGACGAGCGGGACCGGCGGACGCGCCAACCAAACCCGCGATGCGGTGCTGTTCAACAGCCGCTCGCGTTCCAAGACCGATCACAACTGGGACCTCGCTTGGCTTGCGCGTTTTACACCGGACGCGATGCAACGCTACGAGATCGGACTGGGGCAGAAGACCCGGTCACCCAACCTCTACGAGCGTTATACCTGGTCGACCTGGCAGATGGTGGCGCTGATGAACAACTTCGTCGGGGACGGCAATGGCTACATCGGTAACCTCGACTTGAAGCCGGAGGTCGCGCGCACGCTGAGCATCACCGCCGACTGGCATGATGCCGGCGAGCAACGCTGGGGCCTCCGGATCACCCCCTATTTCACCTACGTGCAGGACTACATCGATGCGGTGCAGTGGGATGCGTCGACCAATGCCCCGCGAACGGTGCCGGTGGCAGATGATTTCACCGTGCTCAAATACGCCAATCAATCGGCCCAACTCTATGGCGTCGATCTCTCCGCAGACCTCCTCCTGGCGGATGACACCCCTTATGGCGCCTTCAGCGCGCAGCTTGTGGCGAGCTACACGCGCGGCAAGAATGAGGACACCGGGGATAATCTCTACAACATCATGCCGCCGAACGCGACGCTGGTCCTGACCCAGACCAAGGGCCGGTGGCAGAATGCCTTGGAAGGCGAGTTTGTCGCTGCCAAGGACGAGGTCTCGCAGGTGCGCAATGAGATCGAGACGGCCGGCTATGCGCTGCTGCACCTGCGCAGCCGCTATCAGACCAAGCGCTGGACCCTGGAGCTGGGGGTCGAGAACCTGTTCGACCGCTTCTACGATCTGCCCCTGGGTGGCGCTTACGTTGGCCAGGGCACGACCATGACCATTCCGCCGGCGCCGAATCAGCCGCAGTGGGGCACCGCTGTGCCGGGACCAGGTCGCTCGTTGTACGCGGCGTTAAGCTACCGCTTCTGATCACCTCAACCAATCGGAGATTGACGATGAAGAATCGATTCTTGCTGACGTTTGTCTTGCTGTTGTCGTTGACGGGCTTGTCCTGGAACGCCCAGGCCGAGGAGTCCAAAGGCGGACTATTCGTCAACCTGACCACCGATGACACCTGGGCGGCGGCCATGGCGATCCAGTTCGCGCATGAGCGCGTGCTAAAACAAGGCCATAAGCCGGTGGCGATCTGGCTCAATGTGCGCGGCATCTACCTCGCCGACAAGAAACGACTGTCCCACGTGCACGGACTAATGAAGGAGCAGGGCAAGTCCATTCAGGACATGCTGCAGGCGTTCGAGAATGATGGTGGGTTAGTGATCGCGTGTCCGGCCTGTGCCAAGGCGGCGGGCCTCACCGAGGACGACTTCATCGAAGGCGTTCAGATGGGGAATCCGGACCTGGTGCTCGGCATTCTGTTCGACCCGACGGTGAAGACCCTGTCTTGGTGACAGGCTCTTGGTGACAGGCGTGGGTCGGTCAGCCTCGGCAAGACCTCGCGGACTGCGTTAGACCCGCGACTACACCCAGCCATGATCGTTCTGACCCAGGACAGCGTTCGGTGAATGCTCGCCAGCACCTCTTCGCTTGGCATTCACCTCTACCTGACGATAGCGAAGGGATTGGTGACCTGCATCCCTTCGATGCGCCAGCCGTCCTGAAGGTCCTCTGTCATCAACCGATGGGCGCCTTCTGCCAGGGCCGTCTCGATGATGAGACCGTCCCAGAACGAGACGCGGGCATCGATGCTGCGCCGGATGGCCTGCTGGACCTGTTCTGGTGTTGGCGCGGCGACCGGAAAGACGCGGAATTCATCGACGGCCTGCAGTGCTCGCTCAGGTGCCAATGGCCGCGCGAGTTTCCGCGTCACCGTCACGTAAAACTCAGCGAGCACCTGCGTGCTCAGACGGGGTTCGGCACTCTCGCGTAGAAGCGCCTGAGCAATCCTCTGCTTTCGCGGTTCATCGTTGTCGAATAGATAGATGAGGACGTTCGTGTCCAGGAACAGCACCTCATCACTCATAAAGCTCATCCCGGGACCAACGGCGGCCACCGCTGCCCGCTTGCGATTGCTCGGCGAGCTGCACGAGGCGGTCGGCGGCGTTCTGCCGGCGCCGCCTCAACTCGTCGGTTTGCGCCCACCGTTCAAGATAGCGAGCCAGGACGGCGTTGACAGATACCCCCTCCTCGATTGCGCGAATGCGCGCGCGCTTGAGCACGTCCGCGGGAACGCTGATGGTCAGGTTGCTCATGATTGCCTCTCACACGGTTTCACGAGATCAGTGTAGCACGAGAGGACCGCCGCGAAAGCGGCTGCTTAGCTGAGACCCGCGGTCGGGTTCCGCCGCGGCCCGAGCGAGCCTGCCCCCTCCATTTGTTCGCATCGCTGGAGGACCCGGAGACGAAGGCCCGCAGCTCCGGCCCGAAGCGTTATACCCAGAGCACGCCAATTGACGGCGGGGTATCGCTGAGGGTCGGCCCGGAGCGGCTTCGGAACGCCGAAAATGGATCTGCGATGGATATGCCGCGCGCATCGGATCGGCTCTCGGTTGTGAGATCGGCAAGGCGAGCTTCTACGGCAAGGGTTTCCACGGACGTACCACTCCAAGCGGCGAGGCGTTCGATGCGCAGGCGCTGACGGCGGCGCATCGAACCCTGCCGTTCGGCACCGTCTTGCGCGTCGAGCGTCTTTCCAATGGGCGTTCTATCAGGGTACGGGTCAACGACCGCGGGCCGCAGGCGCGCAATCGCGCGCTGGACCTGAGCAAGGCGGCGATGAAACGGCTCGGCGGCGTCTCTGACGGGGTCGTGCGCGTGCGCTATTGTGTGGAATAGTCGATCTCAATGACCGAACCAGACCCCCGGCTGGAAGACATCAAGCGGTGGGGCCCTCGTCGGGCCAAGTGGCAAGAAACGCCTCCAAGGTCTCCTCGATGATCGCGCGTGGGACATCGCGCGTGATGAACACCAGCTTTGAGCGCCGGTCTTCGCTCGTCCAGCCCGGTAGCTCAATGGGTGGATAGAACAGATGCTGCACGCCGTGGATCGCGATGGGCTGGGTGCGGCCGCGGACGTTCAGGATGCCTTTGATACGCAGCATGTCCTGACCGCACATCGCGAGCAGCAGATCCAGCCAGTCATTGAGCATGGCGTCCGGGATCGGTTGATCTACGATGATGGCAAACGACTGGATGTGATCATCATCAGTTCTTGCGCGAGAAACCCCGGCATTCATGCCGGGGAGGGATAACGCACCGCGCGCAGCGCGGTTAGGCCGCCCATCTCGCTTCCCCTCGTTTTGGTTTGGATTGGACCACATAGCCATAGCCATCGGCACGCTGAAGGACCCGGCAATGGCGGTGAGAGAGGCCCTGCACGGTCCCGCTCGGCGTTTGAATGTTGAACGAACCGGTTTTGCGCACCGCTACGCGCCCGACATGGACGCCGGTCTTCTTGCCTTTGGGTACTTCAGCCCGCACCCAATCGCCGGTCTGAAAGCCATGGGCGCGCTTTTGGCGGATCAGGTAGCCACGCGGAAAGCCGTGCTTATCGGCGCGTGTGCGGCAGTAGGCCCCGCGCCCGCTGGCTTGGATCGCCAGCACTGGGCGATTCCAGCCCTGCACCTGCTCGACCTGGCCGACACAGGCGGCATCGAGCGCATGGGTCTTGGGGATGGCCAGGCGCGAGCGGTTGTACTTGGTGCGCCCGCCGGAGCCGGTCTCGATCGGCAGACCGGTGGCCTTGAGGGCCGCGAACAGCGCCCAGCGCGTGGCGTTGACGGCGGCGGCATCGCGCAAAGGAGCCTTGGCCTGCTTCTTGATCCGCTCCAACACCTCAGGCTTGCGCGCCAGAAAGACCTCCACGGGCCGATCCGCTTTCTTGCGGTTGCAGGGCCGGCAAGCCAGGGTCAGGTTCGAGAGGCGGTTCGAGCCGCCTTTGGAGCGCGGATGGAGATGTTCAATCTCCAGCGGCACGTCCTTGGCACCGCAATAGGCGCAGGTGCGGTGCCATTGTTCGAGCAGGTATTCGCGCACCTCGTAGCCGGCCAGCGTGCCCTGCTGGTACTCCACGCCGGAAATCTCGGGGTTTTGCATGGCCTGGGTATCGAAGCGCACCAGCTCCAGGCTGATCGCGGTGATGGGGGTCAAACGACGCAGGCGCGCGACCCAGCTCGCGGTGGTATCGAGGCGATGCTGCAGCGACGGTGGTAGCCAGCCCGCTCGGCGCGTTCTGTTCAGGAACCGTGGCGCTCGGTAGCGCGTCTTGCGGCAGCGCCGGGCACGCCGATAGCCGCGCCGCTTCTCGAGGGCTTTGCGGATGCCCTGGCCGCGGTGCTCCAGCTCGCCGAGCCACAGGACATGCTCAGCCCGTTGCACCTCGCCGGTGTCAGGATCAACGGTCTCGGTCTCGCGCACCAGGGCGATGCCGGTGGTCTTGCTACCTGGATCGAGTTTGACGCGGAGCGGCTGGGTCTCGCCGCCCACGCGATCTTTAAGGCGAATGGTGAACGGCGCCAGACGCACCACCACCGCGCGCCCGCGCTGAAGCAGTAGGCGCGCGCGCTTCTCCGAGCACGGCATCAGCGGTCTTTTCTGTTTGTCCAAAACGAAAACGGCCAATGGTTTTCTCCAAATCAATGCCCTTACGGGCCTGGTGACGGGGCCTGTCGGCCCGCTCCCCTCGGGAATGTCTGCAACCGGCTCCTGCCTTGCGGCAGCGATCAGAACCTTCGGCGCTTTGCCTTTCACCAGCATGATCCTGACCTTCCAGGGACCGGGGCTGAGGAAGCACCCCGGAGTGGGTCTTAACGACCTGTTGCAAACGGAGCGGGTTGGTTACCGCTTTCCCTGGTCAACCAAGCTCTTTCAAGCTCCGGCCTTCAGGCCGGGGTAGTTGACGCCGATTCACATCGTGCGCATGGCCGTGATCGTGATCGTGGTCATTATGATGGTCATGCTCTTGATGATCGCGCTGCCCTGAGGCTCCTGCAGTGTCAGCCTGCTGTGAGCTGCGAGGGGAATGGCTCGCATGGGGGTCGTGCGCCTGCCCATATGCCTCCTCATTCAGCCAGCGGGCGACATCGGGGATCTTGGCGTTGGTGCTGAACAGCCCCAGTCCAAGGATGTCGGCGGCGTCGACCTGACCGTGCCGCGCCTCGAGACGCCTCGCGGCCGGATTGATGCGCTGCAGGCGCTGCTCGAGCGCCGCTGCCTGCTCCGCGTCGACAAGATCGCGCTTGGTCAGCAAGAGACAATCGGCCATCGCTGCCTGCTTGACCGCTTCCGGAGGGTGCGGGCGAGGGTGGGTTGGCGGACCAGCTGGTTGAGTACCGTGGTCTTGCCGCTGCCGAGGAAGCCGGTCAGCAGGGTCACCGGCGTCAGTTCTGTTTCAAGGTGGGGTGATGTCATCGGCGTGCCCTCAGCGGTTCAGATTGGCCTGGCGTTCACGCAGCTCCCGGCGCTCTTGGGCCTCGACCGACAGCGTCGCGATCGGCCGCGCCTCCAGCCGAGCCAGCCCGATCGGCTCGCCGGTTTCCTCGCAATACCCATAGTCGCCGGCGTCGATGCGCGCGAGCGCCTCGTCGATCTTGATCACGAGCTTGCGATACCGATCGCGGGTGCGCAGCTCGAGCGCCTGGCTTGCCTCTCGGCTCGCGCGGTCGATCTCATCGCCGACATCGTGATGGCTGTCGTCACGTAGCTGATCGATCGTCGCCTGCGCCTCGTTGAGGAGCGCTTCGCGCCAGTTGAGCAACTTTTGGCGAAAGTACGCCAGCTGGCGTGGGCTCATGTAGTCCTCATCAGCGATCGACTGCGCGTCGTTTGGTGCAATGTTTTGGGTATCTGCGACCAAGGGTTCAGCGTTCATAAGCGGCAAGGTTTGGCTTTCGAAAAGTTATGTTATAGCATTATTGTACTTTGGTTGGCTGGAGGGGAGACTGCATGACTGCCATGGCGCTCAATGACCTCGCGACACCGCAAGGCTCTGTCGCATCCGAGTCCCGTTTCGAACCCGCTGCGCCGAGACGGCTGCCGCCGCTCACCAGCGTGATCCTGGTCGACGATGCGCAGCAGCTTGACAACATCGGCCATCCGCGGATCAGCCTTGCGATCTGGCGGCGGCAGGCTGATCCCAAGATCGAACGAGTGGTCGCCGGTTTGCCAACTGAGCGACTTCTGAACGGACGCATTGCGTTGGGCTCAACAGAGACGCAAGCGCAGTTTATGGCGCGTCTACAAGACCTGTTGCAGGAGCATGCCGTCGAGCCGGCGGGCCTCGGCTGGTGGCTGGCAGACATGGCTATGCTGGCCGAGCTGTTCAATGGCCTGGTCAAGCGTACGCTCGGGCCACGCCCGATCACGGCCCGCGTCGAGACGCTTGATCGCGTCTCCTGCCCGCGCTTCCACGTCGATCGCACGGGCCTGCGGTTGCTCTGCACCTATCAGGGACCCGGCACCGAGTGGCTGCCGGACGAGGAGATCGACCGTTCGGCGCTCGCGAATCGCCAGCCGAACGACGCCATCCAGCACGGCGCCCAACCGCGCGCGCTGCAGCCGTTTTGGGTCGGCCTCTTCAAGGGTGAGTGCTTCCCGGGCAATGCCGGCCGCGGCCAGGTGCATCGCTCGCCCGCGGTGCCGCCGGACGAGCTGCGGGTGCTCTTCTGCCTCGATGCCTGATGCCTGATGCCTGATGCCTGATGCCTGATGCCTGATGCCTGATGCCTTGGCAAGGACCGCTGATCGCGCCGTCTGTTCCAACACCGCTCTCGAGCCCGGGCGGAGCCAAGGTCGGTATCCGAGCATCCCGCTGCGCCCGACGGGTGAAACCCGCCTTTGATCGTAGTACCCCTGAATGAATGCTGAACCCATCCCCATGCAAGAGACTGATGCGCGGCTTCCCGTGACGGTCTTGTCCGGCTTCCTCGGCGCGGGCAAGACCACCCTGCTCAACCACATCCTCAACAATCGCGAAGGGCGTCGCGTCGCCGTGATCGTCAATGACATGTCGGAGGTCAACATCGACGCCGATCTGGTGGGCAAGGAGGTCACCCTGAACCGCGCCGAGGAGAAGCTGGTCGAGATGAGCAATGGCTGCATCTGCTGCACCCTGCGCGAAGATCTGCTGCTCGAGGTCGCGGATTTGGCGCGGGCGGGACGCTTCGACTATCTGGTGATCGAGTCGACCGGCATCTCGGAGCCGCTGCCGGTCGCCGAGACCTTCACCTTCCGCGATGAGCAGGGTGTCAGTCTGTCCGACCTGGCGCGCTTGGATACCCTGGTCACCGTTGTCGATGCGGTCCATTTCCCGGTCGATCTGGAGCGCGCCGATGAGCTGGCCGAGCGCGGCGCATCGCTCGGTGAGGAGGATCAGCGCAACCTTGCCGAGCTGTTGGTGGATCAGGTCGAGTTCGCCGACGTGATCGTGATCAACAAGACCGACCTGGTCAGTCCGCATGAGCGCGAGCGGTTGCGTCATGCCCTGCGCCAACTCAACCGTCATGCCGAGATCCTGGACGCGCACTTCGGTCAGGTGCCGCTGGCCGAGGTCGTGGGTACTGGGCGCTTCGACTTCGAGCGCGCGGCCAGCGCCCCGGGCTGGCTTGCCGAGCTGCGCGGCAGCCACACGCCGGAGACCGAGGAATACGGCATTACCAGCTTCGTCTACGAGGCGCGTCGCCCCTTTCACCCGCAGCGCTTCTTCGACGCCATGCAGCAGGACTGGCCGGGAAACCTGCTACGGTCGAAAGGTTACTTCTGGCTCGCCAGTCGTCACGATTTGGCCGGACACTGGTCGCAAGCGGGCGGGGTGGTGCGCCACGGTGCGGCAGGTTGGTGGTGGTCGGCGGTCTCAGAGCCAAACTGGCCGGATGATCCGGAGCAACGAGTCCGGATTCTGTCGGACTTCGAGGGCGACTTTGACGACCGGCGCCAACAGCTCGTCTTCATCGGCCAGCATCTGGAGATCGATGCAATGCGTGCCCGTCTCGACGATTGCCTGCTGACTGATGATGAGCTGGCACCGGGTCCTGCCGCCTGGCGTGCATTTCCGGACCCGTTCCCAGTGTGGATACGTGATGCTGAGCACTGAGATCCCGTTGCGATTTCAGCGCGTTTCCAGGCAACCCTGGACGAGACGAGTTCGAGTCGCCTATTGATGAGTGAAGAACCCAAACTCGACCCCGCCACTCGTGCGCGTTACGAGGAAGAGCTCTTCCCGCAAAGCTATGAAAGCTGGCGTTATTGCATCGAGCACAAGTGCGGTCTGCGTTTGACCCGTGACTACATCCAGCAGCGGATCAGCATCCTGAGCGATCCGCAGCAAGAGGAAACGCAGCGCTTCACACGCAGCTACGGGCCTGCGCATCTTGCGCAGGTGGTTGCGTGGTTTGAGCGCGCCGCCGCTGAGTGTTGATGAAGGGCTCGAACGCCTAGCTGACCCCGAGGTTCGGCAGCCAAGTCACCGAGCCATTGATGGGCGGGAATGGCGCGATCATAGATGCGCGGATAGCTGCCTTGCCAGAGCAGTGTCCAGAGGTCGTCTGGCGCGTTCGGAAACGTACGCAGCTCGGACAAGCTGGGTGGCAGGAGCGTCAGCAGCCCACAGCGGCCGGCGAGCGATTGGGCAATGGCCTCGCTGAGACCAAGATGTTGCGACCCGGTCAGAACGAAACGGCCGACCTCAGGTCGTTCATCGACCTCGGTTTGCAGGTAGCTCAACAACTCCGGAACCCGCTGGATCGCGTCGAGCACCGCGCCCTGGCGGTACTGGGCAAGGAAGCCACGGGGATCATCGCGGGCAAAATCACGCGTGTCCAGGGTCTCGAGCGAGACATAGGGGTGGTCAGGGAAGACGGCGCGACACAGCGTGGTCTTGCCGGACTGACGCGGGCCGGTGACCGCGACCACCGGATAGTAGGTCGCAAGTTGGCGCAGATGAGGGCCGAGGGTGCGAGGAATCATGCACTGAGTTTAGGTCAAAGTGCATGGATTGTAAGCTCAACTTACAAATGCTGAAGCAGTCGGATGCCAGCGCGGCGTATAGACCCGCCGCCCGCCTTCGGTCGCATCGATGAAGCGGGTCTGCGACGAGCCGATGATCACCACCGTGCGCATATCGACCTGCACGGGATCGACCTCGGCCAGCGCGCGGTCCTCGGCGGCGATGGTCTGGGCGATCGCGTCGATCGCCTGACGGTGCTTCATTGGGCAGACCGGTGAGGGCATCATAATGCGCGCTGCGCTGCAATCGATGTTGGACTGCTTTCTGTGCGCTGATGTCGGCCAGAACCACGATCCCGGCGTTGATGCGTCCCCGATCATCCTTGATCGGCGCCGCCGACAGGCTGACCCAGCGCTGGCGCCCGTCCACGCCGACCAGGATGACCTCTTCACCGGTCACGGTCTCACCCTCGGTCATGGCGCGCGTCAGCGGGCGCTCTGGCAGCGGCATGGGCTGACCATCGGCCCGTAAGACCTGCCAGTCCGCATCATGATTGGACAACGCCAGGGGGCTTGCATCCGTGAGGCGCGCGGGCGCGATCGCCAGCAGCTCGAGGGCGGGACGGTTGGCGAAACGAATCCGGCTCTCCGGGGCCTCGGCGATCAGGATCCCCGAGGGAGAACTCTCCAACGCCGCCTGCAGCAGGCGGGTCGTTTGCCTGACGGCGAGTTCGGCGCGCTTGCGCGCGGTGATATCGAGATGGGTGCCGACGATCCACTCGGGCTCGCCGTCCGGGGTCCGGCTGATGACGCGCCCCCGATCCAGCACGCAGATCCACTCACCCGAGCGATGGCGCACGCGCACCTCGGCCTCGTAGTGATCGCGCTCGCCGGCGAAGTGGCGTGCGAGCGCCGCCTCGGATTCGGCCAAATCCTCGCGGTGGGCGACACGGCGCCAGGTCTCGATCGAGACCGGCTCCAGCTCCTCCAGGCGGTAGCCGATCATCTCGGCCCAGCGTTCATTGAGGTGCGTCTCGCCGGTCTGCCGGTTCCATTCCCAAGTGCCCACGTCCGTGCCCCAGATGATATTGGCTAGTCGCTGGCGACTCTCGACCAGCGCGCGCTCGGCCTGTTTGCGCTCGCCGATGTCCTCGAACAACGTCACCGCGCCGACATAGTCGCCTTTGCGCAGCAGCGGTCGGCTGACGACGAACACCTCGAGCAGCTGCCCATCGGCGCGCCGAAAGCGGGTCTCGGCGCGATACTCGCGGCCTGCGCTCACGGCGGTCAGGATCGGACAGTTCGCCTCCGCCGTGAAGGCATTCTCTTGGTGGCAATGAAACAGATCGTGGGCCTGGGCACCGAGCAAGGTTGACTCGGGTTAGTTCATGATTGCCGCTCACACGGTTTCACGGAATCAGCGTAGCGCGAGAGAAAGCGCGTCGCGGAAGCGGCGGGTTAGGCCGACGGGGTTCAGTATTCGGCTGCACCGGTGGCGAAGCCTCGGGAGCAATTGTTGCCGGCCTCTCATCGCGGCAACCTGGCTTCAGAACTCAGCGGCGAGGGTCAGTACCGCGCTGCGCGGGGCGCCGGGGTAGAAGCCGACCGTTCCCGAGCCGTCGTCGCGGGCATTGATGGCGCCGATGTAGGCCTCGTCGAGCAGATTGGTCAGCTCGAGGCCGACGCGCACCCCTTCCAGCACGCCGAAACCGCCGCTGCTCCAGCTCGCGGTCAGGTCCAGGCTCCAGTAGCCGTCGACCGGCTGCGCGTTCTGCGGATCGGCATAGCGGCGTCCGACGTAGCGCGCCACCGGCGCCATCCGCCACGGCCCCTGCTCGAAGAGCAGGCCCGCGCGCAGCATCCATTCCGGCGTGTCCGGGACCTGTTGGCCGGCGATCGGCAGGGTCTTGGTGCCCCCTGGGCCGCGCCGGGTCAGGTCCTCGTCGAAGGTGAAGCGCAGATAGGTCGGGTAGACGAAGGCCCACAGCGCCGGGGTCAGCTGCAGACTGGCCAACAGCTCCGCGCCCCAGGCGGTGGCGCCGCCGACGTTCTGATGATAGTTGAGCCCGACCCTCGGATCATAGGCGACGGCGAGGAGGTCGTGATGCTTGGCGTAGAAGATCGACGGGGTCAGGGCCAGGCGATCGCGCTGCAGCCGCAGTCCAAGATCGACGTTATCCGAGGTCTCCAGGCGCCAGTCGTCGAAGACGTCCTGCAGTGACAGGCCGGCGGCCTCGAAGCGCGCCAGGTTGCTGGCGACGATATTGGTCACCGGTACGAACGCATAGGGGCGCATGTAGTTGCGGCCATAGTTGGCGTAGAGCTCGGTCGCGCCGCTGGGGTCGAGCGCCCAGCTGACCCCGAGATTCGGCAGCCAGGCATCGAAGGTGAATGCGTCGAGGCTCAGATCCGGGCTCGCCCCCAGGTTGTCGCGGCGTGCCGCATCCCAGTCGCTCGGGGTCGTCGCGTCGGTGCGAAAGGCCGTGCTCGCGGGCTCGGTGTAGCGGAAGTACTTGATGCCGGCCTGCCAGCGCAGACGCCCAAGCTGCTGCCCGAGCTGGAAATAGGGGCTGTGGATGGCGCCGCGGCCGTCGTTCTCGGCCAGATAGACCCAGCCGTCCGCCTCGCGCCCGGTCGGGGTGATCTGCATCCGCCGCACCGATTTCTCCAGATCGGCCGACTCCCACCAGTAGCCGGTGCTGATCTCGAGTCCGGCGACCTCGCCGACGAAATCGGCATTGATCCCGTAGCGATTCAGATCGCGCACGCGGTCCTGTTTGCCGTTACGGATCTGCGCCTGCTCTTTGGCATAGTAGGGCTTGACGCTGAGGGTGCCGGCGGCAAGCGGCAGGCTGGCGATCGCCAGCAGATCGCGGTTCTCGGTGCTGGTGTGGTAGTAGTCGAAATAATCGACATCGATGGCCGGGTCGCCGGTGCGCCCGCTGTTATAGTCGAAGTCGCGATAGCGGCCGACATTGCGCGCTTGGCGATAATCGAGCGCGCGGAAGTCGTTGCGGTCGTGGTCGGTCGCATTGAAGAACAGCTCGACGGTCGGGCCGCCCTGGTCCAGACCGTAGCCGAGCCCCGCGGCCAGGTTCTGGCGCGGCCCGAGCGAGCCGGCCCCTCTCCATTTGTCCGCATCGGTATAGGACCCGGAGACGAAGGCCCGCAGGTCCGGACCAAAGGTGCCGCTGTCGAGCCGCGCGAAGCTGCGTTGGTAGGCATTGGAGCCGATGGCCTGGCTGAGCTCGGCGGCGGCCTCGGCCTCCGGGCGCCGGAAGCGCAGCGCAATGGCGCCGCCGCGGTTGCCGACCGCGGAGCCGATCGCCAGCGGCGCCATGCCCTTGTAGAGCTCCAGCGTCTCGATGTTCTCGAAGTCGTAGAGGTCCGGCCGCGGACCGATCGGCATGATGCCGTAGTTCGGCAGCCCCTCGATCGACATGCCGACGAACTGGCTCTTGATGCCGCGCACGCGCATGAAGGTGCCGCCAAGGCCATAGGGGTCGAGCGACTCGCTGTCGACGCCGGGGAGCAGGTCCAGGTTGGCGTAGACATTGGTGCGGCCGGCGGCGCCGCTCATCGCCTTGCCTTCGTCGGTCAGGGCGCTGCCGGTGTAGAGGGTGTCGCCCGGATACTGGACCGAGTAGATGGGCGGTGCGCTGACCTCGATCGGGTCAAGTAGTAGCGCCTCATCGTTGAAGGTGACCGCCATCTCTGGTTCTGCGAGCGCCGCTTGCCCGGCTATTGCCCAACTGCCGACGACAGCGAGGCCCCATCGTTGAATACCGCGCCACTGCATAGCCCCTCCGAAGAACAGGCGTCGTTTGCTGTGGCGGGGATATTACTTTTTATCTATTAGTATGAAAAGTGCCAATCGTTAGAAGCGCCAATCGTTATCGGAGGCTAAAGTTGACCGGGATCGTCACCGTGAGGCGCGAGCGATTCAGCGCAGCCGGGATGGCGGGCAACGGCGATGCGCGCTTGAGCATGGCCTCGGCCTCTTGGTCGAGGCGTCTGTGGCCCGAGCTGCTCAGGATGCGATGCGACAGTAGGCGCCCGTTGCGATCGATCGTGAACTGAACCTTGACCGTGCCTTGCTCGCGTCTGCGGCGGGATTGGGCCGGATAGCGCTTATGCCGGTTGAGCCAAGTCGCGAGCTGACGAAAATACTGGCCGGCGCTGGATGAGCTTCCGCCACGGCCGGAGCCGCCGCGCCCTGTGCCCTGCTGGCCATGACCCGCACCCCGGCCATTGCCGCCGGTCCTGGCCTGCTCCGCGCGGCTTCCCGAGCTGGATGCGCGCGTGCCGGCTGACGGCTTGGTGGCAGGTGCTCGGTCTTGGGGGCGCGCCGGCGCATCCGTTGGGCCGCGTGCGTCGGGCGCTGACGATTGGGGCTCGGGCTCGGGCTCGGGCTCAGGTTCGGGCTTCTCGGGTTGCGGCTTCGCCTTCGCCGGGGTTGGCGCCGGCTTTGGCTTCGCCTGCGCTCGGATTGCTTCTGGCTCCTCTTGGACGCTTGCGCGCGTCCGTTCTGCTTCATCGAGCGGTGTCGTGCGCGGGGCAGGCGCGTCAGAGACTGTGGAGGTGGCCCTCGGCCGTGGTGGCGTCGCCGGCGTCATCGGCGTTTCCGCTGTCTCAGTCGCGGCCGCTGTGGTTGGCGCTGGCGTGGCCGTGGCTCGCTCAGAGCCGGTGCTCGGACTCATGGCGGTCAAGGGCGAATCGGCTGCCGGCTCGACGGCAGAAAGCGCCCCCGCGGGCTTGCCGTCGCCGCCAACGAGACGTCCATCGCCACCTGTGCCGATCTCCAGAAGGATGGCGCTCGGCTGAGCGGCAGGTGATGGAGTGCGTGGCACCAGCGCGAGCGCCAGCGCAGCGTGCAGCAAGACGGCGATCAGGAGCGCAATGATCCAATGACGGGCGTGCAGTTCCATGATCGATGCAATCGGTTTTGACGGACAGCAGCTTTAAGAAGCCCTGACAGAATGCTCCTTGCGGCCATCGAAATCAGGGGCCTGTACAGGCTGGATGATGATGCTGACAGGGCCTCTAAGTCGAACGACAGGCCGGCGTGCTGTTTGCTGGCGCGCCAGTCGCATAGGCTCAGGCCCGTTTGGTCGCTGCGCGCGGTTCGCGCACGGCCGCTGGGTTCGCCGTGAGAGCCGATGGCTGTGGCCGCCCATGAACGGAATCGCCAGTGCGGGCGGGCGCATGGAGGGGACGGGTGAAGATGCGCGTGACAGCATCCTCCATGCGATGCGCACAACGCTCGACGCGGCGCTCCAGCCAACTGTGCAGCAGCACCACAGGGATGGCGACGCTCAAGCCCGCCGCCGTTGTTAGCAGCGCCTGCCAGATCCCGCCCGACAAGAGCGCCGGATCGACCTGACTGCCCGCTGCGGCGAGCTGCCGAAACGCCTCGATCATCCCGAGAACGGTCCCGAGCAATCCGAGCAATGGGCTCAGGGTCGCGATCACCTCCAGTGCCCGCAACCAGCTGCGCAGTTGCTCGAGCTGCGCGGTCGCAGAGCGGGTGAGCTCCTCGCGGAGCAGTTCGAGGCCGTCTGCGGACTGTGCCGGCGCTGCCTGGAGGCCGTTGATTGCTTGAACGACAAGGATTGCGCTGGGCTGGCGGCTATTGCCGATCGCCTGCAGGGCCGCGTCGGGATCGTCTTGATGCCAGCGCTCGAGCGCGGTCTCGACCGGCTGCCGCGCATCCACACGCAGCCGGGCGAACTGCCAGAGCTTTGCCAGCACGATGGTCAGCGCGGCGATGGACATGGCCGCCAATACCAATAGCACCGGACCCCCGTTACCCGCGAGATCGACCAGTGGGCTGAGCGTGTCTTGCAAGACGGGGATGTCAGGCGCGGTCGTGGGCCCCCCGGTATCCGGCGCAGCCGTCTCGGCGCCATGCAGTCCGTCCGGTGGCTCGCCCGGCGCTGCGGCAGCATTGGTCTCGGCTGGAGGGGGCTCGTCGGCGCCGACAGTCGTCGTCTCAACCGATGTGCTGGGTTGCGCCTCGGTGATCGCGGCCGCGTCATTGGCCGTGGCCGACGCCTCATCGACGGTGGAGCGGGTTTCGGGTTGCTGATTACTCATCGTGTGCGCACAAACTGCCTCGCGTTGCGCTAGACCGGCCTGGAGGATCTGGCCGGGAGGATCTGGCCTGTAGGATCTACTGACTGGATGCTGACCGAGTCCGCGGGAAGGGTGTGCCGAGGAACGGCGTCACCGCGTTGTCGAAAAAGCAACGACTGTTGCTTCGGCGTCGCATGATTGCTATGTTATACCATCATTTGATGATTCTAAACCCCGCTGCTGTTCGATGAGGTCAATCCCGATGCGAAACGTGACTCTAGACCTGCTGATCGGGTCGCTGCTTGGCGGCGTCGCCGCGCCCGTGCTCGCTCAGCCGATGAGCGATGGTCAACCCTTGTCGGTTGAACTCGACGCCATCGAGGTGACGGCCGGTGTGCCGGTGCCGGGTGACCCGATGTTGCAAGCCGCAAACGTCAATGTGCTGGCCGGCGAAGCCCTCCGTCGCCGCGAGCGTTTCACACTCGGTGAGACCCTGAATGCCCTGCCTGGTGTCGCCTCGATCACGGCGGGGAGCACGGTCGGCAAGCCGGTGGTTCGCGGGCTCACCGGGAACCAGATCCAAGTGCTGTCGAACGGGATTGGCGTTGATTATCAGCAGTTTGGCGCGCGCCATCCGCCGAATATCGACCCCTTCCTCGCCGGGCGCATCGAGGTGGTGCGTGGCGCGTCCAGTCTGCTCTACGGCTCCGGCGCCTTGGGTGGGGCCATTGATGTGCAGGCGCCGGCCTTCGAGTTTACGCCGCAGGGCGAAAGCGAAGCCGTTGCCGACACACTCTTCGCCTATCACAGCAATAACGCCCAATGGGACACCGGCGCCAAGGCGCGGGCAAGCAGCGATTGGCTGAGCGTCGATGCCGGCGTGATGCGCCGCTCTGCGGGCAATCTCAACACACCCGACGCCAAGACCGCGGCCGAGTCCGGTAACCCAAGTGACCCCAAGTTCACCGGCGAGCTGCCGTTCACCGATTTCGATCAGCTCAACGCCCAGTTCGGTGTCGGTGTGCTGACCGACATCGGCGAATTCGGCGTCCGCTACAACCAGTGGAACAACGAGAACAACTTCTTGCTGCCGACCGGCAAAGGGATCGGTCTCTGGCTGCGCAACGACCAGCTCCAGCTCACCGGCGCCATGCCGCTCGCCTCGGGCTGGGAGCTGAAGCCGACCCTGTCCTGGCAGAACAACCTGCGCCGCGCCAACAGTGCCGGGACGCCGCGCAGTGCCGGCTTCGATGGCACCGTTCATTTGGAGTTCGATCGCTATGTCGCGCGCTTGGAGGCGATTCACGGCGCGCTCGGGCCGTTCGATGGCGGCACCCTCGGTGTCGAGTACACCAAGAAGACCCAAGACTCGCGCGGCACCACGGTGCTGGCTCCCGGCGGCGAGGTCAGCAACCTGGCGCTGTTCGCGTTCGAGAGCAAGGACATCGGCGCCTGGACGCTGCAGGCGGGGCTGCGCCATGACTGGCACTCGGTGACCGGCGACGCCGGCCGGACCCGGGCGCCGGTCGATTTCGTCGGTCGCGATTCGCACGATTTTGCGGTCTTCACCGGCTCGCTCGGCGCCGTTTATCGGCTCACCGATCAGGTCGCCATCGCCTCGAATATCGGTCGGGGTTTCCGCGCGCCAAGCCTGTTCGAGCTCTACGCCGATGGCGTCCATGGCGGTGTCGCGGCCATCCAAGAGGGTAATCCCGACCTGGAGCCGGAGAAGTCCATCAACGTCGATCTCGGGCTGCGCTGGAACACGCCGCGGCTGCAGGGCAGCGCGACGGTCTATCGCAACGCCATCAGCGACTACATCTTCCTGCAAGACACGGGTGAGTCTCGTGATGGCTTGCCGGTCTTCGTTTATCAACAAGAAGACGCCCTACTGACCGGGTTGGAGCTGGAAGCGCGCTGGCAGGTCACCGATCAGCTCGAGCTCGGCGGCACCTTGGATCTGGTGCGCGGCACCAATGATCGTACCGATGAGGATCTGCCGTTGCTGCCCGCCGACTCGCTGCGGCTCGAGGCAACCTATCGCTTCGCCGAGCGGGGACCGATTCGCGAGCCCTATCTCACCCTCGGCATGCGTCATGCCGCAGCGAAGGACGCGGCGCCCGGCGAGCCGTTCGCGCAGTTCGACCGCCTACCGTTCGGGACCGCTTCGACCGATGCCTATACGCTGGCCGACCTGGACCTCGGGTTTGCATTCCGCGCTTTCGGCAATCGTCTGGCCCGGGTTGACTTGGCGGTTCGCAACCTGTTTGATACTGAATACCGCGATTTCCTCGATACTTACAAGGGCTATGCGCTGAGTCCAGGCCGTGATGTCCGCGTTAGTTTGAGTATCCCGTTCGGTGGCTGAGACGCCCTAGGGTAAGCCCAATACTGCAGCGCACTGAAGTCGGTTCGGGGCTGGCGGCGCCTTTGTCGGAGGGGATCCCCGGACCGGCCCCGCCAAGCGCCGGCGGACCCGGCTGGGATACCGCAAGCGACATTGTTGAAGAACCACGCAGTCCGAGAATGTGGTCGTTTGCGGGGGCTGATCCATGACGCCGCAGTTCGAGCCCGAAATGCTGGATGAACGTGCCGAGCTGAATGAACTGCTGGAGTTGATGAGCACGATCCTGCGGCGTTTCTCCGGACTGGCTGACGAGGATATCGACACCGGAATTCAAGAGGCACTGGCATCAATCGGTCGCTATGCGCACGTCGACCGTAGCTATGTTTTCATCATTGATCCGCCTTTCTTTGATAATACCCATGAATGGTGTGCGCCTGGGATCACGCCGGAGATCGACAATCTGCAGCGTGTGCCGATCGATCGCATCCATTGGTGGATGCCACACCTCGACGCTGGCGAGTTTGTCTATATACCGGAGGTTGGTGCTCTCCCGGACGAGCGCGCACTCGAGCGCGAAGAACTCGGCAAGCAAGGCATTCAGTCGCTGATCGTTGTCCCGCTACTGGGTCCGCAGCGCTTGCATGGATTCCTTGGCTTCGACTCGGTCCGTCGAACCCGCGTTTGGAATCGGCCGGCCCGGTTTCTGCTGCGCTCGGTGGCCGATGCGATGCTCGGTGCCCTGTTGCGGCGGGAGGCTTGGGAGGCGCTTTGTAAAAGTCAAGAGGCGCTACGCCTGCGTGCGCTGCACGATCCATTGACCGGGCTCCCCAATCGGTCGTTGCTCCTTGAGCGCCTTGAGCAATGCCGCCTGCGCGCCCGCAAACGCGGTGAGCTGCTCGCGCTTTGCTTCATGGACCTGGATAATTTCAAGTTGGTCAATGATGCCGTCGGCCACCATATTGGCGATCAATTGTTGAGAGATGTCGCGAGGAGGCTCGACACAAGCGTTGCGCATGGAGACCTGCTTGCGCGCTTCGGAGGCGATGAGTTCGTCGTCGTGTTTGACGGTCAGGGGCGCACCGCCGAGAAGATCGACACTGAGGCGAAGCGCTTATTGCGCCAATTCGAACAGCCCTTCCAACTCTCTGGGCGCGCCTACCGGATCAGCGCCAGTGCGGGACTGGTCATCCAAGACGGCGCTGTCGATTGCCAAGAGCTTGTGCGTGATGCGGATGCGGCAATGTATCAGGCCAAGGCCCTCGGCGGCGCCTGCTTGCAACACTTTGATGCACCGCTGCGGGCACGATTGATCGAACGGATCGAGCTCGCACACGATCTACCAGGCAGCGAGCGGCGCGCGGAGCAGCAGTTACACTTTCAGCCGTTTTTCGACGCTCATCAGCACCGTCCTGTCGGGGTTGAAGCATTGCTGCGATGGCAGCATCCGACGCGCGGCTTGGTCTCGCCCGAGACGTACATCCCGATTGCGGAAGAAACAGGGCATATCATCGAGCTTGGCGCCTGGGTGCTGGACACTGCCTTAGTGCACCTGCGCAAATGGCAGTCGATTTCTGCCGAGACGCGCGATTTCAGCGTCGCGGTCAACGTCTCCGCCCATCAGCTTGCGAGCAGTGGTCTCGTCATGCGGATCGAAGAGGCGCTCGAACGCCACCAAGTGCCGCCGAGCTCGCTCTGGCTTGAGCTCACCGAGAGCAGCGTCATGAACGAACTGGAAAGCGCTCGCAAGACATTGCAGCGCCTGCGAGCGCTCGGTGTCTCGTTGGCGATCGATGACTTCGGGACAGGCTACTCATCACTGGCCTATTTGCGCGATCTGCCAGTCAACCTGTTGAAGCTCGACCGCGCCTTTATCGCCGCGATGCATCGCAGCGAGCGCGATCAACGGATCGTTGCCGTGGTAACGTCACTGGCTCGCGAGCTGGACTTGAAGACGATTGCTGAAGGTGTCGAAACCTCCTATCAGCTGCGACACTTAGCGGAGCTGGATTGTGACCTTGTCCAAGGCTTCTATTTGATGAGGCCGGCGCCAGCCGAAGCGATCGACGGACTGCTTGAGCCTGTGGTGGGCTAACTGTTTGGTCACGGAACCTTGTAGGGGCGAATGAGTGGCTCGTCGATCCGGTAGCCGGCTTCACCGAGTTCGCTGCTGTAGGATGTGACGCGCATCCGTCCCGTAACCCAAACGGTATCGAAGATGCCTCCGCGGTATGGTCGGCCGTCTGCGGTCTTGACGAAGACGATCTGGTTTGGCGGCGGGGGAGGTACATGGATGCAAGCCCCAAAGTATGGGACTAGCAGGAACTTGGTGATTGCGCTGGCGTTTATCTCGACAGGCACAACGAAGCCGGGGAGCCGGACCCGGCGGTCGTCCAAGTCGCCAACCATCGGCGCCTCGGACCATTCCGCGCGCAGTTTATCCATGAGCTCAAGGGCGCGAGGGTCATCATCGCTGAGGTTGTCGACGTCAACGTTACACATCAGTGGCTCCGGCTGCCAGTCCGGAGGAATCAGGTCGTCCCACTCGAGCGTTTCCGCTTGTTGGTGAGCAGCCAGGTTGTCGTCATTGTTCCTGGCCTCAGCACGACTGTCCGGGGCAAGCCGGTCGGCTGATGGATCAGGCTGCTGGCTGCAACCGACGGGCAGCAGCATCACCAGCAAGATGGCGCTTAATGATAAAGGCGGTAAGACCCTCGAGTCATTCGAGCGGGCGGGCGCGGCGGCGCCGGGAGAGGCGGCAGGGTAGGGCGATGGTATGCACAACATTGGATTAGGGAATCAGTCGCTCGGGCTCGGCGAGCGCTTGGCGTGCCTCGGCCACCGCGTCGCGCGGCGCGGCATTGCGCGGCGCATGCTCGAAACCGACCCGGTCCATGGCTGAACTGGTCGGCTCGATCAGCAGCACGTCTGAATCGAGCGCGATATTGAGCAGCGGGACGCCATGGACATGGATATACGGTTAGTGGTGTGCGCCGGTTTCGTGAAAGTGCGCTCCGGCCTCATGAGTAGGATGAGCGTGGCTGTGATCTGCATGAGCGTTGTCGTGATCAGTTTGGGCATGGTCGTGATCGCCATGGGTATGATCGTGATCAGTGTCGGTTCCATCCTGAACTGGCCGTTCGTTTCGTGGATCGGCTCCAGCGATGAGCTGGGCGAAGCGCCGCAGATTGTCGGCATAATTGGCGGCGAGCGGGTCAGCCGTCTCGACTCGTCCGTCGATCGCGCGGGCGACCTGCTGCGCCGCGCGTCGGTCGAACTGCGGCTGCACGAAGATGACTCGGGTGTCGGTCGCACGCGCCTGTTTGATCAAGGCGTCCAGTCGGCGTGGACCTGGTGCTTTGCCTTCGCGCTCGATCGGGATCTGCTCGAGACCATAGGTGTCGGCGAAGTAGCCCCAAGCGGGGTGGTAGACGAGAAAACGGCGCTGCTCGAGATTGGCGAGTGTTGCCTTCAGGTCGGCGTCGAGCGCGGCGAGATCGGCATCGAACGTCGACTGATTGGCGGCGTAGGTCTCGGCACCATGCGGATCAAGCGCGCTTAGCCGGTCGCGGATCCGGGTAATCATCTGGCGCACTAGGGGTGGGCTGGTCCAGATATGCGGGTCCATCTCGTCGGCATGCGCGTGCGGCTCGGCTTCGGCGTCACCATCGTGCTCGGTATTTTGTGAATGCTGCGACTCATCGACCTTTTCGTCGTGGGGGTAGGGGTGCTCGTGGTCGTGGTGATGGTCCTCGATCTTGCGCAGCGAGAGTCCCTCGCGCAGGTCAAGGATCGCCATGTCTGGATTTGCAGCGCGGATACGCGGCATCCAAGCTGCCTCGAACGGCACGCCGACGCGCACATAGAGGTCGGTCTTCGCCAAAGCGGCGATCTGACCCGGCGTTGGATCATAGGTGGCCGGACTCTGCCCTGGCATAACCATGACCCGGACATCGACTCGTTCCCCGCCGACGCGCTCGAGGAAGGTCTGGATCGGCAGCACGCTCGCGAAGAGCTTGAGCTTGAGGTCGGATCGCTCATCCGCGCGTGCGCCTGGGCTGATCATCACAGTCAGCAGCAGGGTAACCAGAAGAGCCCTCATCATCGGCGTTATCCTCATCCTTCGTCACGGCTGAGAGTGTAACGATATAACGAGTACTCTGGAAGAGCGGCGTACTATTGGCAAGTGCGCCCTTCCTTGGGTTGTCAGCGCCCCCGCAGCCGTTTGACGAACGCGGAACGGGATGTGGCCGTGACGCCCCGCAGCGGTGTCCGCGATGGCACGGTAGCCCATCAAGCGAAGACGATCCAGTGGGTCATGCCGATGCGCGCGATTGTCCACCTAGCGCGTGCAGTTGCGCTCGTTCTCCTATGCGCGGGGCACTTCGAGCAAGGCGGGCCGCCATGGCGCTCGTGGTCCTGCCTGTGACCGCTCTGCCGACAGCGCTGTCGGCAACGGCCGTCTGCCGCTGCTGGAGCAGCTGAGTCTAGACGCGCGCGCATGCACTCATCACCTTGGTCGTCCTGCATGACTTGAATCTCGCCCTGCGCTTTGCCGACCGCTTCCAATTGCTCGGAACCCAGGCATCGGTGAGTGCCGGCGCGATGGAATCGCTTGGGTCAGATCATGTCCAGGCGGCTTATGGGATCGACGTGATCAAAGGGCAGGTCGGCGGGCATTCGGTCATGGTACCTTGCGCAGATTAGCGTCATTCCGCCGCTCAATCGCTGTTGCCGCCGCTGATGGAGCTCTCCGTCGCCCTCTCTGCCTTCGCCTTGTTGTTTCTCGCCGAGATGGGCGACAAGTCACAGCTGTTGGTGATGACGCTGGCCCATCGCTATCGGCCGGTTTCGGTGATTGCCGGCAGTTTTGCCGCCTTCGCCTTGTTGAATCTGCTGGCTGTGGGCGTCGGTCAGGCCTTGTTCGACTGGCTGCCGCAGGGCTGGCTGCTGCTCGTCGCGGGGGTCCTGTTCCTGTTCTTCGGCGTTCGCTCCTGGCAAGACGCCAATTCAGGTGAGGGCGATGCCGAGATTCCCGCGCGCAACCGCGGCGGTTTCCTGCAGAGCTTCTCGCTGATCTTCGTCGCCGAGCTTGGTGATAAGACACAGCTGGCGATGCTGGCGTTGGTTGCCAGCACCGGGGACCTTTGGGCCGTGCTGTTTGGCGGCACGCTGGCGCTATGGAGCGTCTCGCTGCTCGGCGTCCTATTCGGCTGCACGCTGCTGCGCCGGCTACCCACCCACTGGGTGCATCGGGCCGCGGCGCTTCTGTTCATCGGCTTTGGGTTGCTCGCGCTCTGGCAACTGGCCTTCGGCGATGGGCTGGTCGGCCTCTGAGAGGATGATCGAAGAGGCATGCCCGGCCGGTGGTGCGACCGGGTACGAGCGGGTTGGGCAGGCCTGCTGCCAGAGCAGAGGATTCGGAGGCCTCACTCGCACGGGCGCGCTAGTCCGAGTACGGGGTGACGAATGCCTCCTCGATCCGATAGCCAGCGTCCCCGAGATCACTGCGAAAAGGCTCCACGCGCATCTGTCCCGCAACCCAAACCGTATCGAACATGCCTCCCGGGTACGGGCGGCCCGGCTTGGTCGTGACCAAGACGATCTGGTTGCGGGGCGGTGGGGGCACGTGGACACAGGCCCCGAAATACGGCACGAGCAGGAACTCGGTGATGGCGCTGGCGTCCATCGTCAGCGGTACGACGAAGCCCGGGAGCCGGATCTGGCGGTCGTCCAGCTCGGCGACGATGGGCGCCTCGTCCCATAGGGCGCGCAGTCTGTCCATGAGTTCGAGGGCGCGGGGGTCGTCATCGCTGAGGCTCTCGACGTCGTACTCGGACAGCAGCCGCTCCGGTTGCCAGTCAGTGGGGATCAGGTCGTTCCAGTCGAGTGTCTCCGCCTCTTTGTGAGCGGCTCCGCTTTCGGCATCGGTCGCGGCCTGCTTGCGCTCGCCGAAGGCAGACCGATCGGCCGCCGGATCAGTCGGTTCACTACAGCCGCCGATCAGCAGCGACAGCAGCAAGAGGGCCGGGAAAGATCCCGAACCTCGAGTCCTGGATCGGCCGGAGGGGTGGGTGGCGAATCGTCGCATCGCGCTGAGCTATAGCCATTCCGCCTGATCACCGGACAGAAAGCGCCGGAACAGTCAGCACCGATGGGCTCAGCCTGTCCGGAAACCAGGGCGGATGACTATACAAGACGCTGGCGAGCAGCCCGAATGAACACAGGGTGGGCGTGGTTGTGCTCGACGTGGGCATGGTCGCGATCAGCGGGGGTATGGGTTCATCATCGGCCTGATGCTCATCATTCGTCCCGGTCGGGAGTGTAACGACATCACGAATACTCTGGAAGAGCGCCGCGCCACGACCATTCATTCTTCGGGGTGGCTGGCCGCCATGATCGTTGGCCGCCGTGCTCAGAACTCCACGGCGAGCTGGGCGACGAAGGCGTTGGCCTCCTCGCCGGTGCCACCCTTGCCGGTGCTGTAGTCGGAATCGTGCGAGTACTCGAACGAGAGGGCGGTGCCGTCGAAGATCCCGATCGACCAGCCCACCAGCCAGCGCTCTTCGGGCAGCTCGAGCGCCAATGCCTCGTTGCTGCCTTGGTAGGCGACCGCAGCCACCGATTCCTTGCCGAGCACCTCGAAGCTGTACCCCAGCTCGATGTTCCAGGCCTCCGGCTTGGCGCCGTTGCCGTCGAAGTCCAGCTCGCCGGCGTTGAATTCGTCGATTGCTCCGAGGTACTCGCCGATCAGGTTGAAGTCCTGGAAGACGACGGCGAGGTTCGCGGTCCAGCCACCGGTGAAGTCGGTCGGGTCGACGACCGTGTCACGCAGGGAGTCGGAATCGCCCAGATTACTGATGTACCCGGCACCTACCGTCCAGCTGACGGCGTCGAGCTCTTGGGCGAAGCTGAGGTTCGCGCCCCAGCTATCGATTCGGGTGTCGCCGTCGACCTCATTGTCGCCCTGGAAGGTGTAGACGCTGCCGCCAAAGCCCTCGTAGACGAAACCAACCTCGGCCGCGCTTTCGCGAATCTCGCCGATCTCCAGTGTCAGCGGGTCGGAGACCAGGTTGGTCTCGTAGGCACCGAAGGGGAGATAGAACTGCCCGGCCGTGAAATAGACCGGCGATACCTCGGCGTTGGCGATGGTGATCTGAGCGAGATCGACCTCGAGGTCGGTCTCGCCTTCCTCGTAGAGCAGTGAGGCGGTGGCTTCGACCCAGTCGGTGACCTGCGCGGCGAGGCCGAGCTCGAAGGTGGCGAGGGTGAGATCGGACTCACTGCCGCCTTCATAGGGGTCGACATAGCTGCCCTCGACCTCGATCAGACCGGCGATCTCGATCCGGTCGAACCAGCCGGCGCCAACGCCAGGATCAGCGCCGCGCTGGGTCGCGAGCGCGTCTTCCAGCTGTTCGACCCGTTGCGGGGTGCCTTCCAGCTGCTGCTTCTGCTCCTCGATCGTTCGGCGCTGCTGGTCGATCGCCGCGGCCTGCTCGCGGTTCTCCTGCTCGAGGCGTCGGACGCGTTCTTCGAGCGTCTGTCCAACGGCTGGGCCACCAGCGGTGGCAAAGATCGCGACGATGGCTGCGGCCAGTGGTTGTTGTCTCATGGTCTTGTCTCCTGGGATGGGGATGTCGGTCGCGGCGCTCGTTCCCGCATTGGCGGATGCGAGTTGACCTCGTAATCATACAGAAAATAAAAAAGTATGCGGTTGCTCGGCCACACAGGCTCATCATGGGTGTGTGGTGCAAATGCGTCGTAACAGCGGGCATTATGTTACAGTAAAACTGAAACAAATGCGAAGTATTAGCAATACCAAAAAGAGAGGTGGGATATCGCGTAGCGGCGTCAACGCCATCGAGGTCAGCGCTGTCTCAGCGAGGAGCGATATCGGCGGCGCAGGATGGCCGCGTGATGGGCTGGCACGTCATCAGATCAATCGGACAGCCTTCGCACCGTTTCCTCAGGCGGCATCATCCAAAGGCTGGCATGCACTTCCTAGGCTGCCTACACGGGGGTCACCACCGTCGCCTGCTCCGGGGCCTTCGTTCGAGACGAGTCATGTTCGGCAGCGCTCATCCCGGCACTGGTTCACCTCGACCGTCAGGTGATCGAGGCCGGGGATGTCCTCGAGCAAGCCCTTATAGAACGCCAGCGGCCGTGGGTCGTGGGTGACCAGCGAGACGATGCAGGCGTGGCTCGCGGCGCCGACGCGCCACAGATGCAGGTCCGCCACCTGGACATCGTCGACCGCCTCGAGCATCGCCCGCACCCGGCGTGCGGTCTCACTGTGGTCTTCGGCATCGACTAACGAACGGGCGCTGTCGGTGGCCAGACCATAGGCCCAACGGCCGATCAGCAGGGCGCCGACGACACCCATCACCGGGTCCAGAAAGGCCCAGCCGAACAGCATCCCGGCGCTGAGGGCGCCGATGGCGAGCAGCGACGTCAGCGCGTCGGCGATCACATGCAGATAGGCGGCGCGCAGGTTGTGGTCCTTGTGCTCGCCTGCGTGAGGATGCCCATGATCCTGGTGCCCGTGCCCGTGCCCGTGCCCGTGCCCGGGATGGTGGTGGTGATGGTCGGCGCCGCCGCCCAGTATCCAGGCGCTGGCGACATTGACGATCAGCCCGAGGGTCGCCACCGCGATCGCTTCGCCGTAATGGATCCTGACCGGATTCAGGAACCGCGAGAGCGATTCCCCCATGAGCCAGAAGGCCCCGAGCCCGAGCAGCAGCGCACTGGTGTAGCCCGCTAACGTCGGGATCTTGCCGGTGCCGAAGGTGAAACGGGGGTCGGTGGCCCAGCGGCGGGAGAGGCGATAGGCGAAGACGCTCAGCCCCAGGGCCGCGGCGTGGCTGCCCATGTGCCAGCCATCGGCCAGCAGCGCCATGGAGCCGGTGAGCCAGCCGGCAAGGAGCTCCACGATCATCGTCGCGAGCGTGAGATAGACCACCCAGCGGGTGCGGCGCTCGGCCTGCTGCTCGGCGGTGGTCGTGTAATCGTGGGAATGGGTCCAGGCGTCGATGGAATGCAGGTGCATCGGTTGGCGTCTCGCTCGTCTGGCAATAAGCAACGCTGACACGCTAGCACGCCTGATCACGAATGCAAATTGCTCGCATGAAAGGCTAGGGCTAGAACCGATAGCTCAAGGTTGCCTTGATGTTGCGCCCCGGACCCTGCAGCACCGACAGGTAGGGGGTGTAGTCCTCGTCGAGCAGGTTGTCGATACCCAGGTCGAGACTCAGGCCGGCAAGGCGCTCGGCCGGCCTCCAAGTCAGCCAGAGGTCGTAGAGGTCGTATTCCTCGGAGGGCTCGACGCCCTCTGGCACGCGCTCCTGGGCGGCGATGAACCGTCCGCGAGCACCGATCTCAAGGCCCTGCGCCGGGAAACGCAGACCGAGTCGGGCAATCCACTCATCCGGCTGCACGCTCGCCAGAGGCTCGTCGGTGTTCTCGTCGTCGCCACGCGTCTGCGAGTAGGCAAGGCCCGCGAACCAGCGCGGCGCATCATAGAGCGCTTCGATCTCGAAGCCCTCAAGCCGCGCGTCCGTCACATTCTCTGAGGTGCTCACACCGCCCGGGCCCGGGTTGCCGGGCATCGGCCGCGGGCTGAAGATGACCTCGCGGTCGATGAAATCCCTGACGTCGTTGCGAAAGAAGGCGGCCCGGAGACCAGCGCGGTCGTCCTCGGTGAACAGATCCCGCTGGCTCAGGCGCAGGCCGATCTCCTTGTTGTGCGCCTTCTCGGGCTTTAGATCCGGGTTCGGCACGAACAGGTTCTGACAGCCGGGGCCGCAGGTGAAGTGGACGCCGGAGACGAACAGCTCCGAGGGGGTCGGCGCGCGAAAGGCCTCGTTGTAGCTCGCTTGTAACGCGAGCCAATCGGTGACGCGCAGGTTGGCGCCGAGCTTTGCCGACCAGGCACTATCCTCATTGCGATTGCCGGCCTGTTGGTCGGCCTGACTCGAGTAATCATCGAAGCGAATGCCGGGTATCAGGGTCAGCCGCTCGCCGATCAGGATCTCGTCCTGCAGATAGGCGCTGATGATCTGTTGGCGGCCGTCCGGTGAGCTGCTGCGTGGCGCGCCGTCACGTTCGGCGCTGGCCCGATCCTCGTAGTATTCGAGGCCATAGCTCAGGATCTGGTCGATCTGGCCGCCGAAGCTCAGGCGCATCGTATTGCGCAGATCGAGACCAATGGTCGTCAGCTCCGTTTCATCGCGGCGAGCGTCCTGCTGTCGCTCCTCGTCGATGCGCGTCTGATTGCGGTACAGCACCAATGACGGGCTGAAGTAGGGATTGTCCGGATGATCATGCCGGAACCGGAAATTGAGGTTGTCTTGCCGTGTGAGGCGATCGACCAGGTTCTCGGGGGTGGCGAGCGTCTGGGCGTTGGAGGGGACGTCGCCGTCCTCGCGCAGCCCGAGATAGCTGGCGCTGAACCAAGTGATGCCGTCCGGGCTCCAGGAGCTTTTGGCCAAGCCGGAGGTCCGTTCGTAGCCCGAGTGCGCCAGATCCTCGCCATCACCAAGGCGGGTGTCGCCGGCTTCGCGATGGTTGAGGTCGATGAGCAGATCGAGCTGGTCATCGAGGCGGCCATAGGCTGCGGCTCCCGTCATCCACTGACTGTTCACCCCCTGGTAGCCCGCCCGAACGCGGCCGCCGAGGGTTTGCCCCGGTGCGAGCAGATCGCTGGCATCGACCGTCTCGAGGGCGATCACGCCACCGATCGCACCGCTTCCCCAAAGCGCCGAGGCCGGACCGCGGATGACCTCGACCCGACGCAGCAGGTCCGGCTCGACGAATAGCCGGGCGTTGTGGCCGCGGGCAAAGTTCTGACGCGCACCATCGAGCAGGAACAGGATGCGGTCGTCGGACAGGCCGCGGATGGTCAGGGTCTGTCCGACCGCTCGGGGTCCGCCGCCAATGGCGACATTGGGGAGATCCGCGACCAGGTCGCCGAGCGTCTGCGGCTGACGCTGCTCGATCTCGTTGCGATCGATGATGCTGACGGACTCTGGAACCTCGTCGAGCGGCCTGCTGGTCTTGGTGGCGGTGACGGTGACCGGACCGAGCTCGACCTCGATTGGATCGCCAATGGCGGGTAAGGCCAAGGCCACGAAGACGACTGGCAGGCTGCTCAGGGTGAGCGCGCGGGCCAACCGAGAAGCCTGGCCCGATGAGCCTGTTCGGGTCTTCGCGGATGGTTGGGCAGTGGTCCGGGTTGGAAAAGACAGGGAGCCTTGGCAAGACATCGGGCGAACCTCCAAAGGGATGGGTCGACACGGCTTGCTGCTTCCCGGTGCCCAAGGATGCTAGGGCGCGGCGGATGGCTTGCGGTGTGCATGAGGAGCAGTAAACAGCAGAACAAAGGGTTCTCAGGCATTGCTTGGCGTCTCCCGAAGGCATTGATCGAGCCATTCGAGCAGATTCTGCGTCAGCGGCACCTGCCAGAAGCGACCGGCGAGGGTCAGCTCGAGCCAGCGCCCGTCGCGCATCACCAAGCCGGCGCGCTGCCATTGGGCGAACAACGGGTCGGTCAGCGATGCGAGCTCGCGATCGGCATGGGCCTGCAGCTCGGCGGCCAGACCGACCAGGTCCAGATGTCCGCGCTCGAGTTCGCCCTTGATCCGATTGAACAGCCGGGCATGGGGCGAATGCCGCATCAGCCCGGTCATCACCGGCTCGCCCTGTGTGAGCCGACGCTGGTAGTCGTCGACATCCGCGGTGTTGCGAAACGAGTAGGCGCGCTCGCCGCGATGCAGCGAGCCGCCGGCGCCGGCACCGATGGCCAGGCAATCGGCACCGGCCTTGACCAGCAGGTTGTAGAGGTTGCGCTCCCGCGTGCCTTGACGCCAATGGCTGCTGGAGAGGGGCTCCCAGCGCGCTGCATCGAGCCGTTCGGCGCCCTGTTGGTAGAAGCGGCCGAGCTGCTCGGGTGCGGCCGGCCTGAGCTTGCCGGTGGCGATCGCGCTGGCAAGCGGGGTGTTACGCATCTGCTTGAGGGCATAGAGATCGACCCCGTCGAGTCCGAGCGCGATCGCGGTGTCGAGATCATCGGCCCAGAGCGCCGCATCTTGCTCCGGCAGCCCGAAGATCAGGTCGATGACGATGGCGCCCTGATCGAGCCCCATCAGCCCCTCCAACGCGCTCAGCAGCTCGGCGCGGCTCGCCTTGCGACCGAGACGCTGGCGGAGGCGTTCATCGAAGGTCTGTACGCCGAGCGAGAGGCGGTTGGCGCCGGCGGTGAAGGCCGCGCGTGCCTTATCGAGCCCGAAGCCGCGCACGCGACCCTCGACGGTGATCTCGCAATCGGCGGCGAGCGGCAGCGTCTCGCGGACCGCTTCGATGGCGCGCGCCAGGTCGGCAGCGGAGAGCAGGGTGGGGGTGCCACCGCCGAAGTAGACCGCGCGGATGGCGGCCTCGGACAGGTCGGGCCGGTCACGCTCACGCTGCAACTGGGTGATCAGCGCATCGACGTAGGCGCTGCCGGCTTCCTCGCGCCAGGCATTCTGATAGAAGCCGCAGAACAGGCAATGATTGGCGCAGTAGGGCACATGCACATAGGCCACCGCGGGATGACCGAGCGGGGTCTCGGTGAGCTGCTGCCAAAGTGCTGTGAGCTCACTCGGATCGACCGGCGTCAGACCAACGAAGGGATGCACCGGCCGCTGCCCGCTGAAGGCCTGTGCCAAGGGCGCGCTGGACTCGCGGGCGAAGAAGGCCTCGAGCGGGCGATGGGCGATGACGGGGCGGTTCGGGGTCATGGGAAGCGTGAAGATCCCTCGGATGGTCGATTCAACGCAGGTTGAAGGCGATGGGCAAGGTGATGGTCAGGCGCGAGTGGCCGAGGCTGCGCGGGATCTTCGGCATCGGTGAGGCGCGGTTGAGCATCGCGGCCGCCTCCTGATCGAGCAGTGGATGGCCGGAGGTCGTCACGAGCTGGTGCGAGATGACGCGGCCGTTCTGATCGATGGTAAAGCGCACCTTGACCGTGCCCTGCTGACGCAGGCGCCGAGCGCGGGAGGGATAGCGCTTGTGCCGATTGAGCCAGGCGGCGAGCTGACCGTAGTAGTTGCTCGCACCGCCCGAGCTGCGGCCGCGGCCCTTGCCACGGCCGCTGCCCGCGCCTTGCTTGCCGAGTCCGGCACCGCGGCCGCGGCCGCTGCTGGCCTGTCCGTCCTGGCCGCTTGCTGTACCGGATGAAGCGCTCGCGCTCGTGCTCGCGCCGGCATCCGATCCGACGGTCGAGCGGTGAGTCGGCCCGGTGCGGCTCGCTGTCGTCGGCGAGCGCTCGGCGGAGGTCGCTGCCGGGCGGGGTGGTGTGGTTGGTCGTGGCTTTGGCTGTGCGGAAGGCGCCGGAGCGGGCTTTGGCTTGGGCGTCGATGCCGCGATCGGCTTGGGCGTGGGCTTTGGTGTTGGCTGAGTTGCCGATTTCGGCTCAGGCTCGGGCTCGGGCTCTACGTTCGGTTTTGGCTCGAGCTTTGGCTCAGGCGTGGGCGCGGGCTTGGATTGCTTCTGCTGGACGGGCTTGGCCGCCGGCTCCGGCGTTGGCTCGGGACGAGCGGTGATTGGCGTCGATGAAGATGGGGCCTCTTCTTGCGGTTCTTGTTGAGGCGATCGCCTAACGGCCCGCATAGGCTCCGTGACTGGTGCTGAGGCGGCTGGAACCGGCTGCGCGGCGGTTGTCGCGGCATCCGGTACCGACGCCTCGGTGGCCGCATTCGCGGCCCCGGCCTCAGCTGCTTGTGCATCCAGCGGTTGGGTATGGGCGCTCGCCAAGGCTGTTCCGGGCGCGACGGCCGAGAGCGCGCCGGCGGCACCGGCCTCGCGCCCATCGCCACCCTCGGCGCGGCCATCACCGCCGTCGCCGAGCCCAATGATGATGGTCGCCGGCTCGGGCACCGGCGTGGCCGGTGTCGGCACCAGTGCCAACGCCAAGACCGCGTGCAACATCCCGGCGATGAGGAAGGCGATGAGCCAATGGCGCAGCGTCAGCTCCATGATGGATGCCTCAGGATGGATGCCTCAGTCTTGGCGGGCCAGCAATCGGACCCGCTCGACACCCAGTGCACGGAACTGCGTCAGCAGCGCCCGCAGCTCGGCCATGACGAGGGCACCGTCGGCCTTGAGCGTCAGGTTCAATGGTGTCTCGGGAGCCTCGGGAGCCTCGGGAGCCTCGGGAGCCTCGGGAGCCTCGGGAGCCTCGGGAGCCTCGGGAGCCTCGGGAGTCTCGGCGGGCTTGAGCGACCCGGCGAGCGCCGTGGTCAACTGATCCGCCGGAATGACCTCGCCGTTGAGCGCGATGCGCCCATCGGCATCGATCAGCACCTGCACTGGATCGGGCTCGGCCGCCTGTCCCTGTCGTGAGACCGGGGGGTCGATCGGCAGCGCATCCGTCGGCGCGATGGTGCCGACGATCATGAAGAAGATCAGCAGCAAGAAGACGACGTTGATCAGCGGGATCAAGGCCATTTCCTGATCCCGACGCGGTGGCGGTTGCGTCAAACGCATCAGGATCCCCTCAATAAAGCCGCAGCACTGGCACGCCAGCGGCGGCAAGGGTGTCGAAGACCCGCAGCAGTTGCTGCAGATCGACCGAATCATCGGGCTGCACGACCACGCCAAGCGTTGGCGAGCGCGCCTGCCACGCGCGCAGTGCGGCGGCCAGGCCCGAGCGTGGCAGCCTGTCCCCATTGAGATCGAGGCTGCCGTCGGCCTGGATGCGCAACAGCAATGATTGCGGCTGGCCGGTCCCCTCGCTGCTCACCGATGGCGCCTCCAAGGGCACGGCATGCAGACGCGTGAGGGACGAGGCCAGCATGAAGAACAACAACAGGATGAACACCACGTCGATCAAAGGCGTGAGCCCAATCGTGCGACGGCGTGCCGATGGACGTGGCTCAAGCTGCATCGCCGAGACCCTGATGGCGTGGACGCGAGCCGGCGTCTGCGCTGAGCGAGGGCTGGTGCTGGTGCGGGCCCATCGAGGCGGCCGCCTCGGACGCGTTCGACGGGACGCGATGCGCGCCTGGATGCGCGCCTGGATGCGCGCTTGAAAGGGTCGAGCGCGCACCCGGCTGCATCGCCGAGCAAGTGAAGACGCGGGTGACGGCGTCTTCCATCTGGTGCGCGCAGCGCTCGACCCGGCGCTCGAGCCAGCTGTGCAGGAGCACCACCGGGATGGCCACGCCAAGGCCGGCCGCGGTGGTCAATAGCGCCTGCCAGATGCCGCCCGAGAGCACGGCGGGATCGACGCGGCTGCCGGCGGCCGCGAGCTGCTGGAAGGCCTCGATCATGCCGAGCACGGTGCCGAGCAGGCCGAGCAGCGGGCTGAGCGAGGCGATCACCTCCAGCGCCCGCAGCCAGGAGCGCAGTTGCTCCAATTGGGCGTTGGCAGCGCGGCGCAGCTCCTCGCGCAGCAGCTCCAGCGCGGCCGGCGGTTGATTGCGGACCTGCTGCAGCCCGGAGATCGCTTGCGCGACCAGCCGCGCAGCCGGCTGCCGGCGATCGCCGAGGGTTGCCAAGGCCGCAGCAGGCTGGTCGCGAGACCAGCGCTGCAGCGCCGCCTCGACCGAGCGCGGGGTATCAAGCCGCACGCGCGCGAACTGCCAGAGCTTGGCCAGCACGATGGTGAGCGCGACGATCGACAGCACCGCCAAGACCAACAAGACGGGGCCGCCGTTGCCGACGGTCTCGCGCAGCGGCTCGCTCAGGTTGGCCAGGCCCTGCAGCCAGGACTGTGGCTCGACAGCGCTGGCGCCTGGCAGCATGGAGTCGGCGGCCTCGGGCCCGGCGCTCTCGGCAGCCTCGGCGACATCACGGATATCGGTGACATCGGCGGCTGCGGGCCCGGCGCTCTCCGGCGCTGCGCTTGCCGCCGGCTCAGACGACAGGGCAGCGGGAGCGTTTTCGGCCCCGGCCCCAGCCTCAGTCTCGGCCTCGATCTCGGTCGTTGCGGCCTGGGCTGCGGCGCGCTCGGGGGCGGATGCCGTTGGCGCCTGTGAGAGAGCGCTCGCGGGCGCGCCCGCTGGCTGAGGGGACAGCGGCGTGTCAGCAGTGACGGGGTCGGCTTGGGCGTCGGTCATAGCTCGCGATGATCGGGGGTTTGGGTGGTCTGAGAAGCCTGGGCCCGCAGGGCCGGGCGGCGTGGCGCCGATGACGGATCGGCGCGCGGCACGATCAGCGGGCAGCCGAGCTCGGGATGCGCCAGGATCTGCACCGGCAGCCCGAACGCCTCGGCGATCAGGTCCGGCGCGAGCGCGGCTTCCGGCGCGCCGACCGCGAGCAGCCGGCCGGCCTTGAGGATGGCGACGCGGTCGGCGTACTGGGCGGCGAGGTTCAGATCGTGCAGAACGACCAGGACGCCGAGGTCATGCCGGGCCCAGCGTCGCGCCAGCGCCAGGGTCGCGTGCTGATGGGCGATATCCAGGCTGGCGGTCGGCTCGTCCAGGAGCAGGAAACGCGGTTCGCGCTCGGGCAGCGGGTCCCAGATCTGCACCAGCACGCGCGCCAGGTGGACGCGCTGGCGCTCGCCGCCGGACAGCGTGGTGTAGCGGCGCTCGGCGAGGTGCGCGATCTCGACCTCGCCCAGGGCGCGCGCGGCGCGATGGACATCCTCGCTGCTCGGGCCGCCGAACGGGATCCGCCCCATCAGCACCACCTCCAAGGCGGTAAACGGAAAGTCGAGCGGGCTGTGCTGAGGCAGCACGGCGCGGCGTTTCGCGAGCTCGCGCGCCGGCCAGGCGCTCAGGGGTCGGCCGTTGAGCCGCACCTGGCCGCGCCCCGGGCTCAGCTCCGCGCTCAGCGTGCGCAGCAGGGTCGACTTGCCGGCGCCGTTGGCACCGAGCACCGCGAGCACCTCACCGGCGGCCACGCTCAGGCTCAGGTCATCGAGGAGGGCACGGCCATCGCGGCGGATGCAGAGTCCTGCGGCCTCCAAGGTGTGAGTGGAGCCAGCATCAACGGGCGGTCGGACATCCATCTTCATGCCGTTCTCCGCTGCCAGCGCAGCAGCAGGGCCAGGAAGAAGGGGCCACCGAGCAACGCGGTCAGGATGCCGATCGGCAGCTCGGCCGGGGTCACCAGGGTCCGTGCCAAGAGATCAGCGAGCAGCAACAGGCTGCCACCGAGCAGCGCGGCACCTGGCAGCAGCAGGCGATGATCGGGACCCAACGCCAGGCGCAGCAGATGCGGCACCACCAGGCCGACGAAGCCGATGATGCCGCTCACCGCGACCGCCGCGCCGACCGCGAGCGCCGCCAAGGCGACGATCAGCGGCTGCATGCGCTGCACCGCGATCCCCAGATGCCCGGCCTCGGCCTCGCCCAAGAGCAGTGCGTTGAGCGTGCGCGCGAGCAACGGCAGCGCCAACAGCGGCACCGCGATCAGCAGCGCGGCGCTGCCGACCTCAGGCCAGGTCGCGCCGCCGAGACTGCCCATGCTCCAGAAGGTCAGGGTGCGCAGCTGCTGATCATCGGCCAGATAGGTCAACAGCCCGGTGCCGGCGCCGGCGAGGGCATTGATGGCGATGCCGGCGAGCAGCAAGGTCGTCACCGAGGTGCGGCCATCGCGACTGGCCAGCCGATAGACCAGCAAGGTGGTCACCAGCCCGCCGGCGAAGGCGGCGATGGGCAGACTGAAGGGGCCAAGCGCCTGGGTCAGAAAGGCCAGCCCCTGCCCGCCGAGCACGATCACCGAGACCGCCGCCAGGGCCGCGCCGGCGGAGACGCCGATCAGGCCCGGATCGGCCAAGGGGTTGCGGAACAGCCCCTGCATCGCAGCCCCCGCGACCGCTAAGCCGGCACCGACCAGTAGGCCGAGCAGGGTGCGCGGCAGCCGGATCGACAGGATCACCGCCTCGTGCTGAGGCGCGACCTCGGCGACCGGCAGGCCGGCCAGCGCGCCGAGCGTGTGCAGCACCTCGGCGAGCGGGATCGCGACCGGCCCGATGGCGATCGAAAGCAAGGCCACCGACAGCATCAAGGCCAGCAAGGCCGCGAGGCTCAGCCGCTCGAGCTGGCGGCGCTGCAGCACGGGATGGGTGCCAGGATGGCTGGCAGCATGGCTGGCGGCATGGGTGGCGGGACGATTGGCGCGAAGGCCGAGCACGCGGGTGTTCATCGAGCCACCACTGCTCAGGGCTGTCCGGCGGTGAGGCCGGAGCGCCCGTCGGTCTCTTCATCGATGATGCCGAGCTCAGAGGCGAGCTGCGCCGCAGCCACCGCCAGCCGCGGCCCGAAGGCGAGCAGCAACGGACCATCCATGGCCAGCACGCGCTTGGCCTGGCCGGCGGGAGTGGCCTGGAGCGCGCCGCGCTCCAGCACCGCATCGAGACCGCCGAGCTGTTCGAGATTGCGCTGGGTCACCAGGATCACCTCCGGCGCTGCGGCCAGCGCGGCCTCGGCACTGAGCGGCTTGTAGCCGGAGAAGGCGTCATGCAGCACGTTCTCGCCACCGGCGAGGCGGATCACGGTATCGGCGGCCGTATCACGGCCGGCGGCCATATCGTTGCCGGAGCCGATGTGCAGCAGGAAGAGCACGCGCGGGCGCTTGCTGCTGGCCCTCGTAGCCGCCTCCAATTGGGCCAGCTCGTCGTCGAGCTGCGCGCTGAGCGCCGCGCCGGCCTCGGTCCGGTCGAGCACCGCGGCGACCGCGGCGATCGTCTCGTGCAGTCCGGCGACGCTGGGCGTATCCGGGATCGGGTGGGTGTCGACCCCGGCGCGCGCGATCTGCTCGAGGACCTCCGGCGGGCCGGCGTCATCGGTCATCAGCAGCCGATCCGGGTTCAGGCTCAGGATGCCTTCCGCCGACAGGGCGCGCTTGTAGCCAACCTTGGCGATGTCCTCGGTGGCATCGGGATAGAGACTGGTGGTGTCGACGCCGACCAGCTGCGCCTCGCCACCGAGCGCGTAGAGGATCTCAGTGATGGCGCCGTCGACCGAGATCAGCCGCGCGGTCTGCGCGGATGTCTCGCCTGTCTCGGCAGTCTCGGCGATGAGTGCAGAGGCGCACCAGAGCAGGCCGATCGCTGCGCCCGTCACTGTTGTCAGTAACCGCTTGCGGGGTTGCATCAGGCTTGCTCCGGATAGGTGATCTCATCGAGCAAGGCCCGCCACTGCGGCGACTCGGATTCGCCGCCCTTGCGCAGGCCGAAGCACTGCAACAGCAGCGCGCCAGCGGCGTCGTAGCACTCGAGGCTGGTCACCACGCCCTGATCGGTCGGTTTGCGCACCAGCCAGCTCTCGGCGATCGCCTCCATGCGCAGGTGCAGATTGAAATCCGGGTCGAGGATGTTGTACCAGGGGCCGACGGTGACGAGCCGCTTCTGGATCGGGCCACTGTGGATCTGGATGCAGCCCGGGCTGCCGACGAAGAGCATCACCGGCAGACCCTGCTCGCGCACGCGCTCGAGCAAGGTCTGATAGCTGCGCGGCGCCGCGCGCCGCGCGAGATCATCGCCCACCAGGCGCAAGGCCTGGCGGCGCCCGACCTGGAAGCGGCGCAGCAGGCCGAAGAAGTCATGGGTGTTGTGCATCGCCTCCCAGGCCGCCCGCAGCCCGTCGATGTCGATCTCGACATCGGGGCGTTCCGCCGCTGCCGCCTGCGCCGGCGCGAGCTGCAATGCCGGCGCCTCCAGCCAGAGGTGACGCGCGACCAGCGCCTCCCAGGCCGTCGCCTCGGTCGCCTTGACGCGATAGACCTTGTGCACCGCGGTGCCGTTGCCATCGAAGAACTGCAGACTCTCGCGCGTCCCTGAATCCGTTCCTGAGGCCGTCCCTGAGTCCGTCGGCTCGCTCAGCGCGAATCCGCTCTTCCAGTGACGCAGGAACAGGCGCAGATCGACCGCCTCGCCGACCACCTGGCCCATCCCGTGCTCGGGATAGAGCGACACCTCCTCGAACGGGCCGATCTTCTCGATCACGGCGGCATGATTGCGGGTCAGCGCCATCACGGGCCCCACCGCGCGCAGATCGGTGATGAGCGCACCCCAGTCCTCACTCAGGCGCCGGCTTCCTGGATGGCAGGCCAATAGCTCGGCCTCGCTGACCGCGAGCTGCTCGGCGGCATCGCGCGCCCGCAGCCCGGGCTGGGCCCGCTTCAGGTCCTGCCAGCGTTGCCAAAGCGCCTCCGAGGATGGAGCCGGGTCTTGACCCGATGTCCAGACCTGCGGCGCGGGCGCTGAGGCTTGGGGGAGGGCGCTATTCGCATCCAGGCTCATCGCAGGGCCTCCTCAAGCACCACATCGAAGCCCTCGAACACCGGATGCCCGGCATAGGTGCCTTGCGGCGCCTTGGCCTGCGCATGGGCTTGGCGGAAGGCGTCGGACTCGCGCCAGGCATCGAAATCGGCGCGCGAGGCCCATTGGGTGTAGGAGGCATAGAGGCGGCTCTCGCCGTTGTCCTGCCCCTTGAGCAGGCGAAAGCCGCGGAAGCCGGGCATGGCGTCGAGCTGCGATTCGCGCTCGCGCCACATCGCCTCGAACGCGTCCTCGAAGCCCTGGTTGATGCGAAATCGGTTCATCGCGATGAACATGCGCTGTTGCCTCTTGCGGTGGTCCTGTCTTCTCCGAGCCGCCCGGGATGGCAGGCTTGCGGGCGGACTGAGTCTCGTGGATCGAGAAAAAGGAGCGACCATCCGCAGGGATGGTCGTCCAAACACTGATGTCACCAATGAACGGCTGCTATGAGCCAGCGGGATCATGCAAGGCCGCGCACAGAGGGCCGTTCACGAGGAGCAGACTAGCAAAAGCAAACCTAAATGACAATCGTTCTTTTTTAGTTTAACGCTGGATCGAGCTTGCGCCTCACCGGATGCCGAGCTGTTGCGCCAGCTCGGCATCCAGCTTGCCGGTGACGCGCAGGCCGCGATCGCGTTGGAAATCCTTGATCGCCGCTGTCGTGCGTGGGCCGAGCAGCCCGTCTATCGGACCGGGGTTGAATCCCTGCGCGCGCGAGGCGGCTTGCAGCGCCTCGACGGTTTCCGAAGTCACTGTCAATGCTTGCGCTGGCGCCGTTCCTGCGTGGCTGGTCACCGTGCTGTCGCCATTGCCCAGCGAACTGACATTGATCCAGAGCACGGCATCCTGCGACAGCTCCTTGCCCTTGTGCTCCTTGTCCGGTCCGGAGCCGAGGCAGGCGAAGCCCCAGATGCCGGGGCGCGGGATACCGAAGGTGAACACGCCGTT
>NZ_NRSJ01000031.1 GCF_016584085.1 Halochromatium glycolicum | reverse complement strand
CCCCCGGATCGGCGATGCGCATGCCGATGCCGGGCTGAGCACCCGGCACTGGCTGCTCGGCGAAACGCGAGCGGGTCATCAGCCGGCCTTCGGCGTCGAAGACGTAGGTCTCGCCCGTGTCCCCGATCTGCCCGACCGCGGTCATCCGCGTCAAGGCCGCGACAGGGCGCAATTGCAGGCCGAGCACGGCGAGCATCCCGCCGCGCTCGTCGCGGATCGCGGCCAGCAGGATCAATTCGTCCTGCTCGCAGTCGCCGCCGGGTTGTTCCTGATTCGGCGCGCTAGGCGGAATGAAGAGCGGTTGGCTGCTGGTCAGGATGCGCGCAAGGTCGAATGGGTTGCATTTGGCCAATGGGTGCAGACGACCGATCTGATCGGCTCGCGCGGCGATCAGCGCCCTGCCGTCGAGCGCCAGCACGAAGACATCAGCGGCAGTGTCGGCAAGGTCGCGCTTGGCGGCGAGGAGGGTGCGTATCTGCGCGCGCGCCGGGGCGGTGAGCAGGTGCTCGCGATCGTCCGCGGCCTGCTGCAGCGCGCACCAGCGGGATCAGGACCTGATCGGCGGCGATCAGCTCGGTCGCGCGCAGGTGGCCCTCGATCCACATCTGCAACGCCTGCGCGGCCGAGCGGTTGACCGACTGGAGGGTTTCGATCAGGTCCTGGCGCAGGCGCTGATCGATCGCGCCGAGGCCCTGGTTGGCGAGCGTCAGCGCCAGCGCCAGGAACAGGCCGACCAGCGCAATGCCAATGAGCCTGAAGTTGCGCCGGTCGAAGAGTCGGTCCTCGCTGCCGCGGCGCAGCCGGCGCAGCAGTGCAAGCGCCAGCAGCATGCTCAGGCCGATCGCGACGGTCCAGGTCAGATAGATCCAAGGGGGCCGCCGGCAGGCTGGCCCAGGGCCCATTGGTGGCCCCATTGGTGACCCCAGGGGCGAGCCCATCGGCCAAGGCCGTTGGGCTCACGCTCAGCATCAGCAGGAAGCCGAGCAGCCGCTGTGGGAATGCGCGCGGGCCGGCCGTGAGCCGCGAGCATCGGACCCAGGGGTGCAAGGGCGAATGGCGGTTGGGGCCCATCCGCCGGTGGGTGCGGTCCGTTCGCCCACATCGGGCGCCCATCATTGAGCGGGGCTGCCCAGTGCCGCGCGCAGGGTGGCGAGCAGGCGTTCCTGCTGCACCGGTTTGACCAGAAACGCCTGCGCGCCCAGGCTGAGCGCCCGTGCCCGCATGCCCGGGTCGGCGCTGCCGCTGATGAAGATCACTGGAATCTGAGCCGTGGCTGGGTCTTGTCCGAGCTGCTCACAGACGCCGAAGCCATCGAGCTCAGGCATCATCGCGTCGAGCAGGATCAGGTCCGGTGGCGGGTCGGCCGCGGCGGCCTTGAGGGCGACCCGGCCGTTGATCGCGGCCTTGACGCTGTACTCCGGCTTTAGCGCCTCGGCGACGATCTCGATGTTGTCGCGTTCGTCGTCGACCGTCAGGATGATGCGCTGACGTCTGCTCGAGCGCTCGGCGGCGGGCCGGCTGAGCGGCCTGATCGGCTCCCGTCCGGGTGGGAGGTAGGTGGCTCCGGCCCCGCACTTGAGCGCGTTTTCCACCCGTTCCGCGAGCGCTTTGGAGATGAACGGCTTGGCGATGAAGTCGGTGACACCGGCCTTGATGGCTTCGGCGACGCGACCCCGCTCGATCTCGCCGGTCACCATCAGGAACGGGGTCTTGGCGGTTCGGGGATGCGCCCGGATGTGCCGCAAGAGCTCCAACCCGTCCATGTTCGGCATGTGCCAGTCGGCCAGGATCAGATCGACGGCCTCACGGTTGAGCAGCCTAAGGGCCTCTTTACCATTGCCGGCCTCGGCCACGACCTGATAGCCCTGATCCTCGAGGGCATAGCGCAGGTTCTTGAGCATCGTCGGGATGTCGTCGACGATCAGCAATCGGGTCGGCTTGTCCGCACTCATCCGATCAGCCTCAATCGGTGCTCGACAGTTGGATGTTCTCCTCCAGATCTCCGGTCATCATCCCTGCTTCTGCATAGCGCCTGCGGATCTTGAGGATCTCGGGTAGCGTGTCCAGGAATGCCGGCACGAGGTCCGGATCGAAATGGGTCCCGCGGGAGTCGCTTAGCAGCTCGAGCGCCTTCGCGACCGGCCAGGCGGGCTTGTAGGGGCGGACCGAGGTCAGCGCATCGAAGACATCGGCGATCGCAACGATCCGGTCCGAGCGTGGGATGTCATCACCGGCGAGGCCCTGAGGGTAGCCGCTGCCGTCCCATTTCTCATGATGCGTCAGCGCGACCACGCGGGCCATCTCGAGCAGTTCGGAATCCCCGGCATCGCCGATGATGTCCGCACCGATCTGGGCATGGGTGCGCATCACGTCCCACTCCTCCCGGCTCAGCCTGCCTGGTTTCTGCAGGATGCGGTCCGGGATGCCGATCTTGCCGACATCATGCATCGGGGCCGCATTGAGTAGCAGCTCGACGTTACGCTCGTCCATACCGGTCACCCGACCGAGGATGGCCGCATAATGGCTCATCCGGATCACATGTAGGCCGGTCTCGTTGTCCTTGTATTCGGCCGCCCGCCCGAGCCGCCGGATGATCTCGAGCCGGGTCTCGTGCAGCTGGGCGGTCTGCTCGCGCACCTTGCTGTCGAGAACGCGGTTCTGATCATACAGTGCCAGCTGGGTGCGGGCCCGCGCCTGCACGATCGGGGGCTGATCGGCTTGGCGATATAGTCGACCGCGCCGAGCTCGAGCCCTTTGATCTCGTCTTCGATACCGATCTTGGCGGTGATGAAGATGACCGGGATGTGGCGGGTAGTCAGGTCGGCCTTGAGCTGTTCGCAGACCTCGAAGCCGTCCATTTCCGGCATCATGATGTCGAGCAGGATCATGTCGGGCGGCTCGCCCGAGCGGGCGATTCTCAGTGCCCGCTGCCCTCGGGTGGCGGCCTTGACGTTGTAGTCATCCTTGAGACAGTCGACCAACAGATCGATGTTGGGGGCTCGTCATCGATGACGAGGATGGTCTGCTTCACGATAAGAGCCTCCTGCCAGATGCGACACAACGGGCATGAGTCTACAGGCTGCGGCCATAAAATTCCGCGACCCTGTTGGCAGCGGTCTGTGTGTCGGGCCGGTCAATGCTTGACGTCGGCCAGTTTGTCAGCTCGGGGGGCTCACGTACGGTGCCTGCTCGAGTAGGCCGCTAACGCGGCTTCGACAGCTACCTGAACGACACCTGCCGCGCCCACGTGGTCCTGTCCTCGCGGGCATCCAGCGCCGGGCGGGACGAGGCGACGGTGCGCCAGAAGCTGGTCGAGACCGGGCCAAGGCACGCGACCCCGAGCACGCCGATCGGATAGCGCGACCGGCTGGTGCCGATGCTCTCACTAGGCTTAAGGGTCTGCTTGCGAAGAAGCGCGGGCGCTGTGCCGAGTCCCCAGCTGCCTTTAGACAGGAGAAACCAGATCGTCCGACGTCATCGGCTGCGCCACCAGCTTGACGCCTAGCGCATGACAGACACGGTTGATGGTATCGAAACGCGGCTGGGATTCGGCGCGCAGGGCTTTGTACAGCGCCTCGCGGGCGATACCGCTGGCCTTAGCGATCTCGGTCATCCCTCGGGCGCGCGCAATGTCGCCGAGGGCGGCAGCCAGCAAGGCCGGGTCCTCTTCCTCGAGCACGATTGTCAGATACTCGGCGATGGCCCGGTCGTCCTCCAAGTGCTCGGTGATGTCGAAATCGGGCAGATCGGCAACGCGGATCTTCTCGCTCAAGGCTCAATCCTCCAACGTGGAGGCCAGTGCGATGGCCTTACGGATATCAGATTTTTGGGTCGACTTGTCACCACCGCCCAGCATCAGAATCAGCGCTTGGCCACGCCGAACGTAATACATTCGCCAGCCAGGCCCGAAGAATTCGCGCATCTCAAACACCCCGTCACCGACCGGCTTCACATCGCCCAGATTGCCAAGCGATGCCTTCCGTAAGCGAGTCGCCAAACGCCGTCGTGTCATCCCGTCTTGGACCCCGGATAGCCAAGCGGCAAACTCCGGGGTTTGCTTGATCCTGAGCATGCGGTAATCGTAATCTATCGATTACAGACAAGGCAAGCCTAGGAGTCTGTCCGACTTACCGGCACTGGGTGCGGGTACAATAGGGCTCGGTTGTCACAGACGAGCGTGGTTGTCATGGCGGTCAACCTCGTGCCGGTGGATCGGGAGACGCCGGACTGGTTTCCAGCGAGCGTGCAGGAGTACCTGCCCGAGGATCATCTGGCGCGGTTCGTGGTGGAGATCGTCGATCAGCTCGATCTCAGCGCGCTGGTCAGCGCGTACGCCGGCCCCGGCTCGCGCCCCTACCATCCGGCGATGCTGGTGGCGCTGCTGTTCTACGGCTATGCCACGGGTGTGTTCTCCAGCCGCAAGCTGGCGCAGGCCACGTACGACTTGATCGCGCTTCGCTATATCTGCGCCAACACCCACCCCGATCACCGCGCCATCGCCGGCTTCCGCAAACGCTTCCTTGACGAGCTGGCGGCGCTGTTCACCCAAGTGCTGCTGGTCGCGCAGGCGATGGGGCTGGTCAAGCTCGGCACCGTCAGTCTGGACGGCACCTTCCGCCAGCTCACAGAGCTGGCGTCCGAGCTTGATGCACAGCAGCGCGCCGTTGAGTAAGGAGTGCGTGAGGACGAGTCCGTCCTCTTCGATCTGCTGAAGAAGGACCAGCTCAGCAAGGCCGATCGCGAACCGGTGAAGCAGGGCAGCCGCGCCCTTCTGTCATCGATCAAGGACCGGCTGGCGGCGCTCGATTGGTTTTGGGGAAGGAGCAAACCAAAGCGGACGTCGAGATCTTTCAGCTGACCTTGATCTCGATCGCCTCGCCGGTCTCTGGGTCGGCGACATGGACCGCACAGGCGATGCAGGGGTCGAACGAGTGGATGGTGCGCAGGATCTCGATCGGTTGCTTGGGATCATGAAGCTGGGTGTTGTCGGCCAGCGCCGCCTCGTAGGCGCCGGGAACGCCGGAGGGGTCGCGCGGGCCGGCATTCCAGGTCGAGGGCACCACGGCCTGGTAGTTCGCGATCTTGCGGTCCTTGATCACCATCCAATGGCCGAGCGCCCCGCGCGGCGCCTCCATATAGCCGGCGCCCTGGGCCTGCTTCGGCCAGGTCGACGGGTCCCAGAGGGCGTCATTGAAGGTCTGGGTGTCGCCGGCGCGGATGTTGGCGATCAGCGCGTCGTACCAGCGCTGCATGCCGTCGCTGACGATCTTCGATTCGAGCGTGCGCGCGGCGGTGCGGCCCAGGGTCGAGAATAGGCCGTCGACCGGCAGGCCGAGCCGGTTCAGCGAATAGTCGACCAGCTCCTTCGCCTGCGCATGCGCCGGGGCGCTGCTGTCGGCGTAGAGCATCAGCATCCGCGCCAGCGGACCGACCTCGACCGAATGGCTGTTCCACCGCGGCGACTTCAGCCAGGAGTAGCCGTCGTCGACGTTGAGCTGCTTGAACGGCGGCTTGGGTCCACCGCGATCGTCGTAGTCGAGCCGGGTCTCGCCGTTGTAGGGATGCAGGCCGGTGTCCTTGCCGTCCTTGTAGTCGTACCAGGCGTGGGCGATGAACTCCTGGATCTCGCCGTCGGCGTGCAGATCGACCGGGTGGATGGTGCTGAGGTCGCGGTTCAGGATCGCACCGCGCGGGAACAGCAGGTCGGACAGGTCGCTTTGATCCGGGTTGCTGCCGCTGTAGGGCAGGTCGCCGTAGCAGAGGAAGTTGCCGAGCCCTTCGCCCTTCTCGGCCCAGTCCTTGTAGAAGCCGGCGATCGCCAGCGTGTCCGGGATGTAGACCTGCTCGACGAATGCCTGCATTGATTTGATCAGGTCCTGGACCTGCGACAGCTTCTTCGAGTTGATCGCCGAGTCCGAGTTCAGGTCGATCGGCGAGCCGACGCCACCGACGACGAAGTTCGGGTGCGGGTTCTTGCCGCCGAAGATCGCGTGCAGCCGGGCGACATCGCGCTGCCAGGCGAGCGCCTCGAGATAGTGCGCGACCGCCATCAGGTTCGCTTCGGGCGGCAGCTTGTAGGCCGGGTGGCCCCAGTAGCCGTTGGCGAAGATGCCGAGCTGGCCGCCGTCGACGAACTCCTTGACCCGCCTCTGGACGTCACTGAAATAGCCGGGCGAGGACTTGCCCCAGCTGCCGGTGCCGAGATCGGCCGCGGTCTGCGCGCTGACCTGCTGCGCCAGGTCCGAGGTCGCCTTCGGATCGGCGCTGAGCGCCGACACGACGTCCACCCAGTCCAGCGCATGCAGGTGATAGAAGTGCATCACATGGTCATGGATGTACTGGGCGCCGATCATCAGGTTGCGGATCAGCTGGGCGTTGGGCGGGATCGGGTAGTCGAGCGCGTCCTCGACCGAGCGCACCGACGCGATCCCGTGCACCAGGGTGCAGACGCCGCAGATGCGCTGGGCGTAGGCCCAGGCATCGCGCGGGTCACGGCCACGCAGGATGATCTCGAGGCCGCGCACCATGGTGCCGGACGAGTAGGCCTGGGCGATCTCCTGCCCGTTCATCTCCGCCTCGATGCGCAGATGACCCTCGATGCGGGTGATGGGGTCGACGACGACGCGCTCGCTCATGGTTGTTCAGCCCTTTCGCTCGATTCTGAGTGCGCCTGCGGCTGCGCCCTCAGGCGCGCCCGGCAGGCGTCGTGCAACGGTAGCTATCATTGGGCGTGCCGGTGACCGAAGTCGCCGGCAGCGCCCTAAGAGGTCTTAAGCAGATGATCAGTCGGCCCGCATCAAGCATCGATCTTGATTGATGCAGCCGCATTGGGTCAGGGCTTCTCGCTCTCTTCTTTCTCGACCAGGTGGTCTGCGATCATCTCGGTGAGGCCGACCACGGGGATGTCCATGTTGAACTCCTCGAGGCCCTCCTCGAGCTGAGTCCGGCAGGTCGCGCACATGGTGACCATGCGCTCCGGCTCGACCTCCTCGATCTGTGCCTTCTTGCGCTTGAACGCGGCGAGCTTGAGTTCCTCGGCGCGCTCGTTGGAGCTGACGCCGCCGCCGGCGCCGCAGCACCACTGGTATTCGCCGTGCTCCTCGAGATCGACGAAGTCGCCGGCGACCAGGTCCATCAGGCTGCGCTGCTGCTTGACCACCCCGCTCTTGCGCGCGAGGTTGCAGGGATCGTGCATCGACAGCCGATCCATCTCCTTGCCCTCGGTCTGGATGCGGCCCTCGGCGCGCAGCTGATCGAGCACCTCGATGATGTGGAAGACCTTGAACGGATAGGCGCGCTTGATCATGTTCGGCCCCTCCCAGCGGATGCCGGTGTAGGCGTGGCCGCACTCGGGGCTGATGACGTTCTTCACACCGAGCTGCTCGGCGGCGTCGACCACCCGCTGCACCAGTTGGGCGCCGATGTCCTTGGAGCCGATCTGCACGCCGGCATTGGTCGCCTCGAAGCAGTCGCGGCTGAGCGTCCAGCTGACGCCGGCGTGATCGAAGATCTTGGTGATCGCTTCCAGATACTCGGGGAAGTTGATGATCTCCATCGACGACAGCAGGACCAGATAGTCGGCGCCGGCCTTGTCGATCGGGACCTCGAGATCGGTGGCGGTCTCGACGTGCTTGATCTGGACCTCGAGTGTCTTCCACTGCAGACCCATCGGGCTGCCGGTCTTGACCGCGCGCACCGAGGCCGCGATCAGCCCCTCGGGGGCGTGACCGGAGGCGACCATCCCCTCGCGTGCCTTGCGGATCATGTAGTGGATGTCGTTGCCGACCGGGCAGACCATCGAGCAGCGTCCGCACATGGTGCAGGAGTCGTAGAGCAGCGGCTCCCACTCCTCGAGCATCTCATCGGTGATCAGCGGCCTCGGCTGGCGCCCGAGCTGGGCATCGATGCGATCCTTGACGGCCTTCTTGAGCTTGCCCCAAAGGGTGTACTCCTGTTCCCAGAGCAGCCGCATCGGCTCGAGCTTATGGATGGGCGTGTACTTGGGGTCGCCGGTCTCGACGTAGAACGGACAGGCCTGGGCGCAGAGACCGCAATGGACGCAGCTGGAGAAGAACGAGGCGACCGGGGCGTCGATCTCCTCGCGCCAGGCATTGAGGCCGCGCGTCAGCGAGAAGCTGTTGGCACCTTGGGTCATGATTGGATCCCCTTACGGCCGAAGATGGCGCCGTTGTAGTAACGGGCGACGAAGGCGGTGAAGATGTGCGTGAGTTTGGTGAACGGCAGCACGATCAGGAAGACCTCGGCGCTCAGGATGTGCAGCCCCAGCGCGAGCGGGTAGGGATTGATCAGCCGGTGATAGGCCAGGTAGCCGGTCAGCACCGGCAGGAAGGTCACCGCCCAGATCAGATAGTCCTCCTTCGTCGACAGGAAGCGTTTGACCGGTTGCGTCAGTCGGTGGATCAACGCCGCGATCAGCCCGAGCAGCGTGATCGCCGTGACCGCGTCGACCACCGGGTTCGGCAGGCCCGGCCAGCCGATGCCGAGCGTGCTCTTGATCAGCTCGACGTGCGGGATGAACAGCAAGAGCGCGACGACGAAGCCGACGTGCCAGAGGGTGCCGACGATCACGTCGAAGGGTGAGCGTTTGAAGGTGCCGGGGTCCGGGTTGAAGCGGCGATAGACGGTCTTCAGCCCGGGTATGACCTCGTTGCCGCGTGCGGCTGCGTAGTTCTTGGCGCGGCCAAGGGTGAGGATCTCGGCGAGCCGGATCAGGATGCCGAGCGCGAAGATCGCGATCGCGACACTGAACAGCGGGCCTTTGGTGAGCAGGAGGAAGTCCATCGGGGTCATCAGAGCTTCTCCTCCAGTTCTTGGGCGTTGACCTTGTCGTGATACTTGGTGGCTTGCTTGCTCTCGTGGCGGCTCATCGCACCGGCCGCGACGCCGGCTGCAGCGCCGAGCGCAGCGGCGCCCAGCAGGGCCTTGCCGGGTGCTCCGATCGGTACCGATAGCGCCTTGTAGAAGCCGCCGGCATCCCAGAAGTTCGGCTCGGAGCAGCCGAGGCAGGGGTAGCCGGCCTCGACCGGCCAGCTCGCGCCGCTGTTCCACTTCATGGTCGCGCAGGCGTTGTAGGTCATCGGGCCCTTGCAGCCGAGTCGGTAGAGGCACCAGCCGGCCTTGGCGCCCTCGTCATCGAAGGTCTCGGCGAATAGGCCCTTGTCGTAGAATGGGCGCCGGTAGCAGCGATCATGGATGGATTGGCCGAAGAAGGCGAGGGGCCGGCCGTACTGATCGAGCTCCGGCAAGGTGCCAAAGGTCAGGAACTGGGCCAGCACGCCGGTGAGGACCATCGGCACCGGCGGGCAGCCGGAGACGTTGATCACCGGCTTGTCCTTGACCAGGTCCTGCACCGCGACCGCGCCGGTCGGGTTCGGGTCGGCCATCGGCAGCCCGCCGAAGGCGGCGCAGCTGCCGACCGCGACCACCGCAGCGGCGCCCTCGATGGTCTCCATCAGCATCTCGTAGTTGCTGATGCCGGCGATGGTCGAATAGCCGGGGTTGGCATTGGGGCCGGGCAGCGAGCCGTCGACCACGACCAGATAGTCACCGGCGTTGGCGTGCATCGCCTGCTCGCGGGCGTGCTCGGCGGCGTCGCCGGCAGCGGCCTGCAAGGTGTGGTGGTAGTCGAGCGAGATCACGTCGAAGATCAGGTTCTCGACCGTCGGCGACGAGCTGCGGGTCAGCGATTCGGTGCAGCCGGTGCACTCCTGGAACGACAGCCAGATCACCGACGGCCGGCGCGCCTGCTCGAGCGCCTTCGCGATCGCCGGGGCCATGCTTGGCGGCAGCGCCATCATCGACGCGGTCGCGGCGCAGAACTTCAGGAATCCACGGCGGGAAACGCCATGCTGGCGCAGGCTCTCGCCCAGGGTCTTGGGTGCGGCCATCTCTTCTCCTGACTTTGCTCGAAGCTCGATCAATGGTTGTCTGGATGCGACCTGGACTCGTAACCCAATGGGGTGCGGCCCAATGGCCGACCAGGACGCATTACTCTCTTGTGACGCTCTAGGGCTCCGTGCCGTCTGCGCGCTCTGCTGCCGGCGGCGGACTGAGCTCGGTGTCCAACGCGGCCAGCGCCTCAGCGATGTCGGCCGTGGCGGTGCGCAGCATTTGCGGGACCTCGTCGATCTCGATCTGCAATGCGAGGCGCTCCCCTTCGACGTTGGCGTAATCGAGTACCCAGACGCCCGGGAAACGGGTCTCCCAGATCCGGGTGGGTCCGAGGGCCTCGACGGTCGCCTCGACCTCACCGCGGCCGAGCGTGCTCATCAGCCGCTCCTCATCACCGGGTCCGAACGGCATCGCGGCAAGGTCGATGCGGGTTGGTTCGCCCTGCTCGGCCAGCCGCAGCAGGGCATGCCGGATCTGGTGCAGGATCGGAAGGGCGTTACCGAACTGCCGCGGTTCGGCGTCCGGTTGCTCGATACGGATCGGGATGTCGGCGAGCTCGGCCATTCAGCGTACCTCCATCGGTTGTTTGTAATGTTAGTGACTGCTGATCGAGGCGTGTTTGACGTGACGCACGGATTGCTGCAAACACGTCAATAACCCTGTTCAGGACTGCGGAATCGCATGGCAATCCCGGGGGGGGGCGTGCTCGGCGAGTCGAGAAGAGACGGCGCCGCCGAAGATTGCCGCGGCGCAATCAAGCGGAGGCTGGCCTATGCGCAGCTATGACGAAACGGGATTGCGCCAGCGCTGCAGCAGTGTCTGGATTCGGCTGACGGCCTCCGGCACGGCTGCTGCCACCGCCGGGCTGAGCTGATCGCCCCAGTCGACCTGCTCGGGCTCGATCCCGATCAGTGCGCGCTGTGCCGGCAGCGTATCGGTCAGGCGGGCGATATCGAAGAGGTCCGCGAGGCTGACCTCGTGCACGCTCTTCGCGTGCTTGCTCAGTTGCCGGTCCATCGCCTCGCCCTCGAATACCCGCACGGTCCCCGGCGGGTCGTCCATTGCGGCCGCATCGACCACGATCAGCCGCTCAGCCTCACCGATCGGGCCGGCGAGGGTGAAGCTCAGGGTGCCGCCATCGTAGAGGGTCAGGTCCGGGTCGGCCTCGGCCATCGGCTCCAGCGCACGCAGCACCGCGGCGCCGGCCGCCTCGTCGGCGAGCAGCACATTGCCGAGGCCGAGGATCAGGGTGCCTTGAGCGGGCATGGGGGCGTCCTCTGGTTGGGGCAGCGCGGCGATTGATTGGATGACATGGTCTCCGGTCCGGGAGCTCGGGGCTGTGGCGAAAGGGGTTACCGAAACCAGGGCAATCAGGGAAATCAGGCCAGAGAAATCGAGGCTGTGATTGATGCGGATCGCTTGCGGACGGCTGAGCTGGGACCTTAGCCTGCACCGAGTGATGAGATCGAACCGGAGGCACGCCCATGTGCATGGGGATTCCAATGCAGATCACGGCCATCAACGGCCTCGCTGCGCGCTGCGAGGCGAAGGGGGCGGAGCGGGATGTCAGCCTGTTGATGCTGGACCCGGACGAGCTGGCGGTCGGCGATTTCGTCGTGGTGCATCTCGGCCATGCGATCGAGAAGATCTCGGCCGAGCGCGCGGCTGATGCCTGGGCCGTTTACGATGAGATGCTCGCGGCTACGGCTGCACCCGAGGGGCCGCGCTGAGCAGGGGCCCGGGTCCGCGGTCGGGCGCCGGTGCCCGCTCAGGGGAGGGCATCGCCGGGCAAGCGATCTAGCCGGCGGCATCGATTAGCTCGTCGGCGATCCGGTACTGGCGCTGCACCGCGTCGAGCTGCGCGTCGCCGCCAGGCTCGACGAGCTCGCAGTTGTTGGCCATCCGCGCATGCATCGCTGCCTTCCAGGCGCGATTGGTCTTGGCGTCGGGCAGCATCTTGTCCGGGGTCAGGGCCGCGGCGACGGCGGCGGCGACGAAATGATCGGCTTGGGCGAGCCAGTCGGTGTCCTTGCCGCAGTCGGTATAGGTCTTGGTTGCCCAGGCCTTGGCGGCATGGTAGCCGTCTTCCAGCTCCTGCCCCGAGACGTCCGCGCGCAGACCGGCCTCGATCGCGCGCTTGACACGCTCGTCGCGGCTCAGATGCGCGAGGTCCTGGGCGAACCTGAGGCCGATGATGCGCTGCTGGTCGACGGGCAGCCTCTCCAGCAGGTCACGCAGGTCTTTGTCATTGCGGATGGTTGCCATGATGCGGTTCTCCGGGTCGTCGAATCAGCGAGCGCCTCGCGGCTGCTTCGCCTACTATCTGGCCAGCATCGCTCTGACCGCATTGACGTGAATCACGGGGCGCGTCGAGGATGCCCAATTGTTTATCTGCCGCTCGGCTAAAGCGCTCGCTCTGCGCCCGGCGGTGCCATGATGGATCGCTTGGGTGAAGCCATGAAGCGAACGGTCTTTTTCGTCTCCGAGAGCACCGGCATCACCGCCGAGACCCTCGGGCAGAGCCTGTTGTCGCAATTCGACAGCGTCGAGTTCGAGCAGGTCTACATGCCCTACATCAACACCGAGGCCAGGGCGCGTGCCCTGACCCAGCGGATGCACGAGGCGGCCGAACGTGACGGTGCGCGCCCGCTGGTGTTCTCGACCATGCTCGATCCCGAGATCGCGGCGATCCTGAAGCAGGGCGATTGCTTCCATCTGGAGCTGTTCGAGCAGTTCGTCGAGCCGCTCAGTGCCGAGCTGGGCGTCTCGCCGAGCCGTCAGTCGGGCCGCAGCCATGCGATCACCAAGCCCAGCATGTACACCAAGCGCATCGAGGCGATCAATTTCGCGATGGCGAACGATGACGGCTTGCGTCCGGATAACTTCCGCCATGCCGATGTGGTACTGGTCGGGGTCTCGCGCTCGGGCAAGACCCCCACCTGCCTCTATCTGGCGATCCATTACGGGCTGCGCGCGGCCAATCATCCGCTGACCGAGGACGACTTCGAGCGCGAGGCGCTGCCGGAGGAGGTGAATGCGGTCAGGGAGAAGGTGTTCGGGCTGACCATCGAGCCGCGGCGGCTGCATCTGATCCGCGAGGAGCGGCGGCCGGGCAGTGAGTACGCGTCGCTCGCGCGCTGCCGCAACGATATCCGGTTGGCGCAGGAGATGTTGGGCCAGCTCGGGGTGCCGGTGCTCGATACGACCAGTCAGTCGATCGAGGAGATCTCGGCGCAGGTGCTGCGCGGCTTGCGGAATTCGGGCCAGCATTGAGCCAGCATGCCGCGCGGCTTGCGGAATTCAAACCAGCATTGAGCCGGCATTGAGCCGGCATGCCGTGCTCGCCGAGCAAGCGCTTGGTGACGACCGGCACGGGTGCGAAAACCGCTGCCGACGAACGCATGGGGCGGTGCGATCCAAGCAGCCGACCCATTGAGCTAGCGCGTTCGAGCGCCGATAATGCCGCGCTCGCATCCGGTGCCCGACCGAGGTCGGCCGATGGCCCACGCCAACGGCCGCAGCGCCGGTCGCCTCTGAGGCGCCACCTAGCCCGCAACGAACGAGACCTGAAGCGATTGTCATGAAGCTCGGCATCCCAACAGAGACGCGCACCGGCGAGCGCCGCGTCGCGACCACGCCCGATGTGGCCAAGAAGCTGATCGGCAAAGGGTTCGAGGTCGTGCTCGAATCCGGTGCCGGCGCCGCGGCGCATTACCCCGACGCCGCCTATGCCGAGGTCGGGGTGGAGCTGGTGGACCGGGCCGCCTGCTTCAATGCCGATATCGTGCTCAAGGTGCGCCGCCCGAGCGACGAGGAGGCCCAAGCGGTGGCCTCCGGCAGTGTCTACATCGGGCTGGTCGAGGCCTGCGGCGAGGATGCGCTGCTGTCGCGGATGGTCGAGAACGGGGTGCGGGTCTTGGCGATGGAGCGGATGCCGCGCATCTCGCGCGCGCAGTCGATGGATGCGCTCTCGTCGCAGAGCAACATCGCCGGCTATCGCGCGGTGCTCGAGGCCGCGGCCCACTACGGCCGATTCTTCCCGATGATGATGACCTCGGCCGGCTCGGCGAAGCCGGCGCGGGTGGTGGTGCTCGGCGCCGGGGTCGCCGGCCTGCAGGCGATCGCGACCGCGCGCCGGCTCGGCGCCGATGTCTTCGCCTATGATGTGCGTCCGGAGACCAAGGAGCAGATCGCCTCGCTCGGGGCGAAGCCGATCGAGCTCGATCTCGGCGAGAGCGGGGCCGGCGAGGGCGGCTACGCGAAGGAGCTCTCCGCCGAGGCCAAGGCGCGCCAGCAGCAGTTGTTGGCCGATGAGCTGGCCAAGGCGCATGTGATCATCACCACCGCGCTGATCCCCTGCCGTCCGGCGCCGGAGCTGATCACCACCGAGGTCGTCGAGCGCCTGCGCACCGGCTCGGTGATCGTCGATCTGGCCGCGGCCAACGGCGGCAATTGCAAGCTGACCGAGCCGGATCAGGTCGTCGAGCACCAGGGCGTGATCCTCGTCGGCCATACCAATTACCCGTCGATGGTGCCCGCCGACGCCAGCGCCTTCTATGCCAGGAATCTCGCCAACCTGCTGGAGATCATGGTCGAGCCGTCCGATGCCGGACCGGTGCTCAAGGACCTGACCCAGGACGAGATCACCGCGGCGATGCGGGTCGAGTCCTGAGCTCGCCCGCAGCCGACGCGGCGCCGGCCCGCGCGGCCCGCGCCGCGTCGGCTGCGCGCGCGACCGCCAAACACGCAACCTGGGAGTCTTTACGGATGTCTGAATCCATCCTCGCGCTCTATGTCTTCGTGCTCGCCTGCTTCATCGGCTACTACGTCATCTGGGGCGTCACGCCCTCCTTGCACACGCCGCTGGTCGCGCTGACCAACGCGATCTCCGGCATCGTGCTGGTCGGGGCCTTGCTGGTGACCGGCCTCGAGGAGGCCGGGTTCGCGGCCTCGGCGCTCGGCTTCATCGCGGTGCTGTTGGCGAGCATCAACGTGTTCGGCGGGTTCCTCGTCACCCATCGCATGCTCTCGATGTTCAAGAAGAAGCAGAAGAAGGGCTGATCACCGATGGCGCTGACCCTCTCTCCCACCACCCAGGCGCTGGCCTATCTGGCCTCGGCGATCCTGTTCATCTTCGCGCTCAAGGGGCTGACCCATCCGGCCACCGCCCGGCGCGGCAACCTGTTCGGCATCCTCGGCATGCTCATCGCGATCGGCGCGACCCTGGCCGGGGCCGAGGTGCAGGGCTATTGGCTGATCGGCATCGCCGGCGGGCTCGGCGCGGTGATCGGCATCGTGGTCGCGCTGCGCATCCAGATGACGGCGATGCCGCAGCTGGTCGCGGCCCTGCACAGCTTCGTCGGCATGGCGGCGGTGCTGGTCGCGATCGGTACCTTCATCAACCGCGGCGCCGCCGGCACCCTGAACGGGGTGCTGATGGGCGAGCTCGCGGCCGGCATCGTGATCGGCGCGATCACCTTCACCGGTTCGGTGATCGCGTTCGCCAAATTGCAGGGCCTCATGTCCGGCGCGCCGATCAAGTTCACCGGTCAGCACGCGCTCAATGCCCTGATTGCGGTGACCACGATCGCGCTGGCGGTCCACTTCGCGAGCAGCGGTAGTTGGGTCTCGCTCGTCCTGATGACGCTGCTGGCCTTCGTGCTCGGTGGGACGCTGATCATCCCGATCGGCGGCGCCGATATGCCGGTGATCATCTCGATGCTGAACAGCTACTCGGGCTGGGCGGCCGCGGCGACCGGCTTCACGCTGCACAACAACCTGCTGATCATCGTCGGCGCCTTGGTCGGCTTCTCCGGTGCGATCCTCTCCTACATCATGTGCCGGGCGATGAACCGCAGCATCATCAACGTCGTCTTCGGCGGCTTCGGCACCGACAGCAGCGGCGGCGACAGCGCCGGTGCCGTGGCCGCCGAGAAGGGCGTCAAGTCGGCCTCGGTCGAGGAGGCGGTCTACTGGATGGAGGATGCCGGCAAGGTCATCGTCGTGCCCGGCTACGGCATGGCGGTCGCCCAGGCCCAGCATGCGCTGAAGGAGATGATGGAGCTGCTCCAGGCGCGCGGCGTCGAGGTGAAGTTCGCGATCCATCCGGTCGCCGGGCGCATGCCGGGGCACATGAACGTGCTGCTGGCCGAGGCGGATATCCCCTACGACAATGTCCTGGAGATGGACGAGATCAACCCGGAATTCCCGGGCACCGAGGTCGTGCTGGTGGTCGGCGCCAACGATGTCGTCAACCCGGCGGCGAAGGAGGACCCGACGAGCCCGATCTACGGCATGCCGATCCTCGAGGCCGGCAAGGCGCGCCAGGTCTACTTCCTCAAGCGCTCGATGCGCCCGGGCTATTCCGGGGTCGACAACCTACTGTTCTATCAGGACAACACCTCGCTGATCTTTGGCGACGCCAAGGACACCATCGAGGGCATCGCCTCGGCGCTGAAGGGCGGAGGGCACTGAGCGCAAAGGCTATACTGATCGCCAAGGCTCTGCGCTGGGTGTCATACCATGGCCACTTCGCTGAAACGCGATTTCGTTAGCTTGGAGGAGTACTTCGCGCTCGACAGCACCTCGAGCCAGCGCTGCGAGTATCGCAACGGCGAGGTACATTGCATGGGCGGCGCGCAGCCCGAGCACAACAGCCTCTGCGTCAATCTGCTCGCCGAGCTGCGTTTCGGGCTGCGGGCGCGCGGCTGTCGTCCCTTCGGCAGTGATCAGCGCGTCCGTGTCAGCACCGGCAGCCCCTATCTCTACCCGGACCTGTCGGTGGCCTGTGATCCGGCTTTCGTGACCATCAATGGGCTGCGGACCTTGGTGAATCCGGTGCTGATCATCGAGGTCACCTCGCCCAGCACTGCGCGCGAAGACCGCGGCGCCAAGTTCCTGCAGTATCAGACGATCGAGACCTTGGCCGACTATGTGCTCGTGGATTCGACGGCGATCGGGGTCCTGCACTACCGCAACCAAGGTGGGCTCTGGTCGCCGCAGCTCTGCGAGCAGCCGGCCGATGAACTGGTCCTCGACGAGCTGGGCCTGTCGATCCCGCTTGCGACCATCTATGCCGAGAGCGGGATCGGCGGTGCCTAAGGCTGCTGACCGGTTGTCGCTTGCTCAGCCGTCGAGCTTGGTCTTGAGCAGCTGATTGACCTGCTGCGGGTTCGCCTTGCCCTGACTCTGCTTCATCACCTGGCCGACGAAGAAGCCGAACACCTTCTGCTTGCCGGCGCGGTATTGCTCGACCTGCTGCGGGTTGTCGGCGAGGATGGCGTCGATCATCTGCTCGATCGCGCCGCTGTCGGTGATCTGCTTCAGGCCCTTGGCCTCGATTACCTGATCCGGATCGCCGTCGCCGGCCCAGATCGCCTCGAACACCTGCTTCGCGATCTTGCCCGAGATGGTGTTGTCTTCGATCCGCTTGAGCAGTCCCGCGAGCTGCGGAGCTGTGACCGGGCTCGCACTGATCTCGAGGTCGGCCTTGTTGAGCGCGGCGGCGAGCGCGCCGGTGATCCAGTTCGCGCTGAGCTTAGGGTCGACGCCTTCCGCGACCACCGCTTCGAAATAGCTCGCGGTCGCGCGGTTGGCCGTCAGCAGGGCGGCATCGTAGTCGCTGAGGCCGAACTGTTCGCTGAAGCGATGACGCATCGCGTCGGGCAGCTCGGGTAGGTCCGCGGTGGCGGCGGCGATGAACGCGGCGTCGAGCTCGACCGGCAGCAGATCGGGGTCCGGGAAATAACGGTAGTCGTTGGCCTCCTCCTTGGTGCGCATCGAGCGGGTCTCGTCCTGGTCGGCGTCATAGAGCCGGGTCTCCTGCACGACGCTGCCGCCGTCCTCGAGGATCTCGATCTGACGCTCGATCTCGAGCTCGATCGCCCGCTGCAGGAACCGGAACGAGTTGATGTTCTTGAGCTCGGCGCGGGTGCCGAACGGCGTTCCCGGCAGGTGGACCGAGACGTTCGCATCGACCCGGAACGAGCCCTCCTGCATGTTGCCGTCGCTGATGCCGATCCAGCGCACCAGCTGGTGGATCTTACGGGCGTAGGTGACGGCCTCCTCTGACGAGCGCAGGTCGGGCTCCGAGACGATCTCGAGCAAGGGCGTGCCGGCGCGGTTGAGGTCGATGCCGGTCATCGCACCCATCGGACCGGAGAAGTCCTCGTGCAGCGACTTGCCCGCATCCTCCTCCAGATGCGCGCGGGTGACGCCGATGGTCTTCACGCGGCCGTCGTCGAGCACGATCTCGACTTCACCCTGGCCGACGATCGGCAGCTCGTACTGGCTGATCTGGTAGCCCTTGGGGAGATCCGGGTAGAAGTAGTTCTTGCGCGCGAACACCGAGCGCGGCGCGATCTCGGCGGCGATCGCACGTCCGAACTGCACCGCGCGCTGCACGGCCCCCGTGTTCAGCACCGGCAGCACCCCCGGCAGGCCGAGGTCGATCGCGCAGGCCTGGGTGTTCGGCGCGGCGCCGAAGGCGGTCGCGGCGCCCGAGAAGATCTTCGATTCAGTGGCGAGCTGGGTGTGGATCTCCAGCCCGATAACGGGTTCCCATTGCATGCGGAGTCGGTTCTCGTTGGTTGGGTGCTGGCACGGAGCGGTTGCGGCTTGCGGCGCGCGGCAGGCTGACGCAGCGGATGCGTTGCGCGGCACTGCGAAACAGGCTGCGCGCAGCAGCCCCTGGGCTCATCAAGAAAGGCGTCATTCTAGCCCAGGTTGAGCGGGGCTCATCGAGGATGTGAAAGGTGCCATCGCCGGCGTTGAGGTATGAGTCATGAAGGGGGCCGAGGTGCTGTGCGATCAGCAGGCCCTGGCTGCGGCGACACCATGCGACGATGTGCGTGCCGGGCATCCTGATGCGCAGGCCCCTGGCTCAAACTGGCAATGAGGGCGTTCCAGACCGGGGCGCCGAGCCAAGTCAGCAGCCTGTCTAGTCAACCGCACTGATATCCGTACAGACCCTTTTGGTTGTCCTGCATCACTGCCGCCAGGATCAAAGAGGGTCAGTGCTCGCATTAGGTTGGATGGCTATAACAGCATGCTGTGATCGACGGCCAGGTCTTGGCAGCAGCGGTGACCGCGATGGCTATCGGCGAGCCGGATCGGCGGGTGCTACACTGATTCCTATGTTTGATTCCCATGAGCGATAGGCATGCAGACCGTCAACGTCAGCGGGCTCAAGAACAACCCCAGCGAGGCGCTGCGCAAGGCGCGTGAGGATCTGGTACTGGTGCTCAATCGCGATAAGCCGGATGCCCTCATGGTTGGCGTGGAGCTGGCTGGCGTGCTGGAGAGAGAGGGCGTGCGCCCGGCCCTGGCGACGGCCCTGTTTCGCGATGGGCATCTGTCCCTGGCCCGTGCAGCGCACCTTGCCGGGATGTCGGTAGGGGACTTTGCAACCCACCTGTCCCGGCTCGGCATCCCGGTGATCGACCTCGAGGCATCGGAGGTGGAGCGTGACCTCGACGAACTGGATGCATGGCTCGCCTCGTCCTGACAGACGCCAGTCCATTGATCGGCCTGGCGCGAGTGGATGGGCTCGGCTGGCTCGAGTCCCTTTTCGGCGTGGTTTGGCTGCCGCCAGCGGTGCGCGATGAGGTGTTGCCGGGCCTTGGGTATGAAGACGAACGGCTGATCAGGGCCGGGCTCGATGGCGGCTGGCTCAAGGTCCATACAGCGGTGCCGACGGCGCCCGCACTGCCGGATCTCGACGCGGGCGAAGCGGCCTGCATCCGCATCGCCTTGGCGCAGACCGAGCCCTGCCTGGTGCTGATGGATGAGCGTGCTGGCAGGGTCATCGCCGCCGAACATGGGCTGCGCGTGGCCGGCACCGCGGCCGTGATCGGCTTGGCGCGTCAGTGTGGCGTGATTTCATCAGCGCGTGACGTCTTCGCCGCACTGCATGCCTCCGATTTCCGGATCTCACCGACCGTCATGAAGACGGTGCTGCGGCGGGTTGGTGAGTGATTTCACCGCGCAGAGGCGCTTGATTGCTCAGCGCGGCGCTTCGGGCCGCGCGTGCTCGATCGCCTCGACACTCGTCCGTAGCGCACTCAGCTCTTGGCGCATGCGCTGCATCTCCTGGAGCACGCGATCGGTGTCCTGGTGCATCGCGCCCGCGAGCTGCTCGCGCTCGGCCTCGTGGCCGGCCTCATGCATCGTCTGCATGGTGTCGACGATGATGCCGATGAACAGGTTCAGCATCGTGAAGGTCGCGATCAGGATGAACGGGACGAAGAACAGCCAGGCCAGCGGATAGGCCGCCATCACCGGGCGCACGATCCCCATCGACCAGCTCTCCAGGGTCATGATCTGGAACAGGGTGTACATCGAGGCGCCGATGCTGCCGAACCAGTCCGGGAAGCGCGCGCCGTAGAGGTTGGTCGCCATCACCGCGAAGACGTAGAACAGCAGCAGCATCAGCCCGGCGATCGAGGCGATGCCCGGGATCGCCTTCAGCAGGGCCTCGACCACGAAACGCAGCCGCGGCACCGTGGAGACCAGCCGCAGCACCCGCAGCACCCGCAAGGTGCGCAGCACCGCTAAGGGGCCGCTCGCCGGCACCAGCGCGATGCCGACGACCAGGAAATCGAAGACGTTCCAGGCATTGCGGAAGAAGCGTCCGCCGAAGGCGAACAGCTTGATGGCGATCTCGAGCACGAAGACCGCCAGCACCAGCCGGTCGAGGCTCACCAACAACGGGCCGATACTTGCCATCACCGTCTCCGACGTCTCCAGCCCCAGGGTGACGGCATTGAGGACGATGAGCGCGATGATCAGGCGCTGGATGGGCGCGGATTCGATCCAGGTGCCGAGGCGCGCACGCAACGACAAGGGGGACGGCATGACGGGGAGCTCCGATAGCTGAGGACAAAACGAAGGATGCAACGATCATGAGTGGCGCATTCACGCGAACGCGCATGGTGCGGTGTTAAGCCGCTCGATGAATCCTGAGTGATTCAAGGCAACCCCTGAGCAGGATGAGGCTGCAGATGCCGAGATTCTCGGGACATTTTAGCCGCTGTTCAGGCGGAAAGGTGCGATGAGCCAGCCTTGCGCCCAACGAACATGACGCGCGCAACGCCGCGGAATGCAACGCCCGCGGGGTTGTTCACGGCAAAGCCAACGCGATGCTGGAGAGGAGTTGACTGATCGTATCGTCACTCGCCCTGGTTTCCGGACAAGCTGAGCCCCTCGGTGCTGACTGTTCCGGTGCTTTCTGTCCGGCGATCACGTGGAATGGCGATATCCGTTACATCTCGGCGACTCGCCGCCTTGTTCTGCGCGCCATGATCCCGTTGATATCCTCCAGCATCAGATAGAGCGACGGCACCAGGATCAGGACGATGCTGGTCGCGAAGATGATCCCGAAGCCGAGCGAAATCGCCATCGGGATCAGATACTGCGCCTGCAACGAGGATTCGAGCAGGATCGGCGTCAGTCCGCCGAAGGTGGTCAGGGTGGTCAGCATGATCGGCCGGAAACGGCGCAGGCCGGCCAGCAGGATCGCGTCATGGACGCTGCAGGCGCCGCCCTGATCGCGGCGCTGGCGGTTGGCGAAATCGGTCATGATCAGCGAGCTGTTGAGCACGACCCCGGAGAGGGCGACGACGCCCATCAGCGAGATCAGCGACAGATCGAAGCCCATGATGATGTGCCCGATCACCGCGCCGATCACGCCGAAGGGGATCGCGCTGAGCACGACCAGGGGCTGGGCGTAGCTGTTGAGGGCGACCGCTAGCAGCGCGTAGATCACGATCATGGCCAGCCCGAAATAGCCCCATAGGGTCTGGGTCGCGGCGCGCATCTCGGCGTCCGAGCCCTGGAAGCTCCAGGTCAGGCCGGGATAATCGGCGCGCAGCTGCGGCAGGATGCGGCTATTGAGGGCGTCGACGACCTGGACGATCTCGCGCTTCGGCTCGACATCGGTCGAGACGGTCACGATCCGGCGTCCATTGCGGCGCTGGATGGTGCTGAAGGCCTCGCTGTACTCGAAGGCGGCCACCTCGAACAACGGGACCTCGACCCCGTCCGGGGTGCGCAGCACATAGTCCTCGAGAGAGGCCAGATCCTCGCGCTCGGACGCCGGCAATTTGACCCGGACCTCGGTCTCATTGGTGCCGCGCAGCTGACGAACCGCCAAGGCGCCGAAGAAGGCGCCGCGCAGCTGCTCGCCAACCGCGTCCGGGGTCAGGCCCAGGGCGCGACCTTCGGGCAGCAGCCGAAAATCGATCCGCTTCTTGCCCTTGTCGAAGTTGTCGTTGACGTCTGCGGTATTCGGAAACCGGTTCAGCTCCGCGACCAGGCGCTTGCTGGCCTGTTCCAGCACCGCGATGTCGTTGTGGCTGAGGTCGACGCGGATGTCCGGCCGCCAGCCGCCGGGACCGCGCTCGGCCTCGAAGGTGATCTGGTCCACCCCCTGGATGTCGCCGATCTCGTCGCGCCAGAGTGCGATGACCTCTTTCGCGGTCATCGCGCGCTGGTCGGGTGGGCGCATCACGATCTCGATGTCGATGAAATCCTGGCCGCGCACGTTGGTCTTGATCCCTTCGGCGACCGCGTCCAGATCATTCGCCTCATATAGGCGCCGCGTCGCCTCGGTCAGCCGGAGTGCGACCTGCCCGGCCTGGGCCGGCGTCGTGCCGACCGGCATCGAGACCCCGGCCTCGATCTCATCGGCCGCGACCTCGGGCATATTGATCATGCCCATGTGATCGCTGTTGGCATAGTGGCCGATCACGACCAGCAGTGCCAGCGCGGAGGCGATGGTCAGATAGCGGTTGCGCAGGGTCAGATCGAGCAGCCGGCTGTAGTGCGTCTGCACGAACCGGTCGAAGGCACCGGCGAAACGCGTCTGCAGCCCCTTGAGCGGCTGCAGGAGCGAGTGACCGCTCGGCGCGCGCGGCACATGCGCCAGATGGGCCGGGAGGATCAGCAGCGCCTCCAGCAGCGACAGCAGCAGGACCGTGATGACCACCACCGGCAGCGGCCACCAGAATAGCCCGGTCTCGCCCGGGATGAACAGCAGCGGCACGAAGGCGACGACGTTGGTCAGGATCGAGAAGATTACCGGCACCGCCACCTGGCGGGTGCCGGTGATCGCGGCCGCCAACGGGTCGGATGTCTGCTTGCGTGCCTCGTAGACGTTCTCGCCGACGACGATCGCGTCATCGACGACGATGCCGAGCGCGACCAGGAAGCCGAACAGCGAGATCATGTTGATGCTCACACCGAGCGGCGGCAGCAACAGCAGCGAGCCGATGAACGCGATCGCCATCCCCATCATCACCCAGAAGGCCAGGCGCGCGGCCAGGAACAGCGACAGGATGCTGAGCACGATGAGCACCGATAAGGCGCCGTTCTCGAGGATCAGCGTCAGGCGCTCGCGGAACTCCTCGGCGTTGTTGGAATCGATCCGCCAGGCGACACTCGGCGGCAGCAGGGTCTCGAAGTCGGCCATGATCGCGTTGACGCGCGCCTCGATCTCCAACGGCGACTCGCGGCCGGTGCGGTAGATCACGATCTCGGTCGACGGCCGGCCGTTGAAGCGCGAGTGGAAGTTGCCTTCCTCGAAGCCGTCGCGGACCGTTGCGATGTCGCCGAGCTTGAGCGCGGCGCCGCTGGCATTGGCGAGGAGGTCGATCTCGGCGAACTCGTCCGCCCAGACCTTGCGCTCCTGCAGGCGCAGCAGGATCTCGCCATCGAAGGTACGCACCGCGCCGGCCGGCACGTCCTGGCTCGATTGGGCGATGATCCGGGCGACCTCGGGCAGCGACAGGTCGTATTGGCGCAGGCTGGCGGCCGGGATCTCAACATGGGTGACATAGTCGGGCACATAGCCGAGCTCGACCTGGGTGATGTTCGGGTCATTCAAGAGTCGGTCGCGCAGGCGCTCGGCGAGCTTGCGCAGTGTCCAGATGTCGACGTCGCCGTAGAGCCCGAGCTCCATCGCCTCGCGCTGGCGCTCCCGCAGACGCACCTCGGGCTCATCGGCCTCTTCCGGAAAGGTCCGCACCTGCGCGATCGCCTGATCGATATCCTGAAAGGCCTTCATCCGCTCGGCGCCGGCGACCAGCTCGATCTCGACGCGGCCCCAGCCTTCGCTCGCGCGTGCGCTGATCTCGCGGATGCCTTCGAGCCCGCGCACCGCCTCTTCGATCGGCTGCAGGATGCCGCTTTCGACCTCGCTCGGCGCCGCGCCCGGATAGCCGACGCTGATGGTGACGATATCGAGCTGGAACTGCGGAAAGACCTCCTTCTGGATCTGCGCGGCCGACCAGAGCCCGCCCGCCAGCAGGATCATCATCATCAGGTTGGCGGCGATCGCATGGCGCGCCATCCAGGCGATCGGGCCGCCTGTGGAGGGGGGTCGCTCGGCTGCGGTCATGGTGCGGCGTCCGGTGCCGGGTCCTGTGCCGCAGCCTCTGCCGCAGCCTCTGCGGCGTTCGCTGGTGAGGTCTCCGAGGCCGAGCCCTGTGCCGAGCCCTGTGCCGAGCCCTGTGCCGAGCCCTGTGCCGAGCCCTGTGCCGAGCCCTGTGCCGAGCCCTGTGCCGAGCCCTGTGCCGAGTCCTGTGCAGCATCCTGCGCGGCATTGGCTGCTGTGGCGCTTCCTGCTTTGGCGTTGCCTTCTGAGGCGTTGCCTGATGCGGTGCTCTCAGCTGAGCCTTGCGCTGGCTTCTGGGCCTCCGTGCGCAATGGCGCGCCTTCGGCGACGGTGGCCAGACTGCTGGTGACCAGCCAATCGCCGTCATTCAGCCCGTCGCGGATGTAGGCGTACTGCCGGTCCTTGAACACGACCTGGGCGTCGCGGATCTGCAGGGTCCCATCGACGTTCAGCCACAGCCGATCATTCTCGCGCAGGGCGTCGCGATCGATGCGGAAGACGTCGGTCAGCGGCCGACCCGGGATCTGGGCCTGGACGATGGCGCCGACGAGCAGGCGCGGCCCAGCCGTCTCGGCCGCGCGCGCGAGCGGATCGCTCACGCTGACGAGCACGCGGGCGAGCCGCGTCTGATCGTCGAGCGCCCCGATCAGGTGGCGGAGACGACCCTGGCGGGATTCGCCGTCGGGCCAGGCGGTGCGGTTTCGCAACCGCACCGAAGCGCCGGGCTCGCCGTCGGCCGGGAAGGCGATCTGGCTCAGCTTGGCGACCGGTACGGTGACGATCACCCAGTACTCGTCGATGCCGATCAGCCGCGCCAGCTCGGCGCCGGGCGCGACCTGTGAGCCGAGGTCGATCGTGCGGCTCAGGACCTGGGCGGGAAAGGGCGCGTCGAGGGTCGTGCGCGCCAGCTCCAGCCGCGCCTGGCTCAGCGCCGCCTCGGCGGCACGCACCGCCGCGCGCGCCGCTTGCCGCTGCGGCTCGCGCAGGACCAGCGCCCGGTTCTCCGGGGTCAGCTCGCGGTCCAGCAGCTCGAGGTCGGTGCGCGCCACATCCCGGCGGCCGAGCTCGATCGCGAGCTCGGATCGGGCCTGCTGCAGGGCGCTCTCGCGTTGCTGGACGCGGTTGGCGTAGTCGGCCGGGTCGATGCGGATCAGCGGCTCGCCCGCGGCGACGAAACCGCCCGGCAGCAGGCTGTCGGCGACCGCGATCACGCGCCCGGCGACCTGGGGGCTGAGGATGATCTCGCGCGCAGGCGCGACCCGGCCCAGGCCGGTGATGGTCGGCGCGAAGGTCCCGCGCCGCACGCGCTCGACGGCGACCAGCATGGCCGTGCGCTTGGTGGCGGCTTCGCGCTGCGCCTTCGGCTCGCTGCTATCGATCCAATGGATCAGCCCGGCGGCCAGCGCGGCGATGACGGCAATGGTGACCAACGTCGAGCGCCAGCCGAGCGCGCGCGCTTCCCCGTCGATGGTGGCGGTGTGCTGGCTCATGCTGTGCGTTCCGGGCCGGCGGATCGGCTGGTGCTGGTTGCTCGTGAGGCGCTTTGATCTGGAACCGCTCAACGCGGCGCGGTGGCGCCGCACGCCGGCCGCCTGGGATCGGCAAGACGGCTTGGCGGGGTCTACTTGAACAGCGCCTCGGCCGCCTGCCGGAGGCTGTCCTCATCCGCTGAGCTCGCGGGTCGATCCGCCGCCGGCCGCGGTGCCGGGTCGAAGTGCTCGCAGAAGTTCGCGCGCGTCTTGTCCGCGACGGGCTCGGCCAGCGGCTCGAGACAGTCGTTCGGGCGACCGCGTTGGTAGAGCCGACAGTTGCGGCAGCAGCGTGTGGCCTTGCCGCAGCTGCGGCAGTGGTTCTCGCGGCCGTAGTCGGCGCGCGTCAGATCGGCGCCGCAGTGCCAGCAATGGCCGATGATGTCAGGCTCCATCGCGACTTGGTCTCCGAGGATGGTCAGGCCCAGCAGCTGATCGCCCGTGGCAGGGCCGGCATCAGTCTGCGATCTCGAGTGACTCGACCCAGAGGTAGCGCCTTCCGGTCGCAGTGCGATCGACCTCGGCGACCAGCCGCACCCTGGTGTCGGGGCCGATCTTCCGGTTCCGCCAGACCGGCGGCTCGATCTCCACCCGGATCGCACCCGTCTGATCCCGGAACCGATAATAATCCTCTCCGAGGTGGGCGACGAGGTTGCCCGTAACCGTGACATAGGATTCGATCGCGGCCTGCTGCGCCTGGGCGACCGTGCTGGCCCGGCCCGCCGACGATGGCCCGGTGAACTGGGCGTCAGAGGTCGATGACAGCAACAGGAAACCAATCAACAAGGGAAAATGGCGCTTCATTGTGTGCCTCGCTGTTCCGGCATCTTGTGGTGGCCGATGCCAGCCCGCGATCCCGCCGGCTGGCTCCTGGCTTCGTGCTCGGACTGGTCCGCGCGCCTTGCGGCCGAAGGACGTGACCATGGTACAACGCCGGCTCCGTTTCAACTGGGTGACGGCCATCGACCCGATCCCTTTTTCCGATGCCCCTGCGCCAGCTCGCGACGTTGCCCATCAGGTGTTCTGGTCTATACGGGAGCAGGAAGCGCCACAGGAGCGGGGCTGGCCGCCGCCCACTCTGCGTGCATCCGCGCGGATCTGCGTAAGGCGGGCACCCCGATCGGCAACATGGATCTAGTGATCGCCGCGCACGTTCGCGCGGAGGGCGCAACACTGGTGACGAACAATCTCGGCGAGTTTCGACGCGTCGACGGCCTCACCGTAGAAGACTGGCTGGACGCTGGCGATCAAGGGGGTTGAGATCGCGGCGCGCTTGATCCGGTTCGTCCGCCAGCCATGACACCGAGCTAGGCGCCGCTCGCGACCCGATTGCGCCCGGCCGCCTTGGCCCGGTAGAGCTGTTCGTCGGCGCGACCGAGCAGCTCATCGAGCGTATCGTTCTGATGGTAGGCGGCGATGCCGAGGCTGAGGGTGAGCGGGCGGTTGCACTCGGGCACGACGATCGCATCGCTGACCGCCTGGCGCAGCCCGTCGGCCAAGCGGTGGGCAGCGGCCAGATCGCAATCGGCGAGCAGCAAGACGAATTCGTCCCCGCCCCAGCGGGCGAGCAGATCGTTCGCGCGCCGGCCGCGCTGGACCAACTGCGCGACCTGCTCGATGACGCGGTCGCCGGCGAGATGCCCGTGCTGGTCGTTGATGTGCTTGAACAGGTCGATGTCGAACAGGATCAGCGACAGCGGTTGCCCGTAGCGTCGCGCGCTGGCGCTCGCCCGGGCGAACAGGGCCTCGAAGGCCTCGCGGTTGTAGAGCCCCGAGAGCCGATCGATGGTGGCCATGCGGGCGAGGCGCTCGTGGAAGCGGCGCACCGTGTAGGTGCTGATCAGGAGCACGATGAGGGTGACCACGGCCCCGGCCGCGAGGTTGTGGTAGAAGGCGGTCCGCAGACGCGCGACGGCGGCGCGCTCGCCCTGCTCGACGAGTAGATACCAGTCGAGCTCCGGGATGAAACGATAGCGCAGGAAGACCGGGCCCCGGTCACCGCTGTAGACCAGCGAACCCTGCTCGCCGCTGAGGATCTGGTCGGCGATTGCGCTGATGCCGGCCCGCTCGTGGATGTCGGCGGTGCCGATCAGCCGCTCATCGGCGTGGCTCTGGATGATGCCGCGGCGATCGACGAAGTAGATGTCGCGGTCATAGCGTGCCTTGTAGTCGGCGATCAGTTGCGACATGTTGGCGACGTCGAGGCCGACACCGGTCACCCCGATGAAGCGGCCGTCCGTATCGATGATCTTGTGATTGATGAAGATCGTGAGCTGGTTATCGTCGGCCTCGTTGGTGTCGATATCGACGCGATAGGCGTTCGGGTGCGGCACCATCGTAAAGAACCACTGATCCTTCTTGGAATCCTCTGAGAGCGTCTTGAGCACGCCGTCGTGGTGGTAGTACCTGAGCGTCAGCGCTGAGACTACGAAGGCGGAGAAGACCTCGTACTTCTGTTGGATCGCCTGCAGGTAGCGGATGACCTGGTCGGTATCGCGTTCGCCCTGCGCCATCCAATCGATCAGGAAGGTGTCGTGCGCCATCAGCGAGGAGACGTAGATCGGGCGCAACAGGCTCGCCTGGATCTCGGAGTAGATGTTGTTGCTGGTCAGCGGCAGCGTGTTCTGGACCAGCATCTCGCGCACGGCGTTGCTGGAGACTGTGAAGCTGTAGAGGTTAACGCTCAGGAAGCCGACCACCAGGATCACGCCGAGGGTAAGCGGCAGGCGCTTATCGTGCCCCAGGCGCATCCGCGGACGCTCGCGCGCCGGCATCAGGCGCGCTGCGTGACGGTCGTTCGGGTGATCCGGGCGGCTGCGGCGGCGCTCATGCGGCGTCGGCCGGGGTCAGCAGGTGCCAGTCGGTCGCCTGTTGCAGGCGATGGGCGATGTTCAGCAGGCGTCCTTCCTGGAAGACGTCGCCGATGAGCTGAAGCCCGACCGGCATGCCCTCGGCCGGCGCAACCGGGATCGAGACCCCGGGCAGGCCGGCGAGATTGGTGGCGATGGTGTAGATGTCGTTCAGGTACATCGCGACCGGGTCGTCGGTCTTGGCGCCGAGCGCGAAGGCGGTGCTCGGTGTGGTCGGCCCCAGGATGACGTCGACCTGCTCGAAGGCGCGGCGGAAGTCGTCGCTGATCAGATGGCGCAGCTGCTGCGCCTTGAGGTAGTAGGCATCGTAGTAGCCGGCCGAGAGCACGTAGGTGCCGATCATGATCCGGCGCTTGACCTCGGCGCCGAAGCCCTCGGCACGGCTGCGCTTGTAGAGGTCCTCGAGATCCGCAGGCGCCTCGCAGCGATGGCCATAGCGCACGCCGTCGAAGCGGGCCAGGTTCGACGAGCACTCGGCCGGTGCGACGACGTAGTAGACTGGCACCGAGAGCGGGGCGTTGGGCAGACTGATCTCGCTGACGGTAGCGCCGAGCGCCTCGTATTCGTTGATCGCGGCCTCGACCGAGGCGGCGACGCCGGCATCCAAGCCCTCGCCGAAATACTCCTTGGGCAGGCCGATCTTGAGGCCGTCGATGGGGCTCTCGAGCGTGGTGCCGTAGTCGGGCACCGGCGCGTCGGCGCTGGTCGAGTCGCGCTCATCGAAGCCGGCCATCGCCTGCAGCACCAGGGCGGCGTCGGCGGCGCTGCGCGCCAGCACGCCGGCCTGGTCGAGACTCGAGGCGAAGGCGATCATGCCCCAGCGTGAGCAGCGTCCGTAGGTCGGCTTGAGGCCGGTGACGCCGCAGAAGGCGGCCGGCTGGCGGATCGAGCCGCCGGTGTCGGTGCCGGTCGCTGCCGCGCAGAGGCCGGCGGCGACCGCCGCGGCCGAGCCGCCCGAGGAGCCGCCGGGCACGCGCTCTGTGTCCCAGGGATTGCGCACCGGGCCGTAGAAGCTGGTCTCGTTCGACGAGCCCATCGCGAACTCGTCCATGTTGGTCTTGCCCAGTGTCGGACAGCCGGCGGCGCGTAGCCGCTCGACCACGGTGGCGTCGTAGGGCGCGATGAAGTTGTCGAGCATGCGCGAGCCGCAGCTGGTCTTGATCCCGTCGGTGCAGAAGATGTCCTTGTGCGCGATCGGGATGCCGGTCAGCGGGCCGGCGTCGCCGGCGCGCAGCCGGGCGTCGGCCTGATCGGCCGCGGCCAGCGCCTGCTCGGCGGTGACGCTGATATAGCTGTTGAGCGCGGGATCGAGGCGCTCGATGCGCGCGAGGTAGTGCTGGGTGAGCTCGCGCGCGGAGAGCTCGCCAGCCCGCAATGCGGCGGCGATGTCGCTGATTGTTCGCTGATGCATGGGCTCGTTCAATGTCGCAGGACTCGGGCCCGGACCGGTATCCGCGCGTGCTGGACCGCATCTGGGCGATGGGTATCAGGTTCGACTGGGCCTTGGCGACCAGCCGAGCGTTCTCGCGCTGGCTATTCGACCACCTTGGGCACGAGGTACAGACCCTCTTCGGTGCTCGGCGCCATCGCCTGAAAGCGCTCGCGCTGATCGGTCTCGGTCACGCTGTCGGGCCGCAAACGCTGGGTCATATGCAGCGGGTGCGACATGGGCTCGATGCCGGTCGTCTCGACCTTGTGCATCTGCTCGACGAGGTCGAGGATGCTGCTGAGCTCGGCGCTGAAGTGCTGCAGCTCGCTGTCATCGACGGCAAGCCGGGCGAGGTGGGCGATCTTGGCGACATCGCTGCTATTCAGGGACATGTGCAGACGGCGGTGCGGTTGCAGGGCGTTGGGCGCTGGGGCGGTGACAGGCGGCTGCGGGCGGCCCGGGGACGCTGCCACTGGATGCGCGATGCACCGAGGGTACTACAAGCCGGGGGTTGAAGGCAGTGCTTCGAGACCGGCAATCGTGATGCGCCGCTTGCCCGCTACAGGCTGCATTGCTAGATTAGCGTGAATTTTCCCCTTGAAAATTCCGGCAGGCCTCGGCGCGATGCCGCGCGCTTCCAGACGGGCGGGGGCCGGCATCGTGCGAGTACCAGACGAGCCGTCACTGCCCTGTCGGTGACGGCAACGGAAGTGCCCGATGCGTCCCCGGTTGGCGGCGCTTCCGCTGCGGATTCACCCGAATGCGACCCCTTTTTTTGACACCCGGCGCCGCCTGATCCGCGGTGCGACCGGTCCACGCGATTCCGTGCTGAGGTGCGGCGCGTGATAACGCTGGAGTGATGACCGATGTTCCTAAGACGTATCCGAGGGCTGTTTTCGAACGATCTGTCGATCGACCTCGGAACCGCGAATACCCTGATCTACACGCGAGGACAGGGCATCGTGCTGAATGAGCCGTCAGTGGTCGCGATCCGACAGGAGCAAGACGGCGGCCGCAAGATGGTTGCCGCGGTGGGCGATGAGGCGAAGTCGATGCTGGGCCGCACGCCGCAGAACATCACCGCGATTCGGCCGCTCAAGGATGGCGTCATCGCCGATTTCACGGTAACGGAAAAGATGCTCCAATACTTCATCCATAAGGCGCATGAGAGCCGGATGATCCGACCGAGTCCGCGGGTGCTGGTCTGCGTGCCTTGCGGCTCGACCCAGGTTGAGCGACGCGCGATCAAGGAATCGGCAGCCGGGGCCGGCGCGCGCGAGGTCTATCTGATCGAGGAGCCGATGGCTGCGGCGATTGGAGCCGGACTGCCGGTCGACGAGCCGCAGGGCTCGATGGTGCTTGACATCGGCGGCGGTACCTCCGAGGTTGCGGTCATCTCGCTCAACGGCATCGTACTCTCGAACTCGGCCCGCATCGGCGGCGATACCTTTGATGAGAGCATTATCAACTACGTGCGGCGCAATTACGGGACCTTTATCGGGGAGGCGACCGCCGAGCGCATCAAGCATGAGATCGGCAGTGCGTTTCCGGGCAACGAGGTGCTCGAGATCGAGGTGCGCGGGCGTAATCTCGCAGAGGGCATGCCGCGAAGCTTCACGCTCAATAGCAACGAGATCCTCGAGGCCTTGCAAGAGCCCCTTCACGGGATCGTCAGTGCGGTCAGGAGCGCTTTGGAGCAGACACCGCCCGAGCTTGGGGGGGATGTCTCCGAGCGTGGGATCGTGCTGACCGGCGGCGGGGCCTTGCTGCGGGATATCGAACGGCTGATCTCAGAGGAAACGGGGCTGCCGGTAGTCGTCGCCGATGATCCGCTGACCTGTGTTGCGCGAGGCGGTGGTAAGGCGCTCGAGCTGATTGATCAGCGCGGGCTCGATCTGTTCTCGGTCGAGTAAGCCGCGTGCATCGGGGGCGAGGCCGCCCCTGGAACGGCCCTAGCACGGCAAGGCGACGCGGAGGTCCATCCCTATCAAAGCGCTCTTCGTCCACGGTCCGTCACCGCTGCTACGGCTGGTTGTGGCCGTCCTGTTGTCGCTGGGATTGATCACCGCCGACGCGCGGTTTCAGCATATCGAGTGGCTGCGCTCGACGTTGACCTTGGGCGCCTACCCGATTCAATGGTTGGCCTCGCAGCCAACGCGTCTGCTGCGTGCGCTCGACGGGCGGCTCGCGACCGAGGCCGATCTGCGCGAGCGCAATGCGCTGCTCGAGCGAGAGAATTTGGCACTGCGCGGCCAGATGCAGCGCTTCCTTGCGTTGCAGGCGGAGAACAGTCGGTTGCGGGATCTGCTCGGCTCATCCTTCAAGGTCAGTGACCGAGTCCTGGTCGCCGAGCTGCTCGAGGTCGAACTCGATCCGTACCGACAGCAGGTGCTGGTCGACAAGGGCTCAACGTCTGGTGTCTATGTCGGCCAGCCGGTGCTGGATGCGAATGCGGTAATGGGGCAGGTGGTGGTCGCGAATCCGTTCACCGCCCGGGTCCTGCTGATCACGGATGCCGATCATGCGCTGCCGGTGCAGATCAACCGGAACGGGCTGCGGACGATTGCGACCGGCACCGGCTTGGTCCATCAGTTGCGGCTGCCCCATCTCCCGAAGAATGCCGACGTCAGGGTCGGTGACCTGCTGGTGACCTCCGGAATGGGGGGGGTCTTCCCGTCAGGCTATCCGGTGGCGCGTATCGTCGAGGTGGCGGATGACCCGAGCAGTCCGTTCGCGACCGTGAAGGCCGAGCCGACGGCGCGGCTGGACCGCAGTCATGAGGTGCTGCTGGTCTGGACCGTCGCCGCCCCGGACCAGCCGCAGGGCGACATCAGCGGGTCGATGCAGGCCAATGGCCGGGAGCTGCCGGCTGCGCCGGAGCCTGATGAATCCCAGCGGCAGGATACCCGCTCTTGAATGCACCGGTACGGGGTCTGCTGGTCGTCGGTGGTACGCTAATCGCGGCGCTCACCCTGATGGTGCTGCCGATGCCGGCCTGGGCCGAGGACTATCGGCCGCAGTGGGTGACATTGATCCTGATCTATTGGTGCCTGGTGCTGCCGACGCGGGTTGGTGTATTCAGCGGGTTCGCGCTCGGTATCGCCCATGATGTCGTCTCCGGCGGGCTGCTCGGTGCCCATGCGCTCTCGCTCTCGGTGGTCGCCTACCTGACCGAGGAGCTGCATCGGCGCATTCGGGCATTCCCGCTTTGGCAGCAGGCGGTCGCAGTTTGGTTATTGTTGTTGGTGGAGCGGTTGTTGTCGTTATGGGTCCTCGGGGCGATCGGCCAGCCGACGCCAACGCTCGCCTATTGGCTGCCGACCTTGGTGGGCCTGCTGCTCTGGCCTTGGCTGAGCCTGGCGCTCGATCGGTTGCGTGCAGCGTTTTGGGAGGTCTGAATGGGGACAGGTGCCGCGCACTGAGGCAAGCTGATGCTCGGCGATACGTTTGAAGACCGGCGCGGGGAGAGGCGCCTGTTCCGCTGGCGTGCGCTGTTCCTGGCCGCGTTGGTGCTGGTTAGTTTGGGGCTGATCGTCGGCCGGCTGGTGCAGCTGCAGGTCGTCCGCCACGAGCACTTCACGACGCTCTCGGATGACAATCGCATCAAGGTCCAGCCAGTGGCGCCGACGCGTGGGCTGATCTACGACCGCGATGGCGTCCTGCTCGCCGACAACGTGCCCTCCTATGCGCTGACCATCGCTCCGGAGAAGGTCGAAGACCTCGATGCGACCATCGCCGCCCTCGCTGAGCTCGTCCCGATCACAGCGCAGGACCGGGAGCGCTTCGAGCGATTGCTGCCTCAGCGCCGGCGCTTCGAAGGGGTGCCGATCCGACTCGGGCTGGATCAGCGTGAGCGTGCCCGCTTCGCGGTACAGAGTCATCGCTTCCCAGGGGTCGAGATCGCTGCCGAGCTCTCGCGCTTCTATCCCGAAGGTCGGCACACCGCCCACGTGATCGGTTACGTCGGCCGCATCAACGAGCAGGAGCTCGAGCGCATCGACCGCTCCGACTATGCCGGCAGCTCGCACATCGGCAAGGTCGGGGTTGAGAAGGCGCACGAGCACCTGCTACATGGGCACGTCGGTTACGAGCAGGCCGTTGTCAATGCGCGTGGGCGGGTGCTCGAACGCCGCGAGCAGAAGGCCCCGGTCTCGGGCCAGGACCTGCACCTCTTCCTCGACATGGCATTGCAGCGCGACGCGGCTGCCGCACTGGCCGGACGGCGCGGCGCGGTGGTCGCGATCGAGCCCGATACCGGCGGCGTGCTGGCGTTGGTCAGTGCGCCGAGCTATGACCCCAACCCCTTCGTCGGCGGCATCGGCTTCAAGGCCTATGCGGCGCTGCGCGACGATATCGACAAACCGCTCTACAATCGCGCGATCCGCGGCCAGTATCCGCCCGGCTCCACCATCAAGCCGTTCGTCGCATTGGCCGGGCTCGCGACTGGCGCCACCGGCATCCATAACGGCAAGTACTGCCCCGGCTATTATCAATTGCCCGGTCATTCACACCGCTATCGGTGCTGGCGCCGCAGTGGCCACGGCACGCTGTCGATGAAGGCGGCGATCGTGCAGTCCTGCGATGTCTACTTCTATCGGCTCGCGCACGACATGGGCATCGAGCGGCTCGATGATCTGCTGGCCGAATTCAATTTCGGCCGCCCGACCGGCGCCGATATCGCCGGCGAGCTGGGCGGGCTGCTGCCGTCGCCGGAGTGGAAGCGGCGCGCGCGCAATCAGCCCTGGTTCCCCGGCGAGACCCTGATCGTCGGCATCGGCCAGGGCGCGTTCCTGGCCACGCCGCTGCAGCTGGCGGCGGCGACCGCGGCGATCGCCAATGGCGGTACCTTCATCGAGCCGCGCCTGGTGGCGGCGACGCGCGCGATGCTCGGCGCGCCGTTGCAGCCCACAGCAGCGGTGCGCCGGCCGATCCCGGATCAGGACCCGACCCACTGGCAGGCGATCCTGGATGCGATGACCGATGTCGTCGAGGGCCGACGCGGCACCGCCCGGCGCATCCGCACCGAGGCCTATCGCATCGCCGGCAAGACCGGGACCTCGCAGGTGTTCAGCATCGGCCAGAACGAGACCTATAACGAGGCCGAGGTCGCCGAACGGATGCGTGATCATGCCTTGTTCGTTGGCTTTGCACCGATCGAGGAGCCGCGTATCGCGGTGGCGGTGATCGTCGAGAACGGCGGCCATGGCGGCTCGACCGCCGCACCGATCGCCCGTGCGGTGATGGACAGTTGGCTGCTGGATCGCCGGGTCGAGCCGCCCTCGCCGTCCGAGGAAGAGGCCGCTCGATGAGCGGGCTTTGGGATGCTTAACCCGGAGCGACTTCGGGTCGATGCCGGTGCCGATCGGCGCGAGAGCCTGCTCGCGACGCGCCTGCACATCGACCTACCGCTGCTCCTGTTGCTGGCGCTCATCTGCGGCTTCGGCCTGATCGTGCTCTACAGTGCGACCGGTGAATCGGTTGCGCAGGTGCAGCGGCAGGGGCTGCGGCTCGCGGTCGCGGCGGTGCTGATGCTTGCGATCGCACAACTGCCTCCAGCGGCCCTGCGTCAGTGGTCGGTGCCACTGTTCCTGCTCGGTCTCGGCCTGCTGGTGATGGTGCTGACGATCGGTGAGCAGAGCAAAGGGGCGCAGCGCTGGCTGGACCTCGGGTTCGTCCGCTTTCAGCCGTCCGAGATCCTCAAGCTGGCATTGCCGATGATGTTGGCCTGGTACCTGTCGCTGCGCGCACTGCCGCCACGGCTGTTGGATGTGTTGATCGCGAGCCTGCTGATCGCGCTACCAGTCTTGCTGATCGCCAAGCAGCCGGATCTGGGCACGGCATTGCTGGTCGGGAGCGCTGGCGTTGCGACACTGTTCCTGGCGGGGCTGCGCTGGCGCCTGATCATCGGCCTGGTGGTACTCGGCGCCTCGCTGGCACCCCTGCTGTGGTCATTGATGCGCGATTACCAGCGCCAGCGGGTGCTGACCTTCCTCGATCCGAGCTCTGATCCGCTGGGGGCTGGCTATCACATCATCCAATCGCAGATCGCGATCGGCTCAGGCGGGCTCTATGGCAAGGGCTGGCTGGCCGGGACCCAATCGCACCTGGAGTTCCTGCCCGAGCGCTCGACGGACTTCATCTTCGCCGTGCTCGGCGAGGAGCTCGGCCTGTCCGGGGTCGCGGTGCTGATGCTGCTCTATCTCGCGGTGATCCTGCGCGGACTCGCGATTGCCGCGGGCGCTTCGGACACCTACAGCCGTCTGCTGGCGGGCTCCGTGACCGCGGTGTTCTTCGTTTACCTATTCGTCAACATGGGGATGGTGACCGGACTGCTTCCGGTGGTTGGCGTTCCGTTGCCGCTGATCAGCTATGGCGGAACCTCGTTGGTCACGCTGATGATGGGCTTCGGCATCCTGATGTCGGTCCAGACTCACCGGAAAACGCTTCAAAGAGAGTGAGATCAAGCCTATACTTGACACCATTTCGATTGTCGCAGGCGCCTTTTCGAGGTCGATTGGAACGCTTGCCACCGGTTCAGCCGCTGTTGCGTCGATGGGGGTCTCGATGCCCAGCGTCCCACCGGTCGTTGCGTCGGTCATGTCGGGTCTTGGGCTCGGGCGCGCTCGAGCCGCTGCCGAGACCCCGGCGCGCGACGGCCGTCTTTCAACTCAGCCAGGCGATCCTGGCGCAAGGAATTCACCGGGGGAGTGAGATGCAGTGTATGAAGACGGCGGTGGGTAGCGGGTGCGCCCATCGACATCGGAAGGGTGGTTCTGGGCGCCGGCTGCTCGGTGCCTGGATGCGTCTCGGCTTGTTGTGCGGACCCGTGCTGCTGGCGCTGGGAGCTTGCGGCAGCAATCCTAAGGGGACAGTCGCGGAGGTGCCGGCGGCGGAGATTCGCCCTAAGGTCGAACCGAAGGCGCGTTCCGGCAACATGCGTTCTTATGTGGTGCGCGGGAAGCGCTATTACACCAAGACGAGCAGCCGAAACCATGTCGAGCGCGGGCTGGCGTCCTGGTACGGACGCAAGTTCCATGGCCGCAGAACCTCGAGTGGAGAACGCTACGATATGCACCAGATGACCGCGGCCCACAAAACGCTGCCGCTGCCCACCTATGCGCGCGTGACCAATCTCGACAACGGACGCAGCACGGTGGTGCGGGTGAATGATCGCGGACCGTTCGTCCATAACCGGGTCATTGATCTCTCCTATGCCGCGGCCAAACGGCTGGACATGGTCAAGGCCGGTATTGCACGCGTCGAGGTCCGCTCGATCGATCCGCGCGATCACGGTGGCCAGAGCCCGTTGCGAGTCGCGTCCACCGATGGGGCGGCTGAACCAGCGCAGCGCGCCCCGGCTGAGCGCTCACCGGATGTCGGCATCGCTGCGACGTCCGCTGTTGCCAAGCCTCAGGCATCGGCGCCAGCTCCCGTCTATCTGCAGCTCGGCGCATTCGGCAGCCGCGGCAATGCCGAGCAGTTGCGCGACCAGGTGCTCGCCGCCGTCGATGCGCCTGTGCGCGTGCAGACGGCGCGAAGTGGCTTTGCCTCGGACCCACTCTATGCCGTGGACCCGCTCTACAAGGTCCAGGTCGGCCCATTGGACTCCGAGCGGGACGCCGATACGCTCGGACGCCGACTCGCGGCCCTTGGCATCGAGAAACCGATGGTCGTGAGCCGTTGAGCACGCCCAGCGAGCGGGTCCGGTGTCGCTGCATGGAGGTCGCGGCGCGGATCGCATCGGCCGATCATGGCGCAGTCAAACCGAGAAACGGCGGTCGGTCTCTGTGCAGGTCAGACAACTGCTTGGGTGGACTGACGTTTTTTGGCTGCTCTTAGGTTAAACTGAAGTCTATGCGATACCTTCTCTCGATCTTGCTCGTGGCTCTCCTGGTTGGCGCGGCTCGGGCCGAGACGCCGGCTCCGGAGCCGCCGGAGTTGGGCGCCAAGGGCTATCTGTTGGTCGACCACGACAGCGGGGCGGTGCTGGCCGCCTCGAATCCGGATCAACGGCTTGAGCCCGCCAGCCTGACCAAGATCATGACCGCCTATGTGGTCTTCAGTGAGCTCGCAGAAGGCAACATCACACTCGATACCCCGGTGCTCGTCAGTGAGAAGGCCTGGCGCACCGGCGGCTCGAAGATGTTCATCGAGGTCGGCAATCAGGTGTCGGTCGAGAGTCTGCTCAAGGGCATGATCATCCAGTCCGGCAATGATGCCAGTGTGGCGCTCGCGGAACAGGTGGCGGGCAGCGAGACGAGCTTCGCGGGTTTGATGAACCAGCATGCCGAGCGGCTCGGGATGGACCGGACGCATTTCACCAACGCCACGGGCCTGCCGGACCCTGATCATTACACGACTCCACGCGATATCGCTCGGGTCACCTCCGCGATGATTCGCGAGTTCCCCGACTACTACCGCTGGTACTCCGAGCCCGAGTTCACCTGGCATGGCATCCAGCAATTCAATCGTAATCGGCTGCTCGGAAAGGGGGCCGGCGTTGATGGGGTCAAGACCGGGCATACCCAGGGCGCCGGATACTGTCTGGTGTCCTCGGCGCAGCGCGACGGCCAGCGCTTGATCTCGGTGGTGATGGGGACAGCGAGCGATTCGGCGCGTGTTGCCGACAGCCTGGCGCTGCTCAACTACGGTTTCCGGTTCTTCGAGACCCATCGCCTGTATCCGGCCGATGAGCCGCTCGAGACCGTACGCATCTGGTCGGGTGATCCACCGAGTGTCCCGGTCGGGCCGGCGCGTGACGTCGCTGTCACGATCCCGCGCGGGCGGTTCGACGACCTTGCGGCTCAGCTGGAGCTGTCGAGACCGCTGACCGCGCCGGTCGCGGTGGGCGAATCGGTCGGCGATATCGTGTTGCTACTGGATGGTGAGGCAGTGAAGCGTCAACCGGCCGTCGCACTCGCCGAGTCGGTCCGAGGTGGTCTGGTGCGGCAGGCGGTGGACTCGGTGCTGAAGCTGTTCTGATGGGCGAGATCTATCTCAACGGTGCCTATCTCGCGCCTGATCAGGCGATGGTCTCGGTCCTGGATCGGGGGTTCCTATTCGGCGATGGGGTCTATGAGGTCATCCCGGCTTATGGCGGCCGACCACTGCGCGCGCGCGAGCACATCGAGCGCCTAGCCAATAGCCTGCGCGGTATCGGGATGCAGGAGCCGTTGTCGTTGGCCGAGTGGTCAGCGATCTTCGATCGCTTGCTCGCGCCCGCGCCGGAGACGGATCAAGCCCTCTATCTGCAGGTCACGCGCGGCGTCGCGCCGACGCGGGATCATCGCTATCCGGCGCACGCCACCCCCACGGTGATGGCGATGGCCAAGCCGATGCAGCCGCGTGATCGAGGCATCGCCGAGCGCGGGGTCTCTGCGGTGATCCGTGACGATATCCGTTGGCACCGGTGCGACATCAAGACGACGGCCCTGGTTGCGGCCGTAATGCTGCGCCAGGCGGCGGCCGAGGCAGGCGCTGAAGAGGCGATTCTGGTGCGCGACGGGCTGGCGCTCGAGGGTTCCACGAGCAATCTGTTCGTGGTATCAGGCGGACAATTATCAACGCCGGCAAAGGGGCCGCTGCTGCTGCCGGGTATCACGCGGGATCTGGTACTGGAGCTGGCCGCTCAGGCGGGTATCCCGTACCGTGAAGACGCAATCCCGGTCGAGACCTTACAGAGCGCCGATGAGGTCTGGATCACCAGCTCCACGCGGGAGGTGATGCCGGTCACCCGGCTCGACGGTGAGCCAGTGGGCTCGGGTCGGCCCGGCCCGGTATGGCAGCAGATCGACGCCCACTATCAACGATTCAAGGCCGATGCGCGAGGGGCTGCCGTCTGAGCGGCGACTGCTCGCACTGGCCGGGAGAGACAGCGGGATGGCGAATCCGGATACCGATCAAGACGAGACCCTGTTGCGTTTTCCCTGTGATTTCCCGATCAAGGCGATGGGACGACGCGAGCACGGGATCGAGTCGATCCTGGGCGAGATCCTCGAGCGCCATGCGCCCGAAACCAGCGCCGATGCGCTGCGCTCGCGCCCGAGCCGCAACGGCAACTGGGTCTCGGTGACGGTCGTGATCGAGGCCAAGAGCAAGCGCCAGCTCGACGCGATCTACCGCGAGCTCTCCGAGCACGAGCTGATCACCTGTGCCTTCTGAGTCGGCAGCTGACGGCACTGCTGCGGTGGTTACGGCGTCCGAGAGGGTATCTGTCCGCGGTGAGGCGGAGTCCGAGTGCCTGCCGCCCCTGCGGGTGCGTTGGCTTGGCCAATTCGAGTACGAGCGAGCCTGGACGCTCATGCGGCGTTTGACCGACAGCCGCGGTGCCGAGACCGATGACGAGCTGTGGCTGCTCGAGCATCCGCCGGTGTTCACGCTCGGGCAGGCCGGCTTGGCCGACCACCTGCTCGACCCCGGGCCGATCCCGGTCGTCCGCTGCGACCGGGGCGGTCAGGTGACCTACCATGGCCCCGGGCAACTGGTTGCTTACCTGCTGTTGGACCTAAAGCGCGCACGGCTTGGGGTCAAACGCCTGGTGCAGCTGCTCGAGCAGGCTGTCATCGAGCTGCTGACCGATTATGGCGTCGAGGCCCGCTCGCGCGCCGATGCCCCTGGCGTGTACGTCGGCGATGCGAAGATCGCCTCCGTTGGTCTCCGGGTGCGTCACGGCTGCAGCTACCACGGCATCGCGCTGAACGTCGATCTTGATCCGGCGCCATTCCAACGGATCAATCCGTGCGGCTATCCGGGCCTGGCGATCACCCGGCTCTGCGACCAGGTCAGTGATGCTGCAGAGGACCTAGGCGTCAAGGCGGTCGGCGATCGTCTTGCGCAGCATCTAGCCAGCCTGCTCCACCGGCGCCAGGACCGGTTGCCGCCGCTCTGAGTCGGAGCGGACCCTTGATCGGAGCCAAGAGCCTCCTAGTGCAAGCCAGCGGGAATCCCGAGACCGATTGTCGCTGCCCCAATGGTCGTGGGGTAGGAGCCCGCTTGCGGGCGATCTTCGCCGCGCCGTCGACACCCCCGCTCGCCGTCACCCGACCCTCCGCTCTGCCGTGCCGAGCATTGACGTGCTTTGGGTATCGCTCAAAGATAGAGCTCCAACGGGAAGGTCTCGCTGATCAGGATGACCGGTCTGCCGTCGATGATGATCCGGTAGGTGCGGTAGAGCGCGCGGGCGCCCTCGATCGGCTCCGGCTCGACACCGACCTCCATGACCTCCCGAAAGCTCTCCAGCCCGCTGTCGCGGATCAAGACGCCGATGCCGATCTCACGGTTGATCAAGCGCTCTCTGAACGAGGACGGGATCAATGCAGTGCGGATCACCGAGAAGGCCTGCGCATAGTGCTTGCCGGTATCGCTCCCGCGCAGCAGCGCCTCGCGCACCAACACCTGGTCTTGCGGTTTGACCGCGATCCAGGGGATCTCGTCCGCCGCAACGATGAATTCCTGCCGCAGCGTGTCGACGACGACTGGCTCCCAGAAGTAGGCCTCGAGCGCCTTGGTGACGGTGCCATCAGTGACCAGCAAGGCCCTTAGGAAGGGCGGTAAGGTCTCGATTGGCAATGGCTCGCCGCCGGCGTTCGCAATGGTGCCGTTGCGCACGAAGCCCTGACATTGGAACGGGTTGGGACCGCTGTCGGGCAGTGGGCGACGATAATAGCGATCAACCAAATCGGACCTCCGTCCTGAAATCGCACGAGCAGGGATTCGGCAAGGAGGTCCGTTGGAGAGCCGGAACGTCAGCATTGCCACGAGTATCGCGATGTACGCGTTCGTGCGTCGCCACGATGTCTCAGCCTGAATTGATGCATTCTGCTAATTGATTCATCTTGCAGCAGGTGTTCGGTTGGCCTTGATCATCGGTTCGTGCCCCTGACTCGCTGCTCCTCTGTGATGCCGCACAAGATTCTGATTTCATTAGGCAAAGAGCGCCGTGGTTGAGCAAGACACTGGGCTTTGGGTGAAGCGATGATCAAGGCCTTTCGGTTCGCACCGGTTTCGAATGGGGGCAAGGGCGTTCAGGGAACCGCTCAAAGCAGCTCACAAGGACCGCCAGGTCTCTGCTACCATCCAGATTCGCGCATGCAGAAATGACTTGCGCGCTGTGCTATAAACGCCTTGCCCGAAGGCAAACCAACACGGAGAATTCCTGATGACCAAGAAGATTAAGCTTGCCTCTCTCTCTGCCGCCGCATTGTTGGGCGCTTCGCTGCTGGGTGGCTGCGCCACCGACCAGGAAGCACGGGATATGGCTCAGGCCGCTATGGATGCTGCCAACTCCGCCCAGGCCTGCTGTGAGGCCAATGAGGATCGCATCAACCGTATGTATCAGAAGATCATGTCGAAGTGATGCCAGCTCTTTGAGCTGTTCCGGCCTCCGACGACCTGTGGGAGGCCGGTGTTCTGCTGCTGAACCCGCCTGACCTCTTCCCAGTCGATCACGACTCCTTCCGCGTTTGCAATCTCCTTCGGGATGATCTCCTTGACCGGTCGCGGATCGGCATCCTCTGGCCGGCTGACCTCGAGGAAGAGCTGATCCCCAAGCCAGCCGACCTTGTAGGGTTGGTTGACGATCCTGACCGGGGTTCCGACCTCGACCTTACCGAATAGATGCTCGATGTCTTCGGGGAACATCCGGGTACAGCCCGAGCTGACCGGCATGCCGACGCCCCAGGGCTTGTTGGTGCCATGAATCAGGTAGCTCGGGTTGCTCAAGCGCAGTCGGTAGGCGCCGAGCGGGTTGTCAGGGCCCGCCGGCACGACCGCCGGTAGCGTCTCGCCGCGCTTGGCGTACTCGGCCCGGATCGATGCCGGCGGTGTCCAGGTCGGATTCTCGGTCTTCTCGATGATCCGGTAGCTGCCGACCGGCGTCTCCCAACCGTCGCGGCCGATCCCGATCGAAAAGGTCTCGACCTCCGTTCGCGAGCGGAAGTAGTACATCCGCCGTTCGGCCAGGTTGAGTACGATGCCTTCCCGTGGTGCGTTCGGCAGCACATGGCGGTCTGGCGCGAGCACCGGGGTTCCGGCCCCGGGTATCCACATGTCGACGCCAGGATTGGCTTGCTTCATCTCGTCGACGCCAAGCCCGTGATGCCGGCCGATATCGAGCAGCGTATGCTCGCCGCGTGCCTTTACATAGAACGGGGTGCCGATGACACTATCACTCGGGTCGACCAACCGGTAGACCTTGGCGAGGGTTGGATCGAGCGGCAGTGCGGCGAGGCCGATCAGGACAGTCGTCCGGACTGCAGCGCGCAGAGGCTGCGACAGCCGGCGGCCGGCGGCGATCAATGGTGCCAAGGCAGGCTTGGTCATCGCTATGGGCTCCTCAAGGTCAACGCGTTTCGGGGTTCAAGACACGAACCGGGCCAACATTCATTCAGACCGACGGTAGGACATGAGTCAATCCAGTCAGCAATCTCGCAATCAGCGAAAGGCTCAGGCGCCGACCGCGCTGGCGCATGTGCGCAACATCGGCATTGCCGCCCATGTGGACGCGGGCAAGACGACGCTGACCGAGCGTATCCTGTTCTACACCGGCGCCTCGCATAAGATCGGCGAGGTGCATGATGGCGCCGCCCATATGGACTGGATGGCCGAGGAGCAGGATCACGGCATCACCATCACTGCCGCAGTCACGAAGGCGCCCTGGCGAGATCACCTGCTCCAGGTCGTCGACACCCCTGGCCATGTCGATTTTACCATCGAGGTCGAGCGTTCCATGCGCGTGCTCGATGGGGTCATTCTCGTGCTGGACGGCGTGCGTGGCGTTGAGCCGCAGACTGAAACCGTTTGGCGCCAACGCAGCCGCTTCGGGCTGCCGGTCCTGTTCTTCGTCAACAAGGTGGATCGAGCGGGCGCCGACTTCAGACGCGTGCTCAAGCATATCCGCGAGCGGCTCGATGTCGAGCCGGTTGCGATGACCGTGCCGCTGCCCGATGAGCATGCCTGCATCGATCTGCTGCACCGCCGTCTGCTCCATTTCGATGGCGTCCAAGGCGAGCAGGTGCGCAGCGAGCCCTGTCCGGACCGTCTTTGGGAGCCGGTGGCCGACCTGCACGAGGCGCTGCTGCTGGCGGCAGCCGATGCCGACGAGACGCTTGCGGATCTGGTGCTCGAGGGCGGTGAGCCCCCGCCCGATGTCGTCTTGTCGGCGCTGCGCCGCGGCACATTGGCCGGACGCCTCTTCCCTTGCTTTGGCGGTAGCGCGCTGCGCAACCTCGGTGTGCAGCCGGTGATCGATGCGGCGGTCGATCTGCTCCCGGCACCGCTCGATCGGCCGGCGGCCTCGGCGCGACGGCCCGACGGCAGCACCGAGGAGGTCGCGATCGGCAACGATGGCCCGCTCGCGGCGCTGGTCTTCAAGGTGCAGCTGTGGGATGGCCGACGACACTGTTTCACCAGGGTGTACCGGAATCGGCTAAAGGGCGGTGACAGCATCGCGTTCCAGACCGCTGATGGGCGCGTCCTCAAGGAGCATGTGGCGCGGATCTTCGATGTCGATGCCGGGCGCAAGACACGTCTGGACGCGGCTGGGCCGGGGCAGATCGTGCTGCTGGCCGGGTTACGCCATGCGGTGACCGGCGACACCCTCTGTGATCCCGAGCACCTGCTCATGCTCGAGCGGATCGAGGCGCGTCGCCCGGTGCTGAGCCTCGCGATCGAGCCGGGTGCCGGCACTGATGAGGACAAGCTGCTTGAGGCGTTGGACAAGGTCGAGCAGGAGGACCCGACGCTGAAGGTCGAGGAGGACCCGGAAACGGGCCAGCGGCTGCTGCGCGGGATGGGTGAGCTGCATCTGCAGATCGTCCTCGAGCGCCTCGAGCGCGAGTTCGGCTTGAGTGTCCGCAGCGGGCGGCCGGCGGTCGCGGTGCGTGAGACGATCGCGCGCGCCGCGCGTGCGGAGATCCTGCACAGTCGCCCTGCGAGTCCCGACGGCAAACAGCCCGAGCTCAGCGCTTGGGCCGCGGTGGAGGTCGCGCCGCGGCCGCGTGGTGAAGGCAATCGGTTCGTCTGCGAGCCGCGTCTGCGGCCGGATGGGGCCGAGCTCAATGCCGAACAGCGCCAGGCGCTCGAGGAAGGGCTGGCGTCAGGGGTGGCTGCTGGGCCGCTGCAGGGCGCGTCGGTGGATGATGTCGAGATCGTCCTCGTCGAGGTCGAGCTGTTCGGTGCCCAGACCACGGTCGAGGCGCTGCAGGCGGCTGCGGCCCGCGCCCTCGCCAAGGCGCTCGCCGAGGCCTCGCCGGCGGCGCTGCATCCGGTGATGCGGGTTGATGTGGTCGTGCCAGAGGCGAACCTCGGGACGGTCCTCGGCGATCTGCAACAACGGCGTGCTGTGATACAGGCCACCGAGACCGATCGAGAGGCTGGCGATGGGTCCAGCAGCATCCGCTGCGAGGTCGCGCTCGAGGCGCTGCTTGGCTATACCACCGAGCTGCGCAGCCTGACGCAGGGCCGCGGTCAGTACAGCATGCAGTTCGAACGTTTCGATCTGGTGTGATGGCTGGGCCTGATGGCCTGACGTGGCGACCTCGCCCGGTGATCGAGGCCGGTGATCTGGCACGGCGACCTGGGCCGGTGATCTGGCCCGGCGACCTGGGCCGGTGATCTGGCCCGGCGGCCTGACCTGACGACCTGCTCCGAGCAGGGCGCCGCAGCGCCCTGAGCCGCACCGCTGTGCACCGCGGTTAGCGGGCTTCGCCGAAGAGGGCTGCAATCGCCTCTTTCTGCTCGTCCGTCATCGCCTCGATGGTCGCGCGATATGCCTGATACTGGGCCATCGTCTCGGGCGTGGCCCTCGGGGCCGCTGTGTCACCCGCCGCGGTCGCGCCAGTGGCCGGCTGATCGGTGTCGAAGGTCAGCACGAAGGTGACCGGCACGGCCTTGCTGATGCGCTCGAGGCCGGCGATCTCGCGCAGCTTCTCGACGCCCTTACCCAGGCCGAAATTGGCCGCATCGAGGATCACCGGCTTGGTGCTGGCGACCATCAGCGTATCGGCGTCGATCTGCGCCGCTTGCATATCCAGGGTCAACGGCTGGCTCTGCCCATGCAGGCTGAGCGTGCTCTCGGCGACGACGGAGACGATCTCGCCCGGCTGGATCTCGGCGAGCAGGTTGGGGTCGATCTTGGCACTCAGGGTTGCGGTATCGTATTGGGCGGTCTTGAACAACATCTCGCGCATGCGCTCGTTGCGGATCGGGATCAGGGTCTCGACACTCGCGAGCGGGATCGTGATCTGCGCTTGGCCTTCGTCGTCGACTTGACCACTGATCTCTTCGAAATGATGCGCTTCGCCGATATCGTGGCTCTTAATCGAGACGAACGCGACCTGCGAATGCTCGGGGTCGAGGGTCCAGCCGGCCATTGCACTCGGCACGCTGAGCGTGCCGACCAGCGTGGTGCACAAGAGTGTTGGGATCAGTCGATTCATCAGATGACTCCATGGTGGGGGTGGTGCTGAGTTCGTCGGCGTGGCGTCGACGGGTTGAGATTCTCCCCTTGTATGCGAGCGGATGACGCTGATCCCAACATCACTCCCAATATTGGCGCCAAAAAGGGCTGGCAGCCCCGGTGGCCAGAGATCGCTCATCGCGGCGGGTCCCGATACCTGGCTCAGCTTGGCATCGGGCGGTTCGGCAGGCGCAGCCGCACGCGCAGTCCGGGCTCGGCATCCTCGAGCTTGAGCTCGGCGCCATGGAGCTGGGCCACCGCCTGCACCAGGCTGAGGCCAAGCCCGTGCCCCGGTGCGGCGCGGCTCTCCTCGATCCGAAAGAAGCGCTGCAGGACCTTGGCGCGCAACGCTTCGGGGATGCCGGGGCCGTTGTCGGTGACACTGAGCTCGACACCCTGGCCGGTGCACGCGGCCTGGAGCCGGATCTGACCGCCGCTCGGCGTGTGCTTGATGGCGTTGTCGACCAGATTGGCCAGGGCCTGGAACAGCAGATCGCGATCGGCATGCAGGTGGCATGGGCTGCCGTCGCTGCCGCGCGGCGCGCTGGTGACCTCTGTCTCGACCTGAATCTGCTGGGTTGACTCGGTCGCTAGCGGTTCGTAGAGCTCCGCGACATCCTCCAGCAGCGTCAGCGGGTCGAGATCAGCGAACGCGGCGCGCCGGCTGCCGGCCTCGATTCGGGCGATTCGCAAGAGCGCATTGAAGGCGCTGAGGAGCTCGTCGGCGTCGGCGATGGCGACATCGACCTCGGCGCGCGCATCCTCCGTCATGGATTCGCCACGCAGTAGCTCGAGCCGGTGGCGCAGCCGGGACAGCGGTGTGCGCAGGTCGTGGGCGATGTTGTCGGAGACCTGGCGGATGCTGACCATCAGTGTCTCGATGCGCTCGAGCATCCGGTTCAGGTTCTCGGCCAGCTGATCGAAGTCGTCACCGGTGCCGCGGCGGGGCACACGCTGGGTCAGATCGCCCTGCATGATCTCGCGGCTGACCTGATTGATGCCATCCAGCCTGCGCACGATGCTGGCGCTCATCAGCCACCCGCCGAGCAATGCCAAACCGACCGTGATCGCCAGACCCCAGGCGAGCGCGTCCAGGATCAGCTCCCGGATTGCAACGAGCTCGCGCACATCGCGTCCGACCAACAGTCGCAGGCCGCCCCGCAGCCGGAAGACCTTGGCACGGGTCGCGTAGCCACTCATCGGGGCATCAGTGGTGGGTTGCCGGGCAAGGAACTGGACCCAGCCCTCGGCATCGGGCTCGACGGCGGGCCAGCTGGCGAGGTTGCCGATGATGGGCTCGCCCTTCGGGTCCGTCAGCAGATAGACCGAAGCGCCGTGCGGGTCGCGCGCGATGCGCTCGGCGATCAGGGTCGAGAGGCCGGCGAGTCCCCGACGTCGGTATTGTTCGGCCAAACCCTGGATCTCGGCGCCAATGGTCGCGTCGGTTTGACGCGCCATGTAGCCCGCTGTCGACCAATAGATGAAGCCGAGCAGGATCGCTACCGAGACCCCGACCAGCAGCATATAGAGCAGAGCCAGCCGAAAGGTGGAGCTGGTCAGCACGAAACGGGATGAATGCCTCAGCCGGTTGAGCGCTGAGCATGCGGCAAGCTGGGCGCGGCGCTGCAGCCGCTGGACCTTGGCCTCAGTGTCCATGCCCCGCCTGCCCAGGGGCGGGCGCCGAGCCGGATGGACTGCTGGCGCGGTGGCATGAGCTAATCGGCGCGGAGCATGTAGCCTGCCCCCCGGACCGTCTGTAGAAGCGGTTGTTCGAAGTCCTTATCGATCTTGGCCCGCAGCCGACTGATGTGAACATCGATGACGTTGGTCTGTGGGTCGAAATGGTAGTCCCAAACGTTCTCGAGCAGCATCGTCCGTGTGACGACCTGGCCGGCATGTCGCATCAGGTATTCGAGCAGCTTGAATTCCCTGGGCTGAAGCGCGATCGGCTGGCCGGCTCGATGCACCTCGCGCTTCAATAGATCGAGCTCGAGGTCGGCGACGCTGAGGCGGGTCGGGGCTGCCTCGCCAGGCGAGGCGCGGCGCATCAAGGCGTCGATGCGCGCATGCAGTTCCGAGAACGCGAACGGCTTGACCAGATAATCGTCGCCCCCGGCCCGCAGCCCTTCGACCCGGTGGTCCACCTCGCCGAGTGCGCTCAGGATCAAGACCGGGGTCTGATCGCCCGATGCGCGCAGCGTGCGGATGATCGCGAGGCCATCGAGCTCCGGCAGCATGCGATCGACAACCATCACGTCGTAGCTGTTGCCGGCAGCGAGAAAGAGCCCGTCGCGGCCGTTCTCGGCCTGGTCGACGGTTGCTCCCATCTCGCCGAACGCCTTGCCTAGGTAGGCCGAGAGCTGCGGGTCGTCTTCGATCACCAGTACGCGCATCGGTATGCCCATCCCCCCGCTTGCGATCGGTTCTGCGGATCACTCGGCGAGGCCCGTCAGCCGATCGGCACCGCGATGAAGCGCTGCTCACCGTCCTGCTCGACCCGCAGCAGCACCGAAGGCCGGTCTTCGGCTGCGGCCTGCTGAACGGCCTCGACGACCTGGCTGGGTTTCGTGACCGCTTGCTGACCGACCATCGAGATCAGACTGCCGGCCTTGATGCCTGCGGCCTGTGCCGGGCTGCCCGGTGCGACCTGCGCGACGACGACACCCTGTGCGTCGGCCTCGAGGCCGCGCTCGGCGCGCAGCTCCGGCGTCAGGGGGGCGAGATAGAGCCCGATACGCGGCTCGTCGCCGGCAGGCTCATCGTCGGTGGCGGTCTGGGCCAGGTCCTCACGCGGCATCTCGCCGATCGTCACCGGGATCATCCGGGTTTGGCCGCCACGGAAGACCTCCAGTTTGATCCGGGTTCCGGCGTCGATGCCGGCGATCAGCGTCGTGAGATCGCGGTAATCCTCCATCCGCTCACCGGCGGCCTCGAGGATGACGTCGCCGCTCTTGATGCCGGCGGCCTCGGCCGGCGTTCCGGCGATCACGTCGGCGACGAGGACGCCGCGCACCTCCGAAAGGCCCAAACTGGCCGCAATCTCCTCGCTAACCGGCTGGATCTGAACCCCCAGCCAGCCGCGGTCGACGCGTCCCTTGGTCTTCAGCTCGGCGACGATGTCGGCCGCCGTCTCGGCCGGGATCGCGAAGCCGATGCCGATGTTACCGCCGCTCGGCGAGAAGATCGCAGTGTTCACGCCGATGACCACGCCGCGCGCGTCGAACAGCGGCCCGCCCGAATTGCCGCGGTTGATCGGCGCATCGATCTGGATATAGTCGTCGTAGGGTCCCGAATTGATATCGCGGCCCCGCGCCGAGATGATGCCGGCGTTGACCGAGCCGCCGAGCCCGAACGGGTTGCCGACCGCGAGCACCCAATCGCCGACACGGGCGCCGCTGCTGTCGCCAAAGGTCACGTGCGGGAGTGGCTCATCGGCTTTGATCTTGAGCAGCGCCAGATCGGTCTTCGGATCGCGCCCGACCACCTCGGCCTCGTATTGATCGCCATCGTTCAGCGTGACCTCGATCAGGGTCGCACCCTCGACGACATGGTGGTTGGTCACGATGTGGCCTTCGGCGTCGATGAGAAAGCCCGAGCCTTCGCCGCGGCGTTGACGGGGACCTGGCACCGGCATCTCGTCGAGGCCGCCGAAGCGCTTGAAGAACTCGTAGAGGGGTGAGCCTTCATCCGGCACCGAGCCGCCCGGGATCGATAACGTTTGACGGGCCTCCTGAGCGACGGTCACATTGACCACGGCCGGGGTCACCCGCTCGACCACATCGGCGAAACCTGGTGGGCCGGCCGGTTCGTGCAACGGGTCGGGTATCGGCTCGGCCGCGACGGCGACATTGGTTGCCAGCGCCGCGGATAGCGTCAGGGCGGTACCGAGGGTCGCGACCCAGAAGAGACGCCCTATATCGAGGCGATTGGTGCCCTGAGCCAGCGTCTTTGCAAACCTGGGCTGCGCATTCCCTGGGTCTCGATGGATGAGGGACATTGTCGAGCTCCTGAATAGGTTGAAGGATGCGTGGCGATCCGGGGTTCGCCACCTGATTGTCACAGTGTTGGGCCTGGCCCTTAAACACCTGGTTGCCGAGAGGTTAATCATTGTTAACCCGCGCCCGCGCCCGCGCCCGAGGAAGCGGGATCGGATCGTGCGTCGCTCTTGACTGGAACAGTCAGAGCGATATTGGTTCACGACCTCATCGATGAGTCGCAACCGGCTGCCTGCAGTGAGACAATGCCCGCGTCCGAATGCCGACGCGCGTTCGGCGTGGGCGGTACCGCAAAGAATCACCATCGACCACTGAGACGATGCCTGTCGATTCGCCGAATCGACAGGCCGAGCGATCTCGTCGAACCGAATGGGGGAGCATGTCATGGCAAGCCTGGAGCAGGTCGAGATCAGCCGTTACCACAACGAGCTGGTGCACGATGTTCGACATCTCGTGCAGAAGTATGGCCGGATCATGGGCTGGGAAGTCCCTGAGCTCGATGAGGCCGAGGCCAAGCGACTGATCTTCAATGCGCTGAAGGATGCGTTGGCCGATGTCGAGCGGGAGGTCTAGCGTTGCGCTATCAGGTCGTGGGTCGACCGCAGGCCGCTGACGGCGGTGTCGTCGCGGCGTCCTGCTCATGAGCCTGCGGAGGGGATGGCCGGCACTGCTCGCCGCCATCCTGGTGCTGAGCGCCTGCGCTGTCCCAAAGACCTCGTCGCGCTGCGTGCCCGAGGTCGGGATGACGACCGAAGACCTCGTTGATTGCGGCTGCCGGCTGCTCGATAGCGGCGCGCTGAGGTCTGGGGCACTCGTGCGCGCCGAAGCCGATCCAGCGGTTCAGACCATCATCGTCGTCAACTATCTCTGTCCGATGGGGCGGGACGGGCTCGCGACCGTCTCGGTCGTCAACGGGGTTGCCGACAGGGTCTATTACTGATCGAGGCTCGGGCTCAGCGCTTGCCTTGCAACAGCGCCTCCGGATGGCGTTCGAGATAATCGGCCAGCGATCGCACCGAGCGTGCAGCAGCGGTCGCTGCCGCGAGCAGTTGATCGAGCTCGTAGCGGGTCGATGAGCCTTCGCCGGTCAGTTGATCAATCGCTTGCATCGTTCTTGCCGCCTCCTCGAGGGCATTGCGGGCGGCGCTCGCGAGTGGCGACACCTCTTGCTTGAGCGAGGCCGCGGTCGAGTCGACCTCACGCGCGGCCGCTCTCAATGCTGCCAGCGTCGGCTTGACCTCGGCGCTGAGCGTCTCGGCGAGCTGCTGATATTCGGACAGGGTGGCGTCGGCGCGCTCGCTGAACGGGTCGAGCTGGTCATCGACGCGCTTGATGAAGGCGGCGATGCTGGCGAGCGACTGGTTCAGATTGGTCAGGGCCGAGCGCGTCTCCTGTGAGGCCACGAGCGCGCGCAGCGCCTTGAGTGTTTCGGTGGCGGTGTCGACCAGCTCATCGAGCTGGAGATTCTCCAGCATCTGCTGGACCCGGTCGCGCGTAGCGGCGACGGCAGGGATGCGGATTGCATCACCGGCCTTCGGCGGCTCGCTGTGTGCCGGTAGGCTCGGATTCAGACTCAAGCTGACCAGGTATTGGCCAGTGACGAAGCTGACCGACTCCAACTGGGCGCGCAGGCCGCGCTCGGCGACCAGCCGCTCTAACAGATCACGCGGGTTCTTGCCCTCGAGATCGCCGAACACATGGATGGTCTTTGGCCACACCTCGTAGCGCACCGGGATGCGGAAGCTGTCCCGATCGGCGACGTAGTCCACGCCGATCTCGACCACTTGGCCGATCGGTACGCCCTGGAACTGCACCTCGGCGCCGACGCTGAGCCCCTGCACCGATCCGGGGAAGTAGGTCACGACCTCGATGCGGTCGCGAAACCAGGCACCGCTGCTGAAGACGAGGATGCCGATCACGACCAGGGCGACGGCCCCGAGCACGAAACCACCGATGATCGTCGGGTTGGCCTCGCGGCTCATGATTCACCTCGTCTCAGGAAGGCGCGGACCTCCGGGATCTTGCTGTGATCACGGAGCTGGCGGGGATTGCCGGTGGTGAGCATCGTATGGGTCTCGGCGTCGAGAAAGACGGCGTCGTCACCGATCAGGAAGATGCTGTCGAGATCATGCGTGATCACGACCATTGTGGTCCCGAGGCTCGCGCACAGCTCGAGGATCAGATCATCGAGCCGCCGCGCCGACAGGGGATCGAGTCCGGCGGAGGGTTCATCGAAGAACAGGATATCCGGGTCCAGCGCCATCGCGCGCGCTACCCCGGCGCGTTTGCGCATCCCGCCGCTGATCTGACCCGGGTACAGTCCGCCAACGCCCGCGAGTCCGACCAGTGCCAGCTTGTAGTCGACGACCGCGCGGATCTGCGCCGCGGTGAGTCTGGTGTACTGTTCCAATGGCAATGCCACGTTCTCGTTGAGCGTCATCGAGCTCCAGAGTGCACCGCTTTGATACATCACGCCAACCTGGCGCAGCAGCGGGGCGCGGTGCGCCTCGGGCAGCTCCCACAGGCTCGCATCGCGCAGCAGGACGCGGCCTTGACGCGGCGCGAGCAGACCGGTCAACGTCCGCATCACGGTGCTCTTGCCGCAGCCGCTGCCGCCCATGATGATGAAGACATCGCCGCGCCGGATGCCGAAGCTCAGGTCCTGCTGCACAAGGGTATCCCCATAGCCGAGTGCGACCTGCTCAAGGCGGATCGCAAAGTCTGGCTGATCCTGCTCGACTGCCGTCATCCAGAGAGTCCGATCGCGTCGAAGATCACGGTGAGGACCGCCGCGGCGATCACGATGAAGACGATTGCGGTCACCACCGCCGAGGTCGTCGCCTGACCGACGGCGGCCGCGCTGCGGCCGCATTGCATCCCGCGCAGACAGCCCGAGGCGGCGACGATGGCGCCATAGACCGTGGCGCTGATCAGGCCCTGGATGATGTGGTTCCAACCGATCGCTGCTTGTGTCTGGACCAGATAGGCTGTCAGGGTCACGCCGCCCACCGTGGTGCCGACGAAGGCGCCGCCGAGGATGCCGAGCAGGTCCGCATAGAGGGTCAGCAGCGGTGTCATGAGGATGAGCGCGAGCATCCGCGGCAGCACCAGGAACTCCATTGGCTGGATGCCGAAGGTGCGCAGCGCATCGACCTCCTCGTTCACCTGCATGGTGCCGATATGCGCGGCGAAGGCGGCCCCGGTCCGGCCGGCGAGTACGATGCCGGTGATCAGGGCGCCCATCTGGATCACCGTGGCCAGTCCGACCAGGTCGGCGACATAGATGCTGGCGCCGAACTGGGCGAGCTGCTGGTCGCCAATGTAGCCCAGGATCATGCCGACGAGGAAACTCACCAGGCTGACGATGGGCAGCGCATCGGCACCGGCCTCTTGGATCAGCAGCCATAGCTCCGAGTGCCGGTAGCGCGCCTTGCCGATCACCAGATGGCGGACGGCAATGGCCCCCTCGCCGAAGAAGGTCATGATCTCACCGGTGCCCTGGACCAGATCGGCCAGATCGAGGCCGAGGTGGGTCAAGAAGCTCGGTCCGCGGTCGGGTGGGCCGTCCTGGTCAGCGGACGGGGCCGTTCGTGCCATCTCGAGCAGCCGGTGCAGACCTGCCGGGAGTGCGTCGCCGTTGCAGCCGAGATCGCGCTCTCGGCATAGGCGTTCGATGCCGGCGATGAAGGTGACCAACGCCGAGTCCCAGTCGGCTAAGTCGCTGGTGTCGAAGCCGACCGCCTTTGGTGCAATACTCGCGTCGGCGCGGGCCCGTTCGATCAGGGCCGCTGCTTCAGTCAGGGTCGGTATGCGCTGGTCCAACCGCCAGTTTCCAATCAGACCTAGCTGGATAACGTCAGGCGAGACGCGGCCAAGGCCGAGTCGGGGCGGGGCGTCAGCGGCGGCAGGTCGTTCGGTCAAGGGGTCCGGACTCGGTGGGTGACGAAGGGGATCGCGCTGACCGCGAGCGGATGGCGTGTTGATCGGGCCACGGCGCCAAGAGGCCCTGACGGAATGGCCCATGCGGACACGTTAATCAGATGCGCGCGAGATAAGCAGCCGTTTTGATCAGGCATCTGAAACCAATCCGATGGGCTTGTCCATCGAGCGCATCGGCGCTGCGATTGGCGCTCAGGTTGCTGGGTCACGCAAGCAGGTTGGTCGGTGGCACGGAGCAGAAACGGTCAGCGGCGCAGGCTGGTCTGCTGCAAACTGGTGAGTCGAGCCGCGCGTCGCGTATCATTTGTACAATTCGCGCACGGCCGTGTCGAGGGGAAACCATTGAGGCTGACAATCGAGGAATTCCGCCAGTGGCCACACCGGCGCGTGACCCTGCTTGGGATGTCTGGGGTCGGAAAGACCTACCTGTCCAGACTGCTGCGGCGCAGCGATTGGTTCCATTACTCCGGTGACTACCGCATCGGCACCCGCTATCTGGATGAGCCGATCCTGGACCTGATCAAGTCCCAGGCGATGCAGGTGCCCTTCCTGCGCGATCTACTGCGGCGGGACTGGGTCGCGTTCCAGAACAAGATCCAGGTCGATGATCTCGGCCCAGTGCTGAGCTTCGTCGGCCAGCTCGGCGACGCCGATAAGGGCGGCCTGTCGCTGCCCGAGTTCAATCGGCGCCAGGCGCTCTATCGCGATGCCGAGATCCGGGCCATGCAGGATGTGCCCGAGTTCATCCGCAAGGCACGCGAGATCTACGGCTACAGTCACTTCGTCAACGATGTCGGCGGCAGCCTGTGCGAGCTCGAGGAGCCGTCGGTCATCGACCTGCTGGCGCAGCACACCCTGATCCTCTACATCCGCGTGCCGCAGCCGGACGAGATCAAGCTGATCCGCCGCGCCCAGGCCGATCCGAAGCCGCTCTATTTTCGGCCGGCCTTCATCAAGGCCGCGGTCAAGGATTATCTCGCCGAACAACAACTCGAGTACGTCGCCGACATCGATCCGAACGACTTCACCCGCTGGGTCTTCCCGCGCCTGTTCCATTCTCGGGTGCCGCGCTACGAGGCGATCGCTCGACCGCTCGGCTACACGGTGGAGTCGACCGAGGTCGCTGCGGTGCGCGATGAGCAGGACTTCCTGGCACTGATCGAGACGGCGATCGCCCGCACGCCGTCGCCGTCATCCAACGACGAGGCCGACGCCGCGCAGGGGCGAGACGGCCAGCGAGGGTGATCCGATGCCAATCGTCGCGCACAATGACCTGCCGACCTTCGACCGGCTCCGCGCCGAGGGTCAGAACATCCTCGAGTCGGATCGGGCGATCCACCAGGATATCCGCGAGCTCCACATCGGGCTGCTGAACATGATGCCGGATGCAGCGTTGGCCGCGACCGAGCGTCAGTTCTTCCGGCTCGTCGGACAGAGCAACCAAATCGCCCAGTTCTATGTGCATCCGTTCTCATTGCCGGGCCTACCCCGCGGCGAGAAGGCGCAGGCGCATATCGATCGCTATTACGAGCCCTTCGAGACCGTGCGGGATCAAGGGCTGGATGCGCTGATCATCACAGGAGCCAATGTCTCGGGACCGGGCCTGGCGGATCAGCCGTTTTGGGCGCCGTTGATCGAGGTGGTCGATTGGGCCTTCGAGTCTGTGACCTCGACGCTCTGCTCCTGTCTGGCGACCCACGCGGTGATGCAGTTCCGGTACGGGCAACGCCGCCAGCCGCTCCCGTCCAAGCGCTGGGGGGTCTATACGCATCGGGTGGTTGACCAATCGCACCCGCTCAACAGCAGCACCAATACCATGTTCGACGTCCCGCACTCGCGCTTCAACGACGTCTCGCGCGAGCAATTCGAGGCCGTGGACGCCCGGGTGCTGGTCGAGAGCGAGGAGGCCGGGGTCCATCTGGCGACCAGCCCAGACGGTCTGCGCATCGTGATGTTCCAGGGGCATCCCGAGTACGACACCATCTCGTTGCTGAAGGAGTACAAGCGCGAGGTGCAGCTCTTCGCGAACGGCATGCGCGACGGCTATCCGCCGTTCCCGGAGAATGTCTTCTCACGCAAGGCTTCGGCCGTGCTGGAGGAGTATCGGCACATGCTCGAGCGCGCGCTCGACCGCGGTCGTGAGCCGCCGCTGTTTCCGGAGGAGCGCATCGCCGCCGGTCTCGACAACACCTGGCGCGATACCGCCGAAGGCGTGGTCGGCAACTGGCTCGGGTTGATCTACCGGGTGACTCACAACGACCGCCGCATCCCGTTCATGGAGTGGGTCGATCCCGAAGACCCGCTGCGTCATATCAGCGGCGGCTGAACGGCTGCTCAAGGCTTGACCGGGCTGAGGCGGGTCAAATTGCCCGCTACAGCGGCCTCACAGCCCCTATGCTGTCGCCTACAGCTGCTCTTCGCCTGCATCTGCACTCGGCCGCAAGCAACAGGGCGCCACTTGGCCGCGCTGAATCTCGAGTCTGCCGGCTCCTGGCCTCCTCGCCAATGCTCAACGCTCGTGATTCCGCTAGCGAGGTCAAACGCTTAGAGGTGGTATGCGAGGCCGATCCCAGACGAGGTTGTATTTTGCCTGCAGCTGTTGTGTTGATGCAATTTTGTTGCAATCTGTACAACTTGTCTCGGCTGGGCGGGCAAACAGCCTAAACTGTTGACTCGGTCGCGTTTTTGGCTGAAGAAGGAGCCGATAGCGCTCTTGTCAAGTGTCGATCGCGCTCCTAGACTAAGGGTTAAGAGACCGACAGACGCACTTTTGCGACATGGGCGGTTTTGACGTTCGGGAAATCCCGAATCCGGCGCCGGTATGGCTCGACGGAAGCGACTTCCCCAATGCGTTTTTACAGATTCAACAGGTTAGAGAGATGTTTGACGAACAAGAACAGGTAATCCGCTACAAGTGGGATTCCTGGACCGGCTCGGGCTATCGGCTGCGCTTCGACGCGGATGATGTCGCGCACAACTATCACATCGAGGATTGCAGCAACCACGTCGTCGTCGACGACTACGGTTGCGCCGATCTCGATGAGGCCCTACTCGTGCTGAACCGCTTCTTCAGTATCGACGAGTCGGCCGAGCGCAGCCGGATCAGCCGCTGGTTGCCGCAGGAACGCTTACAATAGCGAGCTATAGCGGCGCGCGGCGCGCTGGCCGCCAAGAAACCGCCGATCGCAACGGGGCCGCTTAGAGCGGCCTCGTTGCGTTTTCTGGCACGACTCTAGGCGCGGCGGCCAGTCTAGCGAGCCCCGAGGCTCGGGGATTGCTCGATTGAGCTATTCAAGTCTTGCTGCCGTATGTGAACAGACGCAGAGGTCAAACTGCAGACCTCCCGAAAACTGATTTTTTTAGTCCAGCAAGTGCTTGATTGTCGTCGGATACCACCGTTCTTTGGACATTTCACCCGTTTGCAGCACTTTTGTAATTTGGACAATCATGCGCTCAGCTATCTGATCAAGATAGAAAGTCGTCTGGAATAT